>CAYGRO010000004.1:0-111832 GCA_964352335.1 uncultured Gammaproteobacteria bacterium | reverse complement strand
CAAGGGGAGGGAAAGTGTTGATCAACAAGGTTCTCCTCCCCTTGCAAAGGGGGAGGTTGGGTGGGAGTAAGCCTTATTTAATAACCAATGTTTGGATAATTTCATCAATTAGTTGGTCGATCTTTTCATCTGCTTGATCTTCTTTACATTGTGCTTGCTCAGATTCGTCATAATTTAAACATTGAGGAAAACGTAAAGTGAATGTAACATTCGCTAAATACCCAGAAGAACCAAGAGCAACAGAATGATAATAGCTTTTATAGACACTTCCAGCAGCTCCTTCTGATTCTACTTTTGAACAATACACTCGGTCTTCTATAATAGACACCTCTACAGCACAAGAAATTTCTGCTCGTATAACTTCTATTGTTGGTGGCCACTCTTCTGTTACAACATATTTAGATTCAATTTCTTTGGGATACATAAAACGAAGTTACCGGTCTTCATAGGTTTCCCAATTTTCGTGCATCGTCACCACAGGTTCTGGTACCAGCACTTCTTCTCGATCGGTTGGTAAAAAATTACATCCAGCTCCCATAAAAACGAGGGCGAATGTTGATGTAAGTAAAAGGAGTTTTTGCATAGGAATTTTTATTAAAAATAAATTCAATTTTGTCATTCCCGTCCCTTGAGGGAGGAATCTAGCTGATTAACTTTGAACATTCTGGGGTAAACATTAGAATTCTTGGGTTTATCCTATACCGCCCCCAACCCCTCCTAGCAGGAGGGGAGCTAATTTATGGTAGTAACTTTTCCTCCCCCTCCTGCTAGGAGGGGGATTGAGGGGGCGGTAAGGGAACCAACCTGTTTAATAATCCAACCCTTCCCTCGCTGGAACCTTTTCATAAAAATAATGTTTCTTCAAAACCATTTCGGTCACTAAATCTGCTTTTTCTTCAAAAGACTCTGGAGCATCTCGCCCGGTCATAATTAATTCTAGCTTTTCTGGTTTGGCATCCATTAATGCAAGAACATCTTTTTCTTCGATGATGCCTAGATTCGCAGAAATATTTACTTCGTCCAAAATGAGAACGTCTACTTTTCCGCCTTCCATTAATTCACGGGCTTTGGCTAAACCGGCTTGCCCTTGTTCTTTATCTTCGTCGGTTACTCCAAAACGAAACTTCCCTGTTATTGGGTCAATACGATCAAGTCCAAAACGATAATACTCGACATCTAACTTATCTAAAATTGCTTGTTCACTATAATGCTCTCCCCCTTTATCAAAATAAACAAAAGCAACTTTTTTTCCATTGGCATGCGCACGCAAACCGGTTCCAAGCGCAGCTGTTGTCTTCCCTTTTCCTTTTCCAGTATAGAGTTGGATTTTCCCCCAAGCTTCGGCTCCGTTGGTGTAAGTTGTTTTTTTGTCTGTCATAGAAGTAAAGTTTGTAAAGCAATAAACACTTATCATAAGGCATCTTAGCAAGTTTTTAGACAGACAGAAAAGGATTGACAAGATGTTAAATACTTGTTACCAAAACACCAGAAGGAGTGTGCAAACTATGACCGTAACGACAGAATCCTGCGTTGTCTCTAGAAGCGAAACAACCCGAACCTACCCTTGTGGCCACGAAGGGCCAAGCCTCTGGAGTCTCAAGCTCTTTGGGAACATTCACCCTGTTCCTAACGCAGCCATCGCCACAACCGACAAATGTGGTCAGTGCCACCTCGAATCGGCGCTGCCACAGCTCACGCAATGTGCGGAGTGCGGAGTCGCTATCAGACCAAAGCAACCCTGCTTCCGGGAAGCAAATACCATCCGCTGTGCGAGCAAAAACTGCTCAACCGGCCCAAATGGTGGAGCACAGTCTGGCAAGTGGACGGGAACGGCCTTCGAGCCCAATAGCCTGATCACTGGTGGAGCAGAGTACCTCTAGCATGCCTCCTTCCCCAATCGCGCCCCCTCGAGACACCAGTCTTGAGGGGGCGTTCGAATTTTGAGAAACTATTTTACTCTAACCCCCTCTTCATTGGCTGAACATTTATCCCACGCATACTCCTCACCCCTGTTGTCTTTTTAAAACCTTGTTTTGTATAAAAAGGAATGGCATAAGAAGCGGCTCGAGTTTTTATTTGTTTTGAACCTAGTTTTTTCGCTATTACCAAGTATCTTTTTAACAAGCTAGAACCTATCCCTAGTTTTTGATATTTCGCATCCACAAACAGATTGTACAACCTGTCTTTATCTCCTCGTAGTATACCCGTGATTTTACCATTGTCTTCTGCAACCAAAGTAATTTCTGTTTCCCAAGTATTTTCTAAACGTTCTTTATTCTTTGTAAAATCAAAATAGGTAATATACCTTTCAGAAGCTTCTTTGGTTCCATCCGAATAATTAAACTTTTTAAACGCTTTTTGAATAAGCTTACAGACTTGGGGAAGATCTGATTTTTTGAAGTCGCGCGTGATCATAAAATTATTTATCCCACTTAACCGCCCAAACCTTAGGCTGAACATTTATCGCTCTACTCATCAGTAATCTTGAATTCCCTGCGATCAAATATGGCGGTTGGTCTTTTCTAAATAAAACAATCGGCGCTGGCATAACCGCTCGGTCATGAAAACCTTTTTCGATTCTCTCCATATCTCTTTTCCCTTCTAAATACGTTTTTACTTCTTCTAATTCCCAACTTGTATCACGCGAGTCTGCATTTTTCATTTGTTCCCAATCTTCATTCGACAATTCAATCATTTCTCCATTCTCACAAGCTTCTAGTAATTCATATTTATCCATACAAAAAGCCTCTGCTGTTCGAGCAATTTCTCCTAACTCGTTTTCGAGTTCAGGTTTGGCCCAGTTTGGTTCTGGGGCTGGTTGGGATTCGAAGGACGGGGTCATCATCTGGTATTAAATTAAATAATGCTCAACTGTATCAATGTCAAAATAATAATAATTATTGTAAAACTATATGATATTGAATAATTTCTAATTGAAACATATGTGCTGTGTGATGAGATATGTATTTTGCTCGATATGACATTGTTTTCTCCATTTTTTATTACTTGTTGTTGCCCTGATTTCTTATGTTTTAAAATAACCACGTAATTATATTCACCAGGTGAATTAAAAATAACATCTGATTTACCTTTAAGGGTTTTCATATCAATTGAAACTCCTCCAGCCTCAGGAGTACCCTCTAGATACTTCCCCTTATCAAAGGGAACACTAATAGAACTAAAATAAACAACAGACAACTCACTAATGGAGTCACGAAAAATTTGTTTAGTGTTATTATTTGAATCAAGATTTAAGACTTGCAAATCCATTGAAATCCTCTTGCCTGCTATAAACCCACCACTAGAACTAAGTTGCATTTTTAATGGAACCCCAGGGTGTCCTTCTGGAGTTGAATCTGTTGTAATCCCAAATGTAAAAGTTTCATTTGCATTTGGGACAAATAAACCAATGAATGCAAAAAATGACCAACTTGATAATATAAACACAATATACCTACGCAAATGTTCTATGTGACAGATATAGTTATGCCAAAACAACAATATAACAACTGCAAATAATAAAGTTAGTTCCAATATACGTTTAACAGAAAAATTGTAATAATAATATGTTTGAGTTATTGCTCTTATTTTTTGTATAAAAACATCTATTTTTCTTTTGATTATCTCAAAATATATTCTTATTATTTTTTTCATACGTTCTAGAAATGGTCGAAAGCAAGCCTCCGACCATTCATCTGCTTTTATATTTTTTACGCTTCTACGGTTTTACCTACCCACACTTACTATACCCACACCCCCGACACAACAAACATCCTTCACTAAATTCCAATCCATACCCACAATCTGGGCATTCAGAGGACATACCGGATGCGGCTTGGGCGGCTGATGGTGTTGATGAATATTGTTTGGCTGGTGCTTCTTGTGTTTGCACAGGAGCTGGTGCTGGAGCAGAAACGGTTACAGCAACTGGTTCTTCTTTTTTGGCAGGAGCTGGTTTTGTTTGTACAACAGGAGCTTGTGGTTTAACTTCGTCTTTAATATTCAATTGTTCTGTATTCAACTGTTTTTTCTCTTCAAACTTTAATCCTAATTGAGGTTGGTTTTGTTTTACATGGGCTCGTAAAACTTGAGCCATGGCATCGGCTAAAGAGAATACTTGTACTCCATTATCCCAAATAGGCATTGGCCCACGGATTCCTTGTAATTGAGCAATAACGTCATCTACTTTAATTCCAGAACGTAAGGCCAAAGAAACAAGCCGACAAATAGATTCAGATTTAGCGGCATAGACTCCACCGGTTTTACCAATAGTGGCGAATACTTCGAATGGATGCCCTTCTTCGTCGTCATTAATCGTGACATACATCATTCCATAGCCTGTTTTCTTTTTATACGTTTTTCCAGAAACAACATCTGGGCGTGGACGTTTTTCGATGACCTTAGAAAGGATTTGTCGAGCTTCGTGTAATGTTGATGGTTCTTGAATAGAACCTACAGCCAATACTTGTTCTCCTGCCCCTTCTCCGGCTTTGTCATTGGCAGAACCAGACTTCCCTACTAATAAAGCTTGTTCTTGCCGAGAACCGTCTCTAAAGATGGTCACACCTTTACATCCTAATTCATAAGCAAGTACATAGGCTTGGCGGATATCTTCTACGGTGGCGTCATTATGGAAGTTGATTGTTTTAGATACGGCATTATCTGTGTATTTTTGGAAAGCCGCTTGAATTCTAATATGGTCTTCTGGTGTAATATCATGTGCTGTTACGAAGACTCGTTTAATATCTTCTGGGATTCCTTCGATTCCTTCTAATGTTCCTGTTTCTACAATTTGGTTCATGATTTCTGGAGTGTAAAACCCTCGTTCTTTGGCAATCTTTTCGAAAAGGAAATTACTTTCGAATTGATCTGTTCCTCCCATAGAGTTTTCTCGACGGAAAGCCAAAGCGTAAATAGGTTCGATTCCAGAAGAACAATTAGCAACGATACTTGTATACCCAGTTGGCGCAATAGTTGTTACCGCAGAATTTCTTCGTGCCTTAACACCGCGTTCAGGCCAAACAGAAATATCAAAGTATGGGAAAGACCCTTTTTCTGCACCGATTTCTTCAGTTGCTTTATGTGCATGGTCATTTAAGAATTTCATCATTTCTTCTGCCAGTTCTACCGCTTCATTTGAATTATAAGGAATACCTAATTTAATAAGTAAATCTGCAAACCCCATAGCTCCTAGACCAATACGTCGAGTTCCTTTAGACATTTGTTCTACTTTTGCTAACGGGAAATTGTTTACATCAATACTATTGTCTAAGAAACGTACAGAATAATAAATTGTTTCTGCATATTTATCCCAGTCAATTACCGGATTTCCTTGTGCATCTGGTTTAACCATGCGAGATAAAACAATAGAACCTAAATTACATGTTTCATACGGTAATAATGGTTGTTCTCCACATGGGTTAGTTGCATCTAAAATCCCTAAACTTGGTGTTGGATTATCTCTTTCTAATCGGTCCACAAAAATTAACCCTGGATCTCCACTTACCCATGCATGTTCAGCAATTTTATCGAACATATCTTTGGCTCGCATTTTGCTAACCACTTTCTTTTCTCCTGGGTCGTACATGTCATATTCTGCGTCATTTCGTAGAGCTTCCATGAATTTATCGGTTGCTCCAACCGAGATATTCATATTATCGAATTCTCCTTCAATATCTTTCGCTTTAATAAAGGCGTCGATATCTGGGTGGTCCACATTTAAAATCCCCATACTTCCTTGAGAACGACCACCTTTGGTTTGAATGGTTTTTTGTGCAACCGAAACCGCTTTCATAAAATGCACAGGACCAGCAGCAATAGGACCAACTTCTCCTACACCAGACCCTTTCATTCGGATACGAGAATAGTTAATACCCGTTCCACAAGTAGATTTATGCGCAAAAACATTTTCAGAAATCGTTTGCATAATCCCTTCGATATTGTCTTCAATAGGCAATACCAAACAAGCAGACATGGTTAAATTTGTTTCTGAATTTCTCAATGGTTGACCAGCAATAAATTCGAGCCGAGAAAGCATTCCGTAAAATTTATCTTGAATTTCTGCTATTCGTTGTTCTGGCACATCATATTGTTTTTCTGGACTAGCCATAAACCGTGCTACACGGTGGAATAAATCTTCTGGATTTTCTACCACAGTTCCTTGGTCATCTTTTTTGAGTGCACGTTTTTGTAAAACAGTTTGTGCATTTTTGGTAATAATCGCTTCTGGATTTACGTCACCAGTAATAAGCGGTTTATTTACAGAAGTACTTGTAGACACAGGATGTGCAACAGGTTGAGATATTGGAGCTGTTTGTACCACAGGAACTTTGATCTCTGCAGTTGCAGGCGCTTTGTCTTCAGCCTTCTTTTTAAGTGACAATACTTGGTCAGATTTAGATCCATCACGGTAAATAGTTACTCCCTTACATTTTGTTTCATAAGCAAGAATATACGTTTGGCGCACATCTTCAATTGTTGCGTCATTTGGCAAGTTTACTGTTTTTGAAACGGCAGCATCTGTCCATTTTTGTGCAGCTGCTTGAATTTTCACATGCCATTGTGGAGCAACATCTCTACTTGTAACAAAAATATCTTTTACATCTTGAGGGATTTCTGCAAATCCTTGAACACTTCCTTCTTCAGCAATACGATCCATTAATTCATCAGAATAAAACCCTCGTTCTTTGGCCACACGTTCAAAGTCATCAGCTACGATTCTTAATGTTTCTGCATTGGCTGTATTATTGTCGCTTCCTCCTTGGTTATAAAATGATTTTCGAATTGTTACCAAGTTAAAGTAAGGCTCAATTCCAGATGATGTATTTGCAAGCATTGAAATTGTTCCTGTTGGAGCAATAGAAGTTAAATGAGAATTTCGAATTTTGATTCCTTTTTCTTCCCATCGAGAACCTTTCCACGCTGGGTATACTCCTCTTTCTTCTGCCAAAACCATGCTTTCTTCTTCAATAGAAGTATGAATCGTCTTCATGATTTTTTCGATCAAATCGACTGCTTCTTGAGAAGAATAAGGAATATTAAGTTTATAAAGCATTTGGGCAAATCCCATTACACCAATTCCAATTTTTCGGGTTTGGCGAACCATGTAGTCAATCGCCGGAATAGGATATTTATTTAACTCGATCATATTATCCATGAACCGAGTCGCTAATTTTGATGTTCTTTGTAATTTTTGCCAATCTACTTGCCCAGCAGGTGTAACATGATTAGACAAAATTAATGAACCTAAATTACAACTTTCATACGGACCAAGTGGTTGTTCCCCACAAGGGTTTGTTGCCACCATATCGTAAAGATGCGCATTATTGTTTCCGTCTGCTACATGGTCAATAAATAATAACCCAGGGTCAGCGCATTTATGCGCACGTTCAATAATAGCGTCAAAAATTTCTTTAGCTTGAACTGTTTTTGTGACTTCTTTTGTAGAAGGATTAATCAAATCCCAACTCGTATCCATACGAACAGCTTCCATGAATGCATTTGTCACCCCAACAGAAATATTAAAGTTTTTAATATCAGAACCAGAATCTTTTAATCGAATAAATTCTTCAATATCAGGATGGTCTACATTTAAGACTCCCATATTCCCACCATGACGTTTCCCACCTTGCAAAACCTTACTAAATGCTTGGTCGAAACTTCGAATATAATGTAATGGCCCAGCCGCAACTCCAGGCACTCCATTTACTGTATCTCCTTTTGGTCGAACTTTAGAAAAATTAAAACCAGTTCCACCATTATTTTGTTGAGTAATCGCCGCATCTTTTAATGTTTGAAAAATACCTTCCATTGTGTCTTCAATAGGAAGGACAAAACAAGAAGCCATTTGACCCGTATGGTCATTACCAGCTTCAAAAAAAGCTCGTCCACCAGGAACAAATTCTAACTTAGCCATCATTTGGTAAAAAGATTCAGCCAAAGCCGTTGTATCTGCATTTGGATTAATCTTTTTATCACCAGAAGCTAAAAATTCGGCAACTCGGTAGAACATTTCTTCTGGGGTTTCTGTAGGATTCCCTTGTTCATCTGTTTTCATATACCGTTTTTGAGCAACGGCCAGAGATTGTTCTGCTAGATTTGGTTTGACTTTCGCCATTATTTGTTTTGCGGTCATAATAGTGGGATCACGCTCACCTTGCCCGAAAGCGAGGTGAAGACAAGCATGTTAATTTATTTATTTGAAGTGGTTAGGTATCGAATCTACGAATTAGGACAAATCTACGGATTACGAATTGATTTATTTGTAGATTGGTTTTAATTCGTAGATTCGATAAATTATGTTGAGAACAAATTATTTCTTTTTAACTAAGTTAAGTACCTGTTTATCCCGACTTCCATCTCGGTAAATCGTTACTCCCTTACATCCAGTCTCATAAGCCATCATATACACATTAGCAACATCTTCTTTGGTCGATTCATGTGGCATATTTACTGTTTTCGAAACGGCATTATCTGTATGTTTCTGAAAAGCCGCTTGAATTTTGACATGCCATTCTGGAGCAATATCATGTGAGGTGACAAAAACATGTTTTAAGTCTTCTGGAATTCCGTTTACCTTTTCTAATGAACCTAGTTGAGCTGCTTGTTCTAGAATATCTTTATTGTAGAGCCACTTTTCTTTGAGCTTTTCTTCAAAGAGCGGATGAACTTCCATAAACGAATCTTTATCTTGGTCTAAAATATTTTTTCGAACATAGACCAAAGAGAAAATTGGTTCAATTCCAGATGAACATCCTGCAAAAATACTTGTTGTCCCTGTTGGAGCAATCGTTGTTACAGTGGCATTTCGCATTTCTGTATACCCTAATCGTTCCCATCGAGAACCTTTGAAGTTAGGAAAACTTCCTCGTTCTTTTGCTAACCGTCGGCTTTCATCATGAGATTTTTCTTGGATAAACTTCATGACAACTTCTGCCGTCTTTACCCCTTCTTCTGAATTATAAGGAATCCCTAATTCGATTAATAAATCTGCAAACCCCATGACACCAAGACCAATTCGCCGGTTCGCATGATTCATTTTGCGTAATTCTTCTAATGGGTAGTTATTAAGGTCGATTGTATTATCTAAAAAGTGAACGGCTTTGCGTACTCGGTCTTCTAATTTTTCCCAATCGATTTCTGTTAAACCATTTGGTGTTTTTTGCACCATGCGATTTAAAACGATAGAACCTAAATTACAAGCTTCATATGGGAATAATGGTTGTTCCCCACATTGATTCGTTGCAGACATTGGCCCCAATTGTGGTGTTGGATTATATCGGTTTACTTCATCAAAAAAGATCATCCCTGGTTCCGCAGAACGCCATGCTTTTTCGATAATGCGGTCAAACATTTGTCGTGCATCTCTTTGTTCTACTATTTTTCCTGTATGTGGATCTGTAATATCGTAGGTTGTTCCATTTTTAACGGCTTCCATAAAAACATCGGTACCGTTTACAGAGATATTAAAATTATTTAATTGAGAATTATCTTCTTTCGCAGATAAAAATTCATCAATATCTGGATGATCAATACGTAAAATCCCCATATTCCCCGCCCGACGAGTGGCAGCAGAATTGACGATTGTGTCACAAGAGAATTCAATGAGCTTCATGAAACCAACTGGACCACAAGATTTTCCTCCAGTTGTTTTTACTTCTGCATTTTTTGGCCGAAGTTTAGAAAAGTCGTATCCAATTCCTGCACCTGTTTTATGCAACTTGGCTGCATTTTTTAAGGTTGTATAAATAGAGTCCATGGAATCTTCCATGGGTAAAACATAACAAGCCGACAATTGTTGTAATTCTCGACCAGCATTTCTTAAAGTCATCCCCGCTAAAAATTCGAGGTCAACCATCATTTCTAAAAAGTCTTCCGAAACTTGTGCTACTTGTTCATCGGTTGCTCCGTAAAATTTATCACCAGAAGCGATATTATCGGCAACACGTTTAAACATATCGTAAACGGTTTCATTTACATTTCCATTTTCATCTCTCGTTAAATACCGTTTCTCTGCAACCACTTTTGCTGTTTGGCTTAAAGGAATTTCTTTTCTTTTCGCATCTACCCCAACAGAAGTTGGAGCTGTTTTTGTAAAAGCATTAGGAGAAGATGGTGTCATAGGGGTAACTGTTTATTTTATTGCAAATGGTGATGCTAATTTACGAATACATTCGAATCTGCAAATAACCCTCTTTATAATGATATTTGTAGATTAGTATTAATTCGTAAATTCGAATCATACCGCAGTTGAAGAACTCAATTAATTGGGAGAAACTAAATTTTCCCATACAAAAAACCACATCGCGGGACGTATTCTCGATTGTATGTAGATCAATGAGAGGGTCTCGTCCGATCTGGTTTTTCGTCAAACCCAGTTTGCTAGATATAGTGACCTCTGGGTTTATAATACCACAACATGTTGTGGTACGAAAGGTCTAGACGTTATCCTTTGTGAGTGATTACATTCTAACACAAACTCATAGCCGTGACCAAATTGCCTAATTTTTAAGAAATCAGATTACTTTCAAATCAAACTGTGGATAACTAATAATGTTTCCCCTCTCAGCCAGCGCGTGCCAGCTGAGAGGGATGGTTGCTTACGTGAGCGCCTTAACGGCAGAACTGCTTCTAGCCATCTCGCCGTTGATGACGCTGACGATGCGATGAACGAAAACTTCTTCGCATTCCCCTGCCTGGTTGGCCACGGTGAGCCCGATCCCAAGTGCCTCTCGCGAGAACTTTTGGACCAAGTCAATGGTGTCCAAAGGAGGAAGCGAGCCGGTGGACTGCCCGAGAAGCACCAGCGTCTCCGCCAGACGGAAGTCCGTCGGGTCAATCTCGACGTCGTCGAGGAAGTCTTGGCTCAACTCATCACGCTCCGCACGCCGAGTCTCGAGCTCAGGATCAGAGTAGTCATCTTCCTCGATGATCTGACCAATCATCTCCTTCAAGCGCGGATCATGCTGGGTGAGCATGCGACGAACTTGATGGAGTGAGGTGATGATCCTGAGCAGCTGGCGAACAAAGTCTTCCTCTGTCGCATCGACAGAAATCTTGAGCATTGCCAGTTGTTCGGTTATGGAGTGCATGAGAAGCTTGTAGAACTCCTCAGGCAAAATACGGTCATTCGATTCGGTCAATTGTCCCCCCTTATCTAACTGCGGGAATGAAAAACGCCGAGGGCCGATGCCCACGACGAGACGAGTGAAAACACTTTAACATTTCTACATTTTTCAAACAATTGTTGATAACTTACCAAGCAATTGGCTCAAAACCATGCTCTGTTAAATAAGTATTCGTTTTTGAAAAAGGTTTACTTCCAAAAAAACCACTATGCGCGCTAAATGGAGAAGGATGTGGCGACTTAAGAACCAAGTGCTTGCTTGTATCTATCACCACCCCCTTTTGTTGCGCATAAGCGCCCCAGAGGATAAAAACAAGGTGCTCACGTTCATCCGAAAGCGTTTTAATCACAGCATCTGTAAACTCTTCCCACCCTTTCTTTTGATGTGACCCAGCTTGGCCAGCTAAAACTGATAAAGTCGCATTTAATAAAAAAACTCCCTGTTCTGCCCATCTTTCTAGATTCCCAGATTCATTAGGAACAATTCCAAGGTCAGATTCTAATTCTTTGTAAATATTTCTCAATGACGGTGGAATCTTCACTCCATCACTCACCGAAAAACAAAGCCCATTCGCTTGATTTGGCCCATGGTAAGGATCTTGCCCAAGAATAACTACTCGCACATTATCAAATGGCGCATGGTCAAAGGCTGAAAACATTTGTTTGGGCGGTGGATAAACTCGCTTGGTCAAATACTCATTTTTTACAAAATCAGAAAGCTCTTTGAAGTAAAGTTTTTCAAATTCTTGTGATAATTTACTTTTCCAGGATGGGTGGATTTTGATTGGCATATTTAAGCTGTCATACCTGCGGAGGCAGGTATCTCATCATTCCAGATAGATTCCCGCCTTCGCGGGAATGACATGGTTATTTTACAGCCTTAATAACAATTCGATGATTCTCCACCCAAATCTTCCCTTCTTCATTTGTATGTGAATCAATATATTCATCGATAACCTTATCAAGCTCAGGAGAATCAAAATTGAAGTCACCAACTAATAACCAAAGTTTTTCTTTAAATTCTTCTTTTGAGTCAAAGTAGTTTTTATATCGATCATCAAAAATAAGCTCAATATTGTCTTGATTAAAACTAGCTTGGATAAGTGATTCTTTTACAACCTGAAATCTTGTTTTCCCTAGTTTCAAATAATCATCATAAAACCGACCATCTTGTAACAAAAGCTTAAAATCTTTGAAATCTTCTTCCCCTATTGTTTGATAAACATAAACTCCATCATCTTTGAGTGTTCGATACAATTCCTTCGAAGTCTCATCTCTATGTGGTGCCCTTGTATTAAAGACGAGATCAAGAGAGTCGTTATCAAAAAGTAAAAAAGAATCTACATTCATTTCTTCAAAATAGACTGAATCTGTTATTAGTTTACTCGTATCCAATGCTTCAAATGCCTTTTTTGCTTGAACCAAAGCTTCTTTTGAAATATCCGTATAGTAAACTGAGTCAAAATGCCCCAGCACTTCAAAAATTGGTTTATTCCCACAACCAAGCTCAACAGCTAATTCTTTTCCAGAATACTTCAATAATTCTTCTCGATAAGCTATTTGATAGTTATTATAAATCTGCCCATCAATATCTTTCCTATCAGAAAAATGACCCGAAGAATAGATCCCGTCATTGTTTTTATAAAATTGTTCCCACGTTTTTTCTGTTGACATAGGTTTCATTTAAACATGAATTCAATTTAAAAACAAAAAAGCGCCCAAACGTAAAAGCAGACACGGCGCAAGGCAATGTCTGCAAGTAGCCATTTCTGGCTTGAAGTGCGATCACTTTAGTCCGACCGCCAAGACTTGTTAAACAGGTTTCCCTGTATACGTCGTTAAACGCGGAAATACAAAGCATCTAACCTCTTTGTATTGTTGCCGACAAATGTCGACCATTCGTTCTGAGGGTTAGCTCAGTACAACTATTGCTCAAATGAGCGACTAGTCGACAAAAACGTCGACTTGGGTCAATGCACGAGAGAGGAAATACCGCTCATGCGCTTTTACCCAAAAGATGCTACCGTCAGGTGATATATCTCCGTTCATCGGAGTGGGAATACAGATAACAGGAAGACGACCTTCCAGATGAACGCGAATCTCTTCGCGCCTATCCATGGATCGCTTGATCAAGCGAACCAATGCCTCTGAGCCCAACTCATCACAATAGTAGCTAATAGCCAGTCGAGTCATACATCCTCCAGGAACAAGACTGGGAAAATGATAGCATATTTTTTCTTTTTTGTCAACACAAAAAAGCGCCCAAACGAGCGCTTTTTGCTAATTGATCATTGTTTATTGATCCATTGATTTAAGCCTTCCCTAAAGTATCTTGTCCTTCTTCCCAATCAATTGGACAAAGGTCACCAGATTGTAATGCTTTTAGAACACGTAAAGTTTCAGAAACAGAACGTCCTACATTATTGTCAGAAACAACAGCGTATTTTACAACTCCTTCTGGGTCGATAATAAATGTTCCTCGTAAAGCAATTCCTTCATCTTCTAAAAGAACTCCATAGTCGTAAGCAACATTTTTTGTCATATCTGAAAGCAATGGGATATTGAGCTCTCCACCAAAGTCTCGAGCAATCCATGCTTTATGAGAATGAACTGAATCTGTAGAAACACCTACAACTTCTGCATTCATTTCTCGGAATTTTTCTACTTCTTTATCAAAACCTTTAATTTCTGTTGGACAAACAAAGGTAAAATCTAATGGGTAAAAAAACATTACCAACCATTTTCCTTTATAATCTTCTAGTGAGTGAGAGTGAAAATCTTCTTTTTTAACTCCGTCCATTTTCCATAATGGAGCAGGATTTCCCACCAAACGTGGAGAGAAATGCATCATATCATGGTCTTCCATAATTTTTTGTCTTAATGATTTAAATAGCATGCTCGTCTAGTACCTAATACAAGACAAACACATTAGTTAGTTCATTAATTCCATACCTTCTCCGCAACAATCGAGCATATCAATAGGTTGAGATGTTCTAAGAATAAGAACTTCAATACCACAAAGCGAACAAGTATATTTCTCCCCTTTTGTATAAATAGTTTCTTTAGCATTTGGTAAAACTGGTTTTTGTGTCAGATCAAATACTTCTTCTGGTTTTTCATGCTTTTTTAAATATGCCATTAAGCTCCCACAACAAATAAGCGGTTCAATCGGAACAGCAGCCAAAGAAACCTGTAGCATTAAACCACAAGTTTTACATTCATGTATTTCATTTTCTTCGTACATTCGTACTGGCATATTTATGTTTTATCACTTGAATAATGCTGATCAATACCCCCTCCCGACCTCCCCCTTAGCAAAGGGGAGGAGGAACAAGATAAACAGTCTCGTACCTTCCCCTCCTAAGTTAGGAGGGGATTGAGGGGAGGTATTTTAAAACCCCAACCCCAAAATATCTTCCGCCTCATCCATGGTTAATGGACCAGAATTTCGAGCTTTTTCTTTTCTTTGTTTACTTAATTCAATTTCGACATTATTGAACACTCTCAATGGACTTTGGCGATTGATAATATTGTCATTTACAACCACATTATTTGCTTGCGCACAATTTCCTGTACACCCGCATCGCATAATTCTTACATCATCATTCTTACTATATTGTTTCCAAAGATTTTTTTCGATTTCTTCTGCTCCTTTATGTCCACAACTAGGACCAAAACAAACTTTAATCACATCTTTATTCTCTTCTGGATGATCTTGTCTTTGTAACCTTTGTCTTTCTACTTCTTTATCAATTCTTTGCCCTAAATTATTCAAATCAGTAATCACCGCCACTTGGTCATTAATAATAACGCTATTCCCTCTTTTGCAAGTAGAACCAGGGCTAGGTGATGCAACTAATTGCATAGTTGTCCCTGTAAAATGTTTTCGAAGTGTTTCGATGATTTCATCGGCTTTCCCTTTTGTACAAAGCTCACAATGACAAACTTTCACAAAATCTCGCTCAGTATCAACCCAAGGCTCGTTTCTCACGATCCCGTCGACATTATCATGTTTGTGGTGGGCACATAGGGCCATAGAATGTAAAAGCGTAAATTGGTAAAGCGTAAAATATTATTTAGAAAGGGTTTGGATTGATTCTTTTAGTTTTTCAACGGTATATTGTAAATCTTCTTTTGTGGTTGATTTTCCGAGGGTGAATCTAAGTGAGCTTTTGGCTTCTTCTTCTGTTTTTCCCATGGCAAGTAATACATGTGATGGTTCAGTTGAAGCGGTTGTACAGGCAGCGGCTGTTGAACAAGCAATTCCTTTTTGATCTAAAAAGATTACTAATGTCTCCCCATCTACTGCTGGGATACTTACATTTACATTATTTGGGAGACGTTTTTCCAAATGACCGTTGACCACAATTGATGGGATTTCTTTTTGAAGTAATTGAATAAACTCATCTCGTAATTCTTTGATTGATTCAGGCTCTAGATTAATCAGTTCTACCGCTTTTGCAAACCCAACTATAGCTGGGACATTTTGTGTTCCAGAATGTAAACCTTTTTCTTGCCCGCCTCCGTGGATGACAGGATCGAGTTTAACTAATTTTTGTTTATACAAAACACCAACTCCTTTTGGCCCGTATATTTTAGAAGCATTGATAGTAAGTAAATCAACTCCAAGGCTTTTCACATCAAGTTTTAGATAACCAGTAGCTTGGCAAGCATCTGTATGAACAAGGACATTTGGATTCTTTTGTTTCGCTCGTCGATTAATTTCTTTAATAGGGTTAATGGATCCAACTTCATTATTGGCCATGATAATACTGACCAGAACAGTTTGATCAGTAATCGCATTGGCCACATCATTTGCATTGACCATTCCAAATTCGTCGACATCTAACCAAGTAATTTGCCAACCTTGTTTTTCTAAATATTCAAATGATTCTAAAACAGCATGATGCTCTACCTTTGTTGTGATAAGATGTTTCCCTTTTTCTTTTTGAGCATAAGCAACTCCAACAATTGCAAGATTACAACTTTCTGTCCCAGAACCTGTAAAAATTATTTCTTCATTTTGTGCATGTAAAAAAGTAGCAATCTTTGCTCGAGCTTCTTCTAAAGCAAGTCTTGCCTGTTTCCCTTCTTGATGAAGAGAAGAAGGATTTCCAAATTGCTCAGTCAAAAAAGGTTGCATAGCATTAGCAACTTCTGAGTCGATTGGAGTCGTGGCGGCATGGTCTAGATAAATTCGTTTCATATTCTACAACGAACAACTGACAATTAACTACTGACTATACATTAAACTGTTTATTGTCAGTAGTCAGCTGTCATTGGTCAGTGGTCAGTGGTCAGTCGTCAGTGGTCAGTCGTCAGTGGTTAGTGGTCAGTTGTACAAACAGCGCAAATACCAATTAATTCGAGATTATATTCTGTCACCTCATGACATTGCATTTTTGTAACAGCGTCTTTGATATTGAGTAATTCAGATAATTCCATATCAACAATACGTTCACATTTTGTACAAATAAAATGTTGATGTTGATGGGTATTTCCTTCGTATCTTTTCTTTTTATCAATAAATTGTACTTCTTTGATTTTTCCTTCTTTCGCTAAAGTCGCTAAATTTCTATAAACCGTGGCAAAACCAATACTAGGCAGGTCAGATTTGACTGCTTTAAAGACTTCATCAGCTGTTGGATGACTTTTAGAAAGCATCACATGCTGTAAAATCGCTTGTTTTTGACTAGTTTGATAAGACATTTTGGCTAAATTTAGCTAAAAAACTTGTTAAATTGATAACTATTCTCAAATTTATCATAGATTTTCCTCAATAGCAAGTCTTGACATTGTTTAATAACTATGCAAATATATTTTTTCTGTTGTCTCAGAGCTAAAAACACCGGAAAGTCGTTGAATACCACTGTGGAGTTTGATGTAGGCAAAGCGAAAACGAATTAGCTTAGCCGTCCATCCCCATCGATTCCTTGCTCTGAGACAGCTACAAAACTAAGGCTGCGTCCCCCTCTCCCCCACTTTCCAATGATTCTTGGGGGACGCAGCCACCTACACATGTCCCGAACAGCCAATAAGATCGTAGACCGTGCTAAACCTCGTTGGTGAAGCCCCGTATACCATCTTGGCCCCGTGCAGATGACCCATAGCGAAACCAGGAAGAACGCTGTGGAACAATCATTTGAACTAGGGACTCCCACAATGAGCGTCCTCCGATGCTCTCCATATCCCCTTATGCCCTCGGGCAAGCGGCCGCGACACCTCCCCTTTGGTGTCGCGGCCGTTCCTTTTTCTGTAGAATTCACTGTGCAAGAATAATGCTGTATGATGAACTTTGTAGAAAAACACTAAACGAAAGTAAAAACAAAGTGAAGAACGAAAACTGGGAAGAAGAAAAGTACTGGATCAAAGTGGGTATCGTTTTGCTCACCATCTACTATCCTTTCTTCTTGGTCATGACGAACCTCGATACGGAACGGCGAACCAAGAAGAAGGCGCCAATGGCGCAGCAAATAATTGCCAGCCCCATCCCCACCATCATCACCGTCAACCTCAACAGTAATATTGTTGGGCTTAGTAGCGGTGTAGCCGCACAAGAGTCGGGTCACTCGAGAGCTGGATCATTCTCAACAGCTCAATTCGTGATTACCGTGCAGGTGGGAAAAAACACCTTCAAAATCTACCAAGACCAAAATGGTAACGAGATCCGCAGAGAGTTCGTTACCACAGAAAAGGAAAAGACCAGATGAATAAAGAAGATAAGTCTTTGTGCCTCTTGGGCATTTGCTTGCTCATCTTTGACATTTGCCTCTGTGGCGGGATCCAATATCTCCAGAATCTGCAGAATGAACCATCAGTACCTGCTACGGTGCAGGACAAGCAAGATGAGCCCCAACCGCTCTTCTCACCAATTGATGTGACTAAGCTGCTCACGGTAGCTCCTCCGGAACCGGTCAACCTACTTGACCCAAGCCCCTCACAAACGGGCCCCACCGGAATGAGTAACTCAAACTACTTGATCCACTATCGTAAGGTTGGTGAAAACTACATCGAGCTCACGACGGACCAAAAAGGCAATCGCATTAATCGTCGCCTGCTTGGACCAGACTTCAAGCCCATCGACACCACTGAAGTAGCCCCGGCCACTTCGAAATCACAAAGCCTCCCCAACCACTAAGGAAAGGGAGGCTTTCACATTTTTTAACGACTCTTAACCAACTTTACTCGATTTTGGACGATACCTTGCAAGAAAAACACCACTCAATAATCCAATAATTAGAGTCAATACAGATAAGTTAAATCTTGAACCACTTTGAGCAAACTGTTTTACCTGCCCTCCTTCTACAGCTAAATTTGGGTCACCGATTTCTAATGGAAACGTTACCGTCGCTTCATCATCATTCTTTGTATTTATCATGCGGATGGTCATATCGTACATCCCGTGATCAGCAAAGAGATATTCAAAGTCAACCGTTCCATCTTCTGTTATAAAATCAGAACTTGAAAATAAAATCTCATCATTTTGAGAAATCCTTATCCATGCTTTAGAGTTAAAAACGGGATTTGCTTCTAAATCCTCCATTACCGCAGAAAAAATAATTGTCTCATTAGGGTTTAAGCCATCTTCTGGAAAACTTCCTAATTCAATCCGATATTCACCGTCTTCAATTGCATTTCCACCAATATGAGCCAATGCCAAAGATGGAACACATAAAGACAAGCTTATCAAAATAGTAAGGAGATTTTTCATAATTATCGAGTTATATGATTATGGAATGTGGTGCGTGGCGCAGAAACGATTCATGTCCCATGAACCATGTTTAAATATTCTTAATCATATCAAAAATACTACTAGCTTCATTATCGTCTGACTCGTATTCTTCGTCAACATACATCATATCAACTTTTTTGGGTGCTTCTTTTTTTAGTGCAATCACAGGCTCAGTTGCTATCTCTGAAATATTCCAAGTTCTAAACAAATCTTCATCTACCTCTCGAATAAAAATTGACGGACGATTGATAACCTCCCCCGTTGCATAACTGCGAGACATAATTGGATAGAGCAAATATAATTGTTTTCTTGGGCGTGTCACCGTTACATAAAACAATCTTCGTTCTTCTTCCATTTGTTTATCATCTTCTGCAACCTTATAATGTGGAAACTGTCCTTCTGCTAATCCCATTGCAAAAACGGCATCCCACTCCAATCCCTTTGCTTGGTGAATGGTAGATAAAACAAGTTTTTCATCAGCTTCCGGCTCATTAGCTGTTGCCGCTCGCTCCGCCTTAAAACCTTCTGATAATGAAGCTTCTGACAAAAACTCATTCAGGTCCGTATAATTACTAGAAAAAATTGCCAATTGAGCTAAATCTTCTAATCGATCCTTGGCATCATCGTACGTATTCTCTACATACATTTGATAACTTTGCTCAAGTATACGATGAATCAGTTCACCTATTTTATTAGATCGAACCTCCATTAAATGAAAAAACAATCTTTGAATACGCCCAAAACTAGAAGCAGCTTTTCCTTTTCCACCAATTTCACCTAAAGCAGAAAGCATTTGCGCCAATGTTTCTCTTTCTTTCATTTTATTCCAAGCTTTGGTAGCAGTTACAAGACCAATACCAGCATACATTTGAAACACTCTTCTCCAAGCAATTTCATTCTTTGGATTTTGTAGTAATTGCAAATACGCCATGACATCTTTAATATGGGCTTGTTCAAAGAAGCGCATACCACCACGAACCGTATAAGGAATTCCTCGCCGATTTAGTTCTAATTCCAATTCAATAATTTGAAAGGAAGAACGGAATAAAACGGCGATATCGTCTAAACTCATCCCTTCATCTCTCAGCTCTAACGTTCTTTGTGCAATTATTTCAGCTTGCTGTTGAGCATCTCTTGCCGCAATTAAGACAGGGCGCTTAGAAGACTCACGCTCAGCTATTAATTGTTTATCGTATTGAAATTGATTATTACGAATACTTTCATTAGCCAATTGTAATATTTCAGGTGTACTACGGTAATTGACTTGCAACTTAAATAGCTTGGCATCTGGGTAAATTTGTTGAAACTTTAAAATATTTTCTACAGTTGCCGCACGAAATGAATAAATACTTTGCGCATCATCCCCCACAACCAGAATATTTCTTTGTGGATTTGCTAGATGCTGTACTATTTGAGACTGAACATTATTTGTATCTTGAAATTCATCCACTAAAACATATTGAAATTTAGTACAAACTTTTTCTGAAATATCTGGATGCTCTTGCAAAAGCTTTAACCAATTAGTAAGCATATCATCAAAGTCCATGACATTTGCATAGCGTTTTTTTGATTCATATTCTGTTGCAATACTTTCGATTAAAGGAATAACCTCTGGTAAAAGATAAGGATAATTTTTCTCAATGATTCCAGAAATAGATTCTTGGCTATTTTTCGCAAATGAAATAATAGATTTGATTACCCGCTTCTTAGGAATATATGATTCTTTTGGAATTCGTAATTCTTTATATATTTGAGCAATTAGCTTATCTTGGTCATCACTATCTAAAATTCCAAAATCCTTGGTATAACCAAGATTTTCTCCGTATTGGCGTAATAATCGATTGGCAACTGAATGGAATGTCCCACCCCAAAGACCTTTTGGTTTTTTCCCTAAAATTTGCTCTACTCTTTCCATCATTTCTCGAGCAGCTTTATTCGTAAAAGTAACGAGCAAAATTCTATCTGCAGGCACTCCTTTTTCCAATAAATAAGCAACACGGTACACCAAGGTACGTGTTTTTCCACTTCCTGCTCCAGCAAGCACAAGACAAGGCCCATCACCTTCTTTTACAACCTTTAATTGCTCTTCGTTTAGCTCATTATCATAATCAATTTGAAAATGATGGTTTTCTGGTTTTTGAAATAATGTATATGTTTCTTCAGCCATAGAATATGAAAGTCCCATTAATGGTGGGACGTAAAACTAGTATAGCAAAAGCTGATAGTGACTGACAAAAAAGCCGAATTGTTTGAAAAAAACAACATCCCATCCGCCGAAAACGACGAATGGGACATTGCCTTTGCGTGAACAAGCCGAGGGTGTGACTTGCTCACCACGTGATTAATGCTATGACTGAAAGGTAATGGAGCAACCTTTCAACCACTAATACTGCTTCACTTCTTTTTTATTTCACTTCTTATTTTAATACGAATGGTGATGCTAATCTGCAAATATCCTCTTTAACAATATTCGTAGATTAGTATTCATTCGCGGATTCGGATCTATTTGTAGATTCGAATCATTATTAGTAAATCGATCGAACTAATTGTGCTGTTCCAATGGCAGGTGTAAATGGTTGAATAACAGCATTCCTTCTTTGATCGGCTATTTCGCGCTTACGATCCCATTGCTGTTTATTTTCACAATCTTCTTGAGAACGAACTAAGTCCATCCCCTGAACATCATGCACTTTAATATGGCTAGCCGTAAAAGTATTTTTATCATTCCTTACTCCCAATACTTTTACCGTGAAAAACGTTTGTGGATTAATATCATCCATCCATTCTGTTGTGGTTGTTAAATTAATTGTTACTACTTCTAACTTTGGCGTTTGTACAATAATTTGTTCACTATTTGCATCTAAAATTTCTCCCATTAATGCGTTATCTGAATCTAAATCTCTATTAGCGCAAAGACAATATAATTTTGCTAATAAGGAATCACCAGAACCTGGGTTTTCAATGAGCTTATTATAAAGACTTTCATTTACTCCTGTTGCAAAAGCAACAGAACCAGCTGTTAATATCCCCCCAACCAATAAAAAGCTAAATAATTTGAATGGAAATAAATAGGACCATGAAAAACGTTTCATTGCCACAATAGTAAAAAGAATTAAGGCAATGGCTAAGGCAGACCAACCATAAGGAAAAGATTTTAATACAACCCCAAAACCAGAACCACCGAATTCTAAAAAGGCTGTTTCTGGGCTACGGCTGATAATAAAGGCGATGAGATTAACAAGCCCAATAAGAAGAAATACCGTAAGAATCCAAGTTGTACGCAAACCAAATTCTTCACTTAAAATCAACCAACGTGACCGCATTTGTGTGCGCCCACTTTTGATTTGAGACATAATTGCTTCTTTGCAATCAAAATCATCTGATTCACAGATTTGATTTACCATCTCTTCTAATTGTTTATTGGTTGGTCGATTCTTCATAAAGACGAATCGCCAAATGAGGTCGCTATTCAATGGAATAAACGAGAAACATTTGGCGACAAACTTACCTTAAGTTGTTTGGGAGGCATTCTCTAGTGCCAAAGCTAATTTCTTTTTTGCCCTATTAATGAGAGTTCCGACAGTATTAATTGGTTTATCTAATTTTTCACTTATCTCCTCGTAGGACTGTTGTTTTAAGTAGCGCAATTCCATGACTTCTTTATATTTTGCTGGCAGGCTATTTATTGCCTCGCGTACGACTCCTCCGTCTTCTTCTTTTATATATGCTTTTTCTGTATTCAGGTTATCTGCTAATTGGAATCCATTTTCTACATGACTATCGAGCGATTCCACTTTTGCTCTCGTTTTTTTCTTGAGCCAGTTGACCGTTTCATTATGAGCAATTCGATATACCCATGAAGAGAATTTTCTTTCTGTATCAAAGCGTTGAATATGCTTGTACGCTTTTAGAAAAACATCTTGCGTAATATCATGTGCTTCATCACGATGATTCATTAATCGCATAATATAAGCAAAAAGTTTCCCTTGATATCTTTGTACAATATGTTCGAATGCTTTTTCGTCACCTTTTTGTACTTCAGAAACAAGTTCTTCATCTGACATCTCTACATATGTTCTTGTTATAGTAGCTGTCTTTATCTTGTGCAGAGATAATGCCTTTTCAAAAATATTCGGCAAAATTGCTGTTTTGGTTTTTGACATAGGATTGTAATGAGTTCTTGGTTTAGCAATAAACCAACGAGCACATTACCTTTATTTTCACCTATTAATACACAACTTTATCTAAAATATTTCAAGTTTTTTCAGAGAGTTCTTCTTCTAGCTTCTTTACAGCCTCTGATCGTTGTCGATAAAACCCCATTAACGAAAAGACAATAGTTGCAGCAAATATTATACCTAATAAATTCAAAGAAAACAATCCCATAGACTTGACAAAAATCTCAAAACTTTGTAATGGGATGGCAATAAAAGAAACTACTAAAGGTGGTAAGAGAGCCACTGTAACAGCAATACCTGGAATAGCTTCACTTAAACTTGGACGAGCAAAGGCAAATGCAGCCGCAATCCCTGCAGCTAAAGCAACGAAAAAGTATTCAGAGGATGTTACTGCTCGAGAAGCAATTTCAGAATTTACTTCTAGTCCAATAGAGGCAAAACTAATCAAAAATGCAATGAGCATAACAGCAATAATCGACATCAAAAGTACTTTGGCAGATTGAAAAAGTAAATCAAAATCAGCCATCACAATCGACATGGCTAAACTTAATATGGGAGAAATAATTGGAGCTACCAACATCCCCCCAATAACGACAGCCGTATTATCGATTAAAAGTCCTAGGGTCACAATAACCGTTGATAAGACAAGTAATAAATAGAATTCTGCATTTGGTGATGCACCATCAACAAGCTTGTCTACGGCAGCTTTTCTCTCATCTGTTGTGAGTTTAAATAATGTCGGTGTTGGCATATAAAGGTATTATATCAAAAAACATGCAAATATCCTAACAAAAAACTACTTTGATTGAGTAATAACAATATCAGTCTGAACAATAGACTGCCCATCTGATACTTGTAAAATGTAATCTCCAAAAAGATTATCAGTAATCGTTACTATCTTTGAGTATACGGCATCATTATCTAAATTTACATTAATAGTATCCTTTAGAATTTCAGCACCTGTTTCTTTATCAAATACAGAAAGTATAACTTGTTTTTGCTCATCAAATACTTGTCCTTTTATTGTGAACCCTTTTTGCTCAACAATAGAATCTGGTTCTGGATTAGACAAAAGCAATCTTCTAGAACGATCTGAAACAGAAACATTGTGACGAATAACATGACCTTGGTCTATATCTACCGTATAGTAATATACTAATGAAAGATCATTTTCAAAAACCTGTTCAACTTCATACTTTGCTTGCCATTTATTTTTAACAGGATTAACGCTCATTAGTTTAATTGGCTGGTTTTGTTCTTGGTCATAAGAAGCCATTACTTGAATGAATGATTGACCAATTGTAGCAATAGCACCTATGTCTACTGGTTCACCAGATGCATCTACCTGACCTTGATATTCTATTGGTTTGGGATTTTCTTCTTTATATTCTTTTGAGACATTAAATAAGAGGGATCCAAAAACAAGAATACCTAATCCACTACCAATAACTAATGCTGTGTTTTCTTTTTTCATAATTTAGTTGTATCACGTTGACTAAAGAGATTCAATGTCCAGTCGATAACAATTCTAAGCCTATCAGACCAGGAAATAACTCCCATCAAATAAACAGTTCGTCTAATCCACCAAGAAATAAAACCTGTGATTTTTACTTTTTTAATTTCTGCAATTGCCCATCTATTGCCAATTGGAACTAAATCTCCTTTATGATTATAAGTAAATGGAGTTAAAGGTTCACCATCAGATAATTTTTGAATATTACCTCCAATAATGGCAGCTTGTTGTACAGCTGATTGAGCTGTTTGAGGATGTGGCCCACCCGCTTCAATAACACCTGCAATATCACCTATGGCAAAAACTTCAGGATATTTTTCCATTTGTAATGTGGCTTTTACTTTTACCCTCCCCTTTTCTAGATACTCATCTGAAAAAAACTCAAACCCACGAGCTAAAACCCCAGATGTCCAAATAACATTATGTGATTGTAAAACTGTTCCGTTATTTAAACTCACCCCTTCTGGAGTTACAGCCGTTGCACGTACGCCAGTAAGGACAGTTACACCTAATTTTTCTAATCGTGTTTTTGCAATTTCGCTGCTCTTTTCTGACAAGACTGGTAAAATCCGATCATTGCCTTGCACAATGGTAATCTTTGGCTCATCGGCTTGAACTTCAGGATATAAATCACGTAATTCTTTAGAAAATAAATCAGCTAATTGCCCTGCTGTTTCTACACCAGTATAACCCGCACCGATAAGAACAAAATGAAGCAGGTCTCTTCTATGCGGATCATCAGCTGATAATTGAGCAACTTGTTCAAACCGAGAAATAATATGCTCTCTTAATCGTAGTGCATCTTTTATTGTTTTTAAATCAAGAGCATATTCAGCTACACCAGGAATTCCAAAATAGTTATTTGTCGACCCCATGGCAATAACCAGATAATCATATAAGACCTCTCCAGAGCTTGTTTTTACAATTTTTTGATCAAGGTCAATCCCTTTTACTTCTGCTTGAATAAAACGTTCTAAACAACAATGAATCAGTCCTCTGATTGGTTGTGTTAAATGAGTAACTTGCACAGACCCAGTTGCCAATTCATGAATCATTGGGATAAAAGCAGAGTAATTATTTTTATCAACAACGGTTATACTCGTTTGCTTATCATCATGAAATTGCTTGTGAATAGATCGCAAAGCTTTTGCTCCAGCAATCCCTGCGCCTAAAATAACAATTCGTTTAGCCATAAATATAGTACATGGGTGTCATGGTACATGGTCCATATTGAACCACGTATCACGAAACGTGTCTCATGATGAAAGATAAGGTAAAATTTTCAGTGGTTTTTGTAATTGTGTCATGACCATTTGATCAATATTCACAATGGTTTGTTTTTGTAATTCGGATGGAACAACGACTCGTGATAACTGCGCTAAGGGTTGTTTTAATGAACTACGAAGCAATTTAACTAATTCAATTGGAACTTGTTTATGAGGATATTGATCAGACCGACAATTAATACAAAACATCCCACTTTGACTAATAGAAAAAAATAAGTCCTCTGGTTTTAATAATTCTCTACAAATTAGACAATTATACAATTCTGGACAAAAACCAAATCTATCTAATAACTTTAGCGCAAATAAGCGAATCAGCAAATCGAATTTTTCTTTTTGATGATAATCAAATTGTCCTACTCCCCAAATACTTTGTTCATTTAATTCTTCAAAAAGTTCTTCGATCAATTGCCAAATTTCAAAATCAGCTACCCCTTCACTGGTTAATGCGTCAATTATTTCTAATACATATGATCCTCGAATAAGAGAATCGAAATCATTTCCAAAAGAAGTATAACCTTTCATAAAACGACTTTGTGCAAGTCGATCTATGGAACGCCCTTTTGCCATCATAACCTCAACAATAGTAAAAGGCTGTAAATGACCAGCGACTTTACTTTTGATTTTTTGTACCCCAGCTGCCACGCCTTTTATTTTTCCAAATTTTTCTGAATATAAAGTATATAACCGAGCATTTCTTGGCCAAGCTTTACTCTTGAGCACAATGGCTTTGGTTTTATATGTCATAAACTGGGATCATATATCAAGGATCATTCTATATAAATGCTATATGATCCCTACTTGCTGATTTATGAAACTTCGTTTTTCATGCGATCTAAATAGGATTGTAAAACAGAAGCAGCAGCATGCGCATGTTCATCTTGAGCACTAGAGCCTTCTGCTTCTTTGATGAGAGTTTGTGCAAATTGAGAAGTCAGTCGTTCATCTTCTTTTTCAACTGGAATACCAAGCTTTCCACTTAACTCTGTGATAAAACTAATTGTTTCCGTTGTTTGATCAGATTCTCCACCATCAAGACTCAATGGATACCCAACAATTACTTGATCAATATCTTCATCTAAAACAATTTGCTCAATAACGGACAATTGTCTTTTTACATCTTTTTCTAAAATGGTATCAAATGCCATAGCTAAATAGCTATCATCATCTCCCATTGCTAATCCAATATAACTTGAACCATAATCAACTCCTAAATACCTCATATACGAATGTGTGATGCTAATATACGAATGAACACTAATCTACAAATATATGTAATGATTTGTAGATTCGAATGTATTCGCAGATTCGCATCACAATAATGTTAAGATTTCATACCCATCTTCTGTAACAAGTACAGTATGCTCAAAATGAGCGCTAATAGAATGATCATCCGTTTGTACTGACCACCCATCACTAAGAATTTCTACATCTTCTCCCCCATTTGTCACCATTGGCTCAATCGCAAATACATGACCAGGTTGCATTACCAAAGACAAACTATCTTCTAAGTGATCATCTACATAATTTGGAATCCACGGGTCTTCATGAACTTGTAACCCAACTCCATGTCCAGCAAAACCTCTAATGATTCCATATCCATGTGGTTGTATATGATTTTCAATTGCAGCTGAAATAGCTCGAATGGAAACTCCTGGTTTCATTTGCTCAATCCCCTTATAAAGTGATTTTTCTGTTACGTCCATCATTTTTTGGATTTCTGGATCAATTTTTCCAACAGCAAAAGTTTTTGCCATATCAGAATAATACTCATTTAGATTTATCCCACAATCAATACCGATTATATCCCCTTCTTTTAACGGCTCATCGGAATCACCAAAACCATGAACGACAATATCATTAACAGAAGCACAAATAGTAGAAGGAAATGCTTTAATACCTGGCATTGTTCTATACCCTTTAAAAGCAGGTTTCCCTCCTGCTTCTCGAATCAATTTTTCTGCCAATACATCTAATTCTTTTGGGCTTACTCCTGGTCTTACTTGCTTACCCACCATAGCTAAAACCTCTGCAAGTAATTTGCAACTTTTTCTAATCCCATCAATTTGCTCTTTATTTTTTACAATGACCATAGCTGATTCACAGAGACTTGTTCAGATAAGTTCAGATTAGATTCAGACTAGTGCAGATGACTGTATTTGTCTGGAGTTAATCTGTCTTTAATCTGCATTTGTCTATTTAATATAGGGTTTTAGTTTTTCTTTGATTTCTTCAAAGACATGAGCAACTTCTTGTTCACCATTTACATCAATCAATTTTCCTTGTTCCCGATAATACTCAATAACAGGTTTCGACTTTTCATCAAAAAAATCTAATCGTTTTTTGATTGCTTCTGGCTTATCATAATCACGAGGTTTGACTTCTCCATTACAGTGAGGACATTGTGTGACCTCTCGTGTCATAAATACTGTTTTACAAACAGTACATTGCGATCGATTTAATAATCGACGTTCTGTTTCTTCACGTGGAACATTAATCCATACCGCAACAATATTTTCAGGGTTATGCCCAGAGTCTTTTAACAATGCCTCTAATCTATCAGCTTGCCCCATTGTTCGAGGATACCCATCAATCAGAAGTGATGTTTCAGAAGAAAGATCTTTCATATGTTCACGCATAAGCTCTGTGATCAACTCATCATCAGCATGTCCACCAGAATCATTAATGTGCTTTACTTTGCGACCTAGCTCAGTGTCCATTAGAGCCGTTTTTCTAAAAATCGCTCCAGCTTCTACTATTTCATACCCTAATTGTTCTTCTAGTAATTGTCCTTGAGTTCCTTTTCCAGACCCTGCAGACCCCATGATAATAATCGTTGGCTGATTCATATGTTAAGAAAGCAATAAAGCTTTTATAGCCTTAAAGCAGTAAATATCTGATTATCCTTGTAAAGTATTGAAACTATAGCATTTTTAGAGGTTTTGGCAATAAAAATGCCCCGACATTCAGCGGAGCATTTTTACATCAAATAGTTCCTTCTTTATAGTGCGTCGTAATCTCTCATTGTTAATTGAGAGTTAATTTGTTGAACAATATCAATAACAACAGCCACAACGATCAAAATTGAGGTACCTCCAACAATAAGATTTTGTAATCCTGTAAATTCTTGAACAATCAAAGGTAAAATAGCAACGATACCTAAGAACAAAGCACCTGTTAACATGATTCTGTTTACAATAAATTGAAGGTATTCTTCTGTTGGTTTTCCAGGTCTAATTCCAGGAACAAAAGCTCCTTGTTTTTGTAAGTTTTCAGCAACTTGATCTGGCTTGAAAATAACACCTGAGTAAAAGAAGGTGAAAACAACAACAGCAATAAAGTAAATAACTCCGTAAAATAATCCATTATTAAATAATTCAATAACCCAATTAGCAGCATCAACAACCCATTGGCTTTGTGCTGATATTAAGAATTGAGCAATCGTTGGTGGAAATAAAATAACAGAAATAGCAAAGATAATTGGAATTACACCAGCCATATTCACACGAATTGGCAAATGAGAATCTACATTATCACCAGTATTCGACATTCGTGCATATGATACAGGAACATTTCTTTGCCCTTCTGTAATAAAGACAATGGCAATAATTGTGATTAATGTAATTGCCGCAAAAATCAAAATATTAAAGATTTGTGATTGATCAAATGAAACAACAGTTTGTTGCAATACTGTAGGTAAACCAGCAACGATACCAGCAAAAATCATTAAAGAAATACCGTTTCCAATATTCTTTTCAGAAATCAACTCACCAATCCACATCAAGAAGACAGAACCAGCAGTCATTGCAACCATTGCAATAGCGATTTGTGTTGGAGTCATTGTAGAAGCAATATCAAACTGACTTTGTTGTCTAATTACGGTAATGAAACCAAAAGACTGAATAAAAGCTAATGGAACACTCACCCATCGAGTCCATTGATTAATTTTTTGTTGACCAGACTCACCTTCTTTTTGTAATTCTTCTAAACTAGGAACAATCATCACCAATAATTGGAAAATAATTGAAGCAGTAATATATGGAGCAACTCCCAAAGCAGCTAAAGAAAAGCTTTGAAGACCACCTCCAGAAAAAAGATTTACTAAACCTAATAATTGATTTGATTCAAAAAAAGCAGCCAGATTATCTGTATTTACTCCAGGTACAGGGATATGAGCTAAAACACGATACAAAAAAAGCATTGCTAAAACGAAGAGAATGCTTTTCCGTAAATCTTTTACTTGGAATACTTGTTTCAGTTTACTAGCCATATTGTAAATGCGTAAAGGTGTAAAATCGTAAAGAAGAATTAATAAGATTTTACGTTTTTACAAGTTTACGTTGTTTACGATTTTATTCAAACTTCCCACCAGCTTTTTCAATTTTTTCTTTAGCAGTAGCTGATGCTTTTACCTTTCTAAATGTAAGTGCTTTTGTTAATGATCCTTCGCTAAGAATTTTCACACCATTTCTTGGGGTAACAATCAAACCTTTTTTCACTAATGTTTTTGGAGAAACAATTGCTCCAGCAGTGAAAGCCTGTTCTAATTCACCAAGATTTACTACTGCATTTTTTGCAGAAAGACTTGTGAACCCTCGTAATTTTGGAATAGAAAGAATTCTTCGACGAATCCCTTTTAGTTTTAAACCACTAACACCAGAACGCGATTTTTGTCCTTTAAGACCACGTCCAGCATAAGTTCCTGAACCAGAAGCATTACCACGACCAAGTCGTTTACGCTTTCGTTTAGCATCACCTTTTGGACCTTGTAAATTGTGTGATTGTAAGTTAGACATAGGATTTATTTACCACGTTGAGCATTTCGTGCTGTTTCAGTTTGTAAACGTTTTAATGCTTCAATAGTTGCTTTAGAATTATTAATTTTATTCTTCGCACCATTCATTTTACCAACAACATTTCTAATACCAGATAATTCTAAAATAACTCGCATAACACCACCTGCAATAATACCAGTCCCTTGTTTTGCTGGTCGCATCATGATTTTAGCTGCTCCAAATTTTTCTGTTAACTCATGTGGAATACTTCCAACATCATCTAATGGAATAGTTACTAAGTCTTTTTTAGCACGCCCAACTGCTTTATTAATAGCATTTGTAACATCTAATCCTTTTCCTAATCCAACAGCAACACGTCCTTTTCTATCTCCAATAGCAACAGTTGCTCTAAAAGACATTTGTTTACCACCTTCTGTTACACGAGTAACACGTGAAACATCAATGATTTTTTGATCAAATTCTTGTTCTTCACGTGGCTTACGTGGACGTCTTGGACGAGAAGATTGTCGCTTTTCTCCATTTCTTTGATTTGGAGTAGAAGCTGATTTCTTTTCAGTCACTTCTTTTGATTCAGTTGGTTTAGATGTTTCAGACATAATTATTTGTAATTGTAACTAGAATTGTAGACCGCCTTCTCTTGCAGCTTCTGCAAAAGCTTTTACGCGTCCATGATATTTATAATGACGACGATCGAAAACAATAGAGGTTATACCAGCTTTTTTCGCTTCTTCAGCCATTTTCTTTCCTAATTCAGTCGCTAATTCAAGTGGTTTTCCTTTTTTTCCTAATTTCTTTTGATCAACGAAGGCAATTGTATGACCTTTTTGATCATCAATTAACTGAGCAGTAAAGTTTGTTAAACTTCGATAAACAGCAAGACGAGGTGTTGTTGTTGTACCAGAAATCTTCGCGCGTACTCGTTTTACACGACGTTGACGTTGGGTTTGAATGACTTTTTGTAGTTTCTTATTCATAAACTTTATTCACCACCGGCAGCTTTACCAGCTTTTCGACGGATGACTTCATCAACGTATTTAATCCCTTTTCCTTTATAAGGTTCAGGTTTTTTGTATGAACGAATTTGAGCAGCAACTTGACCTACTTGTTGTTTGTCAATTCCAGAAATTGTAATAAGGTTCTTTTCTACATTAGCATCAATTCCAGCAGGTAATTCATAATCAATTGCATGAGAAAACCCTAAGTTTAATGTAAGTTTTTTTCCAGATAAAGCAACTTTATATCCGATTCCGTTTACTTCTAATTGTTTTGAATAACCTTCATGAACACCTTTTACCATATTCAAAACTAAACTTGCATTTGTTCCCCATAAAACATTTTGTCGATAATCACCTTCATTTTCAACTTTCACAGATGCCTGATTCCCATCAATATGAAGAGTTAACTCTTTTGGGAGTTGCAATGTAAGTTCTCCCTTAGATGATTTTGCTTTCACTAAACCATCAGTGACAGTTAATTCTACACCATTTGGGATTTCAATAAGTTGTTTTCCGATTCTAGACATAATTTTTTACATTTGACCCTTGACTATTGACATTTGACCTTACTTTGTCAGAGGTCACATGTCAATGGTCAATGGTTTTTTAATAGACTTCGCAAAGAACTTCCCCACCAATACCTTTCTTTCTTGCTTCATTATTAGTCATAAGACCTTGAGAAGTTGAAAGAATAGCAATACCTAAGTGATTAAGCACAACAGGAAGTCGATCAGATCCTTTATAGATCCGTAAACCTGGTTTACTAATACGCTTCAAATTATTGATAGTTGGTTGCTTTTCTTCATCATATTTTAACCCAATTCGAAGTTCAGCAAAACGAGATGAACCTGGTTTTGTAGTATCTGGTTCAACTTTCGTAATTTTACCAACATAACCTTCTGTAGAAAGGATGTCAGCAATTTTATGCTTTAATTTCGAATAAGGCATCACAACCTCAGGTTTTCTAACCGCTGAAGCGTTTCTGATGCGTGTAAGCATGTCACTAATTGGATCGTTTGTCATTCCCATAGTCATTTTTAGATAGATTCATTCTTACCAAGAACTCTTACGAACTCCCGGAACTTGTCCTTGACTTGCAAGTTCTCGAAAGCAAATTCGACAAAGGTTAAATCGACGCATATAACCGCGTTGACGACCACATCGCCAACAACGACGTACAATACGCGTTGAGTACTTTGGTTTTTTTCGAGATTTTGCTCTTTGTGCCTCAGTAGCCATAGGTATTCGTAATAGTACTTAAGATTTTTTCTTTGTTTTCCGTTCTAATAATGGAAAACCAAGACCTTTTAGAAGTTCGTACCCTTGTTCTGCATCAGGAGCAGAAGTTGTAATAACAATTTCTAATCCATGCAGCTGATCAATCCCTTCTGCTTTAATTTCAGGAAAAGCCAACTGATCTTTAAATCCAATTGCATAGTTTCCTTGTCGATCAAATGCATTTGCAGATAATCCACGGAAATCGTGCACACGAGGAAATGTGATATGTACCAATCGGTCAAGGAATTCAAACATACGAGGTCCTCGTAATGTCACCTTTAAACCAATCGGTTGGCCATCTCTAATTTTAAAGTTAGAAATTGATTTTTTAGCAAGAGTTTTTACTGGTTGTTGCCCTGTAATCTGTGCAAGGTTCGCAGCAACGGCGTCTAGATTGTAATCTGTTTTTGTACCCGCACCAACATTTAACACAATTTTTTCAATGCCTGGAACTTGCATTACATTGGCATAGTTAAACTTCTCCTTTAATTCAGGAGCTACTTTTTCTTTATAGAGTTTTTGCGTTAAAGTTGCCATAGTTTTTCTAGTAGCCTGTAGCTAGTAGCTGGTAGCTTTTAGTATTTCTACAAGCTACTAGCCACTGGCCACTGGCATCAATTTATTTCTTGTCTTCTTTTTTATCAGCTTTCTTTGCTTTCGGTTTATCTTCTTTTTTTACTTTCTCTACTTCAACCACCTTAACGTTTGAAACATGAATTGGTGATGAGTATTCAACTCGTTCTCCCTTTTCAGTACCACTTACATGTCTTCGTTTAAGATGTTTGAATGATTTATTAACTCCATCAACAACAACCTTATCAAGCTTTGGGAATACTTGAATCACTTGACCAGTTTTTCCCTTGTCTTTTCCAGAAAGTACTTTTACTGTTTGTCCAGTTTTAATTTTCATAACATTATAATACTTCAGGTGCTAATGAGATAATTTTTTGATACCCTTTCGCACGCAATTCACGAGCGATAGGACCAAAGACACGAGTACCTTTTGGTTCTTTTGAATCTTTATCAACAACAACAGCAGCATTTTCATCAAATCGGATATAGGTTCCATCTTTTCTTCGTGTTTCTTTTCTTGTTCGAACAATTACAGCATGAACAACATCACCTTTTTTAACAGCACTATTTGGTGAAGCTTCTTTTACTGTAACAGTAACAATATCACCAATACGAGCATATCGTTTTTGATAACCACCAAGAACACGGATTACTTTTAGTAATTTTGCTCCGCTATTATCAGCTACTTTCAATTTTGATTCTTCTTGGATCATATTTCTATTTCAAATGCTCTTTAAACGAGTTTCCAACGTTTAGTTTTAGATAGTGGTCTACAAGCGATAAACTCTACGACTTCACCAATAACAGCTTTATTTTCTGGATCATGTACTTTATACTTTTTTGAAACTGTATACTGCTTATTGTACTTAGTGTGAGTTTTTACTCGATTAACACTAACCACAGCTGTTTTAGCCATTTTATTGCTAACAACAGTTCCTTTAAGTTTCCGTACAATTGTAGTTGGTTTTTCTTCAGTCATAGTTCAAACTAGTTAACCTTGTTCTTGCTTAGTTGTCAATGGTTCAGCTTTTGAGAGCTTTCCTTTTTGCATCATGATTCTTGCAATACTTCTTTTAACCACTTTAATCTTGTGTACTTGCTTTAACTCTCCATGTGTTACCAAGAAACGCATTTGTCGTATTTCACCACGAAGTTGACCAAGCAATTCATCTAACTGCTTTTCTGACATATCTTGCAATTGTTTTGCTGAGTGCTTCATAATTAGTTTTTTACAACAAATTTCGTTTTAATTGGCAATTTATGAGAAGCTAAACGCATTGCTTCTCGAGCTGTTTTCTCATCTACTCCATCGATTTCGAAAATCATTGTTCCTGGACGTACTTCTTGAACATAATGATCAACAGCACCTTTCCCTTTACCCATAGGAACTTCACTTCCTTTTTGAGTAATAGGTCGATGAGGAAAGATTCGAATCCAAATTTTTCCACCACGTTGTACATATCGAGACATTGCTCTACGAGCTGCTTCAATTTGTCGTGATGTAATCCATTTATTATCTAAAGACTGTAGACCAAAACCTCCGAAACTCAAATCGAAGCCAGACGTAGCATTACGAGTAAATCGTCGCCGTCCTTTATGCCATTTTCGATGTTTTGTCTTTTTAGGTAATAACATAGATTTATGAGTAGAGCTTGTAGCTCGTGGCTTGTTGCTCGTATAGGTACAAGCGACAAGCCACAGGCTACAGGCAGTATATTATTTGACTGCTTCTTTTTCTTCTTTTTTTGGTTTAGAAGCTTTTTTTACTGGAGCTTTTTTTGTTGTTGGAGTCGCTTCCTTTTTTTCCACTTTCTTTTTTTCAAAGACTTCTCCCTTATAGATCCATACTTTGATTCCAATTACTCCATACGTTGTATGAGCAACACCTCGAGAATAGTCTACATCAGCACGCAATGTGTGCAATGGAATAAGACCATGAGAGATAGATTCGCTACGAGCAATTTCGGCACCATTTAATCGTCCTTTCACTTGAATTTTGAATCCTTTTACTCCTTCTCTTTCGATACGACCAGCAGCTTGTTTCATTGCTCGTCTAAAGGCAGTACGTTTTTCAAGATCTGTTGCAATTGTTTGTAAAACAATAGCAGCATGACGATTTGGTTGTTTCACTTCTTGCACATTGATTTGTACATTAGTCTTTTGTGGAAGGAATTTTTGTTGAATATGCTTTTTAAGCTTTTCAATTCCAGCTCCACCGCGACCAATAACTAAACCTGGTTTTGCAACATGAGCATTAATAACAACATTTTTTCGAGATCGTTCAATATCAATAGCATTCACTAAGGACTCCTTTAGTTCTTTTTTGAGGTATTTTCGAATCTTGATATCTTGTTCAAGCATGGCAGGATAGTTCTGCTTATTAGCATACCATTTTGACTGCCAGTCTTTGATGACACCGAGTCGAAACCCAATTGGATTTACTTTTTGTCCCATATAATTATTGCTATTAGCTCGTAGCTAGTAGCTGGTTGTTTGTACATCTTACAAACGACTAGTCACTAGCTACAGGCTGAAATCTATTTATTCTTTGTATTCATTGTTCGTTTACCACCTGTTTGGTTATGATTTTGTGATTTCATTTTCCGTGGTTCTGATTTGATTGGTTGTTGTTTTTTTGTATCTGCTGGCTGTTTCTTTTCTGGAGCTTGATTTACTTCTTTTTCATCAGCAGATGCTTTTTTCTTCGTAGTTTTTTTAGGTTTAGCTTTTCCTTCTTCTCCTTCTAAAACGATTTTAATGTGAGACATTCGTTTTCGAATAGTCGTAGCTCGACCAAAAGCTCTTGGCATAAAGCGTTTAAGCATTGGTCCTTCATTAACTAAAATTGTTTTAATTCGAAGAGTCGAAGTATCTAAGTTTAAGTTATGATCTGCATTTGCAATAGCAGAATTTAATAACTTTAAGACTGGTCGAGAAGCTCCTTTTGCAGAAAAGTTAAGCTGATTTTGTGCATCAGAAACAGAAGCACCTCTAATCAGATCAGCAACTAGTCTGACTTTTCTAGGAGAAATTTGGAGATTTCGTAATGTAGCAGAAACTTCTTTCATAGATCTTTCTTAGATTATTTTTGTGCTTTGGCCATTTTACCACCATGACCCTTAAAGGTTCGTGTTGGTACAAATTCACCAAGCTTATGTCCTACCATGTCTTCTACAACCGCTATTTGAACATGTTGACGTCCGTTATGAACAGCAAATCGAAACCCAACCATTTCAGGAGTGATTGTACTATGACGTGCCCATGTTTTAATAACCGTTGAATCTCCAGATTTAAGCTTACTGACTTTTTTCATCAGTTTAGCATCTACAAATGGACCTTTTTTAAGACTTCTAGACATAGTTTTTACTCAAGTTATTTCCGACGTTTCTTAGGACGTCTTTGGATAATCAATTTATTTGAAGCTCTCTTTGCTTTTCGAGTTTTAACACCCAAAGCAGGTTTACCCCAAGGAGTCTTAGGATGCTTCATCCCAATTGGGTTTCCACCTTCACCACCACCATGTGGATGATCAACTGGATTCATGGCTTTACCACGAACAGTTGGTCGAATTCCTAAGTGACGTTTTCGTCCAGCTTTCCCCCATCGTACAAGACGATGATCAGGATTACTAACAGCACCTACAGTTGCAGCACAACCTTTAGGTACTTTTCGAACTTCTTTTGAAGGTAATTTTAATGTGGCATATTTACCTTCGATCGCCATTAATTGAGCACTTAGCCCAGCTGATCGAATTAGTAAACCACCTCTACCTGGAAATAATTCAACATTATAGATAACAGTACCAACTGGCATTTTATCTAAAGGCATTCTATTTCCAACTTCGATATCAACACGTTTAGTAGATGAAACGATTGTCTTACCAACTTCTAAACCTTGTGGAGCAAGCATATAAGCTTTTTTTCCATTTCGGTATGAAAGAAGCGCAACCCAAGCAGATCGATTAGGATCATACTCTACTGTTTCTACTTTCGCAGGAATATCAAATTCTTGTCGCTTAAAGTCAACAAGCCGGTAACGACGTTTAGCACCACCACCACGATGTCTCACAGTGATTTTACCTGTATTGTTACGTCCAGATCCACGTTTTTTACTTCTTGTTAACGACTTCTTTGGTGAAGAAGTTGTTAACTCAGCAAAAGCATTAACGCTTGATTTGCGTCGTCCTGGAGTTACTGGTTTGTAGACTTTAATTGGCATAAATTTCAGTATTGAATTGTTTCAGTGTTTCATTGCTAGAGTGCTTCAGTGTCTCAGTGTTGAAGTGATGGTCATCACTGTAATACTGAAGCACTGAAACATTGGGGCATTGATCTACTCTGTGAGGTTTAAAATTGTTCCTTCTGGCATTGTGATAATTGCTTTTTTCAATCCTTTTGACATACCGATTGTTTTCCCCCATCGTTTTTTAGCTTGAGGGCGTTTTCGGATAATGTTTACTGATAGTGGAGCAATTCCGTATACTTCTTTCATTGCAGATTTCACTTGATACTTATTAGCATCTTGTGAGATATAGAAACAATATTTATTTGATTGTTGTAAGTTGAATGTTTTTTCAGTCAAAATTGGCATTACAAGTACAGAATGAGAATCACCTAAAGGTTTAGCTGCTGCTGGTTTTGGATTCTTTTTATCAGCTGAAGCTTCTTTTTTTGCAGTTGCTTTCTTTTTTCCTTTTTCAATATCTTTAGCTTTCGATTCTTTTGCATCAGAAACTTTCTCAGCTTCTTTAAGCTGTTCTTTTTCTTCTTTTGTTCTTTTTAATTTATCGAAAATTCCCATATCTATTTCTTAACACCGTAAAGATTTACCATTGTTTCTAAAGCTGAAACAGGAATAACAATTGTTCGGTAATGTAGTAAGTCTTGAACATTCAAACTATTAGCTGAAACTGTTTTTACATCTTGTAGGTTTCTGCTTGATAAAACAAGGTTTTTAGGTGCATTATCTGTAACAAAAAGAGTTTTATATCCTTTGCGAGGTAATTTACCAATAGCTTGAACAACTTGTTTCGTTTTAACTTCTGGTAAATCAAGTGAATCAACTAAAACAATTTGTTCTAAAGCAGCTCGGTCAGTTAAAACCATTCTTAACGCTGATTGTTTCATCTTTTTATTTACAGCTTTTGTATAGTTTCGTTCTTTACGAGGACCAAATGTAATCCCACCACCTCTCCAAAGTGGAGATCGGATAGAACCGTGACGGGCATTCCCTGTACCTTTTTGTTTCCATGGTTTTCTTCCACCACCACGAACTTCTGGTCGAGTTTTTGTATGCGCCCAAGGCCGACGTTTATTTGCTTGTTGAGCAACAAGAACTTGCTGAACAACCAATGGGTTGATTTCAACATTAAATAAAGCTGGATTAAGCTCTTGTTCACCAACAACTTCACCGTTTAAATTGTAGACCTTTACTTTAGACATATCTATTTACTTGATGATTCATTACTTTCTTTAGAGTCTTCTGCTTTTGGTTTTTCAATAGTTTCTTCTTTTACTTCCTTATCAGGTGTTTCAGTAGAATTTTCTTCATTTACTTCTGGAGCTTCTTCAGTAGTTTCATCTTTTTCTTCCGTTGTATCAATAACTTCTGGAGCATCAAAAATGCTTGCACCTTTGATCAATTCACCATTACCAGCAATAAGAATAAGACTATTTCTAGCACCAGGAACGGCACCTTTTACGAATAAAAGGTTTTTTTCCTCATCTAGAGCAATAATTTCTAAGTTCTTAACAGTAATTCGTTTTCCACCCATTCTCCCAGCCATACGTGTTCCTTTAAAAACACGTTGTGGATCTTGAGAACCAATAGAACCAGGCATACGTAATTGATCTTTATGCCCATGAGAAGCAGGTGAACCAGCAAAGTTATGCCGTTTTACAACACCTTGGAAACCTTTACCTTTTGAAGTCCCTGTAACAGCTACTTTATCTCCAGCAGCAAATGTTTTTACAGTAATACTATCTCCAATTGTAAATGTAGAAGCATCTTCTACACGAATTTCACGAAGTCTGTGAAAAGGTTTTCTTCCTGATTTTGTGATTGTTTTAAGATGACCAGCTTGAGATTTTCCAACTTTATTTCTTTTCCCTACTCCAAGTTGAATAGCATGATAACCATCTTTTTCTGACTGCTTAACTTGAGTTACAATAGCAGGTTCAGCTTGTACAATAGTCACAGGAACAACAGTACCGTCTTCACGATATTGTTGAGTCATTTCTTTTTTGTAACCTAGAATGAATTTCATAATTGTGTTCTGAGTAAGCAAAAAGCCAGAAACAAAACGGTGTCATACATCGCTTTATTTCTGACCTTTTCACATATTTGAGTGAAAAAGTTGTTGTAAGCACTTTAATCAATAGTCCTTTACCTTTCATCTCTGTAAACTCCCAGTCAAGGTTTTTCTTAGCACTTTGCTAAGAATCTTTCTTGAGTGTGAATACCGAGAATTGATTGCTGCTTATATCGACTCACAATTATGAAGCGATATCAGCAGCAATCAGCAGTTATTTTATTTACATTTTGATCTCTACATCTACACCAGCTGGGAGATTTAGAGACATGAGTGAATCAACTGTTTTAGGAGTTGGTTCAAGAATATCTACAAGCCGTTTGTGAATACGCATTTCGTATTGATCACGAGCGTCTTTATGAACGAATGTAGATGAATTGGTAGTAAACTTCTTAATTTGAGTAGGAAGTGGTACCGGTCCAACGACAGAAGCCCCAGATCGTTCAGCAGTTTCGATAATCGTCCGAGTAGATTGGTCAATGATTTTATGATCAAAGGCCAGAATCTTAATTCGGATTCTTGCTTTCGTTTCTTCAGTTGTTTGCTTCGTAGCCATGTTTGCAATAAGGAAGGCCACTCAAAAAATGAGTGGCCCAAAGCCTTAGTTGATAATCTTAGTAATAACTCCAGCTCCAACAGTTCGCCCACCTTCACGGATAGCAAATCGTTGTTGTTCTTCAAGAGCAACAGGAACAATAAGTTTAACTTTTGCATTAACTGTATCACCAGGCATAACCATTTCTGTACCTTCTGGTAGTGTTACTTCACCTGTTACATCTGTTGTACGTAAGTAGAATTGTGGTTTATATCCATTAAAAAATGGTTTGTGACGTCCACCTTCTTCTTTTGTTAAAGCTAAGAATTCAGCTTCAAATTCAGTATGAGGAGTCACTGTTCCAGGAGCAGCAAGAACTTGTCCACGTTCTACGTCTTCTTTTTTAAGACCACGTAAAAGGATTCCAGCATTATCACCAGCTCGTCCTTCGTCTAAATTCTTGTTAAACATTTCAATACCTGTAACAACAGTTTTTTGTGTTTCTCTTAAACCAACGATTTCAATTTCGTCATTTAGTTTAAGGATTCCACGTTCGATACGACCAGTAACTACAGTTCCACGACCTTCAATTGAGAAAACATCTTCAATTGGCATAAGGTATGATTTGTCAGTATCACGTTCTGGTGTTGGGATGTATTCATCAATAGCTTTCATGAGTTCTAAAATTGGCTTAGCTTCGTCTCCAGCTGGATTTTCTAAAGCTTTAAGCGCAGAACCACGAACTACTGGGATTTCATCACCAGGGAAATCGTATTTCTTTAAAAGATCACGAACTTCTTCTTCTACTAAATCTACGTAATCAGCATCATCAACCATATCTACTTTATTGATGAAAACAACGATAGCAGGAACTCCTACTTGTTTAGCTAAAAGAATATGTTCTGATGTTTGAGGCATTACCCCGTCTGTAGCAGATACAACCAAAATACCACCATCCATTTGTGCAGCACCTGTAATCATGTTTTTAACATAATCAGCATGTCCTGGACAATCTACGTGAGCGTAGTGACGGTTTTCTGTTTCATACTCTTGGTGAGATGTCGCAATTGTGATACCACGTTCCTTTTCTTCAGGAGCGTTATCGATATCAGCGTAACTTCGTTTTTTTGCAAATCCTTTTTCAGCAAGTACAGTTGTAATTGCCGCAGTAAGAGTTGTTTTCCCATGGTCAACGTGTCCAATTGTACCAATGTTGACATGTGGTTTTGATCGATCAAATTGCTCTGCCATAGTTTTATTAATTATTTTTTTAGATGAGTTTTTTTTAGATGTAAAAACCCCGTTTCTGGGGCTATTAAAAAAACCTCAAAAGTTTGAGAAATATTGTTGAAATTATAACAGAGAATCTCAAAAATGCAAGTTTTTCTCTATCTTTTATTTCTGTAAGCTGTGGAAAGATCGTTTATTTTGCTAATTTTAGCAAAATACTTTAGTTATCCCCTTTTTCTTTTTCGTCTTTTTCTCCTTCTGTTTCTGTTTCTTCTACTTCTTCAAAATAGTACTTTTCTCCTTGTTCTGGTTCAGACTCCTTTTCTTCTACACTGAGATCAACAACTTCTGTATCGATACCAGGTAGCACTTCTGACTCATCTACATCAGTTTGAGAGACCTTTTTTATTTGTGGTCTTCTCACTGGTCTGATTGAGTCTTGATTTGACTGAAGTACTCTTTCTCCTGCATTCGTATTTGAATAGCTTTCTAGTAACTCTTCGTATGCATTTAAGTTCATCAAAATATAGGGATCATTTGAGTCAGGGTCTAATAAGATAATATTATCACCTGTTTTCTTAATCAAATGAAACAGTCTTTGAAATTGTGAATGCATAAACGAAAAGCATCAATAAGAAAGTGTTCTGATCTTAGTCATCAATGCAAAGAATGTCAATACTCATTATCGTTATTTTGTTTGTCAATTTCTCTTTTGGTTCAGTTAAAAAAATAGCCCCCAAATTGGGAGCTATTTAAAAGTTTTTTTGAACTTAACTTACTCGGTAGGTTCAGTACCAGTACGTTGTCCAACAATTTTTTCTTTTACATTGTTTGGAACTTCAGCGTAGTCTGCAAATGTCATGCTATATCCTGCACGTCCTTGTGTTAAAGAACGCAAGTCAGTTGCGTAACCAAACATTTCTGCTAATGGAGCCTTACCGATAACAACTTTTGCCCCATGACGATCTAACATTTCTTCAACTTGTCCACGACGTGAACTAAGGTCACCAATCACATCTCCCATAAATTCTTCTGGGGTTGTGATTTCTAATGCCATCATTGGTTCTAGCAATACTGGTTGCGCTTTTTTAGCAGCAGCCACAAAAGCCATCGAACCAGCCATTTTGAAGGCGATTTCACTAGAGTCGACATCATGGTATGAACCGTCATAAACAGTAACATCAACATTTACTAAGGGGTAACCAGCTACCACACCACGAGAAAGGGCTTCTTTAACACCTTTTTCAATTGGGTTGATGAATTCTTTTGGAATAACACCACCTTTAATTTCATCATGGAAGAGTAAATCTGGCTTAGCTTCTTTTTGCTCTTCTGTTAGCTCAGCAGCATCAATTGGTTTCACTCGTAACCAACAATGACCGTATTGACCACGACCACCTGATTGTTTAACGAATTTACCTTCAGCTTCTGCATTTCCAAGAATTGTTTCTCGGTAAGATACTTGAGGTTTACCAATATTCGCTTCTACATTGAATTCGCGTTTCATTCGATCCACAATAATGTCTAAATGAAGTTCTCCCATTCCCGCAATAATTGTTTGTCCAGTTTCTTCATCAGAATGAACACGGAAAGTAGGATCTTCTTCAGAAAGTTTTTGTAAAGCAACACCAAGTTTTTCTTGATCTGCTTTAGATTTTGGCTCAATAGCCAATTGAATTACTGGTTCTGGGAAAGTGATATCTTCTAACATGATTGGGTGATCTGGGTCACAAATTGTATGCCCAGTGATAGTATCTTTTAATCCAACAACAGCAGCAATATCCCCTGCTGGAATTTCATCTACTTCTTCCCGAGAATTTGCATGTAAACGAACGAGACGCCCTACACGTTCTTTTTTACCAGTATTTACATTTAAAATGTAAGATCCTGATTTTAAAGTACCCGCATAAACACGCACGAAACAAAGTTTTCCTACAAAAGGATCTGCCGCAACTTTAAATGCTAATGCAGTTAATGGCTCAGTATCTTCTGTTTTTCGTTTGATTACTTCTTCTTCATTATCTGGATTTACCCCTTCTACTGGAGGAACATCTAATGGAGAAGGTAAGTAATCAACAACAGCATCCAATAATTTTTGTACACCTTTGTTTTTCAAAGCTGTCCCACAAAGCACAGGAACAACATCTCCAGCAATAGTAGCTTTACGTAAAGCAGCTTTGATTTCTTCTTCTGTTAATTCTGTCCCTTCGAAAAATTTATTCATTAAAGCTTCATCTGTTTCAACAATAGCTTCTAGTAATTGTTGTCTGTATTGATCAGCTTTTTCTTTTAAGTCAGCAGGAATTTCAACTTCATCAATTTTTTCACCTAAATCATCTTGGTAGATATAGGCCTTCATTTTAATTAAATCAATCACACCTGCAAAAGCTTCTTCTGCACCAATTGGTAATTGAATTGGATGTGCTTTTGTTGTTAATCGTTGATGAATAGTACCTAAATCGAAATAAAAATCAGCACCAGTTCGATCTAATTTATTGATAAAACAAATACGAGGCACTTCATATTTATCAGCTTGTCGCCAAACTGTTTCTGATTGTGGCTCTACTCCAGCTACTCCATCAAATACCACAACACCACCGTCTAGTACACGTAATGATCGTTCTACTTCTACAGTAAAATCTACGTGACCTGGAGTATCAATAATATTGATTTGATGATCTTTCCATGCAGCAGTTGTTGCCGCAGCTGTAATGGTAATACCACGTTCTTGTTCTTGTTCCATCCAATCCATGGTTGCTTCACCTTCGTGAACTTCACCAATTTTATAGTTTTTTCCTGTATAGAACAAAATACGTTCTGTTGTTGTTGTTTTACCAGCATCGATATGCGCGATAATTCCGATATTACGCACATCTTCTAAAGGGATTTTTCTTGCCATAAAATTACATTTGACCTGTGACATCTCACAATAGACAACCAAAACTTATGTCACAAATAGATAAATTATTTGTTTGTTTAATTAGATTATCGAGCAAAATGAGCGAAAGCACGATTAGCTTCTGCCATTTTTTGAACGTTTTCACGTTTTTTCATCGCACCACCTTCTTTATTAGATGCATCTAATAATTCTTGAGCAAGTTTTTCTGCCATTGGTCGTCCTTTTTTCGTATTTGCCGCTTCGATAATCCATCGAGACGCTAAAATAAAACGACGATCAGCTTTTACTTGAATTGGAACTTGGTAATTAGCACCACCAACACGTCGCCCCTTTACCTCTAGGTTTGGGCCAACATTTTTGATCGCTAATTCAAAAACTTCTAATGGGTTCTTTTTTGTCTTTTGTTCAATAACATCAAAAGCACCGTAGACAATTTTTTGTGCTACTGTTTTTTTCCCGCTTTTCATGACGTAATTGATAAATTTTGCCAGTTGAACATTTCCATATTTTGGTTCTGGTGTTACTGGACGTTTTGGAGCTTTTTTTCCACGCATATTTTTTAGAAGCGTAAAACGTAAATTTGTAAATGCGTAAAGCTTTACGGTTTTACAGTTTTTACGTCTTTACAATTTTACTTATGATTCTTTCGGTTTTCTTGTTCCGTAAACTGATCGGCGTTGTTTTCGACCATCGATACCTTGTGTATCGTAGACACCGCGCACTACATGATATCGCACACCGGCAAGATCTTTTACACGACCACCTCGTAATAATACGATTGAATGTTCTTGTAAATTGTGACCTTCACCTGGAATATATGCTGTAACTTCCATCCCATTTGAGAGACGAACACGAGCAATTTTCCGTAAAGCTGAGTTAGGTTTTTTAGGTGTAACTGTTGTTACTTTTGTACACACACCACGTTTGAAAGGACTCCCCTTTTTCACTGTGTGTTTACGTCTATGCAATGAGTCTAAAGTTACTTGCAATGCAGGCATTTTAGACTTTTTCTTCTTGCTATTGCGAGGTTTTCGCACAAGTTGACTAATTGTTGGCATACTTTAATTACAATTGACGACTGACCACTGACATTTCTGTCAATTGTTCGTTGTTAGTTGTCAGTTGTTGCTTATTATGATTCTTTTGTGTTTTGTCGCCAATAAACAATATCGAAGACAGAACACAAAAGAGGTCTTACCTGTTTATAAAAAACAAAATTAGCCCCGACTAGGCTATTTTATAAGTGATTTTCTCTAACAACCCGTATCTCTATTTCCAGCCAATTTGACCTTCTTTCCTTAAAATGAGACCCAAAATAATGGGCTCGTTTCTAAGTACTTTAGAAAAAGCTAAGTTGTTATTAACGACAGTATGCCTTAATAAAGACAATTCGTCAACTAATCAATTAACCAACAAATTTATTAATCACTGCAAAGATAAAAGAAAATAGTGATCCAAAGATAGAAATAGGTAAAACACTATCGATGATCACCAAAGTGATGAGAATAATAGGACCTTGAATAGCTAATCGATGTTTAAAATCACTATATTTATCTGGGATTATTGCAAAAAGCAGCTTTGATCCATCTAATGGTGGGATAGGAATTAAGTTAAAAATCATTAAAATAAGGTTGAATTGAAAGAGAAAGGCTAAAAAGATAGCCAAAAGTGAATTTGTAGGTAAAGCAATACCAATAATAGGCAATAACCAAAGTACACCAAGAACAACTAATGCGAGTAACAGGTTAGAAAAAGGGCCTGCTAAACCAATAATGGCACTTCCCCATCTTGGATTTTTAAGATTATTCGCATTAAAAGGGACTGGTTTTCCCCAACCAAATCCAGCAATTATTAAAAGAAAAAAACCGAACCAATCAACATGAGCCATTGGATTTAAGGTAAGTCGCCCTAGACGCTTGGCAGTAGTATCCCCTAATAATTCTGCAGCAAAAGCATGTGAAAATTCATGAAAAGTAAAAGCGATAATGATAGACGCTAATACCGGGAGAAGATAGATTGGGGATTCTAGAAGAAGTGAGAGCATGATCATTGGGTTAGCTAGTAGGATGGTAGGAAAGTAGCATATGTAAGAGCTTGCTACTCTCCTACTTGCTACTGCCTAATTATTAATTACTATCCTACCACAAAAAGCGTTCAAACGACTATTCTTTGGGGGAAAACTTGACACTAATAGGGATTCTCTGTTAAATTGTCCGAACTAACGATAACTATCAGTTGCGGCGTTTTTGTCGCTCTATTCAACCATTATGTCTCGAATCTGTGATGCATGCGGAAAAGGATCGATGATTATCACTCCTCGAAAACTCCTCCGTGGTAACTGGAACCCTACAACCAAACATCGAAAATACCCTAACCTTCAAACTTTACGATATGGAGGCGGAAAGATGAAAGTTTGTACTAGATGTCTTCGAACTTTGAAAAAAGAAGTTGCAAAGATGAATCCAGAAGCGCAAGCTTAAAAACTGCAAACTTGTAAATTTACAAAACTGCAAAATAAGTCCTGAAAAGGGCTTTTTTGTTTTTCGCCCCTCCACCAGACCCTGTCTGCCGACAGGCAGGCTCCTCCCTCCTCCAAAGGCGGGCAAGCTTAGCCGGGTGAGGAGGGAAAATGTTGATTAACTTTATTCCCTCCCCTTGTCTTTCGACCCAGAGCTCAAGACCCTAGGGCAAAGGAGGTGGTCTGGTGGGGGTATTGTGATACACTACAATTATCATTATTAAACAAAAATAGATGCACTATATTTGTACAGGCGGATGCCAAGGTGTAAGTGAAACACCTGGGACATGCCAAGCCATGGATTGTAAAGACCATGGAAAGCCACTTCATGAATGCAATTGCACAGATGGACAACATGAACAGATGGAAAAAAAGAATGAAGAATAAAAAAAATGCGCTTCGGCGCGTTTTTTCTTATACGAAAAAACCCTCACCCAGCGACGAAAGTCTTCTTGCTAGGCAAGAGTTTTTTCGCCCTCGGTGAGGGTTGTTAGGAGCTACTCCCGGTTGAGGAGCGCTCCCTTCAGGTCGAAGATCTCGACCGACTCAGTCGTGGTCGAGCTGCCGTCGTTGTTCTCGGTGGTCGAGATGGGAGTGGCGATCCTCAAGATGACCCCCTCCTTATTGTAGAAGCGCTTGGGGATCTCCACCTTGTGGTGGTAGATGCCGCCACCGACGATCCCGCCCACCAGCTTGGAGTTGACCCGCTCCTCGCCCACGCTCTCGCAGGAGAACGTGATCACGGGGTTGGAGTCGAAGCGGTTGTTGATGACCTCGAGCGTGTTGGTGTTCTGCGCGAGGGTGACGACGCTCCCCTTCATCTGGTACGAGACGCCCGAGTTCCCGTAGACCATTTCCAGCTTCTCGCTGGGCGAGAGCTCTGCGAACGGGGTCGCGGCGCAGCCGGTGAAGACGGTGAGGAAGACGAAGATCGAGAGGATGATGAAGTTGCGCATGGCAACTCCTTTCTGCTGGTTTGACCAGCTGTTGAAGAGAGATTTCTTAAATCGAGGCTTACGATCTCAGAAATCTCTCATCAACAAAAATAACAATACCATATTATTACTTTTTTGTCAATAGCTTCTGGTGTGATATAAAAATATTCATCTAATATTAGCAAAAAACTAATCCCAACTCTCCCGACTATCTCCTGTAATAGGGATCTTGTCACCTAGAAAAGTAGGGTTAATACCTAAAAACTGCTCAAAAAATGATTTAAACCGAGCTAACCATTCTCTCAACTGGTTATATTGCTCTCCCCTATATTTTTGTTTATCAGCAATAACACCATGAGCATCAATATCTTGGGCACGAGCTAAATAAACAGCTCGAGGTAAATGAAAAGCTTGACTAATAATATACGCTGATTCAACTTCAAAAATTTGTTTAGCTCGAACCATGCTGTCATAGGTATCAAAACCTGCATGGTCTAGAAAAATAGCTTCAGGCAAAACACCCTGAGACAAAAGGTAATCTTTAATCGCATTTACTTCATCATAATTTTCTTGACCATTGTCTCCACTGACGAGAATACGCTCAATTTTATTCAGTTTGTATAATTCAATTGCTGTGTCGACCCTATCTTTCAAAATAGGGCTCAGGCTACCTGATCGATAAACTCGAGCGCCCAAGATAAGACCAACTTGTTTTTGATCGGTCACTTCAGACACCTGGTAAAGAGAATCCTTTGTTGAAAAGAGAATAGAAAAATTTACAAGAAAAAAGAATATAATACCGACTAAGCAAATTTTTAAAACAAAACGAACTATTTTTTTCATAGTTTATTGAATAAACATTGCGTCTCCAAAACTGAAAAAACGATACTGTTCTTCTACTGCTTGTTTATACGCTTTTAAAATAAATTCCTTTCCTGCCGAAGGCCCTGAGCCTGCCGATTGGGCAAGCGCAAATACAAGAGCAAGAAGTGATGAATACGGCGTGTGAAAATTTGTGATTAAAGCATCTACACATTTAAATTCATAACCTGGGTAGATGAAGATATTTGTTTCTCCTGATATTGCTTGTGGCTCGTTGCTAGTGGCTTGTTGATTGTTTGAGAAAATGGTTTCGAGAACTCGAACGGATGTTGTCCCCACAGCAATCACGCGTCGACTCTGATCCTTTGCTTCTCTAATTCTCTGAATCGTTTCTTGGTCTACGCTATAAAATTCACTATGAATGGGATGGTCTTCAACTACTTCTGTCTTAATCGGTTGAAACGTTCCTAAACCAACATGTAGTGTCACATATTCTAATTGCACTCCTTGTTCTTGGAGTGTGATTAATTGCTCTTTTGTAAAATGGAGGCCAGCCGTTGGGGCAGCTGCTGAACCTAGCTCTTTGGCATAAACCGTTTGATAAAGACTATTATCTTCTAGCATCTTTTTTACATAAGGTGGAGTTGGAGCTTGCCCTATTGCTTCGATGGTATGCAAAAAATCTAAACCTATTTGCGTAAAATGAACTAGGTAGATACCTTCCTTTTTTTCTACAATTGAACAAGAAAGCTCTTTTGAAAATATAATTTTATCACCCAATTTTACTTTTCCACCAATAAGAACCTCCCACTCCCCTTGTTTGATTTCTTTAAGCAATAATACTTCTCTTTCCTTTTCGCCTAGCTTTCCGTGCAATCGTGCGGGCAATACTTTAGATTGGTTAAAAACGAGCACATCTCCTTTTTTAAGGTAATTATCTAGGTTGTAAAAATGATCATTGCTTATTGATTGTTGTTTTCTGTCTAAAACCATCAAACGACAAGAATCCCGAGGTATAGCAGGTTCTTGAGCAATTAATTCTTGTGGCAAATCGAAGTAAAGTTCTGAGCGTTTCATAGCGGAATAGTAGTTTTGCTTATCGCTTACCGCCCCCAGCTCCTCCTAGAAGGAGGGGGGTAGCAGCATGAAAAAAGTGTCTTTTCTCCCCTCCTTCTAGGAGGGGGCGGGGGCGGTATTGAATTAAACCTTTTCAGTTTTCAAAACAAGATCTTGTCCTCCAAATCTTCGAGAACGGTTAGCATAATCATCGAGAACTTTGTCTAATTCTTTTTCATCAAAATCTGGCCAATAGGTATTAGTAAAATAAAGTTCCGCATAGGACATTTGCCAAATAAGGAAATTACTCATGCGTTTGTCGCCACCAGTACGAACGATTAAATCTGGGTCTGGCGAATTTTTTGTATAGAGATGGCTAGAGATAAGATCTTCATTAATTTGATCGGCGGGCACTCCATCTTTGACTATCATTTTTACCGCATTAATTAATTCATCTCTCCCTCCATAATTAAGCATGATATTACATTTGATTCGCTCATTTTTTTTGAGTACATCCATTGCTTCTTGTGTTGCTCGCTGAATCTTTTTTGGTAAATCACGTAATCCACCTAAAAAAGTAACACGCACACCATTTTTTTCCATTCTATTTCTCTCCCTCCCCAACCAGCGGGTTAGAATTTGGAAAAGCCCAGCAATTTCTTTGGCGCTACGTTTTTTTAAATTTTCTGTACTTAAAGCATAAACAGTTACTGTTTCTACGCCATGCTTGGCACAGGCTTCTATGAGATTCATTAATGCTTTTGCTCCAGCTTCATGCCCTTCTTGCTCTGACAAATTTCTTTCTTTGGCCCAACGACGATTACCATCCATGATAAAACCGATATGTTTTGGTACTTGATTCATATAGCTCTTTAAAGACAAACTGATTCGTATTATACAAACGAATCAGTTAGGTTTATATTACAAAGTTTTTACAAATTACTTCTTTTTAGCCTTTTTTACAACTTTTTTCGACAATCTAGCATTAGTCTGCTTTTTTGTTGTTTTCTTAGTTCTGTCTCCACTTTCTCGAGGTTGTTGAGCAATAATTTTTTGTACTTCTTCAATTGTATCTACAACCGTATATAATTTTTCATCTCCAGGAGAAATAGTCTTAAATTGCTTTAGTAAAACAGATTCTAAATATTGTAACATCGGCTTCCAATACTCTGAGTCAAAAAAGACGACAGGGATTTTCTGTGCTTTTTCTGTTTGCATCAAAGTAAGTAATTCAAATACTTGATGCATGGTCCCAAGACCTCCAGGAAAAATAACAAAGCCATGAGAAGGCGCTGTTAAAATAAGTTTTCTTGTAAATGGATACTGAAAGAGCGCATGAGAATTTAAATAAGGATTTGATGAATCTTCGATACCATCACGTAAAATAAGACCAACTGAATTTGCTCCTACTTGATACGCTCCTTTATTAGCAGCTTCTGTAATACCTGGACCACCTCCTGTAACAACTGTATATCCAGCACGACCAAGTCCTAAACCAAGACGATATGCTTGATGATAATATTCTGTTTCCTCCGACATTGCTTTTGAACCCAAAATAGTTACGTCATCATGGAAACGAGTTACCATGTCAAAACCTTCTACAAGTTCTGCCATGATTTTAAACACTCGCCAGTTAATTTCTCTTTCGCAAGCGAATTGATCGGCAGATAATGGACAAACCGCAGATGCTAATTCTTTTGTTGTTGAAATAATATCATAAGCTTCTTCTGCTGTATTGACTAAAAAAACTCGATCAAGCATTTTATTATTTAAAATACCTTGCTCGCATGCAGGGCCTGAAAGAAAATCTAAAACAGGTTGCCAATATTCTTTCCCAACGACAATTAAAGGAGCTTCATGTAATTGACCAATTTCCATATAGTCAAATACTTCGAAAAATTCATCGAGGGTTCCATATCCACCTGGGAAAAATACATAGGCTTGTGCAGGTGTTAGCAACATTAATTTTCTTGTAAAAAAGTAATCAAACCCTTTTGATTTTTTTACATATGGGTTTAAAACTTGTTCCATTGGTAATTCAATATTGATCCCAACTGAATCCCCCCCAGCTTCAAAGGCACCTTTATTGGCAGCTTGCATGATTCCTGGGCCACCACCTGTGAGTGTGGTGTATTTACCCTTCGCAAGTAACTCTCCTAATTTTACAGCTTCCTTATACCATTTATCTGTCGGCTTTGTTCTGGCAGAACCTAAAATAGAAACAACACGATGTAAATTATTGATAAAGTCATACCCTTCTACAAATTCCGCCATGATTTTAAAAATTCGCCAAGGCTGTTTAAAGTCAATTGGTTCATGGAACTTTTTTGAAATATCTTCTGGTTTGATTTCTTTTTTTCTTGGAGTTGTTGGCATAAAAGTAGAACGTAAAAATGTAAAGTCGTAAAAGTTGTAGAAGCGTACTATTACAGTGGACCTCTCTCCTTATGATAGCACTTCGATGATGAGTAAACCATCGTCAATTTTTTCGATTGTTGATGTTAAAAGTGGATTTGATTGGACGAATTTTGTTAAATCATCCATTCGATCTCCCATGGAAAGATAATCATCTACAATTACCCAACTTCCTTTTTGTAGATTTTGATGCAGCAATTGTTTTAACCAAGCACATTGATCTTTTTTTGAAGCATCCATAAAAACCAAATCGTAAACGGTTGCGTCCTTGGGTAAGTATTCATAGATATCACTAATAACCTGTGTAATCACATTTGTTACTCCAGCATGTAGAAAATTTTCTTTTGCTTGTAATACTCGATCATTACCAATATCTACCGTTACAAGCTCTCCACCACCTAATTCTTGTAAAGCAGCTGCCAGATAAATACCAGAAGCACCTCGCCAAGTCCCTAATTCTAAAATACGCTTTGTTTTTTTCTCTAAAACAAAATTGTATAAATACTTCCCTGTTGCTGAGTCCACAGCAAACTTGGAATCGAATTGTGTTTCAAATTCGACCATTTTTTCTAATTGATCTATCGCTTGTTGATGCATACTTAGTTTTTGCTTTCAAAAAGAGTGACATCTTTCCCGTTTAATGTGGCAGTGATTATCGCTTCGTCACTTGCATTGAATGTTACTGTAAACTCTTTATCTGTAATCACAGTGGCACAGAGCTGATCTGAACGTGGTGTTGTGATATCAATTGTTACAAGCTCTGGAATTGGGAGTTTCACATCGACAGTATGCTCAATCGAATAGCAAGGATCTGGCAAAGTGAGTACACCGGAAATTGTCTGTACCCCATTATCCTTTGTATGAGTTACTGGAATAGAGTCCGCATTTGGAAACCCTGGGCGAATAATGTCTGGGTTGTCATTTGTTGTTTGCGGGAGTTCACAGTCACCACATGGTTCTGGTTTGGTAAACCAATAAAACAAACCTCCGAGCCCTACCAATAAGAGAATGATGAAAAAAGTTTTCTTTGCTAACATAGAGTTGTTTTAAAAATTGAATCAACTAGTTTAATGACAATTATTTTGTTTTTCTTATTTTCATAAGCTGAGCTTTGTCTTTTTTTGATAACTTTTCTGTAGATGCTTGCCAAGCAGCAGGAGGAATTACTTTTGCCTTCTCGACTAAATATGCATATGTCTTTTCTGGATAGACATTATACAATTCGCGCAATGTCCACCCTACTCCTTTTTGAACATAAAGATCTGAATCAGGAATGAGAGCATCTACCAATTTGATAGCTTTTGCAAAAGATGGATACAATTTTCGCATGGAGCTGTAATAAAATAACCCTACTATAGATTGCCGCCTAAACCAAGGATTTTTCTGTTTATTCCATTTTACGTATTCAGCATAAACTTGTTTAGGAAACTTTTCATGTAAAACAGCTAAAAGATCTGACATTCTATCTGAATGCTCCCAATTATCTATAAACGGAATCCATTTTTTAAATGTCCTAAAATGTTTGAGCGAAAGGTCATCTTTTCTGTATTGATAATATAAAAGTGCTTGGCTTATTTCTTCAAAGTAAGTGGCATTTTGAATTACTCTTGTCCAAGTGGTTAAAATTGATTCTGGTGAGTTTGTATAAAATGAATAGCCTTGTACAACAAATTTCCGCATTTGTGGAACAGAAAGACCTAAGCATGCGTAATTCGTCTTTAAATAGGAAGCCAGTTTTTCAGCTACTTCCTTTTTTTCCATTATTTTCAATCTTGACTTCACTTCTTTTATCACAGTTTTCATATCATTCCTTTTTATAGAGTATCGTTTTTTGCGATAAAATGAAAACGGAGACGGAACCAGGTTGCAAAATGCTTCCTAGCCCCATCTCCGTCTTGTTCCCTGCTCCTTAGACTAGTAGGAGCGTGGGACCAACTGGTCTTCGCTTGGTATGCCGGGAATTCGCCCCGACTGATGTGCCTGCCTAGCCTCGACCACGCAAGCCGCATGCAGCCGATCCGACTGAACGCGAGCTGACGCAAGGAGGGCTGCACGACGAGCACCGGCGAGATACTGAGGAGGAATTTCTGAACGACGAGTCCAGTAATCCTCAGGCTTGACGACGACTTCTGCAGATTCCGCTGACTCTGCAGAAACTTCACAAACAGAGTTGTTTTGATTACTCACGATTTCCCCTAAAACGACAAACGCCAGGTTTTTAGGCCTAGCATTGAGAGTGTTTCGAAACTTGTTATGTTTTCGTATTTACCCAACGCTACAACCTGAAATGACAAAGACCACAATTGCGAAATTGAGGCATTGCTTCATCCATGTTGTAATTTGCGTTGTTTTCATACTGTTCATAGAATAATGCGAAAACAGGTTATCGTCAAAGCGAAAAGTGTATAAGTCTATCTAGCCCTGTATTTACGGAGGTATTGTTGTCATCTATTTTTGACAGCACCCCCTTGCCAAAGAAATTCTTTTCTGGTACTATAGGTTCACATTTTACTAATCGACACAGTTATTATGAAAAAAGACATCCATCCAGATTATCATCCAGTGGTCTTTGAAGACACAGCAGGTGGTTTTCGATTTATTACAAAATCAACACTTACAGCAGAAACAACAACAAAATGGGACGATGGGAATGAATACCCACATATCCTCGTTGAAGTAAGTTCTGCAACACATCCATTTTATACTGGAAAACAAATCCTTGTAGACACAGCTAAACGTGTAGACAAATTCCAAGCTAAATTGGAAAAGCAAAAAGAAATGGCAGCTGCAACAAAAGGACGTAAAGTAAAACGTGCTGAAGCAAAAGCGAAAAAAGAAGCAAAACCAGAAACAACATCTGCGAAAGCTTCTACTGCAAAGAAAAAAGCTGAAAAAAAATAACTTCGCTGAAGAAATAAGATCCCACAATTGTGGGATCTTTGTATTTTAATGATAGTATTCTTGTATGAAACCCAAATTTGAACAAATTGAAAAAGAATTCAATGAACTGGAAGCACAACTTTCTGATACTTCAGTTGTGATGCAACATCAAGAATTAAAAGAGATCAATAAAAAATATGCCGCTTTGCAAGAACCAATGAAATTCATTCGTGAAATCCGAGAATTAGAAGTCGCAGAACAAGAAGCACAAACGACAGCAGAACAAAGCAAAGATGAAGAATTTAAAAAGCTCGCGTCTGACGAATTAACATTAATTCAATCTCGAAAAAAAGCATTAATAGAAGAATTAGATGAAGTATTGATTGTAGAAGACCCGTATGATGAAAAGAATGTTATCATCGAAATTCGTGGTGGTGCTGGTGGTGATGAAGCAGCACTTTTTGCTGGAGATCTTTTTAGAATGTATTCCCGTTATTCAGAAATAAAGGGTTGGAAAACAGAGTTAATTTCTTCTAACCAAATTGGTATTGGTGGTTTTAAAGAAGTTATTTTTATGGTCAAAGGTAATGGCGCCTATGGCCGGATGAAATTTGAAAGTGGTGTTCATCGCGTTCAACGAGTGCCCGAAACTGAAAAGAGTGGACGTATTCATACATCTACTGCAACTGTAGCAGTATTACCCGAAGCTGAAGAAACCGATATTACTATTGACCCAAGTGATTTACGTGTAGATACATATGCTGCTGGAGGAAAAGGTGGTCAAAAAGTAAATACAACAAATTCCGCTGTTCGTATTACTCATATTCCTTCTGGACTTGTGGTTCAATGCCAAGACGAAAGATCACAACAACAGAATAGAGAAAGCGCCATGAAAGTATTACGTTCTCGACTCTTAGCTCATTTGGAAGAAAAGAAAGCAAAAGAATTAGCTGATGCAAGACGAGACCAAGTGGGAACAGGTGATCGTTCAGAAAAAATTAGAACGTATAATATCCCTCAAGATAGAATCACGGATCATCGAATTAAATTAACTGTGCATAATATTAATTTGGTGATGGCTGGTGATTTAGATATCATTGTCGATAAATTACGTGAAGCTCAAAAAATGGCGCAACAAGTAGATCAAGAGCAAAACTAATATGACTATATTACAGTCGTTAAAAGCTGCAACTGACATTTTAGAACAACAGTTAACACCTCAACTTGATGCTGAGGTGTTATTAAGTTTTATCTTGAAAAAAGAACGATCATGGGTTTTAACACATACAGATGAAATTTTAGCTAAAAAACAAATTAAAGATTTTGGAGAACTCGTTCAAAGAAGACTTGCCCATGAACCGATTGCCTATATTACAGGTAAAAAGGCTTTTTACGGCAAAGATTTTCTGGTTACACCATCTGTACTTATCCCTCGACCGGAAAGTGAATTGATGATTGACTTAGCAAAAGAACAGTATAGAAATTACCAAAAGCTTGTCATTGCAGATATTGGAACAGGTTCTGGGTGTTTGGCCATTACAATTTCTACCGTATTCCCAACAGCAAAAGTTATTGGTGTTGATACAAGTTTAGACGCTTTAGAAATTGCTAAAACCAATGCCAATAAACTTGATGCAAGTGGTGTTACTTTTTTAGAATCAAATTTGCTTGAATTATTTGAGAAACAAGCAATTAAGCTAGATTTGATCTTAGCGAACTTGCCCTATTTAACAGAATCAGACTTGGTTGATTCAATAACGGCGCCAGATTTAGCATTTGAGCCCAAAAGTGCACTCATCGCAAGTGACAATGGATTTGCATTAATGAAAAAATGTGCACAACAAGCGGTATCTGTTTTAAAGCCTCATGGAAAAATCTATTTTGAAATGATGCCATACCAAGTTGAATCATTTACAAAGTGGGTAAAAGAAATGCAACTTCCCTATTTATGTAAAGTAAAAAAAGATTTAGCAAATTTAGATCGTATCGTTATTTTAGAACTCATTTAGTTTCTTCCTGCTTCTCTTGCTACAAGTGTTTTAGAAAACAGAAAATAGTTGTACAATAAGAGAAGAAATATGAAACAAAAACAAATCCCACAATTTGAAAAAATTTCCAACCATATTGAAACAATTCATTATGGCCCTTACTCAATTGTCAATATCAAAAAAACGGCAAAAGAAGAAATACAATTTCTTTCTGAAGAGTTTCAAATTGAACGATCCGATTTAAACGATACATTGCCAACTTTTCAACGACCAAAAATTACTGTTCGAGAAAATTATCTTTTTGTTATTTTAATTTTCCCAATTGAAAATACGAAAACCAATTCAATAACTTCCGCTAAACTTGAAATGTTCATTTTTCCAGAGATGGTGCTTTTTGTTCATACAAATACAATTCCACCAATGCAAATTCTGAAACAAGAATTAGACAATCTCGCAGCTGAATTCTCTCCACATCATTTTTCCCCTGAAAATATTGTCCCTTGGCTTACAACACAATTGTACGCGTACTGCATGCCAATTTCTGATCGATTAGCACTTTCGATTGATCAAATTGAAGAAAAGATTTTTAGTGAAGATTTAGGAAATAGAAAAATTGTAAAAGATTTATTTACCATTGAAAGAGAAGTCGTGGATTTTCGTAAAATTATGCGTAGCCATTCGATGGTTATTGATAAACTCGCGAATGTGCTTCCAGAATTTTCACATGGACGAACAATCTTAGCGGGAATTCAAGACATGATGGAGTATCCACGTATTGTTTGGACAAATTTGGAATCGCATACAGAAGCGATCGACACATTACGACAGACTTATGAATCTTTGAGCTCGTTTTACTTAAACGATATTTTAAAAAACTTGACCATTTTTACTGTAATTATTGCACCAATGACCATGGTCGCCTCTATTTTTGGAATGAACTTTAAGCTCATTCCTTTTGCCAATCACCCCCAAGGTTTTGTCTTGACTGTTGTTTTTGTTGTCATTTTATCTAGCTTTGCCTTCGCTTATTTTAAAGTGAAAAAATGGATTTAAACTGCTAAATTGACATTTGGTATCAGCCCGTATAATCTCATTATAGTAACTAATCTTAGCAGAATATATGGACGAACAACTTTACCTTTATAATACGCTTCATCGAAGAAAAGAAGCTTTTACCCCAATTAACCCACCAGAAGTGGGCTTTTATAGTTGTGGTCCCACTGTTTATGACCGACAACATCTTGGAAATATGCGAGCGGTTTTGTTTGCAGACTTATTGAAAAGAGTCTTACTGATGAATGGGTATAATGTCACCCATGTGAGAAATATCACTGATGTAGGTCATTTAGTTTCTGATGGGGATGAAGGAGAAGATAAAATGGAAAAAGGAGCAAAGCGTGAAGGAAAAACTGCCTTTGAAATTGCTGAGTATTATACAAAGATTTTTCATGATGATGTAGCAAGTTTACAAACACTTCCACCAACGATTGAACCAAAAGCGACCGACCATATTCCTGAGCAAATCGATTTAATTAAACAATTGGAAGAAAAAGGATTTACATATACCATTTCTGACGGTGTTTATTTTGATACATCTGAACTTAGTGACTATGGAAAACTTGCCCTCTTAGATCTAGAAGGCTTGCAAGAAGGTGCACGTATAGAAAAAAATTCTGAAAAGAAAAATAGCACAGATTTTGCATTATGGAAATTTTCTCCAAAAGACTCTCAAAGAGAAATGGAATGGGAATCACCATGGGGTAAAGGTTTTCCAGGATGGCATTTAGAATGTTCTGCTATGGCCATGAAATACTTAGGCCAAACATTTGATATCCATACTGGAGGTATCGACCATGTCCCTGTTCACCACACCAATGAAATTGCTCAATCTGAAAGTGCTACTGGAAAACCCTTTGCAAATTACTGGTTGCATAATGAATTTTTAGCCCTCGACGGAGATGCAAAAATGTCTAAATCAGCCGGAACTTTTTTGACATTAGATTCTCTTACAGAAAAAGGTTACTCCCCTCTTGATTTTAAATTTGCCACATTGCAAGCCCATTATAGAAGTCATATGAAATTTTCTTGGGCTATTTTAGATTCAGCTAAAGAAGGCCGAGAGCGATTAAACCAATTTGTTCGAACAATTTATTCACTACGAGATGGAAAAGTGGTAGATCAAGATAAAAAATATCTCAGTGATAAAGAAGATGCTTTTAAAGAAGCTGTTAATGATGATTTAAATGCACCTACCGCCCTTGCTATTGTTTTTGATCTTGTTAAAGACATAAATTCTCAGTTGGCGAATAATACTTTAGCTGTTTCTCCTGGTGCCATTTGGAAATGGTTACTTAAATCTGATGAAGTTTTGGGATTAGATTTAGAAGCTATGGCAAAAACCACGGAAGATTTACCACCAGAAATAGAAGAATTACTTGCTAGACGACAAATTGCTCGAGATCAACGAGATTTTGAAGCTTCAGATCGATTACGTGACCAAATAGATCAACTTGGATGGACCGTTGAGGATACTAATTCTGGACAAAAGGTTCATAAAAAATAAGGGACAGATTTGAGATAATACTTCTCATTTACCTCTCCCCGACCCTTTCCTAGGAGGAGAGGTTGATATCGACATCCAAGCTTGAAAAACAGCTGTTTTTCTGTTATATTCTTTTGATATGAATAACTTTTGGGAAAAATTGCCAAAACCTATTTTTGCTGTTGCTCCAATGGATGGTGTAACGGATAAAGCTTTTCGTAGCGTTCTTAAATTGAATGGTGCGGATGTTGTGTATTCTGAATTTGTTTCTGTTGACGGTATTTTCCATGCCTTTAAAAAAATGAAAAAACAAATGGATTTTACCGAAGAACAACGTCCCTATGTTTGCCAAATCTTTGGGAAAGACCCTGAATTATTTAAAAATGGTGCAAGTGTTGTTGAACAAATGGGGGCAGATGGTGTTGATATTAACTTTGGTTGCCCTTCTAAACGTGTGGTCAAACATGGATCTGGGGTGAAGCTGATGACGGATTTGGATCGTGTTTATGACATTGTAAAAGCAACAATTGAAGGTGCAAAAACAATCCCTACGTCGATTAAAATTCGAGCTGGGATTAATATGAAACTTGCTGACCAAGAACGGCGAGATGCTTATGATGTGGAAAAAATGACAGCTGTACAAATGATGGAAAGAATTCAAGATTTAGATTTTAAAGCGGTTATGATTCATGGCCGAACCTATGAACAAGGTTTTATTGGAGATTTAGATATTGAACAAATTAAACGCGTTAAAGAAATTGTTGGTGAACGAATTGTTTTAGTTAATGGTGGAATTACAACTCCAGAACGAGCAAAAGAAGTCTTAGAACAAACAGGTGTTGACGGTGTTGGTATTGGGCGAGGAGTTATGGGAAAACCCTGGCTTATGCAACAAATGAAAGACTATATTCAAACAGGAACATACAAAGAACCAGATTGGGAGTATGTAAAGTCTACTGTGATTAACCATACAAAAATGATGTTTGAACAAAAAGGAAATCATGGAATGATGGAATTGAGAAAACATTTAGGTTGGTATATCAAAGGATTTCCCAATGCAAGTAAAGCGAGATCTGAATTGATGCAAGTAGAATCCGTAGAAAAAGTAGAAGCAATTTTAAAACAACTCTAAATTAAGCAAAATAAAAATCTTCAGCTAGGCTGAAGATTTTTATTATACCTCAAACAATAATTTGGCTGGTAAAATTTTTATATAAGGTATAACCGACGAGTGTTAGCTTGGAAGCGTGACTGTCGGTTAGAAGAAAAATCGCTCGAAGCGAGCACTGATCTTCTCTGTGGGTGGGTCTTGAACTCCACGCACAGTATTGAGTAAACGAGTGATAATCCCGTATTGAGGATGAAACAACTCGTAAATGCTGTACTTCACAGGCACGAGACGCCCATGGAAACTACCACCGGGAATAGAGTCAATGTCTGACCAATCCCAGATGAGCTCACCTGATGCAGCTAATGTCACCAAGAGCATGGAGCCACCTTGATGAAAAAACTCTGCTACGCCTTCTTTGTTTCCCAGATCACTTGCCGTCTTCGCTGCCCCCCAAAAAGGAAATTCCTTCTGTGAGGGAATCCTGCTAGCGATTAGTAGTCGAGGGCACTCCAAAACCTGGTCATACTGCTTGTCACCATGTGACCACATAGGTAGGTCAACGCCTTCTGCGGCATAGTAACCATAGTGGCTAAATGGAAGAGCCTCTTCGGGGTCATCCCTAAGAAAGACCCCATTGCGAGCCAGCGCATTGCGCACAACTTGCGGCTCCAAAAACAGTAAGGGCTTAAGGTGCGAGTCATAGACCGACCGAAGCTGATCCTCGATCTTAAAAAGTTCACGACTCGTGCGACCAGTGGTCGGCTTGTTTTCTGCAATCTCCCGAGCAGGAGACTGACTAACTGATACTTCCTCTTCAGGATACATATCATTTCTCCATGTTCGGGTTTATATTGAAGTGTCGACTGTGACACAACTCTATTATTGCACACTCCTTATCGTGAAGAAAATTTTATATGTGGAAAACAAAAAAAACAGAGTAAGTAACTCTGTTTTTTTGATCAATTTATTTTTCAAAGTGAGAACTATACTCCCCTTTACTCGCAAGCGCATTTGCATTTGCGCGATGCAATAATGCCATTTGTGCTTCTTCAACTTGTTGCATATTTTTTGCCCAAATATCTAAGGCCGGTCTTTGAATAGAACGACCATAAGAAAATGTTAATGGCCAAGGTAGATCTTTTTCTTGATTGATTAAATTTAAATGCTCAGTTGCTTCTACATCTCCTTGTCCACCAGAGAGGAATACAACTCCCGCTAATTCTGCAGGGATATTTGCTTTTAATGCATCAACGGTTCTTTTGGCTACTTCTTCTCTGCTTGCACGGTTTGGTGCATCTTTTCCAGAAATAATCATACTGGTTTTTAATAAACAACCAGGAAGATACACTTCTTCTTCCTTTAATGCCTCAAAAAGTTTATTCCAAATATGAACCGTTACTTCTTCTGATCTATCTATTGAATGATTCCCGTCTATTAATACTTCTGGTTCTACCATTGGTACAATATCTGCTTCTTGGCAGGTCTTTGCATAATGTGCGAGCGCTTTACAATTTTGTGTAATCGCTTCTTCGCTCGGTAAAGTTTCTGAAACAATAAACGCAGCTCGCCATTTAGCAAATTTTGCGCCAAGTGTTTTATATTCTTCTAGTCGATTTGATAAACCTTCTAAACCTTGGGTAACTGTTTCTTCTGAATCATCTGACAACTGAATCTTTCCTTCATCAACTTTAATCCCAGGTAAAACTCCTTTTGTTCTCAGTATTTCTGGAAATGAAATTCCATTATCTGTTTTTTGCCGAATCGTTTCATCAAAAAGAATATACCCACTCACTGATTCTTCAATTTTGGGAGTAGTTACAAGTAATTGTCGGTATAATCTTCGTGTTTCTTCTGTACATTCTACTCCTAAAGCATCAAAACGTTTTTTACAGGTTCCATGGCTTTCATCAATCGCAAGGATTCCTTTTCCTGGCTCAACGAGTTGTTTGGCTATTGTATGAAGTAATTCTTTATTCATAAGCTTTGTTTAAATATGATTCAATTAAAGACTTATTTCCCACATAAAGTGGAATTCTTTGATGAAGTGATGTCGGTAGTATATCAAGAATTGGTTGATTACCGTCAATGGCTAGTCCGCCTGCTTGTTCTGCTAAAAAGGCGATGGCTTTGCATTCATGGTTTAGGCGTAATTTAGGCAGATACTCGCCATTTCCCTCTTTATCGAAGCCTGGATAAAGATAGACCCCGCCTTTAATCATATTGCGGTAAAAATCGGCGATTAATGAGCCTATATAACGAGATTTGGGGTTATAAGTAGCTTTTAACCAGTTGATATAGTTTTGGTCACTAGAAGCCATATAGGGCAAATAAGCTTCATTCATACTGTAATAGGTTGGGGCATCTGGAATTTGGATAAAGCTTTTGGCTAAAAAGAATTCACCAATATCTTGGTCGAGCACAAATTCATGTACGCCGTTTCCGACAGAGAAAACAAATTGGGTACTGGTGCCATAAACAAAATACCCAGCGAGTACTTGGTCTCGTCCTTTTTGGAAAAATTGTTTTTCGTCATTGCGCTCGAGATCTTTTAACAATGTATGAATAGAAAAAATTGTCCCCACACTGGCATTTACATCTATATTTGAAGAACCATCTAGTGGATCAAAAGCGATGATATAGTTTGACGATGCTCCATGATTTTCTAAATCGACAATATGTTCATCTTCTTCCGAAGCCATGGCGGCAAAGTGTTCGGTTTGTTGCAAATATTCTTTGCAAAGTTCATTGGTATATTCATCTAATTTTTGCACATCTTCTCCTTGAATATTTTCTTTTGATGTAGAACCGAGTAAATCAATAATCCCTGCTCGATTCGTTTTAGCAGAAATCATTTTTCCAATGGTTGCAAGATCTGAAATCATTAAAATGAGATCTTGTTTGTCTTGGCGATTTTTGAGGTGTTCAAATAAAAACTGATTGAGCGTTTTTGGATATTGCATACTGACTATAAATAACTTTCGAATCTAATCGCATGGCAAGTATATCCACCCGGATTTTTTTGCAAATAATCTTGGTGATAGTCTTCGGCTTGATAAAATTGTGTGAAAGGTTCCAAGGTTGTTACCACAGGGTTTTCCCAACGTTTAGATTCATCAACCAGTTTAATAAAATCTTCGGCTTCTTTTTTTTCTTCTTCGTCTTGGAAAAAAATAGCCGAACGATAAGCGGTTCCCTTGTCATTTCCTTGTTGGTTTAATGTGGTTGGATTGTGAACTCGAAAGAAAAAATCTAAAAGTTGTTTATAACTAATTTTTGCTGGATCATATTCAATTTCAAGTGACTCCGCATGTCCTGGGTGGTTTTCGTAAGTTGGGTCTTCATTCTCTCCTCCTGTATACCCAGCCTCGGTTGCAAGTACACCTGGTTGTTCACGAAATAATTCTTCTAGCCCCCAAAAACACCCTCCGGCAAAATACGCTTTTTTCATATGAAATAGTCTAAACAATTAATGCTTCCCCCACTTAATTTTATTCCAACCTCTTTCGTGTAAATAGTAAAAAAGAAGTTTGATACTCACATCTAATACACCAATACCAAGACTTAATTTCCATTCTTTTGTAAAAATATAGACAAGCACCATTGTTGTTAAAGATGCAATAACACGCCATGTTAGTGCTTTTACCAAACTTCTTTGATGTTTATCTTGCATAGAATTATCTACTAACTTAGTTCTCTTGCCCTAATTTTAGCGTAAAAAGTCTAGCAATGCGAATTTCTTCATAGCTAATAGCTTCGTCTAGGGCTAAATACACTGGTTTTAATAAATGACTTCCTGATTCGGTAAATGCTGATTGAATGCTCTCTAAATTTGGCACATCCTTTTTTAGATGATCAAAAGAAAGATCTTCTCCCCTTTTGATGAAATCTTCTAAATGAGCAACAACCGTTTTTTCGGCTATCCCTTTTTTCTTCGCCACTTTGGCCACAGATAAACCAGATTCGATTAGTTCTTTTGTTTCTAAGTGAGATGCACCAAGTGTTTTTTTCTTCTTTCTTGAAGTTGTGGTCGTTGTTGACCTTGTGGGGATTGGTTGTTCTTGTAGATCTTCTGCTTCGGTATAAGTAGCAATACATTGTAAAAATTCTCCCCCAAATTCTTGTAATTTTTCTTCTCCCACCCCTTTAATCTTAAATAAACTTTCTTTAGATTTTGGATAATAAGTCGCCATCTCGATTAAAGTTGTATCGCCAAAAATAATAAAAGGCGGGACATTTTTTTCTTCGGCAATCGCTTTTCTTAAAGCTTTTAATAAAGCGAATAATCTTCGGTCATAATCGAGCAAAATTTCTGGTTTTGGTGACTCTACAACGATTTGTTGCTCGAGTGGCAATAACCGCACAGGTTCATTTTTTGTAAAGACTTCTTTGCTTTTTAGAGTAAGCATAATAACCGGATACTCCCCTGTTGTTTTACGTAAATACCCATTACGAAGCATTTGTTCTAAATAGTATTTAATTTCATTGGGCGAATAATTACTGGCACAACCAAATTTTTTTAATTGGTCCAAACCTGCATCTTTAATCGATTTACGTTTTGAACCTTTGGCCATATGCGTAATTTGCGCCATTCCCCATCTTTGTCCAGATTCTGCAATGGTTTGGATAAGATGTTTGGCTAATTCCGTCATATCGACCAGCTCTTTTGGATGTAAACAGCTATCGCAATTTTCACAATTCTCTTGGTTATAGTCTTCGCCAAAATAGTTTAATAAAAATTTACGTCGACAACTGGTGAGTTCACAATATTGCGCAACTTCGTCTAACTTTTTTTGGGCTTGTTGTTTTTCTTTTTCTAAGGTAATCCGATTAATAAAAAACTTCTGTTTATAAATATCTCCCGGTGAGTAAAAGAGAATACATTCACTAGGCAAACCGTCTCGGCCCGCACGACCAGTTTCTTGGAAATAGCCTTCTACGCTTTTGGGCATTTCATAATGGACAACAAGCCGTACATCTGGTTTGTCGATTCCCATACCAAAAGCAATGGTTGCCACCATTATTTGTAAATCGTCTTTAATAAAAGCATCTTGAACCTTTCTTCGGTCATCGCTAGACAAACCTGCATGGTAAATACCTGCTCGGTAGCCAGCAGCACGTAAATCTTTGGCCAAACTTTCTGTTCCTTTCCGAGAAAATCGATAGATCACTGTTGATCCGTCTTCATGCTTTTTAAGATAATGAAGTAATTTATCAAATTGCTGGTCTTTAGAATGAATATGGTATGACAAGTTTTCTCGATTAAAACTTGTTACAAAGGTATTGGCATTTTCTAAACAAAGTTGTTGTTCAATATCAGCCAGTACTTGAGGTGTCGCGGTTGCCGTTAAAGCGATACAAGGAATTTTTGCATACGAAAGCCGTAATTCTTTAAGGTTTCTGTAATCTGGTCGAAAGTCATGTCCCCAATCGGAAATACAATGGGCTTCGTCAATAGCGATTAAGCTGACAGAAACTCTTTGCAAAAATTCTCGAAAGTAAAAGTTTTTTAATCGTTCGGGAGCAATATACAGTAATTTGTATTGCCCATCGATTAAATCGCGCTCAATAGTTTTTAATTCATCAAAATCGATAGCGCTTGTCATGGCAACAGCTGGAATTCCATTGGCATTTAAAGAATCTACTTGGTCTTTCATGAGCGCAATCAATGGAGAGACAACCAATGTTAAACCCGGCAAGCATAAAGCTGGTAATTGAAAACAAAGCGATTTCCCTCCCCCGGTTGGCATGAGGACAATGCTATCTTGTTTTTTTAGGACCGATTCAATGATTTCTTTTTGATGTGATCGAAAAGAATCATACCCAAAATAGGTTTTTAAAACGGTTTCTAAACTCGTGGTATTTTCTGACATAAAGTAGATATAAAAATAACGCCGTATCTTGTTGGACGGCGCTATCTTTAAGTACAATAGCACAGTTTTAGAGAATGAAAAAGGTGCAGGGTCGACTATAGATATAAATCAAAAGGCTTATCTAAACTAGATAATTGGTTTTCCACACTTTGTTCACAGAGTGGGGTTTTCCATGGCTCTTCCCATTGGCCCCAACTTCATCTATCACTTCTTCGTATTTGTCGCGGAGGAAGAAGGTTTGGTGGTTTTCGATATAGGTTGAGAGCTCGGCTCGTTGTTGGGTTGATTGGGAGAGTGGGATGGATAAAGAGCTGATTCTTTCTTCTGGGGTGAGTAGTGGTTGTGGTTGTGTTTCTATCTCTGTTCCTGTTTGGAGGGTTGAGGTTAGTTGGGTTTTTGCTAGTTTTTGGCCATAGAGAAAAGCGGTGATCAAGAGGGTGATGGAGATGGTGAAGAGGATGTATTGTATTGTTTTGGCTTGGACATAGGGGAACTGAAAGGTTTTGATCTGGTAAGCTTGGAGAACGTTTATAAAAATATAGAAAAGCCCTTTAAAATGCTAGCGAGGAACAATCACGAGACTATGAGTAATTAATTACTGCAGAATTCGCAATTGCTTTAACACGTTTTGCTGATCGCTCGGCACTATACTTGGTTGTATAGGCTTCGCTGACAGCAACAATCTCATTGTTTCGAGCAAGCAATCTCCAACGGAAACCGCCTACACGATCCTTATAGATTTGAAACCTGTTAAACATAAACATCAGTCCAGTTAATTCGCTTTATTCGGGAACCCGACCTTTAAAGCTGACTCCCGCAGGAAAAACCTGATCTTCAGATTCTTCCCGAGAGAGCTAAAGGTTGAGTAACCAAGCGAATGTGGCCTCTCCGTGCCCCGCTAACATGTTAAAGGACTTTTACGGCAATAATTTTCTCATCATTCGTTTCAAACGTCAACACAAAAAAACGCTAACTGTAGCCGTTAGCGTCGTTAAACCGTTAAAACTTATCCTATCTGCAATATTTTCCAATCTTTGAAATCGTTTGGATTATAGACGTACTCATCAGCATCATTGTATCGCCAACTCTTGCCGTCTTGAATGGTTACCCCACCAAAAAGCTTCATTCCTTTCTTATTTTGTTGTTTGATGTAGCTAGAAAGCCCCTCAGCTTTATACTTTGCAGTTTCTGCAGTAATCCCTCCCTTAGTGTCGAACAAACCAATCTTACCATCTTTCATTTTTACTATGAAATCAACATAAAAGGGCTTATCGACTTCATGCTCGGCATAAGGGACCGCAAAATAGGTAGCATCACTTGAACCATTTTTATACCACCAAACCACATCTTTTGCTTTTTCAAGATATTCAATAAACCTAACTTCAATCGCACTGTCTTCCTCAAGAAGCTTCTGCTGTGGGCCTTTCAACTTTTGTGGAGCATAATAAGGTAGCATCACAGATTTTTTATACTTCTTTTCTTGATGACTTGTGTCAAAAGACATTGAAACAGGGATATTCCAAAGTTCATCATTCTCAACGAGCTCATTTTTTCCTCTGCCTATTTTATCTTGATAGAGTTCCTTTGCACGGGTTATAGCGTCAATGACTGCTTGTTTGTTTTCATCAGCCAAGACCACTGCTTGAATTTCAGCCCACCTGTCTTCATCTCTTCTAGCACCAAAATAGGCATAAATTGATTCATTTATACGCTTAATTGACCGTTGTTCTGGGTAAAATGGGGCAAGATTTTCTCTAACAAACAAATCAAAAGCTCTTTGAAGCTCTACTTCATTCTTTTTGAGATCTAAAGTTTTGTCGTGCTCAATTGTATGCCCCTCTTTGTCCGTGTCAGAAATTATTCCACTCGCAATCAGTTGTGTAACTGGAATAGTATAGTCAAATGATACTTTTTTCTTCAGATTCATTTCATCCGAGGCTTGAGCAAATATTGGAACAAAATCAGATGCTAGACGTGTTTCTTCTCGAAAACGCTTGGAATGGTATGAAACAAGGTCAACGGGCTTATAAGAGTCAATTCTGGTACTCCTATAAGGCTTAATATCGCCTTTCATATCACTCTTTTCTATCCTAGCTTCGATGTCAGGTAAACTGGTATACAAATAAGCCTTGTTTAATCGGTCGTCAGAATAATGCTTTTGTTCAGGCATGCGCATAATTCTGCCCAACGTCTGAATAGAAAATGTAATATTACTATCAGTCCATTGTCTAAAAAGCACTAATATTGTTGCACGTGGACAATCCCAGCCTAAAGCAATCGCTTGTTTGAATAGCATCACTTCCACCTCGTTTTGTGGTTTTTGAATGTTATCAAGATTTACTTTGCCTTCTTTTCCTGTTAGATAAATTGCGATACGATCATCTTCATTTTCGTAACCAAATTTCTTTAGCATTTCAAGCACTTCTTCTTTTTTATCAGGGACCCCTTGTTTTGTGTCAGGTAGCTGTATCAAAAGTAGTGGGTTAACATTCGAATCTTGAGCTTCAAAGAGTTTTTTTAACTCTCTTCGTTTCTCAAGAGCACTTTTTAAAACTATTTCATCTGCTGTTTGATCCTTCTTTCTTGTGTCAATGACAAAATTTTCAAATTCGTCATTAACGAGCACTTCTTTTTTTATCATGCCCTCATCTCTCACATCATCAATTCGAACCTTAACCTTGTAATCACCATCTATTTGAGGGGTAGCGGATACCTCAACTGTAACCTTTGGGCCAATCTGATAAATGAGGTCCTTAGATTTGTCACTATTTGCAGTATTGTGACTTTCATCAATAATCAAAATAACAGTTCGTCCTGCTTCCTTAGTCCTTTCAATTATATTTTGCAGATTATTATCCCTTTCATTTGCCTTGATGTACAAGTTATCCTTTTTATTAATGCTTGCCCAATTTAAGAAAAGAATTTCATTGGTTTGAATTTGCCGGTTGTTTAACTCATTGAAGTACGAACAAGTTATACCAACAGCCTCGTTATCAAAATATTTTTTCAAACTATCCCTGCTCTGATCGTGCAATTTGTTTACTGCAATCCAAATAAAGGAGATTTGTTTCCCGTCAACTCTCGAGTCGACTATTCGTCTTAGTGTTTCAGCCATCATTAGCGTTTTACCTGACCCTGTAGGGGACTCAAATGTTAACAACTCATTATTGTTAGTATCTAAAAGCTCATTGATTTCATTTCTCAACTTAACAACGGCTTTTTCTTGATAATTTTTTAACTCAATATGCATAATCTATTTGAAAATTTCTCTATATACTCTCAAGATAACTTCTGGGATAGGTTGCAAATCTACTTGATTTTTAACATCCTCAAACTCTTTTCTATGGGGATCATCACCCAGTGAAAAAACATATGTAACAACTTTGCATTTTAGTTTCTTTATGACTTTTTTATAATCATTGATCGCATCCTCATAGAATATGATACCCAAATACTTATCCTGAGGATTTTTCAAAATTTTGTAGTCTTCAGTTTCAGATACTAAATCATAAACACCTTCTTTGATACAAAGCATTTCAGTTGATTTTTTGACTAGCTTACGTTTATTTTTATCAGTGGGTTCGGATTCAACAAAATCGTATGCTGTGAAGTATTTTAAATTGCCCCCCAAACCTTCAACTTTTTCACCATTTCGTTTTTTGTAGCCTTCAATCGCTTTTTTAATACGAGGTTGACAAATATCTGAAGCAATACCATTTTCGTCATTTGTACAAAGAATGAACTGACGTGCTTTTTCATCCTCTCTATTTAGTTCAAGTACAGCATGTCCTGTAGTTCCAGAACCAGCCATGAAGTCTAGGATGATTTTAGGGTTTGGGTGAATAGAAGATAGAAGGTACTTTGCCACCTCTACAGGTTTAGGATAGTCAAATCTAATTCCTAATTCTTCAAATAGTTCATCATCACTAGCACCATACGAAAAAATTGAAGGAGTGTTCTGAAAAAGATTTTCTGTCAAAAAATATTTCTGCCTCGGTTGGGTTGTGTGATCATCACCAAAAACAATTTTGTCCGCCTTCAATAATTTCTTCATTGTTGTTGATGGGTATCTCCAGCCTCTTGGCGGTAATGGGCATTCTTTTTTTGTTACAGGGTGAATAAGTGGCCTGAAATAATCAGCAGGTGCCTTTTTTTTATTGGGCCATGCCATGGAAACAGGTTGGAAAACATCGCCCTTCTCATCAATATATCTGTACGCTTTTTCACCACCTGAAAAATCTTGTTTTGATATCCAATTCTGAAATTCTTTATTTATTGACTCTAAGTCATAATGAACTTTGAAAGAATCTAATTGCTGTTTTTTATATCCAAATGGCTTAATCACTGATTTAACGTCCTCTGGAATCTCAGTCTTACCCATTTTTTTATACAATTTTCTTGCCTTTTTGAGTATTGATTCGGCATTGCTTTTTTTACTTTGTAAGACATTCTCTAGTTTAAGGAAGTTTTCTCTGTTTTTTGCAAAACAAAGAATAGATTCATGCATTATTGAAACTCCTTTACTATCACCCTTTGGATTTTTTTTATTCCAAATTATTTTGCCAAGATCATTGTTTTCGCCAAAAATTTCAACCAACAAAAAGTATAATGCGTTTTCTTCATTCTCATCTATATGAATTACAATTGCCCCCGTAGGTGAAAGTAATTTGTGGGCTAGCTTCAAACGTTTTTCCATGAAAGCTAGCCATTTACTGTGCCTAAACGGGTCCTCTTTCTCAACGTAGCCACTATCAAATTTATCATTATATTTGAAATCATTTTTTCCTGTATTGTAAGGTGGGTCGATATATATAAGATCAATTGACTCTTCATGAGTAAAATTTAACACTGCAAGCGAATGATAATTATCACCTTCGATCAAAATGTTGGTTACATCATTTGGAGATGATTCAACTTCGCTTTTTTTAATCTCTCTCAAAACAGGAAAGGGCTTACCCTGTAACTCATTTGAGAATAGTTCTTGAGGAGTTTTGGCGTCTGGGTTGATAAGTACATCAAGTTTTTCTTGAGGTACATCTCTGTGCCAAACTAGACCATAAGTTGTCTCCCTTATTCTTTTTATTTCTGTAATCAAGTCATCTTTTGTCCAGTTGCTGTATTCTATTTTCTTTTTTTTCATAAACTACTTTAAGAGTTCGCTAGGAGTTACTCCTAAGGCTTTTGCAATTTTTTCTATTGTTGCAAGTGTAGGATTCTTGTTACCATTTTCAATATTACTGACATATGCGTATCAAAGCCAAGGCGTTGACAAAGTTCACTTTGTGATAGGCCTTTATCAGTTCTTGCTTTTTTTATGTTCGCACCTAGTTTCTTTGCGGCTTCTTATAGTATAGCAGTTTCTTTCCTCCCCTCAATTGTAATTAACTAAATGGAGCCATCTTCGGGAATTGAACCCGAGACCCCTTCCTTACCATGGAAGTGCTCTACCCCTGAGCTAAGATGGCCTAATATTTTCTTACCTCAACTCACTAATCTGCTCCTCAAACACTTTCAATTTCTGGTTCTCAGGGTTTACATTCTTCAAAGTATTCAAAGCTTCTTGGGCACCGATTCTGTCTTTGAGTTGGATATTTACTTCTACAGCTTTATCTAAATACTTTGGATTATTGGGGTCACGGTCTACTAGGGTGCGGATTTGTTTTCTGCTGTGTTCTAAATCTCCTAATGCTAATAAACTTTGGGCATAGTCAAAATACGCTTCGTTGATTTGAGAAGGACTTAATGGAGAAGAAAAAACGGTTACCGTGTCTTCTCCTGCTTCTTGTGCTTGAATAAGTTTAAGCAAATAACTTAAAGTATCTCGAGCTTGAGTATATTCTTTCTTTTCAAAATAGACTTCTCCCAGACCAAAATAGGCGTCTAGGTTTTTATGGTCCCAACTTAATACTTCGATATATTTATTTTCTGCTTCGGTCCAATGTTCTTCTTCGCAATGTTCGCGAGCATATTGTAAAAGTGTACGGATCTTTTGTTTTACATCTTCTTGTTGTTCAGAAGTCATAGTATGCGGTTTTTGCCGATACTTTTGTTCCATTTGCGCAACACGTTTATGTAAACTCTTCCCTGCTTGATTAAACCCTTGTCCAAGTTTTCTAAACCAAGGTAAAAAGGTGTTTTTCCATTCTAAAATTTTTCGTTTTAAACGTCTTTCCATTAAGGCGGCTTTCATCGCAGCTTCTTGTTCTGCAGGTAAAGCTTCTAAATCAATAGCTGCAGCTTGAGGAAAATGACGCAGTAAAACAACTGTGAGGATAATCAAAGCGATGAGGATGATTAAAGCTGGGATGAGGAATTGGAGCATTTTATTGTGATAAACCTTAAAAGCTAAAAAACTGAAAAGCTGAAAATTATGAGGCGTCGTTTTTAGTTTTTAAGTTTTTCAGATTTTTAGATTTATGAATGATTAACAAACATCTGATTTAAGTGTTTCAACAAGTTCCTGAAGTGTTTCTAACTTGGCACTTGCAGAACCTATTAACGCGCCATCTACATTTGGTTGGTCGAGGAAGCTTTTGATATTTTCTGCATTGACGCTTCCGCCGTATAAGACTTCGACCATGCTGGATTCTTTTTCTACAAATTCTGACATGGTATGTCGAATAAGGTCGTGGACTCGTTCTGCTTCGGTTGGATCAACTGGATTACCACTTCCGATTGCCCAACGAGGTTCGTAGGCAATAATAACTTGTGCGTCTTTTATATCGAGGTCATCAAAAATGGTATGTAATTGGGTTGTGATTATTTGGTCCGTTCTTCCTTTGTCTCTTTCTTCTTTTGTTTCTCCAATACAGATAATGGGAATCAGTTTTTCCGACAAAGCAACTTGTACTTGTTGTCTTACTTGCTTGTCTGTTATTGCATAAAATTGACGCATTTCTGAATGGCCAATAAGACAATAATTGAGACCAAGTTCTTTGAGATGTTGAACGGGATTTTGCCCAGTGAATGCCCCCAATTGATGAGACATGGCAATTTCTTGTACCCCCAATTGTATACCAGAATTTGTTAATTGCTGGTGCACATCGTGGATAGCCAATGTACTGGGTAAAACAATTAATTCTGCATGAGAACAATCGTCTTTTTTCCACCATTTAGCTAAGTGAGCCGATAAATTACGGCTTTCTTCTATGGTCAGATACATTTTCCAGTTTGCGATGATCTTATACATATTTTACGTCTTCGTCAAAGGTGATTATACCGGTTTAGAGAAGAGATTTATCCCAGTAACAGTGAGGGCTAAAACAAGGGCAGTCGACAAGAGTATCCCAATAAAGATCGATAATAAGGCCTTTTTCTTTTCGAGTTTAAAAATCCAAGCAGCCAATGCCCCAGACCAGACACCAGACCCAGGAAGTGGAATGGCAACAAAGAGAACTAATGCCCATGGACCGTATTTTTCGATTTTTGTATCCCATTGTACTTGTGTTTTTTCATACCATTTATTCATTAACCCACCGAGCCAAGGCCAATGTTTGGCAGTACGACTTACACACCAATCCCAACCATAGAGTATCAGTATTGCGGGAACCATATTGCCCACTAACACAATTGGAATAACTTGTAGCAGAGGTAATTGATAAACACCAATACCAACAGGAATAGCTGCTCGCAATTCTGTAATTGGTGCCATGGCTAATAAGAGAACAGATAATTGTGCAGGGATTTGGCCAAATAAATGAAGCAAAAAATCTGTCATAAAATAATTACCAGTTAAAATTTCGGTATGTCCAATCAATTAATCCTTTTACATCTTGAAATCTTGCATCAATTGTATCTGCTCCTAAAGCGATGACAATTAAATCATCATTGGCTAATGGGCCGTCAACAATAACACCTAAACAATAACCCGCTTCATACGTAAACCCTGTTTTTCCAGCGAGGATGGAATAATCATCTTGGTTTAAATAACTTCCTAGTAATTTATTCGTATTCTCAATTGAACGCACAGCATCTTTATTCACAGGAGAAAAAGAATACGTTGGTCGCCGGATCGCATCTAAAACTTCTGTTTTCGACAAGACTTCTTGATACAGTAATGCTAAGTCAGAAGCCGTAGAAACATTATACCGACTAATTCCGGTTGGCTCGATAAAAGAAGAATCTTCCATACCAAGTTCTTTGGCTTTGTCATTCATGGCGTCAATAAACTCTTCCCAACTTAAACCAGAATTTCTTACCAAGGCCATAATTGCGACATTGTCAGAAGCAATTAACCCATCCATCCATAAATCTTGAATGGTAAATTGTTCTCCTTGATACACCCAAATTCTCCCGCCATCTTTTCTGTCTAATGGGTTAATGGTTACTATTGATTGAAAATCTAATTCTTGGTCGAGTAGAACAAGGACGGTTACTAATTTAGTAATACTGGCAATAGGACGAATTTCTTTTGTTTGTTTTTCAAATAATACTTTTGAGGTTCGTTTATCAATGACAATGGCGCTATCGGCTGAAGTTAAAACGCCAAGGCTATTTGTCTCTAAACGTTGTGGACCAAACCCTGTATCCCCCACTTTTGGCAAACTATGCGCAAATGCTGTTGAGGTTGATTGGTCAAAGCCTTTGATAAGCTCCATTTCTCCTTCTAAAGCGGCCGAAGCTTGTGAGGGTGGACGTAAACCTAATTCAGCCACCTCGGTTTGAGGTAAAGCAGACGCTAAAAATAATTGAAAGACAAAAGAAAAAATCATATCTAGGCAGTTTCTGGTTCAGAACGTTGTTTAAGTAATTCTTCTAAAAGCTCATGACTAGAAAGCTCTTCAAATTGTGGTAAATCTTTAATTGAGGTTAAACCAAGGTATTGTAAAAATTCTGGAGATGCTTGGTAAGAAGGCAACATTTCTGCTTTCCCTTGTTCTTCTGTAACCAAACCACGCATAGCAAGATTTCGCAAAATCAAACTACAATTGACCCCACGAATAAGTTCTAATTCTGGTTTTGTAATAGGACCCCGGTAAGCGACAATGGTAAGTGTTTCTAAAGCAGGTTTTGTTAATTCCCCTGTCATTTCAGAAGCAAAAACGGTTTCAATCAATTCTGCATTATCTGGAGCTGTCACAAATTGTAAGGCGTCATTATGTTGCATGAGTTGAATACCAGAATTTTCTGTATTGAATTTTTCTAAAAGAAGCTTTACTGCATCGTCAAATTGCTCTTTTGTAATAGAAAGAAATTTGATTAAGTCTTTTTCTTTCATCGGTTTCGTTGCATAGAGTAAAAGACTTTCAATTTTTGAGGTAAGTTGATTCATAAATCTATTAAACCCGATTAATAAGAATATCGCTATAAGGTTGATCTTGTTGTACAACCACTTCTTCTTGTTTCACTAATTCTAATAAAGCAAGAAAGCTCACAATTTTTTCGATCTTTGATTCTGAGGCTTCTAATAATGTTCGAAAACTTAATCCTTTGGCTTTTTTGAGAATATCTTGAATGTGGATCATTTTTTCATGCAGAGTAACCGTTTTTTCCATGACACTCTCTGGCAGAATGAGAATTGGTTCTAGTCTATTAATAACACCATGCATAAGCGCTTGAAGCTGAGAAAGTTCTAACCCTGGTGGCGGACTAAACCGTGCTTCCATTTGCAAACGAGGTTTATTTCTTGCATACAAAAATTGATGTTGATTAATTTTCGTTTGCAATTGTTGAGCAATATCAACGAATTTTCGGTAGAGCTTTAATTGGGTTGCCAAAGCATCTGGAGAATATTCATCTTCTATTTCTAAGTCAGGCAAAAGTAATTGAGATTTTAACAAAAGTAATTGGGTCGCAACAACTAAAAAGTCGGTTAATTCTTCCCCACTAATCCCATCTGGGTTTTCTTGAATATAGTGAACAAATTGCTCGGCAACGGTTGCTAATGAAATCTCAGAAATATCAAGCTCTTCTTTGCTAATCATTTGTAAGAGCAAATCTAAGGGGCCTTCAAATTGTTCTAATTGATAGGATCTCATTTCAAAAAATGCCCTAAAAACAGGGATGTTCTTATTTTAGCATACTATCAAATTCATAAATATAACCCTCATCCACAATGGACAGACTCCATTGACAAAATATCTCTATTATGTTAACTTCTGCTTCACAGAATCCCCCAAAAAGAGAGCACAATGAAAGAAATAGAAGCAGAACGGCGCCGAGTACAATCGGCCATCGCGAAGATGTCAGAGGCAGAACTCAGGAAACTGCCGATCCCAGCGGAATTCATCTTGAACATGCCACTACAGCACAAGATCTATCCCACGAAGCAAATCGCACTAATCGCCTGGTTGCAGAGCATGGTGACACGCATGCCACTCTCACAGCTCGTTCATCTCTGCGACTAACAACCTATGTTTCTGCACCAGCAGAGACCATCTAGAGCGCCTTATTGACCCCTTACGGTTGACAGGGCGCTCTTTCATTTCGCTAAAGAAAAAACCACGCTTTCGCGTGGCTTTGATTCTATTTTGCAATATCGAGCTTGATTGATAATTCTTTTAACTGAGATTCTTTTACTTCTGATGGCGCATTCATGAGAGGATCTTCGGCTTTACCATTTTTAGGGAAAGCTGTGATTTCTCGAATATTTGGTTCATTACGCATAAGCATAATCATACGCTCAATTCCTGGAGCAAATCCACATGTTGGAGGCGCTCCATAATCAAAAGCATTAATCATTCCACTAAATTCTTTATCTACAGATTCTGGAGTATACCCTGCAATTCCAAAGGCTTTATACATAATTTCTCGAGAGTAGTTTCGAACAGCTCCAGATGACAACTCTAATCCATTGGCAACGATATCATATTGATACGCTAAAACATCTAAAGGATCTTGTTCTTCTAAAGCTTGCATTCCACCTTGTGGCATAGAGAATGGATTATGACCAAAATCTACTTTCTTTTCTTTTTCGTCATATTCAAACATCGGGAAATCGACAATCCACGCCCAAGCAATAACTGTTTCGTCGATTAATTGTAATTTAGCTCCTAACCAATTTCGTACTTGACCAAGCACCGTTGCAACAGCAGATGCTTTATCTGCACCAAAGAAAATGGTATCACCTGGTTTTGCACCTACTTGTTCAATTAATTGTTTGGCTAAATCATCTCCAAGGAATTTTAAAATTGGAGATTTTAAGTTCCCATCTTTTTCTACCACAATATAAGCGAGTCCTTTCGCACCATGTTGTTGTGCGATGGTTGTTAATTCATCAATGGTAGAACGCGGAAATTCAGCAGCACCTTGGGCAACCAAACATCGAACCACTCCTCCATTATCGGCAGCGTCTGCAAAAACTTTAAACCCACATCCTTTTACTAATTCTGTTACCTCTTGAATTTCCATAGCAAAACGAAGATCAGGTTTGTCTGAACCATATTTTAACATGGCTTCTCTATATGGGATTCTTGGGAAAGGATTATTTTGAACTTTACGCCCACCACTAAACTTTTCTGTTAATTCAATAAAGAAAGGTTCCATGATATCGAAGAATTCATCTTGGGTAAGAAAACTTGTTTCCATGTCCAATTGGTAAAATTCTCCCGGACTACGATCAGCTCGTGGATCTTCATCTCGAAAACAAGGAGCGATTTGAAAATATTTATCAAACCCACTCATCATGAGCATTTGTTTATATTGTTGTGGGGCTTGTGGTAAAGCGTAAAACTTCCCTGGGTGTAAACGTGAAGGAACAAGGAAATCTCGAGCACCTTCTGGTGAAGACGCTGTTAAAATTGGAGTTTCAAATTCTGTAAACCCATGGTCATAACACCAGTCACGAATAAATTTAATGACTTTTCCACGGAAGAGTAAATTTTCTTTCATCCGTTCTCGACGTAAATCTAAGAACCGGTATTTTAATCGAACTTCTTCATTTACATCTTGGTCTGTATCGATTTCAAATGGAAGCGTTTTACATGGCCCTAAAATTTCTACTTCTTTTACCATGAGTTCAATAGAACCAGTATCAATATTGCCATTGACCATATCATCTGGACGACCAGCAACTTCTCCTGTGACCTTGATGACAAATTCCGAACGCAATGTTTCTGCCAATGCTAAAGCTTCTTTACTATTATCTGGATTAAATGTTACTTGTGTAATACCAAACATATCACGCAAATCGATGAAAATAACTCCACCATGATCACGGCGTGAATGAACCCAACCAGATAATGTTACTGTTTGGCCAATATGCTCTTTTCTTAAATCATCACAAGTATGTGTTCGAAACATAATTTTACAACTGACTACTGACAACTGACCATTAACAACGGACAGGCAAAAGTCGAGAATAAAAATCCCAGGAAGCCTGGGAAATAAGTTAGTAGATATGCCAAGATTAGGGGTTTTTGTCTATTCTGTCAATCAAGTGATTTACGAATCTGCCTTATTCACCTAATAAATTTAGGTTTTTCTGGTAAAGCTGGTTTTCTGGTGCAAGTTCAATGGCTTGTTGATAATAAGATTTCGCTAATGGAAGCTCTCCGCGCTCTTGAGCTATGACACCCAAATTATTATAAAGCGCTGGATTTTTACTTCCCTTTGATAAAGCAGACTCATAATCTTGTTGAGCCAGACCGAATTCATTTTGACTTTGGTATGCATACCCTCGATAAAAATACGTCTCTGGGTTTTCAGGATATGTTTGAACAAAAAGATCTGCAGCGAGCAATGCAAGGTCATTGTTTTCTTGCTCATACGCTAGTGTCAAAAGATTTGTAAAATAGAATTCTGTTTGATTATATTGATACCCCAATTTAATAGAGAGCTCAGCTTTATTTTCGGTTTGTAAGTTTTCTGACTTTGCTCGTTCGATATAATAGAGTTCAGCCCATTTTTCCACTCCCTCAATTTTAGTACTGAGCTCTCGAACCTGTTGTTCAATAAATTGCGGAGTTAGCTCTTGTTTGTTTTCAGGATCAATTAAATCTGTCATTTGCAAAAATTCTGAATAATCATCGACGCCATCTTTATCTGAATCAACTTCAGAAATATTGGCCCCCAATAATAATTCAATCCTATTATCTAATCCATCTTGATCAAGATCACCAGCGTCAAACAATGTTTGAGTTATTTTTTCTTCTAAAGAAGAAAATTCACCCAGCGATGATTGAATTTGTTCAACACCATCAGTTAATGCTGAATTTTCAAAATCTAGATTTAAAGTAGATAATAAAGGATCTTCACCCGAAGTAAATAAATAGGTTGCAAAAAAAATAGCAACGAGAATGAAAAAAAATTTTACTCCTTTTTTCTCTGAAGAACTTGTCATAAAGACTAGATCATAAACCCACGATCTAATAAAACGAGCGCAAGACCACAAACAGCACTAATAGCAGAAACAATCCAAAAACGCATGACAATTTTTGTTTCTGGCCAACCAATAGCCTCAAAATGATGATGAATAGGTGCTGAGTGAAAAATCTTTTTCTTTCTAATTTTTTTGGATAAGACTTGTAAAATAACGGATACCGTCTCTAAAACAAGTAATAATGCAATGATAGGAAGCAAAAATGCCGTATCAGTTAACATGGCAACGGCTGCTAATATAAATCCTAAAGACATGGAACCTGTATCCCCCATAAAAAACCGAGCAGGATTTACATTGAACCAAAGAAATGCCATTAATGCCCCGATAACAACACCAAGCATTACCGCTAAATCAAACCGCCCTTGAATAAAAGCGATTACTAAATAAGCAGAGAGTGATGTAGCAATACTTCCCCCGGCTAAACCATCTAGACCATCGGTAATATTTAAAGCATGGGTAGTTGCGGTCATAACAATAATAAAAAACGGAATATACCAAAGCCCAATAGTAAAATCACCGACAAAAGGAATATGCATTTGGGTAAATCCTAATTTTGCATAAAACCACCAAGCACCAATGGCAGATAAAAGAGTGTACGAAAATAATCTTTGCTTAACGCTAAGTCCTCCCCCTTTTGGTCCAAGTTTTAAAATATTTAAGACATCATCAAACATTCCTACAACGGCTCCAAGGACCATAAGTCCCAAAGGCAATAAAGTTTCAGCTCGAGAGAGAAAACTTAATCTTGCAAAAGCGGATTCTGGAAAAAAGTGTGCAATAAGACCAAAGACTACCGCCATGACCAATACTGTAAACCAAATAAGAACACCCCCCATTGTTGGTGTGCCTGTTTTTTTTTGATGCATTGCTGACATAATAGGAGCAGCATCAGAAGTTCGAATTGATTTACCGAATTTAAATTTATACAGCAGGCTTGTCATGATAGGAGTCGAAAGAAGACCCAAGACAAAGCCGACAGAAGTCATGATGAAGATCCGAAGTACTTGTGTTGTTTCCATAGAAATATTCTTAAATCTGAGAAGGTAAATTTGCCAAGACAATAAACATGACTGAAAAGAAAATCAGAAATTGTAAAATTGTCGACATGAATAAAAAAACGGTACTAAGATGGCGTGATTTATTCTCTAAATAATAAGCAAAATAGAGATTGAGTAAGATCAAAAATAAACCAAATGCCGGTAAAGAAAAAGCTTCTTTCCATTGCCCAAGCTTATCTACTCCAAAATACAAGGTATAATGAAGAACAATCAAATCTTGTTGCGGGGTGATATTTAATAATAAGATCCCCCAAGTAATCAGATTAAACACAAAGGCAAGTCCAGAGGTGATCCAAACAAGAGGTTTTCTTATGAATTGCTGCCAACTATGTAGCATAAAACTAGTATATCATGGTCATGAAGCATGGTACATGGATCAATAAATATGTCATGTCTCATGAACCATGACTTATGCATTTGATAATATCTTACACCCTATAAGTAGTCAAAAAAGCGCCATAGATGGCGCCTTTTTAGAACGAAAGAGTGTAAAACCTCTTACTCAACTCCTAACTCTAATCTTTCATCGTCTGCATATACATGCACCCATTCAGATTTATTGTAGTCAAATAATTCAGCTTCTGAGAAAAATCGTTTAGCTTCTGCTTCTCCGTTTTCTACTGAATCTGAAGCGTGAATAACATTACATTGAATACTCATGGCTAAATCTCCACGAATGCTTCCTGCATCTGCTTCTCGAGCTTTTGTAATTCCAGCAAGGATACGTACAGCATTCACAACATCAAGACCTGTCCATACTTGGAAAACAGCTGGTGAAGATTTCATAAATTTAGCAATACCTGGGAAAAAAGGTTTATCAGCAATATGAGAATAATGTTCTTTTAACAGTTCATCGTCTAAAAACCCCATTTTCATTCCAATGAGCTTTAATCCTTTTTTTTCTAAACGCTTTGTAACTTCTCCAATCAAACCTCTTTGTACAGCATCAGGCTTGATGATCACTAATGTTTTTTCCATAGAATCTTGTATTAACTATATTAAAGTTATGATCTAAAAAGTGGTCGAATCTACAAATGTAGACAAATCTACGAATAGCTATTCGTAGATTTGTTATAATTCGTAGATTCGAGTTGTAATTTAGAGGACAGATTTAACCTTGTCAACTACTTGTGAAGGAGTGTAATTTGCTTTGATGAGATAATCATTGGCTCCTAATTCAAGTCCTTTTTTTACATCACCATCTTGACCAAGATTTGTAAGTAGGACAACTGGAATATCTTTAACATTTGCATCTGCTTTTAATTCTTTTAAAACAGTAAATCCATCCATTTGAGGAAGAATAATGTCTAAAAGAATAATGTCAGGTCGTTCTTTTTTGGCAAGTTCTAAACCGTCTTTTCCATTTTCTGCTTGTACAACATCATACCCCTCTTGAGTAAACTTGAGAGTATACATGTCGATAATCATTTTATCGTCCTCAACTAAAAGAACTTTTGTTTGTCCGTCTGCCATATGATTTAAATGAATACTAGATATCCCCAGTATACAATGTTTCCTTATTAAATCCAACCAATTCGTGAAGAATTGGTAATCTTGGAATAAGTCGCCAGATTCCACGCCCATTTGTTGAAAGTGAAATTGTTCCCTCTTGATCAGTTCTCAGTATAGTTGCTCGGAGTTGGTTGTATCTGTACAGGACTCGTTCATGAGGATGCCCAAATTTATTTCCCTCCCCTACTTCAATCACAATAATTTCTGGCTGAGTTGACTCTAAAAATTCTAGAGTAGATGAACTTTTACTTCCATGATGAGCGGCTTTTAATACTTCAATATCACGCTTTGGATAAACTTCTACAAATTTTTCTTCAACCTCTTCTTCTATATCTCCTGTTAAGAGAATATCGATTTGACCAAATGTGAGTTGTACAATAATCGAATAGTTATTGGCTGCAAATTTTGGATCTATGGTTTTTGGGCTTGGATGTAAAAATTCAATGAGTAAATCAGTTTGTATTTGTTCTCTAAATGAATCTCGCACCAAAGTGACTGGTATCTCCTTTTCTTCGATGACCTCTATCCATGCCTGATATAATCGTGTCTCTTTTTTAACATCTGGCATAAAAATTTGGTTGACTGAATACGATTGTAAAATATCGACCAGCCCCATGAGATGATCCGCATCTGGGTGAGATAAGATAATCCAATCAATTGTGTGGTCACCAATTGGCATAACTTCACGTAACTTTTCTAAAACGAGATTATCTGGACCACCATCTACGAGAATTTGAAAATCTTTATACTGTATAAAAATTGCATCCCCTTGCCCGACAGCCAAAAAATGGACTTGTAATTCTTCATTCTGTGACAAAACAAAATGCCAGATTGTGAAAATAGTCATGAGCAAAACACAGATAATTTTACTTACCAGCCAAATCTTTTTTGTGGACATAGAGAATGAAGATAAAAATAATGAAATAGGAAATGCAAAGATACGTAAAACTAAACTTGATTGGCAATGACGACCAAGAAAAGGAAGACATGATTTTACTTACCGACAAAATATACTGACAGCCAAAATCTACAACCCACTTTAATGGAGGAATAATGATTGGGAATACCCAAGAACAAATAACAACAAGTGCTCCAGCACCCATGAGCCAAGGAATAATTGGCAAGATTAACATATTGGCAATTGGTGAAACGACTGATAATTGTTCGAATTGAAACAAAATTAATGGCAATGTTGTAGTGGTTGCAGCCATTGTCGTAGCCAATGATTCTCGTAATGAAAACGAGGTTGGGATGAGAAAAAAGAGTCTTTCAAAAAAAGGTGTTAAATACAGTAATCCAAAGGTAGATAAAAATGAAAGTTGAAACCCGAGATCATACAACAAAATAAAAGGATTAAACATTGACATCACCGTTGCTGTAATAAGCATGAGACGCAAAGGTGAGGCAATACGAGCAAAGTATTTCCCAACCAGAACAAGTGAACCCATAATCGCAGCTCTTACAATAGAAGCCCCTGCTCCAACAAAAATCGTAAAGAAAATAATCCCACCCACTATCAATGGGAGACGAACAAATTTGGGAATAAGAAGACGAATAGCAATGGACTCTAAAAAGACAATAAGAATGGTTATATTAAAACCAGATAAAGCAATAATATGTGTGACCCCAGCTCGTTGAAATTCTGTTAATGTGATTTGGGGAAAACTCTCTCTTGTCCCTAATAATAATCCTAAAACCAGTGAAGACTGAGGTCTTGGCCAAAGTGATTCAATTTGTTGGGCAATATGAATCCGAGGATACTCTAGAGGCCTAGGCCAATAAGATTTAGGCGTTTCATTTTCTGTAATTTTTGCATCTCGACACAAAAAGAAAACTGATTTGGTCACTAAATACCGATCGTAGGCGAATCCATCAAAAGGCTCCGGCCTTTCTAAGCGACAATCCGAAGTGATGACCGTCCCCTTTTTTGCTTCTGGATAACGAGCTGTATAAACAAGAATTGTTTGCCCAATGAGCTTAGTGTCATCAGATTGAATTATCTCAATAGTGAGTCGTTGTTGAGAAACAGATCGAACCTCTTGCGTTTGGACATAACCAGTAATTGTGACCCAATGAGGATCTAAATCTGCTTGAATTTTATTTTGATCAACTCCAATGAGGAAAATAGCTGTGAGAGCCCCAAGTGAGGCAAAGAGGACGAAGAAAATTTTTGTTGCCCCTTTGAAATACAATAAAATAGGTAAAAACAAAAAAACATATTTTGTCGCACCAATACAAGCGAGCACAAGATTTAGGAGAAACCCCAAACAGAAGAAAAGTAAATAATCTTTTTCCACAAAAAAACACCCCGCTTGTAGCGAGGTGTTTGGGGTATTTGTATTCTAGCAGATTTAACTTATTTCATCGATACAACTTTTTCTTTTTTTAGTGATTGCTGAATTAATTGCTTTTGTCTTTCTACTAACATTGACTCATAGGTTGTCTCTACGCCATCTTGAAGCGAAACTTGTGCTTTCCAACCTAAATATTCTTGTGCTTTGGTGGCATCTAAACAAGATCGTCTTTCTTCTCCTTTTTTGGCAGGAGTATGAATAATAGTAAGCTTTTGACTAAGCGTATTTTGATAAATATTTGCCAAGTCATTTACGGATGTTTCTTTTGCTGTACTAATATTAAAGACATCTTGCACTTGTGTACCTAAAGCCGCTAAATTTGCTCGAACAACATCACCAACATAGACATAGTCACGTGTTTGTTCTCCATCTCCCCAAATAGTTAATGGCTCTCCATTTAATACCTTTTCAGCAAAAATAGCGATCACACCACATTCACGACTCCCAGATTGACCAGGACCGTAAACGTTACTGTAGCGTAAAATAACATAGTGAATATTATGTAAACGTGAAAATAATTCGATATAACGTTCGGCACAATATTTGGCAATCCCGTATGGAGAGGATGAACCAATTGGAGCTGTTTCTTTCGTAGGGATTTTCCCAGTTGCTCCGTAAATTGCTCCCCCAGAAGAAGAGAAAATGATTCTTTGAGCGCCGGCTTCTACCGCATAATTTAAAACAGAAATTGTTCCTTGGATATTTACAGAAGCATCAAATGACGGGTCAGCAACTGAATTACGTACATCAATTTGAGCAGCCAAATGAAAAATAGCATCTACCTGTTTTGGCAAACCTTCTAATTTATCCATGATACGAATATCTCCTTCAATTAAAGTAATATGAGAAGGAATATTTTCTCGTTTTCCTGTAGAAAGATTATCCACAACAAAAACTTCATGACCTTGTTCGTCTAGAGATTTTACTAAATGTGAACCGATAAATCCGGCTCCGCCTGTTACAAGAATTTTCATAAAGCTTTCTGCTATGAATTAATAACAGTGGAGAATAACATAAAAACAAAGAAATGTCAAGCTGTATGCCTGACATTTCTACTATAACTGGTGTATTTTAGGAAAATAAGAGCCTAATTCCTGATTCTAAATCATAGTGAGGAGACCAGTTTAATTGGTCTTTTGCTTGTTTTATATCCAAGCAACTATATTTGATATCCCCTTTTTTCTCTTCTTCAAAACGGATTTCTATTGGAATTTGTGCCTGTTTTTTCATTAAATCGATTACCTCTAATAAGTGAGATTGCATAGATGTTCCTATATTTATAGGGCTAGCAATACGAGTAGACAATGTTGCGATAATGGCTGAGACCACATCTGCAACATAAAGATAATCTCGCGTTTGCTTACCATCGCCAAAAATTGTGAATGGCTTATTTTCTTGGACCAAATGAGCAAATAAAGAGATCACACCAGAGTTTTCGCTTCTATATTGTCTTGGTCCATAAATATTGGCAAAACGTAAAATAGCGGTATCTAGGTTGTAAATTCGATGGTAATACTGGATATATTGTTCAGCACAAAGTTTAGATAATCCATAGGCAGAAATAGGGTCTGTTGATGCTGATTCGGCAATTGGTAAATCTGTTTGATCTCCATAGACCCCACAGGTGGAAGCGAAGACAAATTTCTTTACAGCCGTTTTTCGTGCATACTCTAAACAAGCAATCGTCCCAATAATATTATTTTGCGCATCAAATAGAGGATCCTCAACAGAAGCTCTAGCATCAACTTGTGCAGCCAAATGAATTATTGTATCAACCCCTTCTATTCCCTCGAAAGCATTTTTTTCGGTAATATCACGTTGATAAAACTCGATCGATTCTGGTAAATATTCCCTCTTCCCTGTCGAAAGATTATCAATAACAAGAACCTCGTAGTTATTTTCTACCAATGCTTTGACTAAATGCGAACCGATAAACCCGGCTCCACCTGTTACGAGGATTTTCATACAACTTGTCACTCCCGTGGAGACGGGAGTCTAGAGGATTAAATATGATTAAAGTGTTTCAGTGGAAACAAGAACTTAGCTGATCAAATACCACCCCTCGATCCCCGCCTACCCTAGGAGGGGAAGGTAGAAATTATTGTTTTAATACTTCCCCCTCTTGTGAAGGAGGGGGTTAGGGGGAGGTAAAGGAACAAACCTATTTCTCTTTCCTCCACCTCAAATAGCTTTCCATAAATAATTCAAGTTCACCATCTAAAACTTTATCTGGCTCTTTCGATTCATAATTGGTTCTATGGTCTTTAACCATTTTATATGGATGAAGCACATAACTTCGAATTTGATTCCCCCATTCTGCAGAAGCATAGTCTCCTCTTAATTCCTGTTTCTTTTCTGCTTGTTTTTCTAGTTCAAGTTTATGTAATTTCGCTTTGAGAATTTGCATGGCGGTTTCTTTATTTTGCGCTTGTGAACGTTCATTTTGGCAAGCGACAGAAATCTTGGTTGGTAAATGCACAATTCGAACAGCTGAATTTGTTGTATTTACTTTTTGACCACCTTTTCCACCAGCTGCAAATGTATCGATACGTAAATCTTTCTGGTCGATATTTACTTCAACGGAATCATCGATTTCTGGTAATACTTCGATCATAGCAAAAGAAGTATGACGCATTTTTTCTGCATCAAAAGGAGAAATACGCACAAGTCGATGCACACCATTTTCAGATTTCAAGTAACCATAGGAATACCTTCCCTGCACACGTATCATTGCTGACTTAATCCCCGCTTCTCCGCCTTTATTAAAGTCGATTACCTCAACTTTCCATTCTTTATTTTCTACAAACCGATTAATCATGCGAAATAACATTTCTGTCCAATCTTGTGCTTCTGTTCCACCTGATCCAGCATGAAAAGCAAGAATTGTATTATTCTTGTCATATTGCCCATCAAAGAGCATATAAAACTCTAAATCTTCAAATCGTTTTGTTAACGTTTCTACTTTAGACAGGATTTCATCATGAAAGCTTTCGTCGTCTTCAACTTGAGCCATTTTAGAGAGATCTAAAGCATCTTGAATATCTTGTCTTATCGCCTGCCAAGTATCTAATTCTTTTTGTAAATCACTCATTTCTTGATTTACAGATGCAGCTTTATCTTGATCTGACCAAAAATCGGGAGCAGATGTTAATGCTTGAAGCTCCTTGATTCTTGATTGTGTTGCATCAAGGTCAAAGTAACCTCCATGTCTCATCAACCCGGCTTGCAAGGTTGGTCAGATTAGTAATTAGATGTTTCATAGTAGTAGCTAGTAGCAATTAGATTTATTTATTACCCAAACTCTACCAAACCAGTGGTATTATCGCAACTAAAAACGACGTCAGTTTAGACGTCGTTTTTTGTACAAGAGATTATTCCTCGTCTTCTCCAAATCTTCCTAAATCTACGGTAACAGTTTTTTCTTCTCCATCTTTGAGCACTTTTAGCTCAATTTTTTCATTAGGAGCATATTGCCCAAGTAATCTCACTAAACTTTGAGGGCTCCCTACTTTTTCTCCATTTACTTCTAAGATGATGTCATTTTCTTCTAACCCAGCTTTGTCAGCAGGTGAACCTGGGACAATAGCTAATTCAGAGGGGTCATCTCCTCTTCGAAGTAATGCTCCGTATTCTACTTCTAGATTATTTAATTTTTGAATTTTTTTATCAATCAAAACATAACGAACACCCAGATAAGGACGGATAACTTCTCCATGCTCAATAATATCTTGTACAAACTTGATACCATCGTTAATAGGGATTGCAAATCCAATTAACTGCCCTGCTTGACTCATCGCAGTATTGATCCCGATCACTTGACCTGCAGAATTTAGAAGTGGACCACCAGAATTTCCTGGGTTAATAGCGGCATCTGTTTGAATAACTTCTTCTAATACTTCTGAAAACCCTAAGCCGTCTCCTGCGGTAACACGTCGATCAATTCCACTTACAATCCCCGTTGTAACTGTATGACTAAATTCACCCAAAGAATTCCCAATTGCGATAGCTGTTTGTCCAATTTGAATTTGATCTGAATCACCTAATGTTAAAGGCGGTGGTAATTTCACATTTTCATCAATTGGTTTTACTAAGGCAAGATCGTTCATTGGATCAACCCCTAAAATTTCTACCTCATATGAATCTCCTGTATTTGTGATAACCGTAAATCTTCCATTTGCATTATTCACTACATGCTTATTCGTTAAAATATGACCTTCTTCTGAAACAATAAATCCGGTACCGGCACTTACTTGCGTATACTCTTCTTCTGCTTCATTTGGCTCTACATCTCCCCCTCGATTTGGAGTTGATTCTTGTTGAGGTGGAGCAATTTCAAACCCTGGAATATTGAAATTAAAAAATGGATTTGTTGCATTTGAACCTGTTGCTTGAGAAACTTTTTCTTCAACAATTATACTTACAACAGAATTGGTAGCAGTGTGAATAGTATTTACAATAGATGATTCTTCTACAACAAGTGTTTCAGCTCTTCTTAAAGAAAGATCAGTATCTTTTCCTATGCTCATATCTGCACCACCTACAAAGCTAGAAACTAAAGCCCCTGCAGTTCCTCCTGCAATAACTCCTAATACCAAGACGATTGTAATAAGCCCTCTAAGTGTAGCAACATTAATTGTTTGGTCTGATGATTTGGCTCGTTTTTTGGATTGTTCCATGAGCGGTGGTTCAGGCTCATTTGGTGGTTGATGAGAAAAATCTGAATTCATATGTAATAAATAATGGTTTTGAAAAAACCTTAGAAATTAGACTGACAACTGTCAATCATTTATACGGATTTAACGTTAATTTCTTTCAAGATATTGCTGTAAATCGCCAATTTCAAAGCCTTGAGGTAGTCGAACAGACTCTCCAAAAAGCGAATCTTCGTAAGACTGCCTATATTCATCAATAAGAGTTGGCAAATAAATAGCAGCTAAAATAAATGGAATGAGAATAAGTAAAAATCTCAAAAAACTAAAAAAAGCACTTATCCGAGAAGTTCGTTGAATCGACTTCAACATCTTTGTATTTGTCTCAATCATTGTTCGTAAATCTTCTTCCATAGTTATTCTTGTAAACCTTTTATTTCATTTTCAAATGTTTGCATGTCTTCAAATTGTCGATAGACTGATGCAAACCGTATATACCCTACTTTATCAAATTTACGTAAATTGTCCATCACAACCTCACCCAACATTTCTGTAGTAATTTCTGATTGACGTGATGATTGAAGATCTAATTCAATGTCTCTTAATAGACCTTGAAAAGCTTCATGCGTATGAGAACGTTTTCCCAAGGCAATTTCTAAACCTCGCTGCAATTTTTCCCGCCTATATGGCTCTGACCGACCATCTCGTTTGATAATAAGTAAATCTAAAATGCGAGCTTCTTCTAATGTAGAAAAACGAAAATTACATTCAGTACATTTTCGACGACGACGAATACCTTGCCCCTCCATGGTAAGACGAGAATCTAATACTTTTGTTTCTTTTGAACAACAAGGACAAATCATATGAATAACACAATTGACAACTTCCGCAGAGGCGGATCAGCCTCTGGCTGAGACCATTGACTACTGACTTTATGAAAAAGTTCTCATCAGCAGTTAGTAGTTAGTTGTCAGTCGTTAGTTGTTACTAGTCAACTGATCTAAACGCTCTTGAACCATTTGCAGATATTCTGTTTTCAATGCTTCTGGAACAGGTTCTCCATCAGGAACATCAATCGTTTCTGGATTTACATAGCCTCCTCTATCTGTAATCGAAAAATGAACATGGTTTCCAGTTGATGCACCAGTTGACCCCACATAACCAATAACTTCCCCCTGCTTTACAGCAGTTCCGACGGCTAATCCTGCATAACTAGACATATGTGAGTACTGTGACCCATAACGATCACCATGCTTAACTTCAATTCTATTTCCATAGGCTCCCATCCAGCCTGATTTTGAAACAATCCCATCTGCAACCGAAATAATTGGCGTTCCATATGCAGCCGCATAATCTACACCATTATGTGGCATCACCGTTTTTAACGTTGGGTGGAAACGAGCTGAACTAAAACCAGAAGTAACATATCTATAATTTACGGGTGCTTTTAAGAATGCTTTTTGTAAAGCATTTCCTTCTTCATCATAGTACCCAGGAATATCATTTACTCTAAAGTAAAAAGCTTTAAAAGAGGTTCCTGCATTTATATATTCACCAGCCAGTACTCGCCCAGTGGTAGCCACTTGCCCATCTAAATGTTTTTCTTCATATAAAATTTTATATGAATCCCCAGATCTTGTCTGTAAAGCAAAATCGATATCCCATGCAAACATGTCGGCAAATTCTAAAATAACCCCTTCTTTTATTCCTTGCGCTAAACCAGAAAGATATAATGAAGATTCCACTGTACCAGTCGCAATGGCTTCTTTCATATCATAAATAATTGGCAATGCTTCTAATGTCCACCCACCACTTGTTTGTTTTGCATGTATGACACGTGTTGAATCTGGCTGATAATAAATATCAGCTAAACGAAAATCACTACTCGCCTCCGTAAATCGAACAAAGATTTCTTTCCCGACCTGAACAGAATTAAAGGAAAAAATTTCTGATTGTATTTGCTCTAAACCAACTATTTCTGAAAAAGGAACATCTTTCCCAGTAAAAACGCTAGATAAAACATCACCTGCTTCAATAACATAAGAATAATCAGTGTCTTGAATAATTTGCTGTGCTGAACGTGTTTGTACCTGCACAACTTCTTGCTGATCTGCTTGAACAAGTTCTATTTCTTTTTGTGGTAAAGGAAATACTTTCCACAAACCAATCACAATAATAAAAAAACCGATTACCATAAAAGGCTTGTTTGATCTTTGTTTTTTTACGGCACCACGTATCATAAACGAGTAAAGGGTTACGCAAAATGCGCAACCCTCATAGTTGAATAGATAAATGCATTACTTACATCATTTTCTTTCGAATAAATGCAGGGATTTCTAAATCCTCTTCATCATATTCTGAATGATTAGCTGATGTAGGCGCCTGCTCTTCTTGTCGAACGGGTTCAGTCATAATTGGATCCTCCATTGGCTGTTGCATTTGTGATGAACCACCTTGTGACATTGTCTGCCTCATATCATTTGATTGTGTTTGAAATGATTGTTGAGGTTGCGCTAATCGACTAAGTGGATTTTGGTATGATTCATTCATTGTTTTTTGACCAAATGACATACCAGAAGACGTTGCGGGTTGTCCTTTAGACTTACCAAATCCTGCAGCAATAACAGTAACACGGATTTCGTCTTTCATATTCTCATCAATAATTGTTCCGTAAATAATCTTGGCGCTTGGATCTGCTTTTTCTGTAATAATTGAAGCAGCTTCATTAAGCTCGTACATACCAAGATCTTTTCCACCCGTAATCGTAAAGAGAATTCCTTTAGCACCATCAATAGAAACTTCTAATAATGGAGAATTAATAGCAGCTTTAGCCGCATCACTTGCTCGGCTTTCACCATTTCCATAACCAATCCCCATTAATGCAGATCCAGCATCTGACATAATAGCTTTTACATCGGCAAAATCGACATTGGTTACACCATGAACGGTTACAAGCTCAGAGATCCCTTGTACTCCTTGTCGTAAAACATCATCAACAATGTCAAAAGCTTCCATCATGGATGTTTTCTTTTCAATAACTTGAAGAATGCGATCATTAGGGATAGAAATGATCGTATCTACTTTACTTGCTAATTCTTCATAAGCTTTTTCTGCGATTTGACCTCTTTGGTTTCCTTCAAAACTGAAGGGTTTTGTGACAACACCAATGGTTAAGGCTCCAAGTTCTTTTGCAATTCCAGCAACAACTGGTGCAGCTCCACTACCCGTACCACCACCTAAACCGCAGGTAACAAAGACCATATCAGTATCTTTGAGCATTTCTCGTAATTCATTTTGATTTTCTTCAGCAGCTTTTCGTCCCATTTCTGGATCCATCCCTGCACCTAAACCACGTGTAATCGTTTTTCCGATATGCATCCGTGTAGCAGCACGAGAATGGTGCAATGCTTGTGCATCTGTATTAACTGCAACAAATTCAACACCACGAATTTTTGATGCAATCATTTGGTTAACGGTAGAATTTCCACTCCCCCCAACTCCAATGACTTTGATTTTTGCAAAGGTCTCGATATCTGGCTTGATTTCCATAGAGTTTGTATTCAATGTTTCATAGACTCAGTGTCTCAGTGTTGAAGTGATGGCTATCACTGAAACACTCAAACACTGAAGTATAAAATCACTGAAAGTTTAAGGTATTAGAGATTTCATCCACCCTGTTACTTTATCCTTCCACGCCCCTAAATTAGAGAAATTAGGTAATCGTGACGACCCTCCACCTTGTTCCATTTGCGCTCCCCATAGCAATAACCCAACAGCAACGGAATACATTGGATCATTTACTTTTTCAATCGCGGTTGTTAATTCTTGAGGTGTTCCAATAGAAGCTGGTAATCTAAATTCTCTTTTAGCCACTTCAACAATTCCTGTTAAGCGAGCCCCACCACCAGTTAAGACAATTCCAGCTGGTAATAAACCACTTCTGCTGATTTTCTTTAATTCTTTATTCACTAGTTTAAAAATTTCTTCGATTCTTGCTTCAATAATTTCAGCAACATGTTTTCTAGAAATATATTGTGCATCAGAATCTTGAAACTCTCCTAAGTCGATCATTTCTTTTTTATCAACTGTTTCGGGCAAAGCTGTTCCATATTGACTTTTTACTTGCTCAGCAACTTCGATAGATGTTCGCAATCCAATGGCAATATCAGAAGTAATATGACCAGCCCCAATTGGAAGCACCGCTGTATGTAAAACATCACCTTCTTCTATAACAACAATACTTGTGGTTGCCCCACCAATATTTACCACAGCAACACCTAATTCTTTTTGTTGCTTATCTAATGTACTTTCAGCTGCAGCGAGACCACCAAAAACAAGATCTTCAATATCTAAACCGGTTCGGTAAACCCCTTTTGTGAGATTTTTAATTTGTGAAGTTAAACCTTGAATAATTTGCGCATCTACTTCTAGTCGAACCCCAGTCATTCCAACTGGGTCTTTGATATTTGTTTGGTTATCTACAGTATATGACCGCGGGATCACATGTAAAATTTCATAGTTTGGCGGAGTTGCTACTGCTTGAGCAGCTTCAATAACTCTGTCGACATCGTCTTCGTTAATTTCCCCATTTGCTTTTGAAACAGCAATAACACCTTTTGATGGCTGAGCAATAATATGTGCCCCAGAAATACTCACATATGCTTTTTCTAAAGGAACTCCAGCCATTCGCTCTGCTTTTTCTAAACAAGTTGTCAAACTAGAAACAGCATCTTCAATACTTGTGACAACTCCTTTACTTATTCCCTGAGAAGGACTTTCTGCAACACCAATAATATGTAAATTTGTAGATTCACCTGTCCCATCATCGACTAATTCTCCAATGACAAGACGAATTGTTGTTGATCCGACATCTAAACCGGTAATGATATCTCCACGATTCATGCTTTTATAATTTATTTGAACAGATGTACTTGTAAAAACACTAAAACTGTTCAAGGTCACTTTTGTTTATCTATTATAATCTCTCTATGACTTCTTGCCAACATCACCCCTGAGCACATTAGCTATTCAAAATCATCGTCAGTATTATCAGTTGAACCCTAAAGTTATTCAGGCAATGAACGACTGACTAAACCAGACTTATCCCCAAGAAACCTTTGCTCTAATCCCATCATTTTCTTAAATTCATTTTTTGAAATATGATCATAGCCAAGTAGATGCAACAAACCATGAACAAAGAGAATTTCCGCTTCTTGATAATATGGAATATCGTATTGCTTAGCTTGCCTTCGTAAGGTTTCCACACTGATAATTAACTGTCCAAATAATTCATTTTCTTCCCCCTGTTTTAAGTCTGGTGTCAGATAGGAAAAAGAGAGTATATCTGTTTTTTCATTTTTATTTCTATACTGAGCGTTTAATTGTTTTATCGCTTTATCTGTAACCCATACGATCTCTAAAACAGATACTTGTTTCAAAAGGTTTGGTGCTAAGTCCCTTAGGATTTTTTTGCCAAGAGTTAAGAAAGCGCCGGTAGAAAAACCGACGCGTACTTGTTTACTTTGTACAATTGAAAGCCCTTTACGAGTACTCATAGCTATTAATTTGTAGTAGCGGTGGTAGAGCCGCTTGTAGGTACTTCTTCTTCTAAAAGAGAAAGACTTTGCATCATCATAGACCAAATAGCAGAATAACGTAATACCGAATCAACACCTGGCTCATAATGCATGACAAAGATGAATGCACGTGCTCCAACTCCAGTTGAGCCATAGGTTGCAATGACAACACGACCATCTTGACTACGAATACCATTCCACCCAGAATCATTTTCAAAACTGTTAAAGAGGCTTAAATCAGCACCTAATTCTTGTTCTTGGTACCATTGAACAGGAGTTAATCTATCTGTATTATCAACGATTTCAATTTCGAATGTTTCTGTCCCATCTGTTGGTCGAATAAAAAACTCATCTCCATTTGGTATCACTAATGAACTTGTCCAAGTAGCTGGAATAAGCATTTGATAACCTCTTGGAATATTACGTGCAATTTTAACTTGCGGAGAAATCTCTATTAAAGCCCCTGGAGTAGAAGGATCATAAAGATTAACTAATTCTGGCCCATCTAAAAAGCTATCTAAGTCTGTGTCTGGAACCGCAGGACTTGTTAAAAAGAGAGCTTCTTCGGCATCAGTTAGCCCATCTTGGTCAGTATCTGTAGCTAGTTGCGCTGTTGGAATACTTATTGCAGGTAATGTTATTGCTGAATCTACTGTTTCAGGTTCTTCAATAATTTCGGGATCCTCTTCAATAGGGGTTTCATTAGGTTCATCTGTAGGAGGTATTACAACAGGTGTTTCTATTATTGGAGTCGTTGGCGTCGCAACTTGCTGAGTGGTTTGAGTTGATCTAAGTAAAATGACTGAAAAAATAACAACAATCAATACTAAAATAACCCCACCGATAATAAGGAGCATTGTCTTTTGTGATATTTTAGACTTTGCTGCTTTTGGAAGATAATAAGAAGGCATCGTATAAATACGACCATCAAGAGCACTAGGGCTACTATCAAATGTATCTGTATTGCTAATAATGTCTTCCATAGAATTGATTTTCTCAGTTGTTAAACTTTCACATCTAGTAAGATTCCACCTGCTTGATTGGGGTCATAGCCATTGTCAACTTCAGATCCATCTGTAAACGTATCTCCATCACTGTCTGGATTTAATGGATCAGTATTCCATACACGAACCTCTTCTGAATCATTTAATCCATCACCATCTGTATCTGGATTATTAGGAGATGTACCTAAAGCAACTTCTTCTTCATCAGTTAAACCATCATTATCCGTATCAGTAGGTGTAGGCGGTTGATCTATTCCTGTTGGAGAAGATGGTGTAGTTGTTGTTGGTTCTTGTGTTGTTTCGATATCAGTAGTTTCATCAGATGTCGTTTCTAGTCCTGAGTTTGATTCTTGACCAGATGGAGGAATAATCGGTGCTGTAGTCTCCTCATTATTGGTTGCTGGTGTTTGACCACTTCTTACGATCCAAAGACCAATTAAAGTAGCTAATAAAGCCAATACAATAGCGACGACGATAATAGCAATTACAACAAGTTTTCTATTTGAGGAAGGACCAGATGGTGCAGCCATAGCTGATTCGAGAGTTGGCCGATCATTTGTAAGGTTTGGTCTTGGTTGAGCCGAAGCCATACTTGGTGGCGGTTGATTTAATCGCTGACTTCCTGCTAATGGATCTGTTCCAGAAAAAATGTCCTCTGGTTCTTTTTTTTCATCAAACATAAAAATTGTATTATTAACTGTAATTAGTTTATCACACCAGGTGTTTCTGAAAAAGATTCAGATTCTTCAGGTGTGATCTCGTATTCTTCAAAAAAATCTATAACAGTATTTCCATTTGTATCTTGATACCCAATCTCATCTGGAGTCAATAATGCTTTTTTGCAATCAGCTTGATACTCTTCAACGAAAATCAAATTACAACTTTCTTGACTTGCATTCGTCTTTGCTAATTGTTGAATATAATGAGTAACGAGACAAAACTGTCCATAGTTTAGTGATTGAATAGATTCACAGGTTTCTTTTTGAATAGGAGTTAATTGATTCAAAAGCTCTTGCCATAAAACAGCTTGATCTGAATCTGGAATTTGTACATCAAAATCTTTTACAATAGTTGCAATTGTCTGTTCAGTATAAGGTGGAATTCCATCTACTCGTTTTGCAATTTTTTCAGGAGTAAGCGAGGTCACTTTGTTAATGACATCCCAAGATCTGTCTATATTATCTTGTATAATATTTCCAGAATAAACATAAGCCGATTTATCATCTTTGATAAGTAGTAATTCCTCACCAGAAGATAATAAGACAGCTCTTCTAATCTCTTTATAACCAAACCAAGCAGCAATGATTACAAAGACTGCAATAATGATCATTAAACTTTTCTTCATAGGCCTTGTAAAAAGTCACATTGATTATTTCTATCGATATCTACACAACCTAATAAATAGGTATTAACATTATTTGTTGTTCTTCCTCCTTGTTGAGAGGCTTCATTTGCAGAGTTTCCAAACCAAGCAAGAACACCATCTTGTTGATTAAATGAAACAGCATAAGAACCAGGATATAACCCACCTTGATTTCTAAAGTCTTCTAAAACAGTAACCCCACCATTTGTTGAAAGTGTTTTAGACTTTTGAATTTGTGTTCTACCTGTAACATAACCACCAACCCCAGTATTAAACTGATTAGGTGTATATACTTGATTGGCGAGTGTATTATTGAAAGGATGTCCTAGAGCAATAATTTCACCATCGCAATGTTTCCCAATTCTTCCAGTATTATATGTCTGTTGAGCCTGAACTTGACCATCTAGTAGTAGATACATTGTAGGGAAAGAACAAGATACTTCTCCCCAAGCAATATTTGAAATAGACATTGGAAACTTCAATGTATGTTCATAAACCGGAAGGTTCTCGTAGACTAATGATCTTGGCGTACCTAGACATGTCATCCCGTCACCGATTGCTGTTCTACCATTTCCTCCCCAAGCAAAACCATCTGGACTCCATGTAAACCCTTTTGGAGGAAGACAAATTGTTTGCGCAGATTGTGATGAAACAGTATAAGAAAGTTGAACAGAATTATCAGCCTTTTGACAACTTTGACATAACCCTGGTGGAGACAATGCATCATCACATTGCTCTGGTCCATTTAAGATCCCATCACCACAACTACCTACTTGGCGACAAGCCTCAAATTCTCCCCATGTACATGCAAAGCTTTGCGCTGTTTGTTGCGTACTACAAGTTCGTTTTTTAAAAAAATACGTTGGGTCATTTGAACAAGCAATATCTTGTACCTCTGAATCACATTCTTCAAATGGAATATCTCTATTTCCATCACCACAGAATGGTGCTGGCTGTGTCTCTATTTGACATGAATTACCACAAAAATTACAGTTTTCCCCATAGGCAGGATTACAAACTCTTCCATTACTTATCCCTTCATCACATTGTTCACCATTTCCTTCTTGAACAATACCATCTCCACATCTTGGCCCTAATGCAATTTCATTTTTACAAGAAGCATTACAATAACCACAGCTTTGAGAATAACCAGCTGTACATTGAACACCATTTTGTGCTGACAGATCACATTGTTCAAATCCATTAACAATACCATCTCCACATGATTCAATTGCCTGACAACTTGTGAAAGGACTATAACGACAAGTATCCCGACAAACTCTTGTTTGCTGTGCTCTATAACCATCAATAAGGTTTGGACATAATAAAGCTTCATCATTTCCATCACATTCTTCAATGAGCCCTTGATCATTTGGGGTATTTACAAGACCATCTCCACAAAATGATTGCTGGATAATAGAACGACAATCAGCTGAACATTGTTCATATTCACCAACTCCTGATTGCCCATCACAGGCTTCATTTCCTTCTGCAATATTATTTCCACACCCTTGAAAATCACAGATATCACCAATTCCATCTCCATCGATATCTGTTTGGTTTGGATTACCTAGTGTTGGACAATTATCTAAATTTCCACAAACCCCATCATTGTCTTGATCATTTGTAGAATCATTTGGACAAATATCACAAACATTTCCGATGCCATCACCATCCGTATCTAATTGGTCTGCATTTTCTGCTGTAGGACAATTATCTGACCCACCACCAATACCATCATTATCGATATCAGCTAATTCTCCAGCAGAAAAATTGAAACACTGGTCAGAAGATTGTTCTTGTACTGTTGTTTCCCTCCAATTACCAGGCCCAAGGTATTCGTAATTTGTAAATAAAGAAAAACTTGAACCATCATCGCTGGCTCTATAACCGTAAACAAATGATTCTGCTGGACAAGCAAATTGAAAATCTGTTTGATTCCAACATGTTTGAGGATCATAAGGATCGGCACAACCAATAAATCTATTAATAGGATCAACTGGAATAGCTCGTCCTAAAATATTTCCAAAAGTTGCTTGCCAAGAAGGCCATGTACTATAAGAAGTATTCGGTAAAAAACTTCCTGCTTCAAATACTGGATATAAACCAGTATTGAGTCGATAGTCGTTTAATAACTGACGTAATAAGTGTAAATCATTGGCTCTTCTAGTATCTCTTCGTAATTGAGCACGAGTTTCACTGTCATTTACATTTGTATTAAGCTTAAATTGTGAAATGAATTCATCAAAAACAGCTTGAACTTTAGGTCCAGCAGTTTCACTATAAGAAATAATATAAATATTACTGAATAACTGACCTGCACTGGGTGCATAATTTGTTGCAGCCACATAAACGGTTCTTCCATCTCTGACTGCAGGGTAACCATCTACTTGCATGATAGACGGCGTACCTGGGTTTGGTACATTATCTCTATACCAAAGTAATGGTGAACTTCTATCTGGATTAGGAATAACACGAATAGCAATCGCATCTGAAGCATTGCTTTGAGCTGAAACAGAAAAAGCAAATAACCCCATTACGGAAATGAATATTATTGAGAGAAAAATTTGGAAGTGAATTCTTTTCATAAATAAATAATATCAGACTTTGTCACTATTCTACAATGAATAAATTATCTTGTAAGAAACTTCCAATATTTGTCCCACTAATTGGTGAAGATAAAGGAGGTAAATCATCTTCAGTTCCCGGTTCTCCAAAATCTCGACAATAGAAGGTTCCATAGGCAAAGTTTGTATCTGTATACGGAAATTCCGTAATACTTGGCCATGGATTTTCACAAAGGAATACTTCGACATCAATTGTACGAGAAATGAAACCAGTAGAAGGTGATTTCGCTTTTCCAAAAATAGTAATTGATGCCTCACCATTTGTCCCAGAAGCTGTTGCTTCAATAGTATCTCCCTCATCTGTGGATAGTGAAATAACAGGATCTCCACCTAATAACCATGTAAAATCAGTTGGAACAACGAATCCTCGTAAATCTCGGCCAATAGCCTGGTATTGATGTTGATTCCCCTCTTGTCCAGGACTTACATCATTTGGACAATCATTTCTTTCTGCACAAAAGAATGCATCTATCGAACCTGGTTCTCCTGGTGGGGTGATCATTACCTCAATAAGCTCAACAGAACACTCAGCTTCACCAGTTGTAAATGTACTTGTTGTTGAACCAAATGTTGTCACACCTTGTAAATTTCTTACTCCTTCCGTATTTGAATCTGAGAGATCTGGATCTCCTTGAACTCGAATTCTGTGGACAGCATTATCTACTAATTCTACATTAGGAAAAACTTGAGCAACACTTCCCAATTCATTTTGAGAAATTGTTACTCCAGCATCTACAAGACACCAGTTTTCTGACTGAGCACTTGTTGTTGGCAAGAAGAAATCAACAACTTTTCTTGCAAGAGACTTAATTCCATTCCAGACTGTTTCTTGTATTTCGGCTACTTCACACGGAATCGCTCCATTATTTCTTTCTAAAAAGATTGATTTTGTTAAAGAATCTCTATCCATCACTTGATTAAATTGCACTTCTGAGGCCACTGAAGTACAAACATCTGTAGAACCATTTGTAGGGTTAAAAGAGAGTACTTGTGGTCTTTCGTAACAACAAGAATTTGAACCGATACCATGTGTTTGTGTTGTCGCAGGAGAAGGACAATCAAGATCAGAAGTATAACCACAAGTCACGGTGAAATTTCCATCACCTGTTTTCCCTTGTGCCTCAGCTTGAATTTGAGTTTCACCTTCACCAACACTTGTTGTGATTTGGTAAGGATCAATAAAACCAGTAGGTGGGACGAAATCATTCAAACTAATTTCACCAATAAGTGAATCACCTGTTCGCCAATTCCATTCAAATGATTCTGGATTTAATAATTGACCATCTGCACTACAAGCATCTGGCTCTGAAACTGGAAAGCTAAAATAATCAAATTCTTCTCCAATAATAAATGATTCGGCGGATTCTGGAATAACTCTTACGCTATCAATTCTACAGATAGTTCCATTTTCATTTACTTTAAAGATCCATGAATAACTATCTAAATTTGCATCTCCATCTTGGTCGTAATTTAACTCCCCTAATGAGATACCACTTGTACTTCTGATATTTCCAGATAAAATCACACGATAGGTTTTACCTGTATTTAAAATACCGGCAGAAGGCAAGAAGAAAATTGAATGATCTACATTATTATATTTTAGTGAAGAAACCCCAGCATCACTTAATCCAGAACGAGCACAAGAAGCATCATCACAAGCAAGTAATCGAATATTGGCTAATGAAGTAACAGAGTCTTCTTGCATTGGTTGATTAAATTTTGCTCCGATAATGGCATTTGGACAAGCAGTTGTACAATTTGGAAATTGATCGATAACTAATGGTGGTCTTAATAAAATCGATAATTGACTAGAGTCTTCAGCAGAAAACTCAGAAATCTCACCAATAATTTCTACAGGAGGTCCAGGTTCTGTTGGAGCTAATGCTTTCGCGTCTACTCTTGCACCTCGTGAAGATTGTAAAGTTGCCTTTCCTGTATCTGAACTCAGCCAATTCCATTCATAAACATCTGGGTCTAAAATATTGCAATTTAATGCAGTCGGTACACCAGAAAATCTTTGACTATCACCAATTTGTTCAATCGTTGCAGAAGCAGGAGTTACTTCAACATGGTCAACAGCACAGTCCCCTTCACCAACTTGTGTTTTAAATGACCAATTATAGGGGCTTGCTAAATTAAATCCATTTTCCGCAGTAAATCCTGTAGATAATTCTACTTGGTACCAAGTATTCGACGCTAATCTTCCTTGAGGAATTGCGACAAAACCTTCACCAGCTTGATTTTCATTAATCGTTTGAATTCTTGAAATATTTACGATGGCATCACAAGTTGAAGCATCGAATGTATCACCAGAATTACATCTTCTTACCGTGATATTATCTCTACTCATTGTTTGATCTTGCATGTCATGTGTAAACCGAGCAGAAATAGAAGCATTTAAACATCCATCTTTGGTATCTTTAAATGGTGACGGACTTTGTGTCGTATTTCTACAACTTGCATCTTCTATAACCCTTGGAGGACCTTGCAAATTATCTCCCGTACTAAATGTCCAAGCATAGGTACAAAATGGAACAGAATCTACACATGTCCCCGCCTTTTGGCAAGCACCATTCGAACAACATTGTGAACCTTCTTCACATGTATCAGGGCTACATTGTCCAACAGTAAATTGAACCGGGTTACTCAATGTTCCATCTGGAAGGAATAATTGAACAGGACCAGTTTGTGCATTTGGTGGAACTTGTGAAGCAATCCGTTCAGAAGACCAACTAGTAAGTGGTGAATCATCGATTCTTGGATTAAATCGAATACCACCTTCTGTATCACCAAAATCTTCACCATAAACAGTAACGTCAATTCCTAATGGACCATTATCTGGAACAATGGCACAAATCCCAGGTAATCGATCCCCTTGTGTTACTCGAAAAGATAAACCATTGCTTTTGCCAGCTTCGGTAGAAACAACTAATTGATATATTCCATTGTCTAAACGAGGAACTCGAATAGCTCGTTGTTTACTTGTTTGTCCTAATGCACATTCATCTGGTAAAGCTGTATTTGCTGCAATAGACTCCCCTGTTTGTGTATTAATAAAATTAACTTCGAATGATCGATCAAAGTTTTCTCCTAAAATTGAAATGATTTGAGAAGTTGGCCCTCGATCTGGTGAGACAGAAATAATTCTTGGTAATGTTGGTGAAGGTAAAGCTGTAAAAAAGACAGGATTACTTGTTTCATCTTCTGTTTCAATTTTTAATCCCACTTGGCCAGGTTCAATTTGAGGAACAGTAATATCAGAAATAAATTCTGGTAACCAAGTGCCAAAAGTACTTGCACGTAATTGTCCAAAAAGCACTTCCCCAGGTTCTTCTCCTAAACTCTTCCCTATAATTTGAATTGGTTCACCAATAATTTGTTCATCTGGACTAATAGGACAAAGACCAGGGCGAGCATCTTCTGTAATGGTAAAATCGATAATAGCTCCTTTATTATCATCACTTGAATCAAATAAACCATCTGCTGTTGTGACAAGAATAGGACCAGTTATTGCAGAGCCTGGAACCTCAATGACAATTTGTTCATTTGTCCAATAAATATCACATCTTGGAGAAAGCCCTAGTTGATTGTCATCGTTACCTGCTGCACCCAAAAAAGTAACAATACCAGGTGTATCACCAAAATTTTGACCACGAATAGTTATATAATTCCCAATTGCACCATCTGGTTCAATAAGAGCTTGGACTAGTGGAAATTCTCTACAGAGCCCTTCAAAACAAAGAGCAGAAGCACAATCAGCATTTACGGTACAAGCTGTAGCCTCGCATTGTCGGCAATCTGGCCCACCACAATCTATCCCCTCTTCATTTTCATTTTGTGCTTCATCAAAACAAGCAATAGGTAAAATTTCAATAGACCGAGTCGTGCTTGAACCACTTAACCCCGCAAGATCATAGGCGATGGCTTGAATAGTATGATTACTTGATTGAGCAAGACCAGAAGTATCCCAATTTGACGCCCCACGAAATTCTGTAAATGCATTTCCACTTGAGATGCTTGCCACACCAATACGTTCATTATCTGCAAAAAAATGAATCGTACCAATTGCTGTCGTATCTTTTGCGAGTGCTTCAATCAAAACACTAGAATCAAAAGGTACACCTGTTTGATCATATGGCAATGTTAAATCGACTGTCGGAGCTTGCGTATCAATTTGATCAGAAGTTGTGAATGTGAATAAGCAATCTTGTGCAGTTGTTTCTAATGAACATTTAAATCTATCTCCATCCTCACTTCTTAAAGCAAGATTAATATGAACTTCAAAAATTGTATTTGCATCAAAGCACGCTAAATTCGTATTTGGAGCAGCACATGTTTGATTTGGTTTAAATGAAGCAAAAAGACCATCAACATTCCATTCACCTGTGATTTCTTGACCATCACTTTGACGAAGAATCGTAATTTGTTCTTCTACTCCAGTTCTATCTACTGGCTGATTAAATAAAAGTTGTACTTGTACATTTTGAATTGGTGCAATACCAAATGGAAGCGCCTCAGTTAAAATGAGCGCATCTCTACTAGACAAGCTTTCTTGCCCAGAAGGAAGAATAACCCCTTGCTGAAGTAGCTGACCACCTTGATCTCTGCCAATAATAACAAAACTTACAATTACCAAAATTAATGAAAAAAGAAAGAAGACTCCAGAAAAACCAGCAAGTCGTCGCCCGCGCTCGCCTAGTAATAGATCATTTGCTTCTTTGGCATTGCGTAATAAAATAGCTCCATAAATAAAACCAGCCACGGTAATAAGAATTCCAACAATTCCTAGCACTTGTAATAGACGTGTCCCCAAACCAACCGATTCTACTTCATTTTGCGCCAATGCCATTGCAGGAGTTGAAAGTAAAACCAACCAAAGTGTTAATTTGGATAACTGTTTGCTCCATTTTTTGACAAGCTGATTCATGGAATTATGGGCCTACACAAGGACGATAACAATTTTGATAAAGATCTCGTAAATCAGATGTAATAGCTGGCGTATAACTTGTCTCTTCGCTTAGGCCATTATGTTCTATTGTAATCGTAGATTGATTTGCATTTGTACGAGCAGATACAGTGAATCGATCTAAATTCGATACTTGCACCGACTGATGTGTAATAGAACTAAATTGTAGTGGTTTACTAAAGGTAGCCGTCAATGGAGACAGCAAAGAAACATTTGTGTCAAAAGGTCCTGGAGAAACAGATGTAATAACTGGCGGTGTTAAATCTACTTGATTCGTTGTATTAAATGACCAAACAAAATTATCTACGGGATTCCCTTCTGCAATTCCATCAATATTTCCGTCTAAAGCATTTGAAGCGGCATCTGTGACACCATCAAATGGAAATAAAGCTGTTGGCGGCTGAGCACTTACAGAAGCAGCACGAATTTCCCCTGTAAACGATTCATTTCCTGGTAAACAGTAAACATCTTCCCCGCAAGCATTTGTCCCACAAAAATCATCTGTAATAAATTCAATTGTTCTGTATTGATTTGAAATAGTAAATCTTCCATTCACAATCTCTGAAGAACTATCTCTAATAGTAATATTATCAAACCCTCTTGCTACTGACCCCATCACAGTTAATGGATTCATTGCTTCATTAAAATTGATTTGCACAATCACATTTCTTGCATGTGTGCTTTGATCTTGTGGAATAACACTTTCTACTTGAGGAGGTTCTGTATCAATAAAAGTTCCAACTTCAAATTCCCATGAATATTCTCCTAATTGTGCAAAAGAACTAAGTCCATTTGCAGAAGCAACTCCCTCTCCAATGGTTACTGTATAATTTGTATTATTTTGTTCATTTCCTAAATAATTTTGAGGTGTAAATAGAAATGTTCTTCCATCATCTGTTACTTGGGCTCTAGCTGATACAAAGGGCCCAGCAATCGAATCATCATCTGAAAGATAGATTTTAACATTACTAGAATTAATTGTATCATCGCTTGGATCATTTGGTGTTCCATTTGAATTGATCAGTGTTTCTAAGGCCATGGCTTCTGTAAACGTGATCATAATACTTGTATTTCGAGAAAGATTTTGTTGACTATTTTCTGGATAATGCGCCTCTAATAATGTAGCTGGAAAAGAACCAAAACTTCCTCCAGTAGTTTGATTCACAGGTATTGGTAAAATACTCCCCGTTTTAGAAATCCTGCTAATTGCAAATGTGATAATTCCAAAAAGAACAGCAATTATGACAAAAAAGATACCAGCATTTTGTGCAAATCGTTTCCCTCTTGCTGCTTGTAATTCATCTCCTTCTGCAGTGGAAACAAGAAAAACTCCATAAACAAGAAATCCTAGACATACTACCAAGAGTATACCTAGGATGACTTGAATAATTCTGGCAATAAGTAGCCCAGTACCACCATTAGATGATGTTTCAACTGCCTGCTGAGCAATTGTTGGTTCTTGTAAAAAGAAAACTCCAACAACAACCACCATTAAAGTGATTCCAGCATATTGCAACAATGAACGAAACGGGTGCCTCTTATTCTCCATACCTCAATGGATGACCTCTTAAAGAGGTCAAGATATCATTAGTTTACCGACGACCTCTACGTTGGTCTTCTACAAGCTGACCTGTTTTACGAAGCCATTCTTGTTTTTCTGTAACAACCATTTTACGAAGAGCGCGGTCTTTTTGTTTACGTTTGCTTTCAGGTCGGTCACGATACCGAATCTTTCTAGCTTGAAAAACTTTTCCACTTTCGATTACACGTTTATTAAAACGTCGCAAAAGAGAGTCAAAACGTTCTCCTTTTTTCTTTTTTACATCTACTGCTCCTGACATAAGCGTCACTTTCCTTTCTAGTTAAAATTATTACTGCAATCAGTAATTTCTTTTAATGACCTAATCACTAAAAGGCATTACTGATAACAGGTTTGATTAATTTAAAGTACCCTAAAAGCGGTACATTTGTCAATTTTACTTGAACCGTTTTTTTAATTCAGAAACAAGTTTATCTAATGGTACTTCTTCTTGAATCCCTCCATCCATATCTCTCACAAGTATCGTTCCATCAAGAATTTCTTTTTGTCCTAGAATACAAGTGTATTTAACTCCTAATTCAATAGCTTGTTCTAATTGTTTCTTTAAACTGTCTTGTCCATAATGCTCTACCGTTAAAATCCCTTCTGCATGTAATTCTTCTCGCAATGATAATGATCGCTTTTTAGCGTCATCACCAAGCTGTGCCATAAAAATTTGAGGTAATCGCTCTACAGGGATTTCCATTTTTGCGGTTCGAACAGCGGACATACATTTATCTAAATCTACCATCATATTCATCATTGGCACCTCCATATCAATACTATCGGCAGCTAAATTATCAGCACGCCCACCTTTAGCTAATACATATTCTGTCCCATCTTCTGTTACAGCCTTAACCGCGATAATTGTTTGATGACGAAACTCATTAGTTGGAACGAGTTCTGGAGAAAGTAAATAAGGAATATCTAGTTCATCAAGATAATCGAGTACTCGCATGAAATGCTCTTTATCATCATCCACAAGCCAATCGACACATTGTGGTGCTTCTAAATTTACTTTTTTTGTTTGCTCATCTGTTGCGATAAGGATTTCATATGGGCTTTTTGTAATCTCAGCTTGATATTTTTCTGGTAAATCTTTCTTTCGATCTTTATAATACGCGATCAATTCTTGTTTATATTGTGATTGTGATTGTTTACCACCAACACTATTAATAAGGACTTGAATTTGTTTAAAACCAAGCGCCTCAAGATATCGAACAGCTGCCACAGTTGATTCAGCATCAACAACAGGGTGATTATTTCCAATAACACTCATGAACATACCTAGTTTTTCACGAGGATCTAATTGATCACCAAAAACAGAACCAATCGTATACCAATGATCAATTGGCATTCCATTTTCAAAATCTTGCTTATGCACTGTATGGTAAGCGCGCATATATGACACATCCATAGTAGGACGCAAAGAAATATGTTCATGTCGTGGGTCTAGCAAAGTGAAAAGGTTTTCATCAACAAGAACATGATCTTTTCCTAAAGATCTTGTGAAAGCGGTTGTATATTCTACTGAAGCTGGATGCACTAAAAGATAATTATATTTTTCCATGACTTCAAAAGCGACCTTAGAAAAATATCCCCACCATTTTTGTTCAGAACCAATACGATCTTTAAACCCAGAAACGAGTTGCAAAGAACGAGGACCAGTAACTCTTTGTGGAATTGCTGGTGTTGCTTTATCTTTTGATTTTGATGATGATTTTTTTGCCATAGTAATTTCTTTAACTCATAAACGAACTAATTGTTTGTTGACTCAGGTGATAATTGATAATCAGGTGCTTCAAAAACGGTAATTTTGTCGAAAGGCCAACCACGAATCCAAGTTTTCCCAACGATAAACTCTTGTTTTAGTGGACCGAAATTTCTAGAATCTAGACTGAAACTTCGATTATCTCCCAAAACAAAATATTCATCTGCTTGTAATGTAATGACAGACTCCCCTTTTGTTTCTGTATCTGTGCTTAAATAAGGTTCTTCAATTTCCTCTCCATTGACAAAGACACTATTACCAGTGATCTGAATTGTTTCTCCTGGTAATCCAATAATTCGTTTGATGAAAAATTGCTTAGGGTCTCGAGGATATCTAAAAACAATAATTTCCCCTCGAATAGGTTCTTTAAACCGATAACTAATTTCATCAATAACTAAATATTCATTATCGTAAAAACTTGGCTCCATAGAAGCTCCTTTTACATAAAAAGGCTTGATGAAGTAGTAACGAACAGGAATAATAATAGCCAAAGCAACAATGACAACTTGTAATAATTCAATAAAAAAATCCTTTAAACTGGATTGATTCACCTCTTTTTGCTGCTCAGTAATAAAGTCATTTGCTTCAGCTTCTTTTGGCTCAGATGATTGAGTTGAAACAGGTTCTTTTTCTGACATGTTCTTGTATTAAATAAAAAGAAAAGTCCTAGAATCTAGGCTTAATTTATACAACTATACCACACTTTTTCATTCATTTCAAATGTTGACAAAAGTCAAAAATCATTGTCTTGGCAAGGAAGGAAATTGGCATTATACTAAGGATAATTAACTCAAATCATAACTGGGCCCATTGTCCAATTTTTATTGTAATACAAACATGCCTAATCCTGACATTGTTCTAGAATCTGAAGAACAAAACGAAAAACCAAGAACAAAAGAACGAAAAAAACTATGGCGCTATCTTATCTACGCTGGCATTATTTTTTTTATTTTATTTATTAGTTTTACTGTAAAAGCATCATTTACGAATGATGAAAGTCTCTGGTCTAATCTCTTAGAAGCATCTGAAAAATACATTAGTCCACATTTTGCTTTAGGAAATAGTCTAGCAGCCTTAACTGCATCTCCAGATGAAAACTTGATTGGGTCTGAAGAAGACAGAATTAATATTCTCTTACTTGGTATTGGAGGAAAAGGTCATGACGGAGGAAATCTTACAGATACAATTATCATCGCTAGCTACAAACCTTCAACAAATCAAGCAACCATGATGTCTATCCCACGTGATTTACTTGTACCAATTCCTGGATATGGTTGGAGAAAAATTAATAATCTCTATTCTATCGCAGAATATAATGACCCAGGAACAGGTGGAGATTATGCGAAGCAAATTATTTCACAAATTTTTGGACTTCAAATCCCCTATTATACTCGCATTGATTTTAACGGCTTTGAAGAAGTTGTTGACCTTGTTGGAGGAATTGATGTAGCTGTTCCAAATACATTATCTGATTATCAATACCCTGTTTCTGGTAAAGAAGATTATCCAGATAACCAACGTTATGAGCACTTACTTATTGAAGAAGGTGAACATCACTTTGATGGCAATACAGCATTGAAATACGTTCGTTCTCGCCACGCCGCCGGAGAAGAAGGTTCAGACTTTGCACGTGCAGCCAGACAACAATTAGTTATTGATGCTTTCATGAGTAAGATTCTTTCATTTAGTACATTATTACAACCAGGTAAGATTAAAAAAATTGTAAATAATGTAGAAGAAAATGTAGACACAAATCTTTCTATTGATGAAATGGTTGCCTTTGCAAAACTTGCACGTAATTATAAAAACTCTGAAGACCGACCAGAGATTATTAATGTTGTACTTGATAATAAAGCTGAAGGACCATTACAAGCAGCAAATTACAATGGAGCTTTTGTTTTAGAACCAAAGGTTGATGATTATTCTGAATTAAAATTCATGGCTCAAAATATTTTTCATCCTGAACTTAAATTTGAACGACCAACTTCTCCCTCTGGACTTCCACGAGTTACTTTAGAAACTCCAGTCAAATCAACTGAGGAAGTAACGATTGAAATACAAAATGGAACATTTGTAAAAGGACTTGCTCGTGCAAATGAAGAAAAGCTAACAGAACTCGGATATGCAGTGATTGAAATTAGCAATTCAGAAAAACAAGATTATAGCCAAACTGTTATTTACGATTTATCCAATGGGAAATTCCCCTCTACCTTAGACTTTTTAGCTGGTAATTACACTGATAATATCGTGACCTCAATTCCACTAGGAATCAGCTCAGAGGCTGATATTTTAGTCATTTTAGGGCTAGATTCAGCCTATTAACGCGATATTTGCATTATATCCCGTCTCTTTAGACAAATGAGACCAAAGACCCTGTACATTTCCCTTATTTTCTGGTATTATCTCTATTCAAATCCGTCTAATTGTCTGAAAAGTTTGAATCTCTGACACCACTATGAAAAACCCCCTCCCTACTATTGTCCTTATTGGTCGCACCAATGTAGGTAAATCAAGCCTTTTTAATCGTCTCACTGAACACGATCAAGCTTTGGTTTCTAATATTGCAGGAACAACTCGAGATATTAATCGAGGAATTGTTGAATGGGAAGGTAATGAATTTAACCTTATCGACACAGGTGGAATCGACTTAAGTAGACCTGATGATGTAGAAAAGAAAGTTATTGATAAAGCCTGGGAATTAGTAAGAACGGCTGATCGAGTTTTTTTAGTGACAGATGCAAAATCTGGTCTTGTCCCAAGCGATAAAAAAATTGCACAAGAATTACGTGAACGAGGGATTGATTTCGAAATCATTGCTAATAAAGCAGATGCTCCTCGATTACATGAAAATAGTGCTGAATTTTTAGAACTAGCACCTACAGTCTATCCTATGTCAGCCGTAAATGGTTCTGGAACAGGAGACTTTTTAGATATATTACTCCCTCAACTTTTTTCTGATTTAAAAAATTATCATACAGCAACAACACATATTGAAGGTGAGAAAAAAGAAATCTCTATTGCCTTTGCAGGAATTCCAAATGTTGGAAAATCTTCTTTAGTTAATGCATTGCTTGGACGAGAAGAAGTTATTGTAAGTGACCAAGCTCATACAACACGAGAGAGACGCGATACTTTTTTAGAAGTAGATGGACAGCCATTTCGTCTTATCGATACCGCTGGGATTAGAAAAATGCAAAAAATGCGAAAATTTCTTATGCGAAAAAGTGCTGAATACTCTATGAGCGCAATCAAAGAAGCAGACTGGGTTATTCTTGTATTAGATTGCACTGAGCCAAAATGGGGTGAACAAGAACGTTATATCATGAATGAAATCATAAAATCTGGAACGAATTTGATCATGGCTGCAAATAAATGGGATTTACTTAAAGAAGACCCAGACAGATTTAAAGATTTTGAACGAAGATGGAATAGAAGCTTTGGTTCTTACCAATGGATTCCTGTTGTTCCTGT
>CAYGRO010000003.1:0-126110 GCA_964352335.1 uncultured Gammaproteobacteria bacterium | reverse complement strand
GTGATTATCTTGATTATGCAAACACAGAATTACTAAAACGAAACTTATCAACAATTGCGCATAAAAATAAAAAGGACTACATTAACTGTAGAGTTCAATTTTTTTGAATGCTATCGTCCTGGGAGGGGCTCAGTCGATGTATCTTTGACAATCAAGACGAAAACAAGCGTGCTAAAAAACAGAACTTCATCACTCGTCGTTCTCGTTGCTTAAACAGATCTAGTAATCTGGTTAGGCTAAGCGGGAACTTAATTTTTGTCTCTTCATTGTTTTGTAAGCAATGGAAGGCAAGCGACCGATATGAAGACATCACTCAAGCGACATTTTAATCATGTCCTGAACTATCTGTTTTTGTGCACGCTTTTTTTCTTGGGCATAGCAAGATTTGGTTTATATCAAATAGAAGTGACCTATACAGATAAAGTCAATTTAATAACAGATTTTCCTTCTTCTTCACAAGTTTATGATAGATATGGAACTCTCTTATATGAATATTTTGGTGAAATTCGCCGAGTTCCTGTTCCAGATGAAGAAATTCCAGAACATGTAATACAGGCAACATTAATGGCAGAAGATGAACGGTTTTTTAGTCATCCTGGCTTTGATCCATTAGGAATAGCTAGAGCATTTTGGAGAAATTTTAAAGCAAAAGAAGTTGTAGAAGGTGGTTCAACTCTTGGTCAACAATTAGTAAAGAATACCATTTTAGGTCCTTCAGATGGGTATCAAGATAAAATAGAGGAAGTTTTATTAAGTATTGCTATTGATGCCAAGTATTCTAAGCATCATATTTTACATCTTTACTTAAATACAATTCCTTATGGATCAAATGTCTATGGAGTAGAGTCTGCAAGTAGATTTTACTTTGATAAACATGTAAGAGAATTAACCGTTTCAGAGGCAGCTATCATTGCTGCATTACCAAAACATCCAACTTATTTATCTCCATTTGGAGAACATGTAGATGAATTAAAGGAACGTCGAGATTGGGTTTTGCAAAAAATGCATGCAAAAGGATATTTAGATGAGCGACAGTTTACCGAAGCAATAAATACACAACTTGTTTTTGCTTCTCCACAAATTGATATTAGAGCACCACATTTTGTACTCAATTTGAAATCTGAATTAGAACAAATTTTAGGAAAAGAACGTTTAGAGCAAGGTGGCTTAAAAATCACAACGACATTAGATATTGGTTTACAAGATGCCGGCGAACAAATTTTACTCGATCATCAATCATTGCGAGATAAATATAATGCAGATAGTAGTGGGATTCTAGCACTTGATCCACAAAATGGTGAGATTTTAGCCATGGTCGGTAATATCGATTATTTCAATAAAGATGATGCTGGAAATGTAAATATGACTTTGGCAAAACGGCAACCTGGAAGTGCGTTTAAACCATTGGTCTATGCTGCATTACTAGATAAAAAACAATTTTCACCTGCATCTGTATTGTATGATGTAAAAAAAGATTTTAGTTTAGGTGAGACATCTTATATTCCACAAAACTATGATTTGAATTATCGTGGTCCTGTATCAATGAGAGATGCTTTGGCGATGTCATTGAATGTTCCTGCGGTACAAGCGTTAATGGAAGTTGGGATTGATTCAGCCTTGGATTTTGCAGAAGATATGGGGATGTCAACATTAGATGAACGAGATCGATTTGGTCCATCGCTTGTTTTAGGTGGTGCAGAAGTAACATTAAAAGATTTAGTAAATGCTTATGCATCTTTTGCAAATAATGGAGCCTATTTGCCAACAAAATCAGTTTTAGAAATTTCTACAATAAATGGAGAAATAATTGATTGGAAAACTTCATCACCAAAACAAATTATGCATCCAGAAACAGCTTATCAAATTACTTCTATGTTAAGTGATAATAAAGCAAGAACTCCTGTATTTGGTCCAAATAGTTCGCTTGCTTTTAAAGATCAACAAGTTGCCGTTAAAACAGGAACAACACAAGCTTATAGAGATGCCTGGACTGTAGGTTATACACCAACAATTGCCGTTGGCGTTTGGGTGGGGAATCATGATAATCAATCTATGCGATATGGGGCAGCTGGTGCATTGGCTGCATCTCCTGTGTGGCGAGCATTTATGGATGAATATTTACGAGGTAGAAATGTTGTAGAATTTGTTATGCCAGTAGAATTAGAAAAAAGAAAAATTTATACAGCTTTAGGAGTTGTTGAAGATTATATTGCGCCTTGGCAAATTGATAGTAGACAAAAGAATTTAGTGAGAAATAGAGGAAGTAGGAAGGTAGGAGATTAGTGAATTACAGAATAATTTAAAAAAAATGTCGCAACTTTTCTACTAGCTACTTGCGAATAAAGACAAAACAAAACTGCCCCCCGAAGGGAGCAGTACAAGCATTAAGACGATATTTCCGTTGCAGTGATACAAGTATAGTAACGGTGAATTGAAGTACTGTCAATGTGTATAACTTAGAGCATTTTATTATAAAGCCAAGAAAAAATAAATCCATAGACTCCACCAAAGAGAAACCCCCATACTAATGCGATAAAGATTCCTGGGCCAGTTGCTTCTAGTCCTAGAAGGATTGTGCCGAGTAATTCAATGAATCCTATTCCATGCCCAAAGAGCCCCATGGTTGTAATAAAACCTAAATGAATAGCCGCAATACACGCTGTTGCTAAGGTAAATGCTGTAATAGAAAGTGATTTTTTGAACATACTAATTTTTAATAATCATCTTACATTCTTTTTGAATTTCTAGGATTCGTTTTTTTTGTAAACCAACTTTTTTTGCGAGCTTAGCCGGGTCTAAGTCTACAATTTCTCGGCAAAGCGAAAGTTCTTTTGAGATAAAGGCCTCAATTTCCTTTTCTTCTAAATGATCAATAACTGTAAGTGGGTAAAGCGTACTTAAATCAACCATCGATGCAAAACTTCTTTCCTTTGGGTGATTCCAGCCAACCATAACCATATTTTTACAATGTCCGTAATTGAGAGAATGTTTGGTAAATCTTCCATTGGTCACAATCCATGCTTCATCAAAATGTGGGCACAGACCAAGTTTAGCTCCCTCTACTAAATCTAAAAAACGTGACCATGTTGCCATCGTATCTTTAATGTTTACAACATCATTAAAGTTATTTCTAAACTTCGCTTCTATAAACATGCGTCTTCCATCTTTTTCTGCGATAACATCTACTTCATGGGTTACACATGCTCCTTGTAATTCAAATGGAAGCTCCGTCTTATAGCCATAGGCTGTTAAAATAGAAGCAACATATTTTTCGAAATTGAAACCAGCAGGCCCTAGTTTGCTTAAGGCTGTTCGTAATCTGTATCGAGCGCTTGCTTCTGGTGCTAGCCGTTTAAGATCTTCATGGACCTTGGCATAGATTTCATCTGTAGTTATTTTGGGGCGCAATGTCTTTTTTACATTTGCCACAATTTGTTTGGCAATTGCATCTTTTGCGCCAGCACGAGAAAGACTTTGATAAATTTTTTGTTCATCAAAGGCAACTAATTTCCCGTTATTTTTTCTAATCATTATTCTTGGCATGAGGTAAGTATACTGTAAAGTTGCAAAGCTACAAAGGTGTAAAACTACAAAAAAAAGATTTTGTCGTTTTGCAACTTTGCAATTTTGTAGCTTTATTTTTTTAGTGCTCCAAACAAAGGACCGTATAAATCATCTTCTAAAGGTATTTTTAATTCATCTGGGTCTGGAGATTCATCTGTCCATTGGAGGGGGAAGTCTGTAATCATGGCAAGAGGCTGTTGTTCTGCGCCTTCACCCATGACAAGGATAGCAGCACTTGCTAATGAGTCAGCAAGATTCAATGATTCCAATTTAAAGACTCTCCCATGTAAATCTTTTTTTCCTCGATAATCTTTTAATCCTTGAAAACCAGCGTATCCAATAGCACCACCGGTAACGCCTTGGCGAAGTGGAAAAAGTCGACTATCAGAAATAATAATGCCTAGGTTTTTTACTTCAAAATGTTCCATTAGATTTTTTCTAATTTTTTCTGCAGACAAAAATGCGTTTTTTGCTAAAAGTAAGCAAGAATTATTTGTATTCGATTCATCAATTCCTGCTGCCATCATCAGAATACCATTTGTAATTGTTAATGGGATCCATTTAGAATCGATAATAAATTCACTTTCTTGTTTTGCAAGGAGATATTTTTCTTCTTTTGAATTACATTGAGCTACTCTACCTTCAGAAAGGGCGAGTAGCTTTGAAGCAATAACAATAACTGAGTCTTCTTTTAATGTAGAGATACTTGCAATAAGAAAATCATGTAAATTTTGATTTAACTGAAAGAGTTCAGTTTTGATTGGTTTTAGGGTCATAGCTAGTTACCGTTATAATCTCGGTAAAAAAAATAGTAGATATCATCTGTTACTGGAACAATGAGTTCATTTTTATCAATAGTCTCATTCGTAAATGTGATAGTGGCTTCAGTTATTAGTGCTAATGGTTGCATTTCTGCGCCTTCACCCATTTCTAAAACGGCGGCTGTTGCTAATGCATCAGGGATATTTGCTTTTTGTCTTTCGTAAGGTCTTCCATAGATGTCAGTTGATTCAGTATAGTCTCTTAGCGCTTTTATTCCTGCATATCCAAATGCTGCCCCAAGTGTTCCTTTTCTCAAAGGCATTAATCTACTATCCGTTATAATGATGCCTAATTCTTTTAACGAAAAATGATCCATTAGTTTTTTTCTTAAACTGATTGCGGTATTAAAGGAATCTTTAGGTAGGAGTGAATAAACATTTCCTTCAATATTTGAAGCATCAAGGCCTGCGCTGCCTGCCATTAATCCGTCAACAATAGTTAGCCAGCCGTATGGATGGTTGTAAGCATAATCAGAATTTTGCTTTATCACTTGTTCCTTTTCATCATCTGTTAAAATAGTAACGACTCGATTTTCTGCAAGGGCTACAATTTTTGAAGTAATAACAAGCACTGAGCGTTCTTCGAGTTGTGAAATATGTTCAATAATGAAATCGAAAAGATTTTCGGAAACTTTATAAATCCTTGTTTTAACAGGAATTGTTTTCATAGATTTCAAGTAATGTAGAAATGGATATTTGAGTTAATAATTATACCCTAACATAGTTCTTTTTTGGGGCAAAATTCTTTGTACTAAGGTTAGGTTATTCCATCAATTGGTGTGAAAAAATCATACGGCTAAAGTTCATTACCATTGACAGAAAAATCAAAAATTGCTAGACATGTCCTGACTCAGAGCTTATACTTAAGCCACTTATCTAACCGGTTTGAATATTGTTTTTTCTCTTCCGGTTTTGTTTTTCTCAAAACAATATTATGCCATACAAAAAAAATATTATTCTCTTCGTTGGTCAACCTTCACCAGAAACAACTTTGGCTGTCGATGAATTGAGTAAACATTTGAAAAAGAAGTTCCGCGTTGCTTATGTTGTAAATAAACGTGCGAATATTAGTTTTGAAGAATTAGAGCAAAGAGCAGATTTTTTTTATAAAGTAGATGCAAAAGATATTACCGCTGTTGAAAAAGCTATCATGCCAATTATCGATTCGGTTGTTGTCGTGAGCTGCAGAAATGTTTGGTATATGCCATTATACGCACAAATGATTTCTCTCTTTCCGCATTTAATTATGCCAACAAGAGACTCTATTGATGCGACAGCAAATAAGCTTGTTATGAGAAGAAAGTTTAGACGATACTACCCAGATATTACGCCTAAGTTTACATCTGTACATAGTTCAAAGCAGGAAGATGTTGACCGAGTTAAAAAATATGTTGGTTTCCCATGTATTGTTAAGCCAGCTTCATTGGCAGCTAGTCGGTTGGTTTCTATTTGTTATCATCCTGAAGAATTACAGTCTACATTACGAAAAACATTCCGAGGATTAAAATCTGCCTACAAACAAAATAAAGCACTTGTTGAGCCAGAAGTAATCGTAGAAGAATATATGGAAGGGGCTACCTATTCAATTGATTCATATGTAGATGATGTTGGAAATGTAAAACATTTGCCACCTGTACATTATAAAAATGGTCTTGATATTGGTGTTGATGATTTTTTCACCTATCGACATTTAACCCCAACACGACTTAGTGAAGATCAATTAAAAGAGGCTTTTGACGTTGCGAGTAAATCTATTCGAGCGCTTGGTTTACGTGCATGTATGATTCATGGTGAATATGTAAAACTTGAAGATCATTGGAAAGTCTTAGAAATTGACGCACGTATGGGAGGGCATAGAGATTTGATTTATCGCGAATCATTTGGAACCCCCCATGGATTAAATGATTTGCTTACTCGCATGGGAGAAAAACCTGTCATTAAGTATAAAGTGAAAAAATATACGGCTTCATTCAATGTTTTCCCTAAAAAGAAAGGTGTCATTAAATCTATTAAAGGACTTAAAAAAGTACGTGAACTTAAATCTTTACGTCAGCTTATTATCAAAAAGAAAGTTGGAGATATGTCTGGCTTTGCAAAACAAGGATTTAATAAAGTTTTAGATATCACATTAGCGAATGAAAATCGCTCAGAACTTTTAGCTGATATCCGGCGAATGGAACAAGCAATTGTTATTGAAAACTAGGTCTAAACATTTGACCTGTAACCATTGACAATTCACCTATTGTTGTGTATTATTGTGATTCACTAAAGTAATGAACTTATGTCTGACCAACCAATTACACCAGATATGACAATTGGAAAAATTGTTGAACAATATCCTCAAACGGCTGAGGTTCTTTTGGGTTATGGTCTACAATGCGTGGGGTGTGCAGTAAATCCCTATGAAACACTTGAACAAGGTGCACTTGGCCATGGGATGAGCCAAGATTCATTAGAAAGCCTTTTACAAGAAGCGAATATGGTTGTAACAAAACAAGCACCATTTGAGATGAATCCAGAAGGGATTACATTGGCACCAAATGCTGTAGATACACTAGAAGCTATGATGGAAGCAGATGGAAAACAAGGCCAAGGATTAAAAATAGATGCTAAAAAAGAAGGAGAAGGAATCGATTACTTTTTAGATATTGTAGAAAATGCAGAAGAAAATGAGCTTACTTTTGAATGGGATGGAATAAATATTTTTATTAATCAAGATTCATTAGATTTAATGAAACCAAGTGTTATTGACTTTGTTTCTATGCCTGGAGGAGAAGGTTTTAAAGTGATTGCTTTAAAAGAGGAAGTAAAAACATGTAAATGTAATAAACCACTTAGTGAGTGTGGATGTGCTAATGGGGATGAATGCAAAGGGAAGAAAGAAGAAAAAAAGCCTGAAGAAGCTAAAGGTTGTTGTGGTGGTAATTGTGGATGTGCATAGAGTAAAAAAACTGCAAAACTAAAAAACTGAAAAATTTGCAAAACTGCAAAATCACTGAATCTGGGTTGTAATGCTCGGGTTTTTTTGTTGAGTCTTTTTTGTGTACAGACTGTTTTTATGTGTATTTTTCTAAATACAGCAAGGCTGGTATAATGCGGTTACTCAATAAATATGGCTAATCAACTCACTCCCGCAATGCAGCAATATCAGGATTTTAAAGACCAGCATAAAGATGCTGTTCTCTTTTTTCAGTTGGGGGATTTTTATGAAATGTTTGGTGAAGACGCTGTAGAAGTTTCTCGATGGTTAGATATTACGCTAACTTCTCGAAACAAAGGAAAAGAAAATGAATTAGCAATGTGTGGGGTCCCATTAAAAGCAGCAACAGGGTATATAGCAAAGCTAACCCAAATGGGAAAAAAAGTAGTTATTGTTGACCAGGTTTCTAAGCCAGATGGAAAAGGTGTTGTTGAGCGAGAAGTTGCTAAAATTGTAACACCAGGAACAACTTTTGATGAAGAATTATTAAATCAAAAAGAAAGTAATTTTCTTTGTGCTGTAGAGATAGGAAAAGAAGAATATGCTTTTGGGGTTGTAGATGTGACAACTGGAAATTTTCAAGTCGCTCTATTTAGTTCGGCTCAGCAATTATTAGATGAGATTCATAGAATTAATCCTTCTGAAATTTTAATCGAAGATATAGAGCATGAATTATTACAACCAGTAAAAGAGCATTCATTTTTAGCACAATTTGGATTACCTGCGTGGAAAGATCCAAAAATAGTTATCCTAGAACATTTCAAAACACTTGGTTTAGAGTCCTTTGGGATAGAAGAAAAGCCATTATTACAATCGGTTGTTGCAAATCTTTTATCGTATTTACAAGAAACACAAAGATCTCAATTGGGACATATTCGTACTATTGAGCAATATCAAGCAGGGGATTGGATGTTACTAGATGAGGCCACAATAAGAAATTTAGAATTATTTGCCAACCAGCAAACTGGTGATACAGAAGGAAGTCTTATTGGTGTTTTAGATGAAACAGTAACTTCTATGGGGGGGAGATTACTCCGTTGGTGGTTAGCTCATCCTTTGATTAATGAAGCAAAAATAATTCAACGCCATGAAGTGGTTGGTTTATTTAAGCAGGATAAAGAATTGCTCCAAGTGGTACAAGAATCACTTATTAAAATATGTGACTTAGAGCGTCTCGTTGGAAAAGTCGGAACAATGCGAGTTAATCCAAGAGATTTATCTAATTTAAAAGAATCATTGCTTCTTCTTCCACAAATAAAATATGCTCTTAAGGATCATCTAAAAGACTTACCATTATTAAGTGCAATCTATACGCAAATTGATGAACAGAAAGAACTTATCGCTATTATTGAAAAAACACTTAAAGAAGAGCCACCAGTATTAATGCAAGAAGGTGGTTATATAAAAGATGGTTTTAATGCTGAATTAGATGAATTACGAACACTGTCTACAAGTGGAAAAGATTGGATTAGTAATTTACAAGAAGAAGAGAAAAAACGAACAGGGATTTCTTCTTTAAAAATTAAATACAATAGAGTTTTTGGATATTATATTGAAGTAAGTAAAGCAAATGCTGGTTCGGTTCCAGAAAACTATATTCGCAAACAAACTTTAGTAAATGCAGAACGATATATTACTCCAGAGTTAAAAGAATATGAGGAAAAAGTTTTAGGTGCCCAAGATAAAATAGTTTTATTGGAAGAAGAATTGTTTCATCAATTAAAAATTTCTGTTTACGAACTTGTCGATTCTTTGCAAAAGACGGCAAGAGCTTTGGCTGAATTAGATGTATTAGTTTCTTTTGCCTATTTAGCAAATAAGCGAAATTACGTACAACCGCATGTCGTGGCGACATCGGAATTATCAATCAAAGAAGGTCGACACCCTGTTATTGAAGCTTTACAAAAAGAGCCGTATATTCCCAATGATTTAGAAATTCATGATTCAGTTAGTATTCATTTGCTTACGGGGCCAAATATGAGTGGTAAGTCTTCGTTTTTACGACAAAATGCTTTAATTGTTTTATTAGCACAAATTGGTTCATTTGTTCCTGCCAAAGAAATGAATTGGTCCATTGTAGATCGTGTTTTTACACGTGTTGGAGCATCTGATAACTTGGCTCGAGGTCGTTCTACCTTTATGGTGGAAATGCAAGAAGCAGGGTATATCTTAAATAATGCTAGCTCACAAAGTTTGATCATTTTAGATGAGCTTGGTCGAGGTACCAGCACTTATGATGGGTTGAGTTTGGCTTGGGCTATTACAGAATATTTACACGATGTTTTAAAAGCAAAAACCCTTTTTGCTACGCATTATCATGAATTAATAGAAATTGCAGACGATTTACCTCGAGCAAAAAATTATAGTGTAACTGTGGCAGGTGATGGTGATTCAATTGTTTTTTTGCATAAAGTAAAAGCAGGAGGAATAGACCAAAGTTATGGTATTGAAGTAGCTAAATTAGCTGGATTACCAAATCCACTAATATTGCGAGCAAAAGATATTTTAGCAAAATTGGAGCAACATGCTTGGGAAAAAGATTCTGCAAGTAGGCAGCCTAGTTTGCCACTCATGCCTGTTTCAAAACCTACAGAACATCCTGTTATTCAAAAGCTTAAAGAAATAGATCCACATAAAGTTACACCAATGCAAGCTTTACAATTATTAGATGAGCTTAAGAATGAAATTGATTAGAATTTACCACCCCCTAACCCCCTCCTATCTTAGGAGGGGGAAGTATTTGAATCTTGTTCCTCCCTCTCCTAAGTTAGGAGAGGGCTGGGGAGTGGTGCTGTGATAAACCCAATGATAAACAACTATGTCCAAAATTAAACTTCTAGATCAAGAATTAATCAATCAAATTGCTGCTGGCGAAGTTGTAGAACGTCCTGCTTCGGTTGTTAAAGAATTGGTTGAAAACTCTTTAGATGCAGGGGCGACTTCTATTCAAGTTGATATAGAAGAAGGGGGAATGAACCTTATTCGGATTATTGATAATGGGGTTGGAATGAATGAAGAAGATGCCCAAATGGCCATGCAAAGGCATGCAACAAGCAAAATTTCTAGCTTACATGATTTACAAATGATCTCTACCATGGGGTTTAGAGGAGAAGCTTTAGCAGCGATTTCTTCTGTCTCTCAGTTTCGTCTTCTCACTAAACAAGAAGATACCGACTCTGCTATCGAAGTTATTTCTTTAAATGACGAATTACAAACTAAGCCATCAAGCGGAATAACGGGAACAACCATAGAAGTAAAAGGGCTCTTTCATTTTGTGCCGGCTCGAAAAAAGTTCATGAAGTCGGCGACAACAGAGTTTCGTCATATTCTTTCTATTGTTGTAAACCAAGCGATGTTAACTCCACATATTTCTTGGAAGCTCACGAATAATGGAAAAGAAGTTTTTCACTATCAAACAGTAACTGACTGGAAAGATCGAGTGGTAGATATTTTAGGAAAAGAGTTAACAGACCAAATGATAGAAGTAAAACATCAACGAGGAGCTTTTATTCTTTCTGGTTTTGTTTTACATCCTTCTAAAGCCAGAGACCGAATGACGGAACAATACCTTTTTGTAAACAAACGCCCAGTAAGCGATTATATGATCACCAAGGCAGTAAAAGAAGGTTTTCATAATCATATTCCGCATCAGACAAAACCGGGGTTTGTTTTACAGGTTTCAATCGCACCAGATCTCGTTGATGTAAATGTGCATCCAAGAAAATCAGAGGTAAAATTTGCCGACCCTGCAAGTGTTTACAGAGAAGTCTTATTTGGAGTGAAAAACTCCCTTAATGATATTTCTGCCGATGCTGTGCAAGGTTCTTCAACCTTATTTTCTGCTCCAATATCTTCTGGTATTCGCCGATCACAAGGTTCTTCTTCTGGGTTTTCTTCAACAAAGCCTTCAAGTGGGCAAATCAACCATTCAAATACCTTTTCCAATAAAATGTTTGCGTCATCGTCTCCGGTGCGATCACAAAATTATCAACCGATTGCGGATTTTGGATCTCACTCGATTTTAGATGAGCAAGGTTGGGTCTTAATGGGACAAGCGCATGATTCGTATTTAATTGTTCAAACGCTGAATGGTATCATTTTTGTAGACCAACATGCAGTGGCAGAAAAAGTGTTATTTGAAGAATTAATTCAACATTTAACTGAGCCTAAAGTACAGTCACTTTTAGTTCCTGCTTTAATAGAATTATCTCCCGAACAAAAAGCACTTGTTATTGAGCATGAAGAAGCTTTATCTTCTGTAGGAATAGAAGGGGAGTTATTTGGTGGAAATAGTTATCGGCTTTCTGGTATTCCACAAAATGTAAAGGTAAAAGAAATTAAAACATTTTTAAAAGCGATTTTAGATGATATGTCCGACGAAGCTTTCGTAAAAGCTGAGAGCTTACAAAAACGGCAAGAAGAACTAGCTAAAATGGCTTCTTGTAGAGGAGCAATTAAATTTGGAGATCAATTAACTCCACAAGAGCAAGTAAGATTATTAGAAGATATGATTAGCATGAATATTACAGCTTGTTGTCATGGAAGGCCTGTGATGTTTGAGATTAAAACTGATAAGTTAAATAGAGAGTTTCAACGACCATAGGTTCGGGAACCCTCCCTCGCTTGTGCCTTTTAGACACTACGCATTTCCCTCCTCCTTCGACTAAGCTCAGGACAGGCTTTTTCAAGAGAGGGAGAGCTACATTAAAGAAAAAAATAGGGTATTCTCTCCCTAACGTAAGGAAGGGGGAGATGTCACGCGGAGCAAAGCGACTAGTGACAGAGGGGGCAGTACTAAAAAGCTACAAAACTACAAACACTAAATTGTATGAACTGTTTTTTGAAAAAAATTTTGATTGGACTTCCTTTCCTTTTCTTTGTTCCGTATATTATCATTTCGTTTTTTGTTTTTGAAGATAAAGTTGCATCGACTGGTGATTTGCCTAAATCTGATATAGCTTTAGTTTTTGGGGCTCATATTACTGAAGATGAAAAACCAACAGAGATTTTACAAGAAAGGCTAGACGCTGCTATTCAGTTGTATAAAGAAGAGGTGGTTTCCAAAGTAGTAGTTTCAAATACGGAAAGAGCAAGTGTTGTTATGAAGGATTATCTTCTTAAAAATGGTGTCTCTATTGCGGATATTGAATTAGACACAAATGCTGAGTTAACGTCAGACTCTTGTCGTTACGAGCTCGATAAAGAAGTAAGAAGCAGGATCTTTTTATCGCAAGGGTTTCATTTGAATAGGATTCTCTTTCTATGCGAAAAGTTAGGTGTAGATGGGGCTGCTTTTCCAGTAGAAACAATTAGTCGTATTGATAAGTCGTCAACTTCTTTCCACACCAAAATATACATAAGGTCACACAGGTTTGTAAGAGAAGTCGTGCTTTCTTGGCCTGTGTTATTTGGTGTGTATATATAGTCCAAATAAGTTGATTTTTAGCCTAAAATACAGTATATTAGGTTTATCCTTTACCGCCCCCTCAATCCCCCTCCTAGGAGGAGGGGGAGGCAAATTTGTTGCTAGCTCCCCTCCTTCTAGGAGGGGTTGGGGGCGGTATTTTATATAAAAATTATGTCTAAATTCTACGTTACAACCCCAATTTACTACGTAAATGGTAAACCACATATTGGCCATGCATATACCACAATTGCAGCCGATGTTTTAAAACGACATTACCAATTAAAAGGTGATGATGCTTTCTTTTTGACTGGTACAGACGAAAATTCGCAAAAAAATGTGGAAGCGGCAGAAAGGGCCGGTGTTGAAACTTTGGCGTATATCGACGAAATGGCAGAAACTTGGAAAACAACCTGGAATGATTTTGGTGTTGAATATGACGATTTTATTAGAACAACAGAAGATCGACACAAACAAGGTGTGCTCAAATTTTGGGAAACAGTAAATGCGAAAGGAGATATTTATAAGGGAAGTTATATTGGGCTTTATTGTATTGGTTGCGAATCGTATAAAACCGAAGCAGAATTAGAAGATGGAAAATGTATTTTGCATAATCGAGAGCCAGAAAAAATTGAAGAAGAAAATTACTTTTTTAAAGCTTCTAAGTATAAAGGAGAATTATTAGCGTATATTAATGACAATCCGGATTTTATTCAGCCAGAATCTAGAAGAAATGAAGTGATTAATTATATCGAAAACCATTTTGAAGATATTAGTATTTCTCGACAATCATTAAAATGGGGAATAGAAGTACCAGGAGATCCGGGGAATGTTATTTATGTTTGGTTTGATGCCTTGCTTAATTATATGACGGCGGTTGGATATGGTTGGGACGACGAACTTTTTGCAAAATGGTGGCCAGCTGATGTGCATTTGGTAGGAAAAGATATTATTAAATTCCATTGTGCGCTTTGGCCTGCAATGTTGCTTTCTGCCAATTTACCTTTACCAAAAAAAGTATTTGCTCATGGGTTCTTTACGATTGATGGACAGAAAATTAGTAAGTCTTTAGGGAATGCCATTGACCCAATTGAATTAGCCAATGAATATGGAATCGATACCATTCGTTACTTTTTATTGCGAGAAATCCCATTTGGGGGCGACGGAGACTTTTCTTCTGATCGATTAAAACAACGATATACTGCAGATTTAGCGAATGATTTAGGAAATCTCGCTTCTCGTGTTTCTAATATGGTAGAAAAATACCTAGAAGGAAAAGTAGAAGCAATGGAAATAGAAGCCTACAAAACCCTTGAACAAGAAATTTCTGCAGATACAGAAGCATTAAGATTCGACAAATCATTGACCAAGATCTGGACAATTATCAATGATGCAAATCAAAAAATTGATCAAGATAAACCATGGGCATTAGCAAAGACAGATGAAGCTCAACTTAAAGAATCTTTAACCTACCTTATTGCTCAGCTTCGCCTAATTACGAGGCTTTTACGTCCCTATTTGCCGACTACCGCAGAAAAGTTGGATAAGGCTTTTAATGCTGATATAATAACAAAGGTAGAACCAATGTTCCCACGTCTTTCAGACGACAACTAATCTTTAACAACTAACAACTGACAACAAACAATTGACATTTTATTAAAGTCAGTTGTGAGTAGTTCGTTGTCAGTTGTATCACATTATGTTGATTACAATCACAGACATGGTGCTTTTACTGGCAATCGCTGGTTTTGCGTTTACTGGTTTTTGGTTTGGTCTTATTCATATGGCCGGATCATTTATTGGGATTGTCATTGCTGCTGTTATTAGTGGGAAATATTTTGAATTTATTGCAGAAAAATTGTCTTTCCTTTTCGGTGGCAATGAAAACCTAGGAAGAGTAATTACTTTTATTCTTATTTTTGTTCTTGTAACCAGACTTGTTGGAGTTGTTTTTTGGCTGATTAATAAGTTATTCAATTTACTTTCGATTATTCCATTTTTAAAAACATTCAACCGTCTTGGTGGTGCTATCCTTGGCCTGGTAGAAGGAATAGTTTTAACAAGCTTGGCATTATTCCTACTTGTTCGTTATCCTTTGGGCCAAACAATTACTAATGGATTAGCGAATTCGCGTGTAGTTGAGTATTTGCTAGATATCGCAAATAAAGTTGCACCATTATTACCAGATGTTGTAGAACAAGCAAAAGCAGTTGTTGGGATGTAAAAAACAACTGACAATTGACCACTAACAACTGACAATCCTTTTTAAGTCAGTTGTCAGTTGTTAGTCGTTAGTTGTAGCTAAAATGAATTTATTCGACTCTCATTCACATGTAAGTTTTCAGGCTTATAAAGAAGATGCCGCTGATGTTATTCAGCGGGCTTTTGATCATGGGGTAAAAATGATGACGGTTGGAACACAAAAAGATACAAGTAAAACGGCGATTGAATGGGCAGAAAAATATCCAACAGGTATTTGGGCTTCGGTTGGTTTACATCCTACCCATGCCATTGCTCATGGATTTAATGATACTAATGAATTAGATTTCAAACCTCGGCAAGAAGTTTTTGATCATGCTTATTACCAAAGTCTTGTTGACGGAACGGATCGAGTAAAAGCCGTAGGGGAATGTGGTTTAGATTATTATCGATTACCAGAAGAATCAGCCAAAGAAATGAAAAAGCTACAATATGAGGCTTTTATGGCACAAGCAGAATTTGCGGCTAAAAATGCCTTACCATTGATTATTCATTGCAGGGATGCTCATATTGATCAATTTTCGGCCATTCAGGAAGCTGAATCTAGTTTTAAATCGGACAAACGAGGTGTGATTCACTGTTTTACTGGAACCTATGAAGAAGCAAAAAAATATGTAGAAATAGGATGGTATATCTCTTTTTCTGGGATTGCTGTTTTTGCTAATGAGGTGGGAGAAGTAGCGAAAAAAATCCCATTAGACCAAATGCTTATTGAAACAGATGCACCCTATTTAACACCGCCACCATATAGAGGAAAAAGAAATGAACCTTTGTATGTGCAATATATCGCTGAAAATCTTGCAGAACGAAAAGGAATAACCGTTGAAGAATTCTCACAAGCTACACATGATAATGCGATGAAGTTGTTTCAATTGTGAACCCTCCCTCCCCGTAAAACGGGGCAAGCGTCCAACCCGCTTCGCGGATTGAACATTTCCCTCCCTTTTCAAGAGAGGGGGAAGCTATAATCATGTATGTGCTTTTCCTCTCTTGAAAAGGGAGGATGTCCGCTAGGACAGGAGCCTGCCTGCCGGCAGGCAGGGGTTCCTGTCATAAACCTTAATCTCGCGATATGCAAACCCCAAAAGAACCAATCATCATTGTTGACGACCAAGATAATCAAATTGCGGTAGTTGATCGTGAAATTGCAGAAATGGAAATAGATAATATAATCCGTTATGTTATGGTTCTTCTTTTTAATGATGAAAACCAAATTCTTTTACAACGTCGATCAGAAAAATTAGTACGTTTCCCAAATCATTGGGAAGTATCCGCCTCAGGAGCTGTTTGGCCAGATGAAGGCTATGTCGATGCTGCCAATAGAAAATTACCAGATGAATTAAATATGAAGGTACCACTTTTTCATGAATACAAAACTACTATTGCTATCCCAGAAAAAGCGAGTAGAATGACAGCTGTATTTGTGGGGTATGTTCCCCAACTAAAATTGGTCCAGCCAAATCAAGAAAAAGTGCAAGAGGTTCGCTGGGTTCATGTAGATGAAGCATTAAAAGGCTACTTATTAACACCATCTTGTTTGACCGTCCTTAGGTGGTTTAAAGAGCATGGAGATGCGATAAAAGAGAATATTAAAAGTCAGGTTTAAATGATTGTCTTATGAATGAATTATTACTTATTGTCGTGGTTGTTTTACTACTTGCTGTAACAGTAGGAGTGGTTTTGCTGTATAAAAGGATTACGAACTTACAATCTGGGGGAGAAGATACACAAGTACAAAAAATGATGTTAGATATGATTGAAAACCTTCGTAAAGAGGTTGGGCATTCTGGTACACAAAATAGGCAAGAAATGCAGGTTCGACTCGACCAAATGACGCAGTTATTGCAAAAATCACAATCGCATCATACACAAAGCATGCAACAACATTTTGATGGAACAACAAAAATCATTGAAGAAATTACTAGAAAGCTTACACAAGTAGAAGGAACAAATAAACAAATTTTAGGTTTTTCAGAACAATTACAAAGTCTAGAAAATATTTTAAAGAATCCAAAACAACGTGGGATTTTAGGAGAGTATTTTTTAGAAACTCTTTTAGGTCATGTCTTGCAACCAAATCAATATAAAATTCAGCATAAATTTACGAATGGCGAAATTGTAGATGCAGTTATCTTTATGCAAGACAAAGTTATTCCTATTGATGCGAAGTTTTCTTTGGAAAAATATAATCAAATCATGGAAACAACAGATAAAGCACAAAGGGTAAAACTAGAAAAAGAATTCAAAATGGATGTGAAAAACCGTATTGACGAAACTGCTAAATATATTCGTCCACAAGAAGATACAACAGATTTTGCCTTTATGTTTATTCCTGCTGAAGGGATTTACTATAATTTACTCATCTATAAAGTTGGTGGAACAGATGTACGCAGTCAAGACTTAATTGAGTATGCATTTAAAAAACGGGTTATTATTGTTTCACCTACAAGTTTCTTTGCTTATTTACAAACAGTCTTACAAGGATTAAAAGCGCTGAAAATGGAAGAGAGTGTAAAAGAAGTGATTAAACGAGTTGGAGATTTAGGACGACATATGACAGCATATGAATCGTATTTCTCTAAAATTGGTGGGCATTTAGGGACAACGGTGAATTCTTATAACATTGCGTATAAAGAATTGAAAAAAATTGATAAAGATGTTGTCAAAATTACAGATAAAGAGGCAGGTGGTAGTATTGAAGTTGAAACCATCGATAAACCTCTGCTTGATTAGTCGAGCAAATTTGTAAATCTCTAAAACTAAAAAACACCCCAAAAGGGATGTTTTTTAGTTTTAGGACGACCTAAGTGTGAAACACTATTGGTCGTCCTGTCCGAGCTTTCGAAGCAAGGATTGAAGGTGGGGCAGTCAGCCAGGAGGCTACCAAGCGGAACTGACCGCCCCAGAGATAGTTGTTTTTGTCGTCGACAGCCGGGCGGAGCGTGTGGAAACCCATCTGCATACGACAAACGACGCTACCTCTTTTTATTGGGCGGTCTGACTCCTCGTCTACAAGTTCGAAAGGCACTACGGGGTATGCCAAACAAGTGAGAGGAGAAGCCAGACCATGAGGAAGAACTATAACAGCTATTTTAAAAAAAGTCCAGCCCCGCCAAGTATTGCTACCTGACGGGGCTGAGACCTACACTATCTGAGGGGATAGATGTAAGATGTCAAATAAGACTTTATTAGTGGAGTGAAACGGTCGGGGGCGGCTGCAACTGCTTTATGTATAACGAAATAATCGTGTTTTTTCAGTTGCGAGCGCGCGCCCCTTCCGTTTCTGGGGGCTATGACTCCCCATTCCTTGTCGAGGCAATCGCCTCACACTAGGGCCTGTTGCCAAGCCTTCGTTCTCTCTATTTTAGCAAAATTGCCAAAGCATGCCCATATGCTAAAATAGACACTTCTGAGGATAAATAGCCAAGAAGATGTTAGATTTATCACATTTAAATGAAGAGCAAAAAACAGCGGTTATCCATAAAGACGGACCGCTTTTAATTGTGGCTGGAGCTGGAACGGGGAAAACCACCGTGATTTCAAATCGTGTGGCATGGCTTATTGAACAAGGTTTAGCAAAACCAGAAGAAATACTTTGTCTTACTTTTACAGATAAAGCTGCGGGAGAAATGGAAGAACGAATAGATGCACTATTACCATTTGGTTATGTGGATTTATGGGTGATGACATTTCATTCTTTTGCCGAAAAGATTTTGCGACAATATGGAATGGAAATTGGTCTGAGTACAAATAGCAAGCTCTTAGATGAAACAGCACAATGGATGATGGTTCATTCTCATTTTGAACAATTTAATTTGGACCATTATAAACCAGCTGGTTCCCCAACAAAATTTATTTCGGCAATGATTAGTCATTTTTCTCGTGCAAAAGATGAGGGGATTGGCCCAGAAGAATATGCAAGCTCTGTGGAGTTACTAAACATGGATACAACAAGTGAACCGTGTCAAAATTTTGCAAAATCAATTAAATACAATCCTGTTAAGCAAGATAATCTAGATGAACTTTGGCAAGAAGAAATTATTCGAAGAAAAGAATTGGCATCTGCTTATACTACCTATCAACAACTATTGGCAGATAAAGAAGCTTTTGATTTTGGAGACTTACTTTTATTCGTTCGGAAATTATTAAAAGATCGTTCGCAAGTATTAGAGTTATTTGCCAATAAATTTAAATACATTCTTGTAGATGAATTTCAAGATACCAATTGGGCGCAATACGATTTAGTTAAATTACTTGCTAAAAACCACAATAATATAACGGTCGTTGGTGATGATGATCAAAGTGTTTATAAATTTAGAGGGGCATCTTTGAGTAATATTTTAGGATTTCATTCAGATTTCCCTACGGCCAAACAAGTTGTTTTAACAAAAAATTATCGGTCGACACAAAATATATTAGACCTGTCTTACAATTTTATTCAGCATAATAATCCATATCGTTTAGAGTATTCATTAAAACAAGGCAATAAGTCTACAAAAAATACAGCCAAAAAAGATGGTTCACCTAATCAAATTTCTGAAATAAATAAACAGCTTATAGCAGCAAGGGAGGAAGATGGAATTGTTGAACATAGGCATTATGAAACCTTGCAAGAAGAAGCATTAGGAGTGGTCAATAGTATTATTGGATTGAGAAAAAATAACGAGCAATTAAATTGGGGAGATTTTGCTATTTTGGTTCGAGCCAATGCTTCTGCTGAGCCATTTATTCAAAATTTAGCACGAGCTGAAATTCCTTATCAATTTATGGCTTCTCAAGGGTTGTTTTCTCAAGCCGTTATTGTAGATATTATTTCCTATTTCAAACTTATTGATGACTATGCAGAAAGCACTGCCTTGTACAGAGTACTTATTTTACCAACAGTAGATTTACCAAATGACGATTTAATGGCTTTATTGCATTATGCAAAACGAGAAAGCATCTCATTAAAAGAATCGATGAAAATAGCGGATACGATCGGATTGTCTGTAAAAGGATTAGAGCTTTGTAATCATGTTTTAGAACAAGTTGAAGCTCATTCATATCTTGCACGGACTGCAAGAGCGAGTGAAGTTGCAATGAATTTCATTGAATCATTTGAACTTAGGCAATTCTATGAAAGGTTAGAAGATATGCAACAAGCAGATATCTATGCACTGTTAAATCATTTTTGGAAAATGATGCAGCAATTTGAAACTGAGCATGATAATCCAACTGTAAAAAATTTTTTAGAGTATATTCAATTAGCATTAGTGGCAGGAGATACTGGCACATTACCGCAAGATGCAGATACAGGGCCAGAAACGGTAAAAATTATGACCATTCATGCCTCAAAAGGATTAGAGTTTGAACATGTTTTTGTTGTAAATATGGTAGATAGAAGGTTTCCAACTGCTGAAAGAAAAGACCCTATTGAAATGCCAGTAGAGCTTATTCAAGAAATTACTCCAGGAGATAATCCTCATTTAGAAGAAGAGCGACGACTTTGTTATGTAGCTTTAACTCGTGCAAGAACAGGGCTTTATCTGACTTCCGCCAAGGATTATGGAGGAGCGAGAGCAAAAAAGCTTTCTCGGTTTTTGGTAGAAATGGGGTTTGAAAAAGTTGATCCTATTGTGCCGGCCACCACAATTTCATTTGGTACGTCATTTATTGAAAGTTTTGAATTACAAAAAATCAAAAAAATTAATTATGCCAATTATCTTCCGGCTAAATATAGTTATAGTCAGATAAAAACATTTGAAACTTGTCCTTGGAAGTATCGATATGCGCATATTTTACGGATTCCTGTTCGTGGAAGTTTTCAATCCAGTTTTGGAACATCTTTACATAATACCTTAGAGAGATTTCACTTGCTTTTTATTGAAAACAAGGATGATGAAGCTACAAAAGAAAAATTGATCGAACTTTTTGAAGAAGAGTGGATTGACCAATGGTATACTTCTGAACAACATAAATTGGAAATGAAAGAAAAAGGAAAGGTTTTCTTGTCTAATTATTTTGAAAAACATAAGGGTAATTGGCCAAATACAACAGAAGTAGAACAACCATTTTCGTTAAAGCTTGGTGGGCATACCATCAAAGGGAAAATTGACCGTATAGATAAAGAGCCTGATGGGACGTTTAAGATTATTGATTATAAATCATCAAAAAAGAAAAAAACGATTGATAAAACACAATTGTATATTTATCAATTAGCCATGCAATCTGTTTTAGATAAAGAAGTGAGCAATTTGGCTTACTATTATTTAGATGGGGGAGACGAAATGTCATTTTTAGGGAAAGAAAAAGACATGCAAAAAACAGAAGAAAAATTGATTAAGACAATTGATGAAATAAAGGTAAGTGATTTTCCGCCCAATCCATCTGCTATGCATTGTAATTATTGTGATTATAAAGATATTTGTCAGTACAAGGTTTTATAGATTCATACACATTCTATAAACAGGGGAGAAATGATCAAATAGTGTATACTACTAATATCAAAGGAAAGCAAAAACAAGGACTTTTTGCCGTTTTGTAAATTTGTCATTTTGTAATTTTTGTCTTATGGCTTTTAAACCTCTAGGAACATTGCTTCCACAACAATTAAGACGGTCTGGTATTGAGCGTGGTGTGCAAGCGGCACGTGTATTAGATGTAGCAAATAAGGTTATTGATCAGCTTTGGGGACAAGGTATGTCTGAACAATATGCTCGTGCAATTGCCATGAAACATGGAACCTTACAAATAGCTTCTATTCAAGCTCCTTTTCGACAAGAAATAACGAGACGAGGGGATGAGATAACAAAATTAGTAAATGAAGAGTTGAGCACACCATTGGTAAAACGCGTACAAGCAATTATCTAGTATTTTATGACATTTAAACAGTTTATTCTTCTCATGGGAATTGCAACTGCCAGTCTTTGGCTTGGTTGGTGGTGGACTGTTATTACTATAGATCCATTTACAACAAATTTTTTAGGATTTCTTTTGTTTTATCTCACATTGTTTTTAGCATTAATGGGGTCATTTACTCTTTTAGGTGTGTATCTTCGTAAACTACGAATGCCCGATGCTTTGCTTTTTCATTTGGTCACTCTTTCTTCACGGCAAGGTGTTTTACTATCTTTATTACTTATTGCTTTATTAATTTTACAAAGCCAAAGATGGTTAAAACTTTGGAGCTTATTGCTCTTTTTATTAGGGGCATTCATTATTGAATTTGTTTTTGTTTATAAAAGTCAAAGAAGTTTTGGTTTTGAGTCAAAGCCCATAAGTGATGAGCCAATGGATCGAAAAGATTCAGTGCCTCCAATATTTGAAAAACGAACTATTAGTAATAACAATAAGCAATAATCAAAAAACAACACCAGTAATGGGTTGTTTTTTGATTATTGCTTATTGTTGGTTGATGTTCTATTTGATTTCACTGAGTAAAACATTTTCTACATAAATCCCTCGGGGTCTGAGTACTTCTGCTAAACTATCTACCATTTCTTTTTCTACTTCATCTCTTCTTGTAGAAATAATTTCTTCTGCAGTGAATTTAGAGCAAACTTGTCTAAACCTAGAACGGATAGATGATCGAATTACCTTTGGTACAAAATCTTCACCGATATTTTGCCAAATAGAGGGAAGTAGTTTTGCATCTAGTCTTAACAAAACCGTTCCTTGTAGATTTACTTCTAATTTGTCTGAAGTAACTACTTTGATAGGTTGGTCTCCTAATGCGCGTGCATATTTTAGGTTAAAGGCTGCGTCAATTGCGTATTCAAGTGTTTGAGTATTAAATAACTTTGCTTTTTGCCAAAATGGTAATTTAAAATGAAGTCCTGGTGTATAGACTTTTCTTAAGACTCCTTTTCCTCGGTCATAAACACAAGCAACATGTCCTGGAGGAACTGAAATGAAGAAGCCACCTAAAAGGTCTTCTACAACAAAGGAATAGACTAATTTATCTAATGATTGATCATCTGACATATAAGAACAGTTTATACTAAATTAAGAGTAGTTACAACTAATTGAAACGGTCTCTTGGGTGTTGAAGGCCTTCTTCTCTGTCATTCACTTCTTTTGCAGAAGCTGTCTTCATCAATTTATCTTGGTGAGCTACGCTTTCAAAAAAGTTGGTAAGAAATCTTAAAGATAGACCAAATAATTGGGAGCCTAAAATAAAGATTGCTTTTACAGCAGGAAGAGCATATAGAAACGCAAATGTAATAAGGGGGAAGCCAATGAGTAAGACTAAGTCTTGTTTGGTCCATTTAATTTTTAACCCTCCATGATCAAGAATAATGGTTCCAAAGAGGAAAAGAGCAGGGATAATACTAAAGATGATATTTCTATGTGCAATATCAACACCTAAAAACATGGTATTAACAAAAACAGGTACGGTGACAAAAGGGTAGAGTGTATCTACAATTTGCTCTAATTTAATTCCACCAACGAAAACTTGATATAAGATTAAAAGAACAAAACCTTGTACAGCTAAACTGATAATTTTTGGCCAACGCCTAAATTTTACACGCTTAAGCAATTCTTTTTGCTCTTGCCTTAAGACACTAGGGTTATTGGCATAACTTGCTTGTAAAGCCTCTAGTTCTTTTTGTACTTGAGCTTGTTTTTTTCTTTGTCCTTCTGCTTTGAATGAAAAAGGTAAAAGAACAAGCCTTGTGATAAAGGTAAGCCAAATAATCGATAGTCCCAGATTTTCGAGACCTACCGTATTATAAAGCCCAATGAGGAAGTTTAATAATGGGCGAAAAAAAACTTCATTCCAAATGAATGTAAACATAATACTATTATATCAACCTAAGCTCGATTTATCTACTAATATTAGCAAGTTTTCTTTAAAACAAATACAGCGCAGAATTCTGCGCTGTATATTTGGTCCAAAGAGCTAGATTTAGGCTGTTGTTACCTTTAATCCAGGGCCCATTGTTACATTCATAGAAATGTTTCGTAGGTATGTCCCTTTACTGCTACTTGGTTTTACTTTTTTAAGAGCATCTAAAAAGGCTTCTAGGTTTTCTTTTAATTGTTCATCTGTAAAAGAAGTTTTCCCTAAAACAACATGTACATTAGCTGTCGTGTCATTTTTAAAAGAAATTTTTCCTTTTTTTAGAGCTGCAATAGTGTCTTTAAGGTTTTCTGTCACTGTTTCACTTTTTGGTGAAGGCATTAGTCCTTTTGGACCTAAAACACGAGCAACTTTTGCCATATGTTTCATCATTCCTGGTGTCGCAATAGCAATGTCGAAATCAATTTTTCCAGATTTTGCTAATTCTTCAATCATTTGTTCTCCACCAACAACGTCTGCATCAGCGGCGTCTTTTTGTTTAGCTTCTTCTGCAAAAACGGCGATACGTACTTTTTTACCAGAACCATGAGGCAATGCAACTGTCCCACGAATTTGTTGGTCACTTTTGCTAACATCAATTCCTAATCGAATATGCAATTCTACACTTGGTTCAAATTTTGTTGTGGCTGTTTGACGAACCGTAGATAATGCTTCTTGAATTGTATATGTTTTGTTTTGGTCAATTTTACTTAATACTTCTTGGTATCGTTTAGATCGTGACATAATTTTTTAGTGGTTCAAACGTCTGATTAACATTAAGGTGTTAACGAAGACTTCCACGGTTATTAATGAGTACATTGTTAGTTGTTTCAGCCAGAGGCTGATCCGCCTTTGGCGGAAGTTGTCTGTTGTAAAAAAGAGTTTACTCTTTTACGATTAATCCCATTTGTCGAGCGGTACCTTCGATAATTCGAGCAGCCGCATCGATGTCATTGGCATTAAGGTCTTCCATTTTGATTTCTGCAATTTCTTTTAATTGGGCTCGTGTAACGGTTCCAATTTTTTCTACATGAGGTTTTCCAGACCCTTTTTTAATCTTGGCAGCTTTTTTAAGCAATTCAGATGCAGGAGCTGTTTTCATTTTAAAATCGTATGTACGATCTTCGTAGACAGAAATTTCAACAGGAACAACTTCTCCACGTTTGTCTTGTGTTGCATCGTTAAATTTCTTACAAAATTCAGCGATATTAAGACCATGTTGTCCTAAAGCTGGTCCAACTGGAGGAGCTGGGTTAGCAGCACCACCCATGATTTGTAGTTTGATAACTGTTTTTACTGTTTTAGCCATATATATAAGTTGAGACTTATCAGAATTAAGATAACTTTCGTAAACTAAAGTTAAAGATTTCAGATAAGAAGCATGGTCTAGTGACCAATATCTGAAGATTTAACTTTAGCTAAGTCTTTTGTTTTAGATTTTTTGAACTTGTAAGAAGTCTAATTCAACAGGAGTTTCCCGACCAAACATAGAAACAAGTACTTTAACTTTTCCACGTTCTGCGTCAACTTCTGAAATTTTCCCTTCAAAGTTTTTGAATGGTCCATCCACAATTTTAACTGGAGATCCAGCAGTAACATCTATTTCGTATTTCGGTTCTTCTACACCCATCTTCTTTTGTAATTCTTTAACTTCTTCTTCAGAAATTGGTGTAGGAGTTGTACCTGCTCCAACGAAACCAGTTACATTTGGAGTATTACGAACAACATACCAAGAACTGTCATCTACAACCATATTCACAAGAACATATCCTGGAAAGATTTTTTCTTCAACCACTTTACGTTTTCCGTTTTTGATTTTAATCTTCTTTTCTTTTGGAATAATAATATCGAAAATACGATCTTGCATATCCATAGAATCAATACGTTGACGTAAGTTTCTTTCAACGTTTTCTTCGTAGCCTGAATAAGTATGTAATACATACCATCTTCGACCATAATTTGCTGTTTGTTTAGCCATAAATTTGTTTTTTGAGTGGTTGATGTTTAGTGATTGGGTATGATGCGAATTTACGAATGTATTCTAATCTGCGAATTTTCTACAAATTTAGAGAACAGCTATTCGTAGATTCGCATTCATTTGTAGATTAGAATCATCCATTAGATGAGTGCTTCAAGTCCTAAGTTTAAAAGATAATCTGCTACCGCAAAGTAAATTGCAATAAAGAGAGACATTCCAATAACAAGGAAGGTGTGTTTTCGTACAATTTCTTGTGTAGGCCAAACAACCTTACGTAATTCGATATACGATTCACGAAAGTATCGGATAAGCCACAGATTTTTTAGTTTACTAACCATATTAGCTAATATTAGGTAAAAATTTGGATTAAAAAACAACCCTTTTTGGGCGCTTTGTTTATGTAGATATAATAGATGTTTTTTGGAGATTTGGCAAGGGGGAGTTGACAATCTGTCTGAAATGTAGCATATTTCTTATTCTGCACGATATTCTACTTCTATGAGATAAGCGTCTTGTTCGCCACTTTGTGGTGAATCAGGCACTTGTCTCATCTTTCTGCCAAAGAGGCGGACAGGTAGGCCTGTCGTGTAATCCGAGCGACTCGGATAGATTCATATTTAGGAGGTTTGCGATGGCTCAGTCCATTGTTGCCAATCCCGATCCCAAGAAAGTGGTCGCCCGCACTGGTGAGTGTCTGCGACTGCTGCTCGAAGCAGGTTTGTCTTTCGACGACCTGCAAACCCCGATCGACGATCCCGACTTCCGCCAGCGTCTCGTGACGTTCTGGCAGCGTCGTGCCATCGTAGTCGAGGTTCAGGAGACGGACAGCCAGAAGGCCGCCCGTGACATCATGGGTCGGAACTTCCTCGGCCTGCCTGAGGTCGCTCAGTACTACGGCGACCTGAGCGAAGAGCAGACGGCTGCCCTCGCCGAGGTTCCGTTCAGCGAGGATACCCTGCGCACTTGCGCCGAGAGCCACGTTCTCATGGCCGACATTGGCCTGAGCATCCTCGACGTGCGCCAAAAGGCTTGCAAGGGGCTGTTCTACTCGCAGGACTGGTTCAACGGCGAGCAGTTCGCTCGGGAGACCGAGAAGGCTGCGTGCTGGCGGCTGATCCGCAAGACGCCCGTGGACGACTCGACGAGCAAGGCGTGGAATGAGCAGAAGAAGCTCATCGCCGACACGGACGAGATTCCCTCGGCGAGGCAGGTGGTCTACATGATCATCCTGAACTTCCTCGCTACGGGTGAGCGCCTGTTCGAGACGCTCTACGTCCGTACTTCCTCCGTCCCGTCGTACTGCAATCGAGTACTTGTCGGCTACTTCGACCGTGGCGGCCTCACCTTCTCAACGACTACGACGACGTCAACGGGAGCAACTACCTCGATGTGTCGTCGTCCGTGCGTCCTCGGAAGTCCTAGTCTGCCGGCAGGCTGACTGACCCTCGTCCCTAGAGGACTTGGTCCTTAAGCTCTCTCCCTCTCCGTTGTTGCCTAAAGGTGATGGAGGGGGAATTTTATTTTATTGAGTAAATGACTGACAAAGTATTTGTTAAATTGAAAACCACTGGTGTATTACCAGTGGTTTAAAAAGTTTTTAAGTTGTAAGTAACCTAAACATCCAAATGCTTAACATATTTCGCATGGGTTTGAATGAAGCGTTTACGAGGGGCTACTTCTGATCCCATTAATGTTCTAAAGAATTCGTCTGCGCTTTCCGCGTCTTCTACGGTAACTTGTTTTAGAATTCTTGTGGCTGGGTCGAGTGTTGTTTCCCAAAGTTGTTCTGGGTTCATTTCCCCAAGACCTTTATACCGTTGAATAGAGATTCCAGCGATATTTTTTTCTGGTTTTGCTTCACCTTCTTCTTCATCATCTCCACCTGCGCCTTCTAATTCTTGTTTTAATTTTTCTTTCGTTTTGGCGTCGATATCTTTCATTAACTGATTAAGGATTTTATCTTTATCGTCATCTGTATACGCATATTGCACATTTTTCCCCTTAGCAATTTTAAAGAGAGGGGGTTGGGCAATATAAAGATGTCCTTCATCTACCAGAGATTTAAAGTGACGGTAAAAGAAAGTTAACAGAAGCGTTCGAATATGAGATCCATCAACATCGGCATCGGCCATAAGAATGATGCGACTATAACGTAATTTTTCTTTATTAAACATTTCACCAATATTTGTTCCTAGTGCAATAATCATTGGTAAAATAGTTTCTGATTTAATCACACGATCTAAACGTGCTCGTTCTACATTCAATAATTTTCCACGAAGAGGTAAGATCGCTTGAAATTTTCTGTCTCGCGCTTGTTTGGCTGACCCCCCCGCAGAGTCTCCCTCTACAATGAATAATTCACATTCTTCCATTTTTTTAGAAGAACAATCAGCGAGTTTTCCTGGTAAGTTGAAGTTATCTAAAGCTCCTTTACGTAAAACAGATTCACGAGCAGCTTTAGCAGCTTTTCTAGCTTGTGCCGCCAAAAGACATTTTCCAATAACCTTTTCTGCGTCTTTAGGATGTTCTTCTAACCAGTCTCCTAATGCAGTGGCAAAAATAGATTCAACAATTCCACGTACTTCGGGGTTTCCTAATTTATCTTTTGTTTGCCCTTCAAATTGTGGTTCTTCAATTTTTACACTTACAACAGAAGTTAAACCTTCTTTGGTGTCATCACCTGTTAATGTTCCGTCTTTATCTTTAAGAAGATTTTTCTTTTTGGCATAAGAATTTAATACTCGAGTCATGGCTTTAGAAAAACCAATGATATGAGTACCACCACCTGGAGTCAAAATATTATTTGCGAAGCCATGAGTGTTTTCTTGTAAGTTATCTGTGTATTGAAAAGCAATTTCTACATTTACATTATCTTCAGACTTTTCAACATAAAAAATAGAATCATGTTGAGTGCTTTCATCTCTATTTAAATGACGAATATATGATTGAATTCCACCTTCGAAATAAAACGCATAGGTTTGGTTTGGGCGTTTTTCTCGAAAATCATTAATTTCAATGTAAATCCCTTTTGTTAAATAGGCTTGTTGACGCATTCTATTGACAATGCGTTCCCATTTAAATTCAAGGACTGAAAAGATTGATTCATCTGGACTAAATGTGATAGTTGTTCCAGTTTCTTTTGTTTTTCCTACAGCCTTAATGGGTTTTTTCGGTTTTCCATAGTCATATTCTTGTTCCCATACTTTTCCGTCTTGTCGAACTTCGGCTTTTACTGTTTTTGACAATGCATTTACAACAGAAATACCTACACCATGAAGTCCACCTGAAACTTTATACCCACCATCACCGAATTTACCACCAGCATGTAATGTCGTTAATACTGTTTCTAAGGCTGATTTTTTTGTTACTTTATGAATTCCAACAGGAATACCACGACCATTATCTGAAACTTCAACTTGTCCATCCTTTAGAAGTGAAATAATGATTCGATTTGCATGACCTGCCATCGCTTCATCAATAGAGTTGTCCACAACTTCCCAAATAAGGTGATGTAGACCAGTTTCTCCAGTATTACCAATATACATTCCTGGGCGTTTTCGTACTGGATCTAAACCTTCTAATACGGTAATCGCAGATGCGTCATACGCTTTTTCTTTAGCTTTTGGTTTTTTTTCTGATTTTGTAGGCATAACTGGTTCGATAAAAATACACCTCTTCTCGAGGTTCTAATATCAGAATTATAGCAATAAATCTTTAGACAATCTACTTGACAGCTTTAGCAAAAATAAGTGATGTGCTAAAATGAACCTATTCTAAAGATAAATAATCGGATGAGTGGCAAGATAAATATCGTAAGGTTTTCCATTTCATTCTATCGCTACCTATGGCAAAAACAGAAGGTTTTGACACAGAAGCTGTTCCGACAGAGGACTTAACAGAAGGGCAGTTAAAATTTGGGTATTGGTTTATTACACATAAATATGGTTTACAAAAGCTAGGTATAATAGCTTTGATTATTTTTATCGTTCTTACTTTTGGTTATGCTATTTTTGGTCTAGGAAGATATTATATTTTTCAATATACAGAATACCAGCAAGCGCTTAATACTGCTTCTGTCGATTATGTAAATGTTCTTGGTCTCAAAGAAGTCAATAAAATTTTGCCAATTGAAGTTGTTTCTCGTCATATTGTGCCTGCTGGTCAAGGTAAAATTGATATTGCGGTACGAGTTCGTAATCCTAATGTAAAATGGGGGGTACGTGGTGTTGATTATCAGTTTTCCGTGGGAAGTACGTTTTATGAAGCCCAAAGAGGATTTTTATTGCCTGGTGAAGAAAAATATTTTGTCGCTTTAAATGTTGAAGGAGTTAGTACAGCTACTCCTCAAGTCTTTTTTGAAGAATTTGACTGGTGGCGTGTCACAAAGTTTGAAGACTGGGGGCCAGCAAGAACAAATTTTATTATCGATAATAAAAGATTTGTGCCAGCTCGCCAAACAGAATTAAGCGGTCAATTACCAATAAGTCAATTAGAAGCAACTCTTACCAATGCAACTGCTTATAATTATGATGAAGTCATGGTTCAATTTACGCTTTTCTCAGGGAATAGATTGGCTGCGATAAATCAAATTGCGCTTAGAGATTTAAAATCTAGTGAACAGCGCCCAATCGTTGCAAGGTGGTCATCTCAATTAGCTTCTGTTTCTACAACCGAAATTATTACTTCGGTAAATATTTTAGATGAATCAGTTTATGCAGATTTTAAAGGTCAGTTGTTTCCATAATGGTAAAAGAGAGCCAAAAGAAATTATTGGAGTCTATGGATGAGTTATATTCATAGGCTATTTTGTATTGATTTATAGAGATGAGAAGTGTAGCCTGATAGCAGATCTATGTATAAATTCATTCAAGCATTTAAAAAAAGCGATAAAATATTGCTCGTAGCAATGTTTTTACTTTTCGCTCTAGGAATTACAACACTTTATAGTGTTAGTTTAGCATTTGATACAACAGGGATTTCTCTTTTTTCTAAACAATTACTCTATTTTTTACTAGGGCTTACTTTATTTGGGTTTTTCATGTCAGTAGATTATCGGCTTTGGCAGCCCTTGTATCCATGGTTTTTTCTCTTGTCTTTATTTTTTCTTCTGCTTTTATACACGCCTTTTGGAGAAAATATTCGTGGGATTCGAGCATGGCTTGATTTTGGTGTTTTTGTTTGGCAGCCTGTGGAGTTAATCAAGGTTCTTTTGGTTTTAACATTGGCTGGCTATTTTAGTAAGCAGGGGAGGCATTTAAGAACGTGGAAGCCATTAATTGTGTCTGGTTCAGCTGTAGCATTATTAGTATTACTTGTGCTTGCACAACCTGACTTAGGGTCTGCCATGGTTTTGTTCTTTTTGTGGTTAGCTTTAGTTCTTATTTTAGGTTTGTCTAAATGGCAAATTGGTCTTATGCTTGTTGGTTTTTTAGGCATTGCCCTTTTTGGATGGACTGTTTTTTTAGAGAATTATCAAAAACAACGTGTTTTAACCTTTTTAGATCCTAGCCTTGATCCTTTAGGTTCTGGTTATAATGTAACTCAATCACTTATCGCTATTGGTTCTGGTGGTATTTGGGGGCGAGGAATCGGATTTGGTTCTCAGAGTCAATTAGAATTTTTGCCAGAACGACAAACAGATTTCATTTTTGCTGTTATTGGTGAAGAGCTAGGTTTTGCAGGAGTATTTCTTTTACTCTCACTTTTTGGAATTGTTGTTTGGCGAGGTCTTGTGATTGCAAGGAATGCACATAATGATTTTGGCCAGCTTGTGGCTATTTCTGTTGTAATCGTTATTGTGGGGCAAGGTTCAATGAATATTGCGATGAATTTGGGGATGATCCCGGTTACAGGGATTTCTTTGCCCTTTATTAGTGCTGGTGGATCGTATTTATTGGCTGTTTTTATGATGAATGGGTTATTGCAGAGTGTAGCTGTCTATTCTAAATAGGGTATGGTTCATGGGGCATGGTACACTTTGTCTCAAGCGGTTAAAAGTGAATAAGAGACTATGAATTATCTGCTATGATTCATAAATGTGGTATAATATATTTGTAAAAGCGCTGATCTTGACAAAATTCTTGATTTTATTATAATTAGCGCACTTTTCTTGAATTAAACAAGAAAGGTATTCGACTATGAATTCATTAGATATTCCTGCTGGATCTTATCATTTTTCTCCTGAAGGACTTCGCTTGATCTCCAAGTGTCCTTTGTGTTCAGAGCAATACCAACCTTTTCAGGCGAGTATTATCGAAGAAAAATCAGAAGCTCAGTTAGTTCATATTCAATGCAGAAAATGCCAAAGTAGTATCGTTGCCTTAATTGTTAACGGTCAGCTTGGTTTAACCTCGGTCGGACTTATAACCGACTTGAGTTCAGAAGATGTCGAAACATTTAAAGATGCATCACCCATTTCAGAAGAAGATGTATTCGCTGCTTTTCATGAATTGCAGGGTGATCCAGAAATTCTTAGATCTAAATTATCAGTATAAATTGACTGACTGGTCTGTGTCTCTATTGTAGTTGAATGAATCTGTTAGAAAAGTGATTCATTTACATGCAATTGAAACAGATCTGTTTTCTATAAAAAAAGTATGGCATATACATTATCAGCTGAGCCTCGTACAACAACAGGACGGCAATTAGACGCATTACGTGCAGAGAAAAAAGTACCTGGAAACCTTTATGGTGAAGGGTTAAAAGAAAATCAGTCTGTGCAATTTGATTTGCAAGAATTTCGACATGTCTACAATGACGCTGGTGAAAGTCAGGTTATTGAATTAACAGCAGATGGACAGACATTCAATGTCTTAGTGAAAGAAGTACAAATCAACCCTATTACTCGGAATGCAATTCACGTTGATTTTAAATCGATCGATATTACAAAACCGGTAGATGTAGAAGTACCTTTAGAATATGTTGGTATTGCTCCTGCTGTAAAAGCAAGTGGTGGTTCATTGATCAAAAAACTAAATACAGTTCATGTTCAATGTTTACCAAAAAATTTAGTCAAATTTATTGAGGTGCCATTAGAAAAATTAGTGACTTTGGAAGACACTCTTTTAGTAAGTGATTTGATCATTCCAGAAACGTTAACATTGTTAACACATAAAGAAGATTTGGTTGCAACAGTAGTTCCTCCAAAAATTGAAACTGATGCAGTTGCTTCTGAAGAAGGTGCTGATGGAGAAGCTAAACCAGCAGAAGGTGGTGAAGCCAAAAAAGAAGAAGCTAAAGCTGAGTAATCTCTTTACTGCTCACAAAACCCTAATGTCACTGGCATTAGGGTTTTGTTTTTTATGATACAATCACTGAGTTATTGATTTTATGTACATTATGAATAAGCATTACGATTCTAAATATCTTTTCGTTGGTGTGGCTATTGCTCTAGCTGCTTTTTTTCTTTTTACCCTTTTATCAAAAGATTCCGTAAAATTAGATGGAAATGATAATACGAATGTAGATGAAGATACACTTGTAAATGAAAACTTGATCCGTAGATATAGTGATGGGGTGTTGATTTCAGAAGAAGATCAAATTAAACGTTTATACGCTGTTATGGTGGAAAATAGTGCAGAAGCGTGGCCATTGATTGGTTTAGCAGATGCTCGTTTAGTTTTTGAAGCGCCTGTAGAAGGGGCTATTCCAAGATTTATGTTGTTATTTGATGATCAGCAAGAAGTTGAGCAAATTGGCCCTGTAAGATCTGCTCGCCCATACTATGTAGAGTGGGCAAATGGTCTAGATGCGATGTATGCGCATGTTGGTGGTAGTCCAGAGGGGTTACAACTAATTAAGACACTTGGAGTAAAAGATTTAAACGAATTTTTCTGGGGGCAATTTTTTTGGCGATCTAAAAATAGATATGCACCACATAATGTCTATACTTCGACGGAAGAATTAGCAGAAGCTTATGAAACAAGAGAATTTGATGACCAAGAATTATCAATGCTCTTTAATTACAAGGATGAAGCTGGTGATGAACAAAGAGGAGAAGCGCAATTTATTTCTATTCCATTTTCACCAGTGAGTTCTATTTATAATGCTGGGTGGGAGTATCAAAAAGAAGAGAATCGTTATCAACGATATCAAAGAAATGACAAACAGATAGAAATGGATAAAGCAGAAGTTTTTGCAAAAAATGTAATTGTTGTTTTTTCAGATATTTCTGTTATCGACGAGGTGGGACGAAGAAAAATTCGAACAACAGGTAAAGGTGATGCGCTTTTATTTAAAGATGGGCAACAGGAACAAATTATGTGGAATAAAGATTCTCAAAAAGATATGCTTGAATTTGTAAATGAAGAAGGAGAACAAGTCTTATTAAATGCTGGTCCAACCTGGGTAGAAGTGATTAGTATTGGGAGTGATGTTGTTATTAACTAATTAATTAATGCCTTCAAATGTACCGCCGGTAGAATAGTTTATTTGTCCACATTTGAGCTGGTAAGACACTGTCGATTTTTTTTAATCTAGTCTATACTAAATTTATATGAATAAACGAGGTTTTACTTTGATTGAAGTGCTAACAGTTATTACGGTCGTTGGATTATTATCTGCTATGGCTTTTTTTGCTGTGAATAATGTACAAGGTAGGGCGCGAGATGCAAAACGTGTAGCAGACTTAGATTCACTTACAAAAGCATTAGATCTTTACATTAATCAAACTGGAAATAGTTATCCAATTGCAGCAACCGCTATTTGTTTAGATGGTTCTGATATTGTAAATACAACTTTAGCAGCAGCGAGTTTAAGTGCTGGAGATATCATGGACCCGGTTTATTTAACTGCGCCCAATTGTTTTAGATATATTACTGATGTCGATGGAACTAGTTTTACTGTTCAGTATTTCTTAGAAACAGGTTCTATTGAAGGAAAGTCATCTGGGTTTAATACGACATCGTAGTTTAGTCTATCTTCTTCGTAGTAGTTTCACGCTTTGAGGCGTGTTTTTTGTTTAGCTAGTAGGAGAGTAGGAAGGTAGTGTCGAAGAACAAGCTACTAGCTAAATAGAGTATTTGCCCACACTCCTAGGTATAAGCTATTATTAACAGGTAAAATCACCGTTAAATTGATTCAATATGGCTGAAAATCTCATGCCGGAACAACCGCAAATTCCAACACCAGAAACAACTGTTGAAACAGGTAAACAGCAAGAAGGAAAGCAACAAGAGCAAGGTACAACTGAAAAAGAGAGTGGCCAAAATCAATCAACTTCTACACAAGTTCCTCCGACGGTTGTTATTCCATCTACGAAACAATCTCTTCCTCAGTCTGAGTCTCAAAAAAGTGAGACATTAGAAAAGATTGAAGATATAATGGAAGAAGATTTAGGAGAAATGTATGCAACTCTTCCAGACGATAGAAAACAGTTATTTAGAGCCAAAGGAGAGGAAACAGCCAAAGAGATTGAAGGGTTGATGTATAAAGTAAAAGTGAAGTCAAAAAAAATGTTTAAATTGATGTTTTCTTGGATGAAAATTATTCCAGGAGTAAGCAAACATTTTTTAGAACAAGAAGCGAAATTAAAAACAGATGAGTTGATGCATTTAAAAGAAGAAATAGACAAACAGAGAGAAAATCAACTCTAACGATAAAAACAAAACTAAAAACATGTTTACGTTTCTTTTTCAACTACCAGTCGCAACGAATGTTGTAAATGATCCCGCTGTTCAACAAGGCGTGTTAGTTTTTTCTGATCCTGCAATAGTAATAACCTTACTTATTGTAGGGGCTTTTGTTTTGTTTTTATTAGCATTGATGATTATCCGTCATTTTGCTCGTAAAAGTCGCTCGATTCCAGAACAATACCAAATGCAATTGATTCAAGTTCTTGTTCCAAAAGACTCTTTAAAACAAGAAAGAGATTCAAATGCGAATGATTCACAACAAAGTATTCGAGAAACAATTGCTGTTGCAGAAACATTTTATAGTGCCGTTGCCGGAATGAAAGCACAAAAAGGAATTGGTGCTTGGTTTTGGGGGCGTGACGATGTACTTTCATTTGAAATTGTTGCGCATAATGAAGAAGTACTCTTTTTTGTTGCTATTCCAAAGTATCTTTATAAATTTATTCAACAACAAATTCAAGCCCAGTTTCCAGATGCCCATATAGAAGAAATTGATGATTATAATATTTTTCATCCACAAGGCTTCGTTGTTGGGTCTATGCTTAAGTTTAAACGAGAAGTGTATTTTCCTATCAAAACCTATCAAGAGTCTGAATCTGATCCATTAAATGCATTGATTCAGCCTTTGTCTCAAGTACAAAAAGAAGATGGAGTGGCGATTCAATTTGTTGTTCGTTCTGCTCCTGCGAAATGGCATGAATGGGGGAGAAAGATTGCTTCTGCGATGCGACAAGGGAAATCATTTAAAGATGCTCGAAAAGAAGTGAATGGTGGTTTAGGAAAGTTTTTTGGAGATATGCTCTCTAGTGTTGGAAAAAAAACAGACCAAATGGGGACTGCAGAAAGATTGTACCAACTTTCTCCATTAGAAGAAGAAATGATTAAGAGATTAGAAACTAAATCGAGTAAAGCTGGGGTAGAAGCGAATATTCGTGTGGTAGTTTCTTCTCAACTAAAAGCAAATGCACAAGCGTATTTAGATTCTATTACAGGAGCGTTTGCGCAATATAATATTTATGAATATGGAAATAGTTTTACAACTTCTCAACCAGGTAAGCAAGAAAAGTTGATTGAAGATTTTATTTTTCGGCATTATGACCATAAATATAAATTGCTTTTAAATACAGAAGAATTAGCAAGTCTTTACCATTTTCCTATTCCACAAACAGATACAACCAATATTAAATGGTTAGAAGCTAAGCGTGCTCCAGCTCCAATTAATATTCCAAAAGAAGGAGATGTCATGCTTGGAACAAATGAATACCGGGGGAAGAAAACTCCTATTTGGATGTTGCGAGAAGATAGAAGGCGCCATACTTATGTGGTTGGTAAATCTGGTTCTGGTAAGTCGTGGATGTTGGCAAATATGGCCAGACAAGATATTGCCAATGGCGAAGGAGTTTGTGTCATCGACCCGCATGGAGATTTGGTAGACGATATTTTAGCTGGTATTCCAAAAGAACGCGTAGAAGACGTCGTTATTTTTGATCCTTCTGATGTAGAATATCCACTCGGAATGAATTTGCTCGATTATGACGAAAATTATCCTGAGCAAAAAACATTCGTGATTAATGAAATGCTTAAGATTTTTGATAAGCTTTATGATTTAAAATCGACTGGTGGTCCAATGTTTGAGCAATATATGCGTAATGCCATGTTGCTTATTATGGATGACCCTGCTTCCGGTTCTACCTTAATGGAGATTTCAAAAGTATTAGCAGATGAAGATTTTAGGCGTTACAAATTATCTAAATGTAAAAACCAAATCGTTGTAGATTTTTGGGAAAAAGAAGCAGAAAAAGCCGGAGGAGAAGCGGCTTTGGCAAATATGGTTCCGTATATTACTTCTAAATTAAATCAATTCGTTGCCAATGACGTTATGCGACCAATTATTGGTCAGCAAAAAAGTGCGTTTAACTTTAGAGAATTAATGGACTCACAAAAAATCCTTTTGGTTAAATTATCAAAAGGAAAAATTGGGGAATTAAATGCCCATCTTTTAGGGATGGTTATTGTAGGGAAGATCTTGATGTCTGCTTTAAGTAGAACCGACCAGCCAAAAGCGGATAGAAAAGATTTTTATTTATATATCGATGAATTCCAAAACTTCACAACAGATTCTATTGCCATTATTTTATCTGAAGCTCGTAAGTATTTACTCAATTTAGTTATTGCGCATCAATATGTTGGGCAATTAGTAGAAAATGGAGATTCAGAAATCAAAGATGCTGTCTTTGGAAACGTTGGTACTATTTGTGCGTTTAAAATTGGTGTAGAAGATGCCGAAACATTCGCCAAAGAATTTGCCCCTGTCTTTAATGAATATGATGTCTTAAACGTGGAGCAATATACAAGTTACGTTAAACTGTTGGTACAAAACCAAACGCTTAAACCATTTAGCATGAAAGGATTGCCATTAGATGAGGGGCATAATTTAGAAATTCAACAAGCCATTGCAGAATTATCACGACTTAAATACGGTAAGCCTCGTATGGAAGTAGAAAATGAAATTCGAGATCGGGTAAAAGTAAAATTAGCGAAACCAAAAGCTAGAAGTCCTTTTGATGATTTGTAGAATACCCCCTCTGTCCTATCGGGCATCTCCCCCTTGGCAGGGAGGAGAGGTGAAAGAAAACCTGTATGAAACTGATAAAAAGTATCTTTATCATAATTTGTGTCCCAATAGCATTATTTGTTTGTTGTTGTTTATTTTGGTTAACTCCTCCTATTACTTGGGGCATCTATTATCACTTTTTCCCTTTGACAGAAAAAAATCAACAGCTTTGTTTGTCTCATCACGAACTTGCTTTGAAAGGACTTACGATTTGGGGAGTACCGACTACTTCTGGTATGAAGAATACAAAGGTTTGTTCAGGATTATAAAATAATTTCTTATCTATCCTCTAGATTCCCGCCGGAGTTTATCCCGCACTTGATGCGGGGCGGGAATGACAAGATGCGGTGTTGTCAGTAGTCAAAGGTCAACTGTCAATTGTTTTTCCGTTATCCACTTCCACAATTTGACAAACATTGTTACAATTTAGTGTAGATAGAAGTAAAAAGTTGCGCAAAAATAAAACAAAACGCAAAACAAAAACTATGGAGGATGCAAAACTAAAAGCAGTCCATAAAATTTTAGATCAAATGAAACAAAGTCTCGCCAATGTCGAGGCTATGGTTCGTGATATGGAAAATGGAAAAATGGAAATGACGGATGAAGATATGGATCGGTTCCAAATGACTCCAGATGAAAGTACTGGTGATGAAGGAAGTATTATCGAAGGTGTTTTTGATGGTTACCAAATGATTGGGCCAGATGGAAAAAAGTATTCTATTCCTGCAAATTATGCTTCTAAGTCTAAATTAGTAGAAGGTGATTTGCTTAAGCTTACCATTGCAAATGATGGAGCTTTTATTTATAAACAAATCAAACCAATTGATCGAGATCGTTTACGTGGAAGTTTAGTCAAAGATAAAGAAACAGGAGAATTTCGAGTATTGGTAGATAAAAAATTATATAAAGTTTTATTAGCTTCTGTAACCTATTATCATGGAAAAGCAGGGGATGAAGTTATTATTTTAACTCCTCCCGGTGGTCAAAGCGCTTGGGCTGCTGTCGACAATATTATTGGCTCTGCCGATGGGAATGACCCTTTTGAAGAGATTTAGTACATGAAACCACCTTCGCTTATACCCTTCGGGTATTACGCATTTCCTCCCTTTCCTAGGGAGGTTTTTTGTTACAGTTTCATTTTTCTCTCCCTAGGAAAGAGAGGGAGCCTGCCTGCCGGCAGGCAGGGGTTCACTACCCTTGAAACCCACGTTTAAATAAAGTATACTCATACTACTAAATTTACCCCAAAAACATGGCTTCTGTGACCCTTTATCGTAAATATCGACCGCAAACCTTTGCGGAAATAGTGAATCAAGAGCATGTAAAAAGCACGATTCAACAAGAATTAATTACGGGGAAATTACCCCATGCTTTTTTATTTTACGGTCCTCGAGGGATTGGAAAAACAACCTCTGCTCGTGTTTTAGCAAAAGCCTTAAATTGTTCAACAAGAAAATCAACAGAAGGTGAACCTTGTAATACTTGTGATTCTTGTAAAAATATTACCGCAGGGAAATCATTAAATTTGATTGAAGTTGATGCTGCTTCACAAACTGGTGTAGAAAATATTCGAGATAATATTATTGCGAATGCTCGTGTAGCTGTTAAGGGAGATGAGTATAAAGTGTTTATTATCGATGAAGTACATATGTTATCGACGCATTCTTTTAATGCGCTTTTAAAAACAATCGAAGAACCGCCGGAACGTGTTTTATTTATTTTGGCAACCACAGAAATTCATAAGATTCCTGAAACAATTATTTCTCGATGTCAGCGTTTTGATTTTCATCCAGTTGAATCTGCTTTATTAAAAGAGTATTTAACAGAATTGGTTAAAAAAGAAGAAAGAAAAGTTGATGAAGCTGTTATTGCGACAATTGTGAAAAAAAGCACAGGGCATATTCGAGATGCGATGTCTTTATTGGGGCAAGTATTAAGCATCCCTGGTGATATCACTCCAGAATCTGCTTCATTGGTTTTACCAGTGACGAATATGGAGCATGTTATTCGTTTTTTTGATTTGGTTTCACAAGCAAAGATGTCAGAAGGGATGTTGCTTTTAGATGAATTAGGGAAACAAGGAATTCGTTTTCAACATTATTGCACTGAATTAATTGAATTTGCCCACGAAATGATGCTCATGATTATTGGGAGTCACCCTGATATTTTTGATGGAATTGTGGGTAATGATCAATTAGAACAAATTAAAGCTATTGCACAGAGGTATTCTGCCGAAAAATTATTGTGGTCTATTGATATTTTAATGAAGCGAAGAGAGCAATTAAAAAACTTCAATGAAGGGAAATTGCCCTTGGAATTAGCTATTGTTGAATTGAGTAAACAACCTCAAATACAATCTGCTCCCAATTCTGTACCACCTGTTGCTTCGTCACCGCCACCACCACCACTAATGACTAAACCGGCACCACTCCCAAAAGCACCAGTTGAAAATACAAATGAACAAAAAAATAAACCTGCAAACTTGCAAAACGTCAAAGCTACAGAATTACAAAATCAGAAACAAACTGGAATCAATCAAAATTCTCTCTCCGGACGTAAGGTCGGGGGAGATGTCACGCGGAGCGAAGCGACTAGTGACAGAGGGGGCACGAAAGAAACAGCGGATATTGTTTTAGAATCTGTTGAAGTTGATCCGAATGCTCCTTTGGCGACATTTGAAGAAATTGAAGGAGTTTGGCGAGAATTCATGAATAAATTGTCTGACGCTTCTCACTCTCTTTTTATTGTCATGAGAACAGGGGAATTGCGTCAGAGTGAAAGCGGTGGTGCATTATTAGCCTTTCGTTTTCAAATGCATTATGACCATGTTGCTCGTTCAAAAAACATCCTTATTGAGCATGGAGCAAGGATGTTACCAGGAAAAAGAATGCAATTTGAGCTAGCGATTGATGAAAATATGGATTATGTAAGTGGCGGAGATGTAGAAGAGCCTAAACAAGAAGAAAAAGAAGCCTTATTAAACGAGTTTTCTCAATTAGCAGAAGCCTTTGGTGGAAGTGTGATGGAGTAGTGGGGCAGGTTTTCAGGTTGCAGGTGACAAGTTTGATAAACGGTCTTTGTGTTCCGAGATCGTCTAATGGTAGGACATATGGTTCTGGTCCATAGAATCGGGGTTCGAATCCTCGTCTCGGAACAGAGTGACTGTTTATTTTATGGTTCTTGTCCTACGAATCTTCAGCGAAGGAGGGCTGGTCCATGGAATCGGAGTTCGAATCCCTGTCTGGGAACCAAATAATAGCTCATCAGTTCGGTGAGTTTTTTTGCTATACTAAGCTCATAAACATAACTACATTTTTATGAAACCATTCAAATCAGTCCTCTACGTAATCACATTACTTCTAGGTCTTTATATGATCGTGACTTTTGGAAAAGGTGCTATTAATCCACCAATGATTAGTGGTATTGCTTTTGTGCTTTTGGGGCTTGCTGGGCTTTTGAAATAAAGAGCGGGGACTTTGAAGTTAAAAAAAACTTGATAGAGATCTATCAAGTTTTTTTGTTTTTGCGTTTTGGAATGCTTGTTGCATGATGTGTGAGCATGTGGTGTTGCCAGAGAATCATAAGGATTCTCGTTAGAATAATTGCTACTCCTGCTCCAATAAAGACACCAGCCCAAAAGATTGTTCTAATGAGGTCTCTTGGATAGACAAGATCTCGGAAAATTGTTGCTATTCCTTGAAGATCAGAACTATTTGAGGAAACCATTGTTGTGTCTTCTGTTTGTAATGGAATGGTAATTGTGAATTGATCATTTACAGAAGGTGTAATAGATAATGGGGGAGTAAAGAAGAATTGACCGTCTACAAATTTTTCTATTTGAGCCATTTGTCCTACAACATCTCCAGAAGTAAAGATAATAAATGCTCCATTGTAGTAACCAGCATATGGTTCTGTGAGAGTTGTTGGAATAGTTGATTGACCTAGAGGACCAGGGGGAATAGAAGAGGTTAGTAAAATACCATTTGGTGTTACTTGAAGTTGTTGGTCTGTTTCGGGCTGTTCTGCCACCAGAGGTTCTGTCGTTTCTTGTTTTGTTTCTAGAGTTGGTGAAGGTTGTTGACTGATATTTTCCTCAGCAGAGGGTGGAGTCGGTTCAGTTGTTTCTACAGGTATTTCTGTTTCTACTTGTTCTGTAGAGGGTGTTTCATCAGAAGTTTCTGTTGATTCTTGCTGTTCCTCTGTTGTTTTGGTTGTATTTTCCGTTGGTGTTTCGCTATTTAAGTCTTCTTCTTCTGTTTGATTTGTTTCTGATTCATTTATAGTTTCTTTTGGTGTTTCAACAGGAGTTCCAACATTTTGATTTAAAATAATGGTGTCACTAACAACATCTGAAGGAGTAGATCCAAAACCTTTTGAAAAACGAGCGTAGACAGTTTTTTCTCCTGTTTCACAAACTGAATTTTGTGTTTCACCACGAATTGAACAAAGGTCCCACGCAAGTTCCTCTTTATAGCTAATAGTTGTAGACTCAGTCATTGTTTCTTCATTAGAAAGCTCTACTAGTTTAATGTCAGAACCTGCATTAAAAGAAAGCGTGACATTTTGAGATTCTGCAAATTCATTGTCTTCATTTATCAAAACCTTAAATCCTTCTGCTGGAGGTGTTGGAGGGAGAGCTAAGAAGATGAAAGAGCCTCCTCCGTTTCCACCATTACCCGGGTCATTTTCAAAACTAATACTTACTTCATCTAACTCAACTTGCTGAACTCCGTTTGTTGAGAAAAAGAATGCTCTAAAATAGAAGTCACCAGTGCCAATGTCTGAAACAAAGCTTGAAATTTGAGCATTCACGCCTAATGCAGTATTACTTTGTGCTGAATTAATCGCAGAAACCCAGTTGGCTCCATTATGATAATAATAGGTTACATTGTCATTAGAAATTTGGTATTGAACTGTTCCTACATTTCCTCCGCCCAAAGTTTCTGTAAACCCTGTAAGTGAAGTGTATGGAATCCCTGTTAATGGAGTAATAGAGGGAGTGCTTGCATCAAAATGAGTAGGGCCTACAGAAATTGAAGACACTTGTGGTGTTTGAATATTGTCTGAAGATGTAAGTGTTGCTTGATACTGAAAATATCGATTATCTGAAAGATTTGTAATAGTTTGTGAAGGTAGGTTTATAGTTGCATTTCCTAATTCGTCATAAAAAGTTCCAGCTGTGCCATCTGGGCCAATAAATAGTTCTGTATCACAAAGTGAGTCGTCGCAAGAACGTAGTTGAAAGCGGATATCGTGAAATGTTCTTTCATAGATAGCGGTTACATCTGATGCGGTGAGTACACGAGAAAAAATAGCTACTTCATCCATATCGCCTTCAAAAGCTTGTGTTGGAGTAAACCCGCCCCCAACAGAATCTTGCTCTTGCCCAAGAAATAAGCCGCCAAGGTCTATTGAAACAGGGTTAATTGTGGTGCCTTGTGTAGAAAGTAATGATCCATCAAAATAAGCAGATACTTGATTGTTTAAATCATCTCTTGTGAGTACGAGATGGTGCCAGTTATTGTCTGCCATAGACGGTACAGCCCAAGTTGTGTTTCCTCCTGAGCTTTCTCCTGTATAAAAGGCAATAGTAGTTTGATTTGGAAGAAAGAGAAGGTATTCATTGTCATTTGATCCATTTGCTCCACTAATAATTGCTTGTTGGCCCGTATTTGCTGTTCGAAACCAAAGTGCAATACTAGAATCACCGCTTCCGTTTAAGACTGAGTTTGGTAGTTCTATTTCATTTGTAGCTCCATCAAATTCAAATGCATTGTTAAATTGACCATTTGTTTGTGTAGGGCAATCTGCGCAACTACCATTTGCAGCATTTCCAGAAGTATCTGCAAAACTTACTGCGCCACCTGATTCATTTAAATGAAGGAGTAATTCATTATTTACCATAGAAACATTTCTATTTGTGTAGTTTGTTTCTATGGCTGCATTGTCTGGGAGTTCTTTATGGTAGGGGGCTTGTGGTGTCCAATTAAAGGTAGACCATGCAACAGAGCTTCCAGCGTCTATGACTCGAGAAGTAAACATACCTGTTCCATTTGTAATACCAGTAGCATCTAGTTGTAAGTTTGTGAGTGAAAATTCTGTATCTGAAAATGTACCACCAGCAAATCCTGTAGCTGTATTATCATCGTCAATTTGATCAATAGCAATAAGAGATGCTATCCCTGCATTTAGACTAATAGCAGTTGCGGAGAAGGTGTAATTTGCTGGTACAGTAAACGGAAAAGTTGTTGCAGCTGCTAAAAGGAGAGGACTCGTTTTTAAGCTATAAAAAGCAGATGAACCAAGTACTGCAGTAAGAAGTACGAGTGTTCCGAATGCATAGCGTAGCCTGTAAAATCTTTGATGTGTTTTTACAATTTCCCAGGCTTTTTTAAGACTAGGGATATCTGTGATTTCATCTGGAATAAGTAGATGTATAGACCATTGAACAAAATGAAGAAAAAGTAAAAGATATTTAAGAACACCATTCTTTAGTTGAATGATTTGTTTATAAGCATTTTTATGATGATTACTATTCTTCATAGAAATTATTTACGCTTTCTTTTCTTCATAAACAATTCTTTGTGCTCAGCTTCGATGAGTGTTGTAAGCGTTGTGTTTTGTTTCCATAATCGGAAGAGCACAAGTACAAGGAGTCCAAAACCTGTGATAGTTACAATAAGCAACCCAAAGAGAAACCAGAAAAATGATCTTTGGTCAGTAAAGCTGTCATATTGAATTATAACAGGTGAAGAGGGGGGAAGTTGTGGAGAGACAAATGTTTTTTCTTCATAAAATCTTCCAGAAAAGAGCTGAAACAAATCTCCAATAGTTGGTGAGGTTTTAAGCTCTGTAAAAAGAAGAATACCTTGGTCATTTGCTACATATTTATCAATAAGCACGCTTTGACCAGCAAGGGCACCAGAGGTAAAAGAAATAACAAAAGATTCGTTTTCATCAAACCCAGCAGGTAATGTTGTACTAATCAAAAAGTTAGAAGTGCCAATTTCTTGTGATACTTGTTGTACAACTTGTGTTTGAGGCAGAGTTTGAGTCTTTTGAGGAATTGGTTGGCTTGGTTGTTCCGAAGGCGTTTGTGGTGAGGTGGGAAGATTTAATTCTTTTTCTTGTGTAGACTCTGGTTGTAATAATTCCTGTTCTTTCTTTTGTTCTTGTTCAACTATTTCTGATGGGGGAGAGAGAATGGTTTCATTTTCTTCTTGGTTTTCAGCATCAACAATGAGAGGTTCTTCTGTTGGTGGTGTATTGTCTTCGGGGATTTCAATTGGTGATAATTTTTCTTCAGTAGGGTTTTCCTCTTCAGTGTTTTTATCAATAGCATCTATGTTCTCGAGGGAGAGAAGGGCAATAGTATCCTGAACAACGACCGAAGGGGCTTGACCAAATGATTTATAGAATTTTGCATAAACGGTGTATTCACCATCTATACATTCAGTTTGTGCTTCTCCTTTAGAGGAGCAGAGATTCCAAGAAAGTGGATTTGAGTAGGTTAATGTAATTGATTCTAAAAAATTTGGTTCATTAGAAATTTCAACAAGGGAAATATCTGAGCCAGCATTAAAACCTAATGAAACAAGAGGTGATTCTGTTACTGTTGCTTCTTCGTTTATTGTTAATGCAAATCCATTGGTTGGGGGGACTGGTTGGCTAAAGAAGAGTAATGAGCTACCACCACCCCCGTTATTATTTGAGCTTGTGTCAAAAATAACTTCAATTTCATCTAGTTCTACAATTTGTTGTCCGAGTGCTGAATTTAGAAAAGCTCGAAAAAAGAAGTCTCCAGTTCCAATATCAGTTGCAATGGTTGTTGCATTACTATTAATAACACCAGCAGGATTACTTTGTGCAGCAGAGAGAGCCGTTACCCAATTTAATCCATTAAAGTAATAAAAATTTGTTCCATTATTTGAGACTTGGTATCTTGTTGTGCCAGTATTTCCTCCCCCAAGAGTTTCTACAAATCCATCGATTGTTTGATATGTTATTCCTGTTGCATTTTGAATAGTTGGGCCACCTGCATCTAAATGAGATGGGGCAAAAGAAAATGAAGAAGATTGAGGTGTTGTAATCGAATCATCTGAGTCTAATACTATTTGATACTGAAAGTAACGGTTGTTTACGATAGAAGAAAGTGTCGTTGTGCTTGGGAGTGCATTTGTTGTATTTAAGCCTTCACCGTAAAAGGTGCTTGCTGTTCCGTCTGGACCAATAAATGGTTCTATGTCACAAATTGCATCGTCACAAGAACGAACTTGAATTCCAAGTCTTGTCGCACCCCGAAGATAATGATCAGAAATTTCTGCTGGGGCGAGTGCCCTATCAAAAACCGAGAATTCATCGATTAGTCCTAACCACCCGGCTCCTGCTGCTGTGTCTTTTCCACCTCTCCCAAGTATTGCTCGGTCTAATGTGCTAATGGCTCCTCCTACGGTCGCTCCTGCACTGGTTGGTGTGTCCAGTTGGCCGTTTACATACAGTGATAAAGCACTGCCAGAGGTCCATGTGAGAACAATATGTTGCCAGTCTGTTGTTTGAATATTTGTAGAGCTTTCGACTTGTGTTGTTCCTGTGGTTGTTGTTATTCCTGCTTTAATGACATCATTTCCTCCTCCGTTTGCGCCCGCATCGTCGTAACGAATAGTAAGTCCGTCATCACTTCCACTTGGGGCTGTTCCGATAAAAAAGCCTCTGTCAGTTCCAACGACATCGGATTTGACCCAAAAACCCAATGAGAATGCAGTAAGCCCGTTTAAATAGGTTTCTCCATCTGCGTCCTCAAGTGTTTCGCCTCCATTGAATTCTAGGGTTGTATTGAATCGGCCCGTTCCTCCAGAAGCAGGGCAAGTAGTACAAGAGAAGTTATTCGCATTACCAGATGAATCTAGAATCGTTGTTGCACCAGCTGTTTCGTCTGCATGAAGTAATGCAAGATTACCATTCATGTCGATATTCCCAGCAGTATACGCCGTTTCAGCTGATCCTGAGTCGGGAAGATCTTTTTGATAGGGGCGTTGAGGTGTCCAGTCCACTGACGACCATGCTACGTCACCACCTGCGTCTATAACTCTTGAAGTAAAAAGCCCTGTGGTATTTGTAAGTCCAGTTGCGTCTAATTGCAAGAAGCCTCCAGAAAACGCGGTGTCACTAAACGTCCCTCCTGCAAAACCCGTAGCAGTATTGTCGTCATCTATTTGGTCGACCGACGGAAGCGTTGCAAGACTTGATCCAATTGCTATTCTGTCTGTGTCAAAAGTATAGTTTCCTGCTAGGTCAAAAGGGAAGGTAGTATTGGCTGCTTTTATGATTGGAGCTTTTGCAAATTGATATCCTGTGACACTTAAAATACTAATGCTCATAATAAGCCACCCGATAACAAGAGTTCTCATCTTAGAAAAGTAACGAGTTTTTAAGAAAAGAAGCCTGTTTAATTTGGCACTAGGTACTTTTGAGATAAAGTCGGGAAGTAAAACATGAAAAGACCAATGAAAAAAATGACTTGTCTTTAGTAAAAAGGCAATGACAGGGTGGTTATGATTTGGTCTATGATGTTTTTTCTTCATATACAATTAGTGCTTACCGTGTTTCCCTTTATGGTATAAGTTCGCGTGTTCATGTTCAATGAGTGTTGTAAGGGCAGTATTTTGTTTCCACAATGAAAAGAGAATAAACAGGCCTAAAAACAAGCCAATAGCTATTACAATTTGTAGCGCAAGAAGAGAAGGTTTTTCAGGTGCCGACACTTTAAAGTCTGAAACAGTTGATTCTGTTTTTGGTGAGACAAATGTTTCTTGCTTAAACACAGTTCCTCCAGATACTTTTACTTTATCACCAGGACTTGGGTTTACTTGGAGTGGGGTGTAAAAGAAAATTTCTTGGTCATTTGCAACGTATTCATCTAAAACAATGCTTTGACCAGCAAGAGCTCCAGACAAAAATTGTACAAATACTTTTTCATTCTGTTCTAGTTCTTCTCCTGTAGAAACAGTTAGTAAATAGTTATTTGTTCCAATTTCTTGTGTGACTGTTTGAATGATTTGCCCTTCATTTACTTCTGAAGGCGGAGCGGTTGTGGGGTCGTTCTGGTTTATAGGTGGTTGCGGGGGTGTTTGTTCTGGTGAAGGTTGAATTGGAGTAGGTTCTTGTTGGTTTTCTTCTACAATCTCTTCCTCGATTACAGATGGTTCTTGAGTTTCATCTTCGGGTTGTTCAGTTGTTTCTTCTGGTTCAGAGGGGGCTGGTGTAATAGGAGGTTCGTTTTGTTCTTGTTCTATAATGACTTCTTCATCGGGAGTTTCTTCAGTTTCGGTTTCTGGTTCAGTTACCACTGGTTCTTCTTCAACAACTTCTTCTTCTTCTTCTCCTAATGTGATTGTGTCAGAAACTATTGGAGATGGAGGTTGTCCTAAAGATGTTAAAAAATTTGCATAGACAGTATATTCGCCATCTGGGCAATCTCTAGAAACAGGTTTTCCACTCACAGAACAAAGATCCCACTCAATAGTTGGTGTTAGTCCTAAAGTAATTGATTCTATAAAACTTTGTTCATTTGATAACTCTACAAGCGATACTTCATTACCAGCATTAAATGTAAGGTCTACAATTTGGTCTGTTGTTTGTTCTGCTTTTTCGTTAATGATAACTTGAAACCCATCACCTGGTGCGCTGGGGGGGAGAAAAAAGATTTTCGAAGACCCTCCACCACCGCCTCCTCCACCTGTGTCAAATGTTAGTTCAATTTGATCTAATTCAATGACTTGTGTCCCTAAATTCGAACCTAAAAAGGCACGAAAAAAGAAGTTACCTGTACCTACGTCATTTACAAATGTTGTGATATTCGCACCAATAATTCCAGCTGTATTCGATTGAACAGAACTCACAGCTGGAGACCATGAACCTCCGTTAAAATAATAGAAATTCGCACCATTATTGGAAAGTTGATAAGTTGTTGTTCCAGTATGCCCACCTCCGAGTGTTTCTGTAAAGCTATCCAACGATGATGTATAAGCAATACCAGAGGTATTTTGAATAGTTGGTGAACCTCCGTCTAAATGGCTTGGGCCAATAGTAACATTACTCAATCGAGAGTTTGTGACATTGTCATCTGTTTCTAGAGTAACTTGGTATTGAAAGTATTGATTATTAGGGAGGGGCATTGCAAGACTTGGCAATCCAGTTGTTGAATTTAAAAGCTCACTAAAAAAAGTTCCATTTGTTCCGTCTGATCCTACAAAAACTTCTGTATCACAAATAGCATCGTCACATGTTCTTACCTGAATTTGTTGTCTTAACGCACCACGTAAATAGATGTCTTGAACCTCTGTTGGGGTTAATGCTCGGTTAAATGCAGCCATTTCATCAATGTATCCATCAAATTCATGTTGTGCATTTGTAAAGTTACCACTTACATCTGAAATTGCACCCAAAATCAGCTCACTCCCGTCATCTAAGTTTGCACATGCATTAGAAGCTGTAGCTGTTTGCACGCCATCTACATAAATAATTCCTGTTGGATTACTATATGTGTAAACAAAATGATGCCATTGGCCGTCGTTATAGTTTGTTGGGTCGTCGGCAGAGCCTACACGCGATCCATTATTACAAACAGCCCAAGCACGCAGAGAACCATCTCCGTCTGGCGCAAGAGCATGTGTGTTTGAATCACCAAGTCTTGAGATTTCTAAAATTCTAGGTGAACCAGTTCCTGGGCCGGTAAATCGAAACCATCCTGCTAGTGTAATTTCAGTTCCAAAAACATAATTAAAGGCACTTGATTCAATTTTATCACCATTTCCGGTTAAATCAATTCCGGTTCCAAAGATACCTTGGCTTGCATATGTAATACCTGTTCCAGTTGCAGTATTCCCATTCACAGAAGAATCAGTAATGGTTCCACTTGTTTCATTTAAATGCATTAAAAGTACATTCCCTGTCATAGACATATTACCTGTGCTATAAGCAGATTCAATTCCGCTATTATTTGGAAGTTCTTTTTGAATTGGTCTTTCTGGGGTCCAGTCTAATTGATTCCACGCAACAGAACCTCCCGCATTTATTATTCGTGAAGTAAAAGTTCCTGTTCCATTTGTGAGGCCTGTTGCATCAAGTCCTACGTGGCTGGTGGCAAAGTTTGTGTCAGAAAATGTTCCTCCGGCAAAACCTGTAGCTGTATTGTCATTGTCAATTTGATCAACAGATAAAAGCACTGCCTCACTTCCGGTTACATTGACTCTGGCTGAATCGAATGTATAACTTCCAGAAATATCAAAAGGAAATGTGGCATTGGCTGCACCTAATTCTCTGGCTTGATAAATATTATATCCGGTTACACCAATTGTTGTTGTAATGACAAACATCCACACAACAAAGAACTTTCGCAAATAGGAATAGTGGCGCGTCATGAAAAATAGCTTCACATGGTCTGTAAAACCTGGGTCTTCTTTGAAATTGTCTGGAAGTAAGAGATGAAAGCACCAATGGAAAAAATGCCCAATTTTAAGGAAAAAATGGACAAAAGCGGGTGCTGGGCTAGAAAGAAGATGAAATTCTTTTTTTGATGGCGAATAGTGTTCTACTTTCTCAGCTTTTTTTCTTTTCTGCTTTTTCATGAATTTATTATAACAAAAAACAAGCTTTTTCTGCTAATTTTTTTCTACACTTATTTTTTGATTGATTTTTGGATAAATTACTGTTATCTTTGTAAACAGTTCAAAGAAAGGAGAACTCATGTATAAAGGTATCGATTGGGATAACCGGCGTCAGTTTCTTCTTGATTTGGCTGAACTAGATTCAAGTCGAATAGAAAAAATTAAGACGTATTGCCCAAAAGGGTGGACGTTTACAAAAATTTACTATGGTTTGGGTGAAGAAGAGTATCAAAACCAAAACCGTATTGCAGAAAAATTTGGAGTAAAGCCTCCAAGTATTTCTGCAAAAATTGCGGCAATTATTTGCTATTTAGGGTGCAGTGGCCATTGGTCACAGACAACACAAGAAAACGCACTCTCGCTCAGTCGACGAATAGCAAAAGAAACAGATTCATCAGAAAACGAGGCATTGATTCAAAAAAATCCTCGTCAAACTAAGTCAGAAAGAATTCGCAGAGAATTCGGTTGGTCTGACTCTTGTGATGTTTCTGACGATGATGTTGTGCTAACACGTCGTTTGTATACATTGCTCGAAGAAGGAGCGCTCGATGTTCTTCGTGGTATCCATATTAGGTCCTACAAAGTTTTACAACTTCGTCATGGGCTAGATGTTGCTGGGTACTTTAGAACATTCGCTGAGGTGGCTGATTTGCTGAACATCGCTATGTCGGTTGCTCAGTCGGATTATCAACGTGCTTTGCGAATATTGTATTCGCCACGATTCAAGCAAGCGTCAGAACGCATCAAAAAACAAGCTTAGTGCTTGTTGGGTGGTGCGTTTTTTTTAATGTTTACGCTGCTCGCCGCCCCGTAGAATTCACTCCGTTCATTTACGGGGCAAGCTCGACTCCAGAAGTTTACCCCGCAAGTATTTACTGTGCGGGGCCACTAATACCCCGGACCCCATTAGGTCGCTCGACTATCATCTTCTGTTTTTTGTTCAGTTGAAGAAATTATTCAGTCGAAGCAGAGTTCTTGTTGTCCATCGCAGCCTCCAATGCATGCCATGCTAAGCTTGCACACTTCGTTCGTGTAGGGAAATCTCTCACGCCTTTAAATGCTTCGAGTCTTTGGCTTGGTGCTTGTTCTGTTTTTCCTGTGATCATTTCTAAAAATTGTCTGATTGTTGCTTGTATAAATGGTTTGTCTTGCCCTTTGATTGTTGAAGTCATTAAAGAAGCAGAGGCTTTTGAAATTGCGCATCCTTCGCCATGAAATTTCACATCATCAATAATCTCTCCGTTCATCTTAATTTCAACCCAATAATGATCACCACATAAAGGGTTATAACCTTCTGCAGAATGTGTGGCATCATTAAGTTCTCCAAAGTTTTGTGGAGATTTGTTATGATCGAGAATTAATGATTTGTAGAGATTTTGTAAGTTCATAGTGGTTTTTAGAGCGGTAAACATGTTCTTTGTCATGTCGAGCGGAGCCGAGACATCTTGTCCCTTGCGATAAACTATTTCGAGTTTATCGAGAAGGACGAGACTCTTCGGCAGGCTCAGAGTGACAAGTAGTGTTGTTTACGCAAGTAATTCTTGTGCTTTCTTAATTCCATTTACTAATGCATCAACGTCTTCCTTCGTATTGTAGATTGCAAATGAGGCTCGAGTGGTTGCTGGAATCTTGAATCGTTGCATGATTGGTTGTGTGCAATGATGTCCTGTTCTTACAGCAACTCCTTCTTGATCTAGAATTGTTCCCATATCATGTGGGTGAACTCCTTTGATAATAAAAGAAATGATGGCTGCTTTTTCTGATGCTGTTCCAATCACAGTTAATCCATCAACCATTTGTAATTCTTTTGTTGCATGCTCAAGTAAAGTTTGTTCATGAGTGTGGATGGATTCGAATCCAATAGTTTGAATAAACTCAATCGCTTTCCCTAATCCAATAGCTCCTGCGATATTGGGAGTACCTGCTTCAAACTTCGCAGGTGCTTCTCGGAAGGTTGTTTTCTCCAAAGTAACAGACTCAATCATATCACCACCACCTTGATAAGGAGGCATTGCTTCAAGTAGTGTGCTTTTTCCATACAAAACACCAATTCCAGTTGGTCCATAAAGTTTGTGGCCAGAAAATACAAGGAAGTCAGCATCAAGTTGTTTTACATCGATTGCTTGATGAGCTGCTGTTTGGCAGGCGTCGATTAATACGGGGGCTCCGATTTGATGCGCTGCTTCGATGACTTGTTTTACATCATTGATTGTTCCCAGTGTATTTGATGTGTATACGAGAGAAACAAACTTTGTTTTCTTTGTAAGTAAAGTATCAACCTGTGCAAGATCTAAGCTTCCATCATCTTTAAGTGGAATGTATTTGATGATAGCTTGCTTTGATGCTGCTAGCATTTGCCAGGGAACAATATTTGCATGATGTTCCATTTCTGTAAGCAATATTTCATCACCTTCTTCAATATTCATTCTTCCATAGGTTTGCGCAACTAAGTTGATTGCTTCTGTTGCTCCTTTTGTAAAGACTACTTCATTTTCTTCTGCATTGATGAATTCAGCCACAGTTTTTCGTGCTCCTTCATAAGCATCAGTCGCTTTTTGACTTAGTTGGTAAACACCGCGATGAATATTGGAATTGTATTCAGTATAAAAATTGCTTACAGCGTCAATCACAACCTGAGGTTTTTGTGTTGTTGCTGCACTATCAAGATACACGAGCGGTTTATCATTCATGGTTTGTGTAAAAATGGGGAATTGTTTTTTAAAGTTATTCATAATTGATGGCATCAAGAATAGTTTTGTCTTTTACTTCATTGAGCATTTCATCAATAAACGCTTTTGTAAGAAGTTTTCTCGCTTCAGATTGTGCAATCCCTCTAGCTTGCAAGTAAAAGAGAGCCTGTTGATCTAATGATCCAACCGAAGTTCCATGGCTTGCTTGTACGTCATCATTATCAATCTCAAGCTTAGGTTCGGTTTGAATTTGAGCCGTAGATGTCAGAAGAAGATTTTTTGCTAATTGATGTGCAGAAGAATGAGCTGCATGACGTTCAATACGAACAGTCGCGTCTGCTGTGATGATTGCTTCATCATTTGCCATCGTTTTTACGTATTGATTACTATTTGTATGTTCTGCGATATGAGAGATGATAACATCACTTGTGATGGTTTGCTTCTCATTAGCGATAAGTAATCCCTTTAAGTCTACTTCTGCTCCTTGTTCTGCAAGATTGATTTGTAATTTCGTTTTTTGAACATCTTCTTTATTAGAAAAAAGAAAAGGGGAGTAGATAGCGTCTTTTTTTACATGCACAATAATGTCACCACAACCACCAATTAAAGCATGATTAAAACGTGCCCCAGCTTCAATGGTGATTTCCATTTGCTCAGATTTTGTTTGATTCATTGATTCAATTGTATTGGCGGCGATTGTTTTCATATTAATTGAGAACAGTCAAAGGCTTCTTAGGAAGATACTTTTTATAACCATCAGTTTCAATTTCTTTTGCTAACTCTATTCCACCCGTTGCAACAATTTTTCCTTCAACCATAATATGTACGAAATCGATATTCAAGTAATCAAGAATACGATTATAATGTGTGATCACTAATGTTGCTGACTCAGGTGATTGTAATTTATTCACACCTTCTGCAACTGTTTTTAATGCATCTACATCTAATCCTGAATCTGTTTCGTCAAGAATTTTTAACTTTGGATTTAGTAATGCCATTTGTAATAACTCATTCTTTTTCTTTTCTCCACCAGAGAATCCTTCGTTTAAGTTTCTATCCATGAGTTTATCGTCCATTCCAAATTCAGCTAGCTTTTCTTTCATGAATGCTTGAAATTGAAATGTATCCATAGCATCTTCTCCTCTGTGAATACGATGTTGGTTTACAATTGATTTAAAGAATTCAAGATTACTCACTCCTGGGATTTCGACAGGGTATTGGAATGCAAGGAAGATGCCAGCTAAAGAACGTTCTTCCGGAGAAAGCTTTGTTAAGTCATTGTTTTCAAAAGAAATAGATCCGTCTGTGAGTTCATATTGATCTTTTCCAGCAAGAACAGAGGCCAATGTGCTTTTACCAGCACCATTTGGTCCCATAATGGCATGCACCTCACCAGCCTTGATTGTGAGATCAAGACCTTTAAGGATTTCTTTTCCTTCTGTTTGAATATGGAGATTTTTGATTTGTAACATAGTTGTGAGGTCAGTGCGTCAAAGCGTCAGAGCGACAAAGTTATTTTCTTTGACGCTCTGACGCTTTGACCCTTTGATTTCTTATCCAATAGTCCCTTCTAATTTAAGTGCTAATAATTGATGAGCTTCGGCTGCAAATTCCATTGGGAGTTGGTCAAAGACATCTTTACAAAATCCGTTGACAATCAAGCTTGCTGCGTCTTCTGGGTTTAATCCCCGTTGTTGCAGGTAGAATAATTGTTCATCAGAAATTTTTGATGTTGTTGCTTCATGTTCAACCATTGAGTCTGCATTTTTTACATCCACTTTAGGGAAGGTGTCGGCGGTACATTCAGATCCAATCAATAAAGAATCACATTGTGTGAAGTTTCTTGTATTTGATGCATTCTTGGCAACCTTAACCATTCCACGATAAGTGTTCTTGCTTTTTCCAGCAGAAATACCTTTTGAAATGATTGTGCTCTTTGTATTTTTTCCTACATGAATCATTTTTGTTCCTGTGTCCGCTTGTTGCATATTGTTTGTTAAAGCAACAGAGTAAAATTCTCCTTTAGAATTATCTCCACGCAGAATGCAACTAGGGTACTTCCATGTAATTGCAGAACCAGTTTCTACTTGCGTCCAAGAAATTTTTGAATTCTCACCAAGACATAATCCACGCTTCGTAACAAAATTATAAATACCACCTTTTCCGTTTTCGTCACCGGGGTACCAGTTCTGTACGGTTGAGTATTTGATTTCTGCATCCTTCAAAGCGATCAATTCTACAACAGCAGCATGCAATTGATTTTCATCTCGCATTGGAGCTGTACAACCTTCGAGGTAACTTACATGCGAACCTTCGTCGGCAATAATAAGTGTGCGTTCAAATTGACCGGTATTGGCAGCATTGATTCTAAAGTAGGTAGATAATTCCATTGGGCAACGAACACCTTTTGGAATATAAACAAAAGATCCGTCGGTAAACGTTGCTGAATTTAATGTCGCAAAAAAATTATCATGATAGGGGACAACAGTTCCTAGATATTTTTTTACTAATTCAGGATGAGTTTGAATCGCTTCTGAAATAGAACAAAAAATAACACCGGCTTTGGCTAATTTATCTTTAAAGGTTGTCGCGACAGAAACACTATCCATCACGGCATCTACGGCAACATTGGATAATCGTTTTTGTTCATCTAAAGAAATGCCTAATTTTTTAAAGGTTTCTAAAATTTCTGGATCTACTTCGTCTAAAGATTTTAGCTCCTTCTTTTTGGTTGGAGCGGCATAATACGAGATTTCTTGGTAATCAATAGGAGGGTAGGTAAGGTTAGACCATTTTGGCTCCGTTTGTGTAAGCCAATGTTTATAAGCTTTGAGTCTAAATTCCAACATAAAATCAGGCTCATTCTTCTTTTGAGAAATGAGTCTAATCGTATCTTCATTTAAGCCTTTTGGAGCAATATCCATTTCAATATCGCTTACAAAGCCATATTTATACTCCTGATCAGCTATTTTTTGGACTTTTTCTTTAGACATTTAGCTAAAATTAGGTAAAATAATACAAATTGAAAATCATTATCAAATTGAATTTAGATTAAAGAAAATTTACCAGATTATTGTGTTTTTGGCAAGGGTATATTGGTCATTTCTAAAAAACTTTGATAATCTCACTTTTCCTCTAGAGCCTACGGGCATTGGATGTGTTTATGGAAAAAGGTGTAAATCGAGCTTGCCTCGAGTCGGCAGAGAAAGCCGGGGCAGCTCTTCGGGATCTTCTGCAGATTCCAAAGGGGAGCAGCCCAGCAGTTGCCATCATTCCAGGTAGTGGCTGGGGTGATGCTTTCGAAGACAAGGACTTCAAGGTGAAGATCCGTCTTCAAGACGTTCCCGGCTTGGAAGAAGTCGCGAACCTCGATGGTGTTGATGGTCACGGTAAGTGGCTGGGCTATATGGAGGTTAAGGGGCTTGATGTTGTCATTTGTAGCCGAATCCATGGCTACCAAGACCCAAGCATGAAGCTCGCACGCCTCTCAATCGAGATGCTCTTCCACGCAGGAGTCCGCTACTTGATCTCGACGAGCGGTTGCGGGAGTCTTTCCGAGGATCTCGTGGTTGGGGACATCGCTGTGCCAAGGGCTTTCCTTGGTGCTTCGTTCTACAGCCCGCCAATGGCTTTTGCCGGCGACGATTTCGCTGCCCCAGAAGACGGTGTTGATCATGAGCTCTCTCGTGTCGCCATAGAGGAGCTGGGTGGTAAGCTTGCCACTCACATGATCTGCCGTGGACCTCATCTCGAGGGGCGGTGGGCGGAAAAACCTCTCTTCAAGAGTTGGGGGGCAGAAGTCATCGGAATGAGCGGGCAGTGGGAAATGTACCTTGCTCGGTTGTACCGAGATCTAGGTGTTCGTGCTTTGATGCTCTGCTTGATCACCAACGATGACAAGGAAGAGCACGACCACGAAGAGATCAGCCGCCGAGGAGCTGACCGGGCTGAACAGTTACGGAAATTCCTCGAAGCGATGATGGCCTACCTCGACTAGGTATCTATCTCAACAGACACGTCAGATGAGAGCAATCTTATCTGGCGTGTCGTTCGTTATAGATCTATGAAATTTGTGCTAAAATAAGGGAATGAAAGAAAAACAGAAAAAAATAGTTAAACTTGTTGTGCAAGCAGGAATTGTTTTGGTTATCTTGATCACAGCGATTTATTTAACAAAATCTGTGCCAAATGATTCGGCAATACAAGCTATTGTTCAGGCTTTTGGTTATCCAGGGTTATTTATTATTTCAATTATTAGTGGGTTTAACGTTTTTGTACCAATTCCGGTTATTGCATTTTATTCTGTTTTTGTTCAATCAGGTCTTCATCCTTTTTTTACCATTTTTTTGATTAGTTTAGGAATGACAACAGGAGATGTAATTGGTTATTTTATTGGAGATACGGGAAGAAAAATTACAACATCTGCCGTTTCACAAAAATCTTTAACAACAATTACAAGATTAAAAGAAAGAAATCCTCGCTTGCCTTTAATTGTTTTAGGTATTTATGCTTCAATTGCACCAGCGCCAAATGAATTGGTAATCGTTCCCCTTGGTTTTCTTGGGTATCGATTGCGTTATATTTTCCCGATCGCTTTAATTGGGAATACTTTTTTTAATGTATTGCTCGCTTATGGTGTTATGACTCTTAGTTTTTGGTAAAATAGAGTTATGAAAAAACCTGCTTTATTTGTAAGAATTATTCTCGCTTGCCTTGTTATTATCGCTGCAATTTTTGCGGTAACCCTTTTCTTTTTTCCTTATAAGATAAATTTTGTAGAGGCTCATGCAGGTAAGTTTTTTTTAGATGTAAATAACGGGGGAGATGCTTGGTATGTTCATCCATTAACAAATGAACGATATTTTGTTGGAACACCAAATGAAGCAAAGACCGTGATTACAACTGTTGGGCTTGGGGTTACCTCAAAAGATTTAGAGCAAATCCCTCTGGTATCCGATTCTTTTGTGGGTGATTTAGATTTGAGAAAAAGACTTTCTGGAAGAATTATTTTAGATATTGAAAATGCATTATTTGCTTGGTATATAGACCCCGATAATTTGCAAAAACATCAATTAGGTGTAGAGGAAGAAATATACGAATCAATTCAAAACCTTGGTTTGCCAATCTTGAATGAGCAATTAGAAAAAATTCCTGATGGAGTGCAAGTCGCGCTTACAAATACCTTAGATGTACCATTTACACCGCAATCACCATTTGCAGAATGGGATGATTTGCGTCAACAAGAAGGATGTGAAGAAGCTTCTACTCTTATGGCTATTGCTTGGGCGCGTGGTGAAAACATATCACTAGACGATTCGCGGGATCAGATTATTGCAATGGCTGAGCAACAAAAAACTCGCTATGGTGCTTATGTAGATACATCTGCCCAAGATACTGTTGATCGATTGTTTAATGAATATTTTGACTATATGAATGTTGAGGTTCGACACAATATTGCTGCCTCTACTATCAGAGAAGAGTTGTCGAAGGGGAATCTTGTCTTGATTCCAGTAGATGGAAAAGCCCTAAGAAATGATCACTTTGTAAATGGTGGGCCAGAACGCCATATGTTGGTTGTAACAGGATTCGATTGGGAAACAGCAGAGTTTATAACAAATGAACCTGGGACAAAACGAGGAAAAGATTTTCGATATAGTTATGAAACAATTAGGACTTCTTTAAGAGATTATCCTTCTGGTAATTATGTTCCCATTCCAGAAGATGCTTCTTCTGCGATGATTATTGTTAGAAAATAAGCTAAAATAAATTTATTAGAATTTAATTACAAAATATATGGAGCCATCAATGTTTCTCACAAGGTTAATAGGTATCGTAACAACGGTGATTAGTATTAGTTTATTACTAAATCGAGAGTTTTATGCACAAGCGGTTCATAAATATTTAAAAGATAAAGGTTTTTTACTTTTAGCTGGTTTATTATCTTTAGTTACTGGTGCGAGTATTTTGCTTATGCATCCTTCTTGGGATGGATGGGCTATGCTTATTCCACTTATCGGGTTGATCGCTTTGTTAAAAGGGATTTCGCTTTTGCTTTTTCCTCAAAGCATGATTTCTTTAACAAAATCATTAACGAAAAGAAGTACTTGGATTTCTTTTGCTATTATTGATCTTTGTTTTGGTTTGTTTTTCTTGTATCAAGGGTTTTTAGCCTAAATTTTTTAGTTACGTTACACTAATAGCTCTTGTTAAAAACAAGGGCTATTTTTAGAGAACGATATTTGATGTTTATGAAAACAGCAACAAAATTATTACAGTGGTATGAAAAAGAAAAACGGGACTTGCCTTGGAGAGAAACAATAGACCCTTATAAAATTTTGGTTTCAGAAATCATGCTTCAACAAACGCAGGTTGATCGCGTAATCAATTTTTACAAAAATTGGTTAAAACAATTTCCAGATTTTTCTGCATTGGCAAAAGCGACAAATGCTGATGTTATTCATGCTTGGTCGGGGCTAGGCTATAACCGACGGGCATTAGCTTTAAGAGATATCGCCAAGCAAGTAATAGATGATGGTTTACCCAAAACACAAAAGGAATGGGTTCAACTCAAAGGAATTGGTCCTTATACTTCATCGGCAATCGCATTATTTTCTGCTCATGAGAAAGTCTTTCCCATTGATAGTATTATTCGACGAGTAATAGGGAGGTATTCCTTAGGAAAACTATTTCCTGATTTTTCAGATGATGAAAAAATACAAAAATCTGGTTTACAACTTTTGTCGGAGTCAAAAGAATACTATGATATTCCACAAGCATTATTTGATCTTGGGACAAAAGTTTGTTCAAAAAAGCCTAGTTGTTCAGTTTGTCCACTTAAAACAACTTGTAAATCATCAAAACGATTTCTTTCTGGAAACGTTCTTATCCCAAAACGCTCTTTGCCAAAAGCAAAAGAAAAGATTCATATGGGGAAAAAGTATCCAGACCGAATCTATAGAGGGAAAGTGTTACAGTGTGTGAAAAATAACAAAGCAGGAGTTACAAGGAAAGAAATTGAAGCAATATCAGGCCTCTTCTATGAGTCCAAACAAGATAAACAATGGTTAGATCATCTATTGGCACGATTAATAAAAGATGGATTAATTTTATACAAAAAACGAAAGTATTTACTGCCAGGTTCCTGAAGAACGAGGAATTTGCTATAGTAAAAGTACTAAATAAATCAAAACTTATGAAAACAGCCAAAGTAACTCCAAAGGATTTTTTCTTACATCTTTTGTCAATGGTGACATTATATGTGAGTGCGATCAGTGTTACCGTTATTTCTTTCCAAGCGATTAATACTTGGATTCCTGACATTGTAGATCAATATTATTCAGCAGAAAATGCTCAGAGTGCTATTCGAACTGCTTTAGCATTTCTTATTGTTGTTTTCCCGGTGTATCTCTTTACTTCTTGGACATTAACAAAGTCTTATCAAAAAGATGCAAGCAAGCATAAACAATGGATCCGAAAATGGTTGGTGTATTTTACGCTTTTTATAGCAGCATTAATCATCATTGGAAGTACGATTGCATTAGTTATGACCTTTTTGAATGGTGAGATTACAGTAAGATTTATTCTTAAATTATTAACAGTTCTCTTGGTAACGGGTTCTATTTTTGGATATTATCTTTGGGATGAAAAAAACTATGAAAAAAAATAAAGGATTAATGGCATTTATTTCGTTAGTGGTTCTATTTGTTTTTGCGACCATTGTTATTGGTTTTGTTTTAATTGGTTCACCAGTACAGCAAAGATTAAAACGTTTAGATGATCAACGATCGAATGCATTAAATGCCATTGATAGCGAGTTAATTACATATTGGAATCAACAACAAGATTTGCCAGATTCTTTAGCAGAAATCGAAGAAAGGATTTATGATAAAAATTTAGTAAAAGATCCTGAAACAAAAGAGTATTATACTTATACAAAGATTTCTAAAGATGCATTTAAACTTTGTGCTAATTTTGCACTTGAAAACACAAATGAACGTCCATATCTAAATACAAAATACGAGTATATTAATCGTTCAGGTACTTATTATGAGCATGCAGCTGGTACCGACTGCTATGATATTACATTAGATATCGTTGCTTATGAAAAACTACGTGCGAATAATAATCTTCCAATAGATTTTCCTGTTCGAGTGTACTAAAGTATTCTGGTTTTGTATGATAAATGATTTTTTAGATTTGCCATTTTGGGGAATGATGTTTTTTTCCAATACGCTTTTACAGTATTGTATTGCTTTGGGTGTATTTATCATCTTATTTGTGTTCTTTAAAGTTATTATAGTTTATATTCTGCATAAACTATATGCATTAACACAAAAAACAGCTATTGGAATTGATGATTTAGTTATACGAATGCTTAAAAGCATTTCTACTTCATTTTATCTTTTTTTTGCATTTTCGATTTCGTTAAGCCTTTTACAATTACCAAGTTACCTAAAGACAGCAGCTAATGTCATTCTTACAGTTTGGTCAGTTATCGTGGTTGTGAATGCTCTTAGTGTTTTTATTGACTATATCGCTGAGCATCAGATGAAAAAGAATGGCTCTGCTCCCATGATTGGTTTATTACGCCAAATGACCATGGGAGTTTTTTGGCTAATTGGTGGATTACTGATTCTTTCAAATTTAGGGGTAAATATTACATCACTTATTGCGGGGCTAGGTATTGGTGGGGTTGCCGTCGCATTAGCCTTACAAAATGTTTTGGGTGATTTATTTAGTTCTTTTGCTATTTATTTTGATAAACCTTTTGAGGTTGGTGATTTTATTCAGGTCGGACAAGATTCTGGGACAGTAAAAAAGGTTGGAATTAAAACAACAAGATTACAGTCATTGCAAGGAGAAGAGATTATCATTTCTAATCAAGAATTAACGACCAGCCGAATTAATAACTTTAGACGAATAAAAAGTAGAAATGTTATTTTTTCTGTTGGTGTTCTTTACGAAACTCCACAAGAAAAATTAGAAAAAATCCCTGAGATCTTTAAAAAGATTGTAGATGAGGTAGAACAAGTTACCTTCAATAGAGCTCATTTAATAAGTTTTGACGACTCTGCTATTACATTTGAATTTTCTTATTTTGTAAATGATGATGATTTTGTTTTGTATCTAGATAAGCAACAAGAAGTGTTATTTGCTTTAAATAAAGTATTTGCTCAAGAGAAAATTGAATTTGCTTATCCAACACAAACACTTTTTGTGAAAAAATGATTAATAATCATATAACCAGGCATATCCAGTTTTTTGGAAATAGGGAAGTGACATCTCTCTATTTTGCTGTTGCCTTGGTGAATTTTGCACTTGGGCTTGTGACAGTTTTTATTCCAATTTTTCTTTGGGAATTAGGATATCCACTTTGGAAGATTTTATTATTTTATGCGATAGAAAATGTCTATTTTGTTATCGCTGCTTTTTTGAGTATTCCGATATTGCGAAAAATGTCAGATAAATCGATGCTTATTGCAAGCGTTCCTTTTTTTGTGGGGACAGCTTTGTTGATACCATTTTTAGAAAATTATTCATGGCTCTTTTGGGTTATTCCTCTCATTGCTGTTTATAAATCGATCTTTTTTAATACGGGGTATCATTTAGATTTTTCGGGGGCAAGTGATAAAAAAGATTTAGGGAAAGAACTTGGTTTGCGTCATATGATTACTTCACTTGTCGCATTGGCTGCTCCATTTTTAGGTGCTGTGATTATTACGCAATTCAATTTTAAAACAGTCTTCTTTTTAAGTGCTTGTATTTTAGTCTTAGCACTTTTGCCACTTCTGTTTTTTAAAAAACGAAAAGTCTCTCCGAATTTAACTGCGAAGCATTTATTTCAATCTGTTTTTAATAAAAAACATTGGGCGCATACAATCTCTAATATCGGCTATGCCAATGAATTTATTGTTGCGACTGTTTTGTGGAAACTGTATCTATTTATTCAAATAGGGAATTTAGAAGAATTTGGAGGGCTCATTTCACTTTCACTATTGATCAGTTCTTTAATGACTTTTATTGCTGGTTCAATGACTGATCATGGGAAAAGAAAAAAAGTGTTGAGTGTTACAGCGATATTAACAGCTCTCGTTTGGTTTAGTCGTCTATTTGTTGACTCTGCTTTAACAGCATCGATTAGTCATTTGCTCTTCTTTTTATTTTATCCTGCTTTAATTGTTGCTTGGTCAAGTATTTTTTATAAGCTCGCTAAAAGAGAAAAAGCACCTACAACCTTTATTTTGGGGAGGGAAGTTTTAACCAATATTACTCGTGTTTTTTTCTATTTATTGCTTATCCCATTAGCTCTTTATTTAGATGAGACAACTTTCTTTGCCTTAACTTTTGTTTTAGCTGGTGGTTTTACCCTCCTTTTTATCGCTTCCAATATGCAATCATTTAAAAAATTAGCCTAATATTAGCTATTTTATTAGGGGCTTTATGGCTTGACAAAAAGCCGTTTTTATTGTAATTTAATCTATTCTTTCATTATACGCTTAAATGCGCCACTGTAATGAGAGAATAGAAGGGGAGAGAGTATTTGCTGGCATATTGCTAGCGAGTGCTTTTTTCATATCAAACAACGTTTCAAACACCTAGGAGGTGTACTATGCGTGGATTGCGCACCCTGTTTCTGATCATCTTCGTCATCGTTTCGGCGATGATCTTCCAGGCCTGCGACTCGCGTCGTCGCCCCAAGGGTAACCAGCTCGCTGGCTCCGGAGGTGCCAACCCGAGCGGTGGTGGACCGACGAACACTCCACCCACCAACAACCCCAACACTGCGAACCTCGAGTTCGTCGGTATCGGGGTGACCCCTCGTGCCTTCCAGCTCGTCCAGGGTACCCAGCAGCAGCTGGAGATCGTGGCGATCTTCAAGGGAACGAGCCAGACGGAGAAGGTTACGGCTGACTCCGTCAATAGCTCCGACCCCAACATCGTTCAGGTGTTGGACAACACGGGGCTGATCCTGGCCGTTGCGCCTAGCAAGGTTTCGATCACGTTCACCGTGACGAAGAACGGCAAGACGATCACCGAGAGGATCACCGACATCGTGGAGGTCGTCGTCGCTTCCACTGGAGGCGGTGGCGGTGGTGGGAGCAACCCCATCCCCACGACGGACTTGCTCAAGAGCATCACGCTCTCGGCGCCGGCTCAGATCGACGTCGGGACCGGTGCGGAGCTGGGTACCAACCTGGTTCACACCGACAACGCCTCCTCGGTCAACAGGACCCTCGTCTTCTACGAGGTCGTGTCTGGGGCTGCCGCTGTCGATGCGGACGGCAAGGTCGTCGCTCGTCTCAACAACGAGCAGATCAAGGTCCGCTCCTTCGGGGTCGGTGCTCAGACCACCTTGACCAAGACCTTCACCGACGCTGGCGGTGGAACCTCTACCGTCCAACAGGGCTGGAATGAGGTCATCGTCAGCAATGAGCTGACACTGACTTCCTCTCCCACACTTCCTTCCACGGGGCTGGTCATCCAGGCTCCCTCGTTCATCTCGATGGGCGAGCGGCGTCGGTTCCGGGTCTATGACCTCGCGAGCATGGCGGAGGTGACCACGCAGTGTACGATGTCCATCGACGATGCCAACAAGGCCGCGGTGGTCAACGACTTCAACGGCCAGCCCATCCTCATCGAGGGGCGCGACGTGAAGGGAGGTAACGGGATCAACTCGTTCTTCACCATCACCGCGACCTTCAACGGGATGACGCAGACGTTCAAGTCGCGTACGCTCGACGGTAACCCTACCGTTCACGTTCGACTGGACGGCTCCGGCAATATCACCAACCGTATCTGGGACACCCACATGCGGTTCGGGATTCCGTACCAGGTGGCAGCAGGCAAGTGGGTGCTTCCCACGGTCTCGTCGATCTGGCGGTGCACCAACACCGACAGTCCCGCCTGGTTCGGTCCACCGGACTACGGGACGATGGTCATTCCCACGCTCACGGTGCGTCGCGATGCGGCCAATCAACAGCTGGGAACGCATCCGTTCCCCTTCGACGAAGGCACGACGCGCTTGAACGTCGACCCCACCAACCCCGTTGGCCGGCACACGTTGCCATTCAACGACGCGGACTTGGGGGACGACAACAAGTGGTCGTTCATGCCCGATGGTCGTTCCTCCGACGTGAGGGATAGCCACATGTTCATCAAGAACGGGACGCCCACTCTGGGTGAGGACTTTCTCTTCGCAATCGAGCGAAGGGAAGACCCTCTCAACCCCGGGACCTTCGACCCGGCCCGGACCCTGGTCACGGCGCGGGACAAGCCCTAAGCCAGCGTAATTGGCCCACAACGAGCTAGCTCGACATTATGCACCCTCACGGGAGCGGACTGTCTTGCTAGCTCGTTTCATTTTGTAAAAAAGTATGGTAAACCTTGTTTAGGCAAAGGAGCTAGACATGCCGCAAAAGAAGTCTCATATTCCTGACGAAAAGATGTACTACACCATGGTCGTTTTTCTGATCTGGTGTCTCGTTGGATTAATAACCTTTATCTGTCTCATCGTGGGCGGAGAAAAGGATCTTCCTGGAGAGTATCCCCTGATCACTGGGGGGTATGTCTTCATTCTCATTGGTCTATGTATCGCCTTGGTTACGTTTAGCAATGACGCAAGTCTTAAGCTTCCTCCGAGTGAGGCGACGAGCCAAGACAAAACCCCCACATCTTCCTGAGAGGTGGGGGCCTTGCTTTTTAAAGGGAGAATGTATTACCCACAACTAGGGCTATACGTAAAGATTTGTTCTTTGCAGGTACCAAATGGTTGGTGTTCATTTAATTGGGTTGCTCTCCATTCAGAGAATTTTTTAAGACTATCTGGGTTTCTCCAGTTTCCATTTTCTTTTTCACTGTAGTCGGGGAGGTTTCCTTCTGGGATAGGGACAACTTCAATAGCTGGATCTCTATATTCACAAGTAATTTTGGTAGAGACAAGTGAAGATCCATTTGGTTGCCAAATTCCATCTAGACAGATGAATCTTTCTATTCTGGTGTCTTGACTATATTTATCCCAACCTCCATAGAAGAAGAGGTCTCCGTCAATTGTAGGGTTAGGAACAACATTTCTAATTTCTGCAATTCTATTTAAGGCAGCTTCTGTTGCTATATTTGACCAAGCCCCATAAACAAGACCAGGAATAGCCATACCAATCCCTAAAATACTACTGCCAGATAAAACCTCAACGGTTGTTCCAATAGCTAATCCTACTTGTTCAATCGACTCTACATTACCAAAGGCATCTTGAACATCATTTACCATTTCATTGTATTTAACATCTCCATCAAGACCACCGCCACGTAAATAGAGAAGGGTTTGGAACCATCCTTCTGTCCCGCTACCGATGAGTGTTTTGCCTGTGGAATAGGTTCCTCCACACTTTTTATCGCCATCTTTACAGCCAGAAGCCGCACGCATTGCTTCTTCTAGTTTATCTGCTGCTTTATCAGCTGCTCCACCAGCATATCCTGCATCTGTATCGGCTCCTTTTTCTTCATCTGTTGCATTTTCATCAAAGATATTTTCTGCTTCTTCTTTTTCTTCTGGGGGCATTTTGTCTAATTTCTTTTTGGCTTCATTTAGCTTTTCAGAAGCTTCTCTTTTTGCACCAGCAGCTGCGATATCGCATTTTTTTGCAACTTCATTAAATTCGGCAATCTTTTTATTTAATTCATCAATACGCTTTCCAATATCATCTAAGTCCTTTTCTTTTTTTGCTGTATCAGCTTTTTTTGCTTCAAGTTGTTTTTCTAGGTCAGAGGCTTCTTTTTCGGCATCCGCTTTTTCTTTATCAGCCTTTTCTTTGTTTTCTTCGGCTTTTTGTTTATCAGCTTTTTTCTCATTCAATTCGTTTTTCTTATTTTGCAAATCTTTTACAATGCCTGGGTTATTTGCCAAATTCTCTGCAAGTTGTTGTGCACCACTTTCGCCAGTTGCTACAACCCATGTAACCCCACCATCAAAGGTAATAGCAGCTCCAGAATTAATGCCACCAAGAGGATCTGTTGTAGACTTTGTTTCTACATTATCACCACCAGTTAATGTTTCTTGTAAATCTTTGATATCTTTTTCTAAGTCTGCTATTTCTTGATCTGCTTTATCTGCTTCTTTTTGTGCGTCGTCAGATTTTTTTCCTGCATCTTCTGCTTTTGTATTTGCATCATTCTTTTTGGTCTGCATATCAGAGGACTTATCATTACAAGCTTTAATTTCATCTTTTAATTTATCTTGTTTTTTTGTAAGACTTTCCGCTTCTTGTTCTAATAGAGCTTTTTGTGCATTTAAAGCGGCTATTTCTTCTTCTGTACAAGGTCCTTTTTCTAATGAAGATCTAATATCTGCTAATTGTCGATCTACTTTATTTAAATCAATTACATCATCTCCATAGGCAAGGGTTCTTACCACATTCCAATCCATATTTGAGGCAGGGAAAGCACTAAAGATTGAACCAAATTCTAAAATAGCCCCATATTCTTTTTCGAGATCTCGCTGTAATGGTCGTATACCAAAGACTAATTGATCTAGTTTTTCTCTGTCACGTGGATCTTGTTCATTTGGTTGTCGATCAAAGAGTTTTACGAAAAGATTTTTTGCTTCATCAAATTTCTTTTCAGAAGGTTTTTGTATTGGTTCAGATCCATGGGCAATAAATAAAACATCAATCCAGTCTTCTGTAGACAATGGGACTCTATTAAAGGTTGAAGCAAATGAATTGATCACTCCTAATCGTTCACCTAAACCAAGGTTCGTTGTTTCATTATCACAAACAATAAAATAAACAAGGTCTAAAGGTAAGTTTCCTGGTTCTATTATCCCTGGCGCAAAGAGTTTAGAGAAGAGGAATGACTCAATACCAGCTACGGCTGTTTCTACAGGACAATCAACACGCACTTCATTTGAATTTGCGTCATATTCAAACTCTAAAATAGAAGGGGATTGAATAATAGGATTGGCAATTTCAAGAGGTGCTGTTTTTTCTGGAGGAAGTTGAGGGGCATTTGCTAATTGACAACTACTTCTTGGGATAAAGTGATCTAAGGCTGATGAAGGAGGAGTAATGGCGTCGAATGCAAGTTCTTCTCGTAAGTTTTCATTAAAATCAGGGTGAATAAAAGCTCGTGCTAGATTTCCGTTTTCATCATATTCATAAATAGTCTGGTTTCCGATAACTTGTAAGGTTTGTGGATTAAAAAATTGAGCATCAGAAATTTGAACCAATTGTAAAGTATTTGTTGAAGAAGCACGATAAATATATTTTGTAGATGAAAGAAGAACCCCTACAGCTTCATAAAGAGAGCGTGTGACTTCAAAATTCCAATTATCGTTATTACCAGGATTTGTACTATTAAATTCAATTCTTACATTTTTTCCTTGTGTATTTTTAAATCCAAAAATACCTGGTTGAACAATTTCTCCTGGAATAGGTGAAATCGGAGCATTTTGGGGGGTGTAAAAACTATAGACATCAAGATCTTTTTCTTCAGTTTGGAATGGGCAAATAAGAATGGGGTTAGTAGATTCAAGCTTTAATTCTTCAATTTGAATATCAATAGCCTTGGTATTAATTTTAGGTAGAATGGTTTCCTTATTTGATTCAGATTCTTGTTGTTGTAAAAACTTGAAAATACCACCACCTCCAGCATTGGGGTCAACAGCCAATTGGATTGTTATTTGGCTTTGTGCATCGTTCCCATTACATCTTCGATTATAATTTCCAGTATTAGCTAAAAATCCATTGGCATTGGCTGTTGCCGTATCTGTTGTTGGGCAACCAGCGCCTTCTGGTTCAATACATAAATAAACACCACCAGGAGCTGCATAACATCCTACACTTGCAGAACTTACAGTTGCCCCAGTAATAGGGGTAGAGCCAGCATCTTCTACGGTAATTGCTACACCTGGCTGAAAATTGGTTACATTTAAACATTGTGTATTACTACCACAATCTGGGTCAGTTCCAGGGTTATAATTACCAGGGAATGCGAGTGCTGCTTGGTCTACAAAACCACTTACTTGAATGGTTGCAAGAAGAGCGTCTCCATTATTACATTGACCAAGAAAACTCCCTGAATAATTTCCAGAAGAGGGAGGAGCTTCTGTTAAAACAATACTATTACCAGTTGCCGGACAATTTACTTGAATATTGGCTCCGCTTACAGCTTGAGCATCCCCAGCTCTTGTAATTGTTACTGCTACGTCACCAGCGGCTGCATAGGCTGGTTCAACTTTTTGTTGTTGAAAAAAATACTGAAATGAACCAATTGTAAGAAAAAGAATACTACCTAAAAAACTCCATTTTTTAAATTGTGTCATAATCCCTCTTAAAATAAGACTAAATATTTAGTATAAGTATATCATTTTAGATAAAAAAACAATAGAAATTTTGTGTAAAAGTTATTGTTTATTTTCTGCAGTAAATGGTATACTACATGAGTCACGACACTAATATAAAATGTACACAACGTAATTTTATCTAAATAAGTAATATTAATTGCTATGATGAAAAAAGGATGTAGTGGACATATGATTGCCTGGTTATTGGTAATCGTTGGTGCCCTAAATTGGGGGCTCGTAGGAGCTTTCGAATGGAACTTAGTAGAAGCTTTACTAGGTTCTTGGCCGCTAGTTATGCGTATTGTTTACGTACTAGTAGGTCTAGCAGGTATTCTTCTTCTCGTTGGTTGCAAATGCAAAAAATGTAAAGAAGGAGCTTGTAAAAATTGCGAAATGAAAAAAAGCATGTAAAAAAGAATAAACCCTATTCTTTCAAAATCCCCTTTGTTTAAAAAGGGGATTTTGTTTTGGTTAAAGAATGCTGTGCAGGTCGAAGCTCCTCAAGGAGCGAAGACCTGTGGATAACTACAAACAAAAAATGAACAAAAATAGAGATAGATCTTACCTTAGCCAAAATTAAATACACTTGACGTTCATGTTTTGTTCATATATAATTCAATCATTGAGTTAAGAAAAACAGATCTCAGCACTCTAGTAGGTGCAATAAAAAGAATATTCATATCTTATTTGTAGATTAGTATACATTCGCAGATTGGCATCATACCTCTCTGTGAAAAACATAAACCATATGTCAGCTCAATTAACAAAGAAACAAAAGCAAATTCTCGACTTTCTCATTAGCTTCTACCAAGACTTTAGCTATATGCCAAGTTATAGAGAAATCGCAGAAGCATTTGATCTTTCATCTCCTTCAAGTATTCATCAGTATATGAAAGCTCTAGAAGAAAAAGGGTATGTCACCTCAAATCATAATGAAGCTCGCTCTATTGAATTAACACCAAAAGCTCTACCAGCACCACCGTCTATTTCTTTACCATTTGTTGGTCTCATTACTGCAGGTAGTCCAATTGAAGCTTTAGAAGAAAGAGAAACGATTGCTGTTCCTATTACTCTTGTAGACGACCCTGCTAATTCCTATGTCTTGCGTGTAAAAGGAGAATCAATGATTGAAGATGGAATTTTAGACGGAGATTACGTAATTGTAGAAAGAAACCCAAGTCCAAGAAATGGAGATATCGTTGTTGCCCTTCTCGATAATGCTTATGCAACACTTAAGCGATTCTACCGAGAAAAAGATAAAATCCGTTTACAGCCTGCTAATTCAACCATGTCACCAATATTTGTAAGAGATCCAATTATTCAAGGGGTTGTTAAAGGTTTGATCCGGTCGTTTTCACCACAACTCTCAATGTAATTCGTAGGATATTTGTAGATTAGTATTTATTCGTAGATTCGCATCCTCCTACTGTCATAAAATAATTTAACTCGCTAATAACTAAATTCTCTATGATCCGGGTCCATGGGTTGGACAGGTCCTGTTTATTGCTGCTTATTTCAGCCCTTACCCTAGTCTAGAAAAACAAAAATATGAAAAAAAGAAAAACAAAAGCATTTTATCGTCAACTTCTTGGCAGAGTTGTAGATAAGGTTGCGATGTATAGTTTCACTCACTAAGTTTCTTACTGCTCCTATTTCATTCCTCTCGTACAATGAAATAGAAAGTAAATTAGTATGATGCCTTTCATTCGTTGAATATTTGCAGACTTGTCCGCCGAAGCTCCTCAAGAGCGAAGGAGGATTAGTATTCATTCGTAGATTTGCATCATACATAAACAAGGTTACAGATCTTTTCATCTCCACACCACTTGCTAACGATTCAATTCATCTTTTCTTATTTGGGGACGGGTAAGAGAAGGGGAACCGAAATTCTTTATTGGCCGACTTATTCTCTGTTTTAAATCCTTTTTTTCAGTTAATAAGAGGTACAAGAATTCCGACTTTGTTGGCACAACCTTACAGGTTGTTTACAATCTAACGTTATCTTTTGTTCTTTTAAACCTTAAGATGATTGAAAACGACCTGTAACCTTGTTTATAAAAAAACTTGCTTCTAAATTTTGGCAAGTTTTTTTATTCCCTAAATAAAACTTTATGCTTCACGAAAAATTTCAAGACCGTATTAAAGTCGTTGCTCTTTTTGATGAAAAGAAGGTTCACCCCAAATTAATACGTTGGGAAAAAAATCTTTATCAAATAAAGCAAATTTTAAATGTCCACTCAACTCATAATGGTCAAGAACGTATTTATTTTTTCTCTGTAGCTACAGACACAGAGTTTTTTCGTTTAGAGCTTCATACAGATAGTTTGCAGTGGTATCTTGTTGAACATTATCAGGAGTAACATACCACCCCTCAATCCCCTCCTAAATTAGCTCTCGGCCATGAGCTCGAGCCGAATGGGAGGGGAAGGTAGTATTTAATTGTTTATACTTCCCCCTCCTGTGAAGGAGGGGGTTAGGGGGAGGTATGCATATGTCACATATCAATGGCTTGCCCCGTAAGCGAGGTAACGAGTTATACGGGGTCAATTGTATATTACATATCGATTTCAATTCCTATTTTGCAACGGCTGAACAGCAATGCAATCCTTTTTTGCGTGGTAAACCTATTGCTATTGGTGGTTCTCCTGCGTCTAGAAGTGTTATTGTTGCTTGTTCTATAGAAGCAAAAGCCTATGGCCTAAAAACAGCTATGAAGACCTCAGAGGCCTTAAAACTTTGTCCTCATTTGATGTTTATAGACGGTGATCCAACAAAGTACCAAGAAATTACGCAAAAATTTATCAATATTGGTAAGCGATATAGTGATCGTATAGAAGTCTATAGTGTAGATGAGTTGTTCATGGATTTAACGGGCTGGGTCAAAGATTATCAAGGGGCTATAGATATCGCTCATAAAATGAAACAAAATCTTAAAGAAGAAATAGGTGATATTTTAACTTGTTCTATTGGTATTGCTCCAAATAGAATGATGTCTAAATTAGCTTCTAGCATGAAAAAGCCAGATGGATTAATTGTTATTGAGCCAGATCAATTACGACATGTTTTAGATTGGGTTGAATTAACCGATATCCCAGGTATTGGTAATCGCTTAAAAATTCGTTTATTCGATATGGGGATAAGAACATTACGGCAATTAGGTAATTATCCTGTAGAAGAATTACAACGAGTCTTTGGGCCTAATAATGGAAAAATGCTTTCAGATATGGGTAAAGGGATTGATCATACAATTGTTCCCTATGTAGAAGAGGTGGCTCCTGCTAAATCAATTGGACATACCTATACATTAAGTCAAAATACAGTAAATAGAGATGAGGTTTATCGTATGCTTTTGCGGTTATCAGAAAAGGTTGGGAGAAGACTAAGAAAAGATGGTTACGAAGCTCGTCGTATTTGGGTGCATTTGCGATGGGAAGATATGACAAGTTCAGGTGAAGGGAAAACACTAAAAACATATGTTGATGATGGTTATGATATCTATAAAATAGCCAAAAGTTTGTTAGATAAATGGTTCTTTCGTTTACCTGTACGATTAATTGGTATTGGAGCAACCATGCTTAAAAAAGATGGAATGCAATTACCTTATTTAGGTATAGAAAGACGTCATAGAAATCTTTTAGAAGCTCAAGATAAGATTAATAATCGTTATGGAGAAAAGGCTTTACAAAGAGCAAGTATTATAAATACTCGTTTAAAACGAAAAGTTGGAGGGTTTAAAGAGCCTCATCAGTTTACTTAGTTAGTTTCCTAATCATTGATGAATTTGATATAAAGACTGTATTAACTAATGAGCACGGATTTATGAAGAGTGATTTAATCTGGCAATCAAAACTCCTGTCACAATTTTCAAATCTTTCTCATGGGAGTACATCAAAATCATTTGGTGTACTTCGTTTTGAAAGCGGGGTAGCTGATTCTGATGTGATAGAAAATAGAAATGAAGTACTAAAAGCTATTTCAGCAGATGAAGAAAAGACATTCGTTCTAGACCAAGTGCATGATAATAATGTGCTAGTCATAAATGAAGGGCAAAAGGGGAATATCTTTTTAAAAGAAGATGATTTACCCAAAGCTGATGCTTTGGTAACAAATCAGCCAGGTCTTTCTCTTGTTATTAAGTCGGCAGATTGTGTGCCAATTTTTTTCTATGACCCGAAAAATTTTGCGATAGGTTTGGCCCATGCAGGGTGGAGCGGTACGAGTAAAAACATTGTACAAGAGGTGGTAAAGACAATGAAAGATGAATACAATTCTGAGTCATCAGAGCTTTTTATGGTCATTGGTCCTTCCATTTGTGGCCAATGTTACGATATTTCTACCGTTACTGATGACAGAAAAGATCGATTCAATCGTTTGTTCAATGATGAGGATAAAGTCGTTTTAGAGAAACAAGGTGACAAAATAAGCCTTGATTTACCTTGTGCAAATAAAGTACTCGCTTTAAAAATGGGGGTTTTAGAGCAAAATATTGAATTGTCTTCCATCTGTACATTTGAAAATAATCACTATGCTTCTTATCGAAGGAGTCCAGATGAATTAGCTAAATTGATTTGGTCTTACCTTTCTTTGAAATAGAGGTATGCTGTTGAAAAAAAGGGTATGGGAGAAGTCGTTTTTTTGCTATGATTGGCATATGAAAGAACTCAACTGGAAAGGAAAAAAAATAACTATTTTAGGCTTAGGCCGATACGAGCACGGAAGCGGATTAGCTGCCGTGAAATTTTTTATTAGACAAGGCGCTGATTTAGTTATTTCAGATTTACAAACAGAAGAAGAACTATCTGTTCAAGTAAAGCGAGTTAAAGACTATATCGAAGAAAAAAAATACCAAGGAACAATAACTTGGGTTATGGGTGAGCATAGAGAAGTAGATATTTTAGATTGTGATCTGCTTGTACCAAATCAAGCGATTCCAGTTACATCAAAATGGATTCAGCTCGCCTTAGAAAACAATATTCCTATTGAGCATGAAATGACCTTGTTTTTTGATCGCTGTCCAGCAAAGATAATTGGTATTACTGGTACAAGAGGAAAAAGTACGACAACCGCGCTTATTGGCCATTTACTAGAGGGTTATAAACAAAAGGTTTGGGTTGGTGGAAATATTGCGAAAGGTTCACCATTAGAAATGTTAGATAAAATGAAAAAAGATGATTTTGTTGTTTTAGAATTATCTAATTTCATGTTGGAATACCTGAATCTAAAAAAGATGAGTCCTCATATAGCTGTGTTATTAAATGTTTTACCAGATCATTTGAATCGATATGATGGAGATATGCAAATATATGCAGATGTAAAAGCAGTAATTACTAACCATCAAAAGGAAGATGATATTTTAATTACGAATGCGAGTAATGAGTATACAAAGGTAATTGGTGAGAAAACAATAGCCCCAGTTCAATGGTTTTCTACAGAAAAACAATTAGAAAAAGGCTATTATTTACAAGGGAGAGATATTGTAAAAAATGGAGAAAAAATTTCAAGTGTAGATGAGGCACCATTAAGGGGGGAGCATAATTATGCAAATATTCTCGCAGCGATCGCCACTGTTGATCAACTTGTAGATACTCTAGATCCTGCTCGGCAACAAATGGGCTCATTTGCTTCTTTAGATGGTAGGCTCAAGTTTATTGACGAAATAAAAGGGGTTACTTTTATTAATGATACAACTTCAACAACTCCTGTGGCGGCAGAAGCTGCATTAAAATCTGTGGACTCAAGAAAAGTGATTCTCATTGCAGGCGGATATGATAAAGAATTACCGTTAGAAGGTTTTGTTTCAGCCTTGGGTGGGGTCAAATCAATTATATGGCTACCAGGTTCAGGAACAGACAAAATCAAAACCATGATGATGGATGATATTGATTATGGAGACGCAGAAAGTATGGAGCAAGCTGTTAAACAAGCTTTTGTTCGAGCAGATGCAGGAGATGTTATATTGCTATCTCCTGGGTTCGCCAGTTTCGGTTTATTTAATAATGAATTTGATCGTGGAGATCAATTTGATCAAGCGATTATAGATCTTAAAAAAACGCTTTCTCACCATGCTTAGATAATTTTTTATGCGAAGAGCGAAATATCATGCACCAGATTATTTGTTTTTAGGTCTTTTTGCCTTTGTCGCAATTTTTGGTGTGGTAATGCTTTCTTCCGCTTCAAATGCGGTGGCGTTTCAACGCTTTGGGGATAGTTTGTATTATGTAAAACATCAGCTATTAAATGGATTTTTACCTGGATTAATTTTTTGTGCCATTTTAAGTTTTGTTGATTATAAATTATTTAAAAAAATTGCTTTTCCTATTTTCGTCTTTTCTATTCTATTGCTTTTAGCCGTTTTTACTCCATTGGGAGCAAGTTTTGGTGGGGCAAGAAGTTGGATCGATCTAGGTTTCTTTACATTCCAGCCATCAGAAATTGTGAAACTTGCATTCATTATTTATTTAGCTGCATGGTTAGAGCGACGAGATACAAAAGTGTTAAAAGATTTTTCTGAAGGATTAATACCTTTTTTAATGTCACTTAGCATTATTATGCTCCTTATTTTCCTACAGCCAGATGTAGGAACAATGTCTATTATCGTAATGATTGCTTTAATGGTGTATTTTGTTGCAGGTGCAAGTATTAAACATTTAGTAAGTTTAGGTTTAATAGGGATTGCTGGTTTAGCTGTTTTGATTAAAATTGCACCCTATAGAGCTGCTCGATTTACCGTATTTTTACACCCTCAATTAGATCCACAAGGAATTGGGTATCATATTAACCAAGCTTTATTAGCGATTGGTTCTGGTGGGTTATTCGGTTTAGGATTTGGGTATTCAAGGCAGAAACATTTATATTTACCAGAAGTTATTGGAGATTCTATTTTTGCTATTATTGCAGAAGAACTAGGATTTATTGTCGTTGTCATTGTTTTACTTTCAATGCTTGCACTTATTTTTCGCGGATATCATATTGCTCGGCAAGCTCCAGATCAATTTGGGAAATTACTTGCCGCAGGAATTATGAGTTGGATAGGTTTTCAAAGTTTTGTAAATATTTCTGCTATGGTTGGATTGCTCCCAATTACCGGTTTACCATTACCATTTGTTAGTTATGGAAGTTCATCGCTCGTTGTTTTATTTGCTGCCATTGGTATTGTTATTAATATTTCCCGGCAAATGACCAAAACACAAAGTAAAAAAGAGCGAGGGCGACGTATTGTACGAAGATTTAATCAGGTGAAAGAGTCTGTGGCTTAATCATTTTGCTTATGAATGAAGATAAAAAAACAATTCTATTTGCAGGTGGTGGAACAATTGGTCCTGTAACACCGCTTTTAGCTGTATACGAAGAGCTTAAGTCATCATATTCTAAGTGGTCTTATCTTTGGGTAGGGACAAAAAATGGTCCAGAAAGAAAATTAATAGCACAAAAGCAGATTAGTTTTTATACATTACCAATGGTTAAGTTGGATCGTTTTTTTAGCCTACGAAATATTGTTTCGCCATTTTTACTTATTTACGCTTGTATTAAGGCATGGAAATTACTGAATGAATTAAAACCAAATGCGATTATTACCGCTGGTGGCTTTATTGCTGTTCCATTGGTTTGGATGGCCTGGCTTAAAAAAATTCCAAGTCATATACATCAATTAGATATCCGTCCAGGTTTGGCAAATAAATTAATGTCTCCATTCGCCAAAACGATTAGTGTGACTTTTCCTGCTTCTGAGCAAGATTATAAAAAAGGAAAAACAACGGTAACAGGTGGTCCTGTACGACAAGAAATTTTTACCCCAATAACAACTGCTTTTACTTTTGATAATAATCTTCCCGTTCTATTCATTTTTGGTGGTGGAACAGGGGCACAGGCATTGAATGAATTTGTTTGGGGGGGGTTAGAGGAGCTGACAAAATTTGCCAATATTATTCATATCACAGGAAAAGATAAAGGAAATACTATTCAAGCAGATAATTATAGACAAAAAGAATTTTTAACAGATGAAATGGCAGAAGCCTATGATAAAGCAGACCTTGTTGTTACACGGGGTGGGCTTGGGACCTTTTTAGAATTATCAGCCTTAAAAAAACCTGCTGTTATTATTCCAATTCCAAATTCTCATCAAGAAGATAATGCAGAGATTTTATGGAATGAAAAAGCAGCTCATATTTTAGATCAAACCTCATTGAGTCCTCAATTATTTGCGGCTCAATTGAAAAAAATTATTTCAGATAAAGAAAAATTAGCAGAATATGGAAAGAAAATTCATAGTTTTTATCAAAAAGAAGCTAGTAGCAAAATTGCAAATATCATTGTAGAAACACTTTCTCATCAAAAGGTGGAAGCGATTGAAGAAGGAGAAGAGCAAGAAGAAGTGAATAAACAATTAGATCTTTCAACCATTAAAAAAGTTCATTTCGTTGGTATTGGTGGGATTGGTATTTCGTATATTGCCTATTTCTTTTTGCATCATCATAAAGTTGTTTCAGGTTCAGATTTGTCACAAAATATGATTACAGATCAATTAGCTCAAGCTGGAGCAATTGTGCTTAAGGGGCATGAATCAACTAATGTGACAGAAGATATTGATCTTATTGTCTATAATGATGCTATTCCATTAGATAATCCAGAGCTTGTAAAAGCAAAAGAGCTAGGGATAAAAATGATGACTAATTTTCAAGTGGTTGGGCAATTATCAAAGGATTATCATACGATTGTTGTTGCAGGGAATAAAGGAAAAACAACAACGACAGCGATGATTTCACATATCTTAATCCAAATGGGATGTGACCCTTCTGCAATGGTTGGAAGTGTTGTAAACGATTGGAAATGTAATTTTAGAGCAGGGAAAAGTGATATTTTAGTTGTAGAAGGAGATGAGTTTAAAGAACATTTTTTAGAAATAGATCCAGATGTACTTGTTATTACAAATATTGTTCCTGATCATTTAGATTATTATAAAACAGAAGAAAACTATTATGCCGCTTTTCAGAAAATGGTAGATAAATTACCAGAGGACGGGCTTCTTGTAATAAACGATGAAGATACACAAACAAAAAAACTAGATTTATCAGGAAAAAATATTTTCGCTTTCTCGTCTAAAAAAGAGAATGACTTATGGTTAAAAGAAGTAGTGGTAAAAGATCAGAAACAAGAATTATCTCTTTATCAATATAATGACAAAGTTGCGACTTGCTCATTTCCACTGCCAGGAACATTTAATATTGAAAATGCATTAGCATCTATTGCTGTTGCTTTATCCATTGTCGGGCATAAGCCACAAGAAATTTGTGATGCTTTATCTAGCTTTAAAGGAACATGGCGACGGTTTCAAATTCTGGGGCAATATAAACAAGCTGTGATTATTAGTGATTATGCTCACCACCCAACAGCGGTTCATGCCACAATTAAAGGAGCAAAAGAATTTTATCCTGGTCAACGGTTGATTGCTGTTTTTCAAGCGCATACAAGACATAGAACTCAAGCATTATTTGATGATTTTGTTGCTTCATTTGACCTTGCTGATGTCACCGTTATTCCAGATATTCATGCTGTTGCAGGCCGAGAAACAATTACCAAAGAAGAAATGAATGCTCAAATGCTTGTAGATGCCATTAAAAAGCGTGGTCGTTGTCCAAAAGTGATTGCCTCTGGTTCTTTACAAGAAACAAAAACAGCGTTAAATTCACTTATCGAGCCCAATGATGTGGTCTTAATGATGGGCGCAGGAGATATTTATCGATTAGCAGAGGAATTAGGATGATCTTTTACCACCCCCTAGCCCCCTCCTATGCTAGGAGGGGGAAGAACATGAAAGTTATTCCTCCTCCCCTTTGCTAAGGGGGAGGTTGGGAGGGGGTAATGTCAAAAATATTATGTACGAAAAATTCAAACAACAATTTGCCGATATTTTAAAAGTGAATGAACCTCTTTCTAAATATTCAACCTTTAAAATTGGTGGTCCAGCTGAAATTTTTGTTGAACCTAAAACGAATGAAGAATTAGTAGAAGTATTTCAGTTTTGTATAAAAAATAACTTGCCCTATTTTATTTTAGGTGGAGGGGCTAATGTTTTATTGCCAGATGAAGGGATCAAAGGAATTGTTATCCGACCAAGAAATCGTGATTTGAAAATTAATGGGTCTACTGTCATCGCAGAAGCTGGTTTGCCATTAGCAAAGCTTGCGCAAGAAACGGCTAAAGCTGGTTTAACTGGTTTAGAATGGTGTATTGCTGTTCCAGGGACGGTTGGTGGGGCTGTACGAGGAAATGCAGGGGCATTTGGTGGGGAAGTAAAAGATACATTGGTTTCGGCTCAAGTTGCCACAAGCGAAACGATTGAAACAAGAACGAATGATCAATTAAATTTTCGCTATCGTTCAAGTGCCATTAAAGACACTCAAGGAAAAGAACTTGTTTTAGAAGCAACATTTGAACTTGAGCCTGCTGATGCTGACGAAGCACAACAGCGAGTAAAAGACATGCTCAAAAAAAAGTTTGCCGACCAACCAATGGGAGAACTTTGTGCTGGGTGCTTATTCAAAAACATCGAACTTATTCCAGGTGAAGAAAAATTATCATCTGCTAGTACTGGTGAACCAACGAAACAATTTTTTACTGATATTAAAAAAGAACATCCAGATTTTATTAAAAATGGAAAAGTTCCCGCTGGATGGATTATTGAACAATTAGGGTATAAACAAAAAGAACCCTATAAAGGGATCAAGGTTTCGGAAAAACATGCGAACTTTTTAGTAAATACCGGAAAAGGTAATGCCCAAGCCGTTAAAGAATATACCGAAATCATTAAGAAAGAAGCAAAAGCTGTTTACGGTATAGACTTAGAAGAGGAAGTACAATTTGTCTAAAATTAGGTCATAATTGAACCAATAGCCGTGTTCTGCTAAACTAAATCCACTTTAATTTGGCTTAAAACAAGCGCAGTTGCTGGTCTATTTACTTGAATCTACAAATGTAAACGAATCTACGAATAAGCTATTCGTAGATTTGTCATTATTCGCAGATTAGAATGCATTCGTAGATTGGCATCACACTAAATCCATAAACTCAGTCTTTATCGACCAACCCTATTTATGAAGAAATTACTAGAAAAAGTATTTGTTGGAGATGTTAATAAAAAATACGTTAAAAAATTACAACCAACTATCGATAAAATTAATGGTCTCGAACCAGATTTTATTGCTCTTTCTGATGAACAATTAAAAGGAAAGACTGTAGAGTTTAAAGAACGTTTAGCAAAGGGTGAAACATTAGATGATCTACTCCCAGAAGCTTTTGCAACCGTTCGGGAAGCTGCTAAACGAACGCTTGGTCAACGTCATTATGACGTTCAGCTTGTTGGTGGGATTGTTTTGCATCGTGGAGAAGTAGCCGAAATGAGAACAGGGGAAGGAAAAACATTAACTTCAACATCGCCTGTTTACTTAAATGCGCTTACAGGAAAAGGTGTTCACCTTGTTACTGTCAATGATTACTTGGCAAAACGTGATGCTGAATGGATGGGACAAATTTTTGCAAAACTAGGAATGACGGTTGGGGCAATCGGGCATGCGCAAGCATATATTTATTCAGAAGATGGAGCGACAGAAGCTGACGATGAAGTAAGAGATCAAGGAGTAGAAATAGAAGAGGTTTATTTAAAAAAATGTGAACGAAAGGAAGCTTATAATGCTGATGTAACCTATGGAACCAATAATGAATTTGGTTTTGACTACTTGCGTGACAATATGGCTCCAACAGCAGAGCGAATGGTACAAAGAGATTTATCTTATGCCATTGTCGACGAAGTAGACAGTATTTTAATTGATGAAGCGAGAACTCCTTTAATTATTTCCGCCCCAGATGCCGAGTCTACAGATGAATATTATACCTTTGCTAAAATTGCTAAAACATTGATTAAAGATACAGACTATAATCTAGACGAAAAACGAAGGGCTGCATCTTTAACGGAGGCTGGTATTGCAAAGGTAGAAAAATCATTAGGTGTAGAGAATTTGTATGTACAAAAAAGTATTAAATCTATTCACCATTTAGAAAATGCTTTACGAGCAGAATCTCTCTTTAAAAAGGATAAAGATTATGTTGTTCGCAATGGAGAAGTATTAATTGTAGATGAATTCACTGGTCGTTTAATGGAAGGACGACGCTATTCTCAAGGTTTGCACCAAGCAATTGAAGCCAAAGAAAATGTACAAATCCAAAGAGAAAGTAAAACGCTTGCGACGATTACTTTCCAAAATTATTTTAGAATCTACGAAAAACTAGGAGGAATGACAGGTACTGCTGTGACAGAGGCAGAAGAGTTTAGACAAATTTATGGTTTAGAAACAACCGTGATTCCAACCAATAAACCAATTCAAAGAGACGATAAAGTTGACCGTGTTTATAAAAATGAGGTTGGAAAATATAATGCTGTTGTAAAAGAAATTAAACGGCTTCATGAAGAAAAGAAACCAGTTTTGGTTGGTACAGCTTCTATTGAAAAAAACGAATTGCTTTCTGGTTTGTTAACGAAAGAAGGGATTCCTTTTGAAATGTTGAATGCAAAAAACCATGAACGAGAAGCTTCTATTATTTCACAAGCTGGTAAACCAGGTTCTGTGACGATTGCTACGAATATGGCAGGTCGTGGTGTAGACATTATTTTAGGTGGTGCGCCAAAAGATGAGTTAACAGAAAAAGAAGTTTTAGCTCTTGGTGGTTTACATGTAATTGGGACAGAACGACATGAATCTCGACGTATCGATAACCAGCTTCGTGGACGTGCAGGGCGACAAGGAGATCCTGGGATGTCTCAGTTTTATGTGTCTATGGAAGACGAATTAATGCGTATTTTTGCTTCTGACCGTATGCGTAAAATGATGGAAACGCTCAAACTTCCAGAAGATATGCCAATCGAAAATAAAATGGTTTCTCGGTCATTAACAGAAGCGCAAAAACGGGTAGAAACAAATAATTACGATATCCGTAAACATGTTGTGCAATACGACGATGTATTAAATAAACAACGGACCGTTATTTATGCAAAACGCCGAGAAATTTTGCTCGATGCACAAGAAAAACCAGAAATTACTCGTAATCGTGTTTTAGAAATGATTCGCATGGAACTAGAAGACGTTGTTTCTGCGCATACACAAGATAATGATCCATCAAACTGGAATCTAAAAGAAATTTACGAAACAGTTTTAACCATGTATCCATTATCTGCAGAACAACAATTATCTATAGATAAAATCAAAGCATTGCCAAATCCAGAAAAAACAGAATCAGCTATTGTGCTGAATGAAATTGCACAAAAATTAGTCGCGTATTTGTATGGGATTGCAGAAGCTATCTACGTTCAAGTAGAAAAACATCTAGAAGAAACCGTTGGCGAAGAAGGCGCCTTTAGAGATGTAGAAAAACAATTATTACTCCGAACAATCGATAACCTTTGGGTTGGTCATTTAGAAACCATGGATGCCTTACGAGGGAGTATTGGTTTACGTGGGTATGGTCAACGAGATCCATTGGTGGAATATAAAAAAGAAGGGTTTAGAATCTTTAATGGTTTGCTTAAAGAAATTCAAAAAACGGTTGTGTACTCAATCTTTAAAGTACGAGCCCAATTACAAGATCAAAAATCTATTCTTGAACAAGCTGGAGGAGGAATTCTCTCTGCTCCTGCTAAAACTTCTGCCGGTGGTGCCGTTGTTGGAGAAGCGTCTAAAGAACAAAACCACGATTCAGGTGGGCATGACTTTGAAAAAGTAGGAAGAAATGATGCTTGTCCTTGTGGAAGTGGGAAGAAGTATAAAAAATGTCATGGGGGGTAATGTTACCTCCCCCTAACCCCCTCCTACTCTAGGAGGGGGAAGTACTCGATCTCTGTTCCTCCCTCTCCTTGCTAAGGAGAGGGCTGGGGAGAGGTATGTGATAAACCCATGTCTAACCAAAAAGCAAAAGCAATTATCATGCTCATTGTATTACTTATCTTGCTAGATATGGGGTATTCAGTCTATCAAAAGTTTTTTCAGTAAAGCTATGGAATTGAAAAAAGGGCAAGTATCTAAAGAGGTCTTATTTCATTTTCAATGCCTTGACTGCGTTAAATGGTGGTCCATTGGAGATGCAGATGAAAATAAAACAGACTGGCTTTGTCCTTGGTGTGGGGAGCAACAAGAGTTTGATTTAGAATAAGTATGAAAAAACATCTTTTATTTGATTTTGATGGAGTGATTGTAGATTCATTTGAATTATGTTTTTCTATTTCTCAAAAATTTCATGACAAACCAGGGCTCACTCGTAAAATGTATCGTGAATTTTTTAATGGAAATGTCTATGAAGCCTCAGTTTCACATGACAAAAATGAAGACAAAATTCCATCTGATGATCCTTGGTTTATTGATTATACAAAAGAATTAATCAACTTAAATCCTGTAGAAGGGGTAGTTGAGATTGTCAAAGAGCTTTCTAATGAATATAAGATGATGATTATTTCCTCTTCATTAAATGCGTCTGTTCAAAAATTTTTAGATAAACATGGTTTATTGAACTATTTTGAGCAAGTACTTGGTGCAGATGTTCATAAAAGTAAAGTTGTAAAAATACAGCGAGTGCTCGATGAGAAAGAAGTTAATAAGTCTCATGCCTTATTTATTACTGATACTTTAGGCGATATACGTGAAGCGCAAAAAGTAGGCATTTCTTCGCTTGGTGTGGCTTGGGGGTTTCATCCTGAGGCGCATTTAGTCACAGGAAATCCAAATGCTGTTATTACGAGCCCTTTACAGATGATTCCAGAAATTCAACGTATATTAAGCTAGAAAATACTCTTCTTGCCTAGATCTTGCCAAATACAGTTATTTTAGGTAGTATTTTACTCAACCAATTGGGAATTTAGCCCATTGGTTTTTCTTAACTAATCAAACATATAGCTTCTAATATCTTTGGCCCTGCCAATTTTTATTGGTCCCAAAGAAAAGCTATAGACGTAAAAAGGAAAACTTTATGAATATTCCAACTATGGAAGAAATGCTCAAAGCAGGAATGCATTTTGGGCATCAAACAAATCGATGGCATCCTAAAATGGCATCATATTTATATACAACTCGAAATGGGTTGCATATCTTCGATCTTAAAAAGACGCAAAAAAACTTAGAAGAGTCTCTAAAGTTTATCGAAAAAACTGTTGCAGATGGTGGTGATGTTCTTTTTGTAGGAACAAAATCACAAGCACGACCGATTATTGAAGAATATGCAAAACAAGCAGAAATGCCTTATATCCGATCTCGATGGATTGGGGGAATGCTTACCAACTTTTCTGAAGTAAAAAAATCTATTCGCCGATATGTAGACTTACAAAAGCAAAAGAAAGCCGGTGAGTGGGATAAATATACAAAAAAAGAACAAATTCTTTTACAAAAAGAAGTAGACAAATTAGATGGTTCAGTAGCTGGTTTAGTGAGCCTAGACCGAATGCCTAAAATTGTTTTCATTGTAGATATTCGAATAGAAAAAACAGCGCTAAAAGAAGCGAATGTAATGAAAATTCCTGTTGTGGCTATTTGTGATTCAAATGTAAACCCAACAACAGTTAAACATGTTATTCCAGCTAATGATGATGCTACTAAAGGAGTAGAAATGATCGTAAAATTAGTTGCAGAAGCTTGTGCTACTGGAAAAAAGAAACGAAAAATCGTTCCAGCTAAAGCAGCAAAAGCACAAGTGAGTAAACCTACAAAGCCAGTAGCAAAGAAAACAGCTCCAAAAAAAGAAGCAAAATAAAACAAACAATTCATGGTGCATGATACATGGTTTATTCCAGTGTTTCATGTACTGTCCTATGAATCTGTAATAAAAATTAAAATGGTGTATTGATTATGTCTCATGAATCATGCCCCATGAACCATGACTATGAATGAAGATATTAAAAAAGTAACTGAATTACGTGCTCGTACTGGTGCCGGACTTATGGCTGCTAAAAAAGCCTATGAAGAAGCAGGTAAAGATATTGAAAAAGCAATCGATGTTTTACGAAAAGCTGGAGCTGCAAAAGCAGCAAAAAAAGCTGATCGAGAAACACATGAAGGTACAGTAGAAGCTTATATCCACGCTGGTGGAAAAGTTGGTTCTTTAATCGTATTAAATTGCGAAACGGACTTTGTTGCCCGAAATGAACGATTCCAAACCTTAGCGAAAGATATTGCTATGCATGTAGCAGCCTCTGACCCAGAATGGCTTAATGTAGAAGATGTTCCACAAGATGCTTTAGGGAAAGAAAAAGAAATTCAAATGGAAATCTTAAGAAAAGAAGGGAAACCAGAGGAAATGCTAGAAAAGATTGTAGAAGGGAAATTAGGGAAGTTTTATGAAGAAAAAGTCCTTTTAAAACAACCTTTTATCAAAGATGACTCTAAGACTATTGAAGAGCTTATCCAAAATGCAATTGCAGTACTTGGAGAAAATATTACTCTTGCTCAATATACTCGTTTTTCGCTCTAATTAGCGAAAAACACAATGAAAGACCTCCTGCAAATTGGGGGTCTTTTCATTACTTGACATTTTTAAGATTATGTGGTAATGTTTCGAAATTAGTTGATTATTAGCAAAAAGAACTATGAAACGTATTGTATTTGCTGCTTTAGCGGTGATGACTGTATTTACCTCAGTAGCACCTACATTTGCAGCCGAAAGTACTAATTTGAGTGAGCGTCTAAAAGGACACTTTCTTTTGTCTGTACAAGATCGAGGTAAAATTTGGTATGTAAGCCCAGAAAATGGGACACGTATTTATATTCCAGATGCCACAAATGCTTGGATGCTTATTAAAGACCGCATGATTGGTATTTCTAATGCCGATTTAGCAAAACTTCCTTTGCCTGGTCAAAAAGCTCAAGACCCAGCTTTATTGAATCGATTAAAAGGACAATTCCTTTTAGCTGTAGAAAATCATGGTGAAGTTTGGTTTGTAAACCCGCATACAAATGCAAGACATTATCTTGGAACAGGTGAAAAAACCTATGAACAAGTGAAAGGTGTTGCTTTAGGGATTACCTTAGAAAATTTAGGACAAGTTCCTACACAAGGACGTGTTTTCTCTTTAGACCAAATTGAATCAAATGTATCGCAAGTAAACTATGCAAGTGCTGAACTTGGTTGGGAATTTGCAAATACTCTTTGGCGTGGATATGAATCATTTAAACGAGATCATAATCATTACCCAGATATTAAATGGTTCGACAATGTTTTAGGTTGGAACCAAGCGATTACATTAACAGAAAAAGGATTTACTCTTGATACTGATGCGCAAGTAACATATTGGCAATGGGAAAACTTTTCTGCAGAATTCTATAAAATGTATACAAATGATTTCAGTTTTGATGTAAATCCAGAAACAGGAGATGCAACAATGAAATTTTATTTACCAGCATCAGTGAATACTCCAAACTATGGAACACTGGCTCCTGGTACTTATTACTTTGTTACTGGTTTAAATCTAGTAAATTCAGATCAATACAAATTAAAAGATGATCTCTTACAAAAAAATAAAGATAATCGTTTAGATTTAGACGAAATTAAATCAACATTACGTGCTGACGACTATACAAATTCTGTTTATGGTTGGGAATTCTCTCAATCATTATGGACTGCTTATGAACAATTCTATGCAGCCAATGAATATTATGTTGGTACACAATGGCTAGAAAATATTTTCGAATATGGACAAGCTATTTATCTTACTAAAGATGGCTTTACATTAGATCAAACAGAAGAAACATTCTGGGTATGGTCAGATTTCACAGATGAATTCTTTAATTTCTACTTCAATCATTTTGCTTTTATCGTAGATGCAGAAGGAAATGGAATCATGCAATTCAATTTGCCTGAAGAATTAGAGACAACAGACTATGGAGTATTACCTGCTGGAACCTATTATATGACTTCTAAATGGGGACTCTTAAACCAAGAACAGTACGATCAACTTGGTGACCCATTCTTCGTCTTTGACCTAGAAGGTGTAGATGTAAATAAAGAAGCTGAACGCATTGTTACACAAGTAGAACATATTATCTCTGCTTTAAATGATTATTCAGCCTATGTAGGTGGTGGATATCCAGAATTGCGAGACAATGCAGTTGCATTAGGTGAAAATGGACGAAACCGTTTAACAGAAAATGGTGGTTTCCATCCTGAATCTAATACTGGACGTGTCTTCTTAGACAATATCAAATCCGGAGCTCCTACAAGTCATATCATTTATGATTCTGCACTTGGTGGGAAAGGTTATGTAATTAGCTTTACACTTTACGGATCTTATACAAAATATAGTAAGATCTATGTTCCTGGGCATTATGAAGCAACGCCTATTGGAATTCGAAAAGTAGCAAATTTAGAAGAATAAATTCATCAAGCATAAGTAATTATGATATACTAGAGGCTGTAATAAGCCTCTTTTATATTTGATTTTTTTCTATGATCCGCATTGCTATCAATGGCTTTGGCCGAATTGGTCGAAACGTCTTTAAGGCTGGTTTCGATCGTGACGATGTAGAATTTGTTGCAGTTAATGATTTAGCTCCTAATGATTCTATTGCCTATTTATTAAAATACGATACAGTTTATGGTCGGTATAAACATGAAGTTACTTCTACAGATGACGATATTACGGTAAATGGGAAAAAGATTTTAACGTATTCAGAGCGAGACCCTAAACAATTGCCATGGAAAGAGTTAGATATCGATGTTGTTATTGAATGTACTGGTGTATTTAGAGATGAAGAAGGTGCAAAGCAACATTTAGATGCAGGGGCAAAACGTGTTGTGATTTCTGCTCCCAATAAAGGGGGGAATGTAAAAACATTTGTGCTTGGAGTAAATGACCAAGATAATAACGCCAATAATCTCATTATCGATAATGCTTCTTGTACTACCAATTGTATCGCTCCAGTTGCAGCTATTATGAATAATAATTTTGGTGTAGCCAAAGCAATGATGACAACTATCCACGCTTATACTGCTGACCAAGCATTGGTAGATGGGCCACATAAAGATATGCGTAGAGGGAGATCGGCTGCGCAAAATATTATTCCAACGTCTACAGGTGCTGCCATTGCAACAGGCAAAACGATTCCAGAGCTTCAAGGTATTTTCGATGGAATATCTATTCGTGTTCCAGTTGCTGTTGGGTCTTTATCTGATTTTACCTTTTTATTAAAAAAATCCGTTACGGTAGAAGAGGTGAATGAAGTAATTAAAAAAGCAGCAGAACATCCTTTGTATAAACATATTTTAACCACAACAACAGATCCTATCGTTTCTAGCGATATTATTGGTGACCCACATTCTAGTATTGTCGATTTAAGTCTTACCAAGGTGGTTGATGGCGATATGGTCAAAGTAGTTGCTTGGTATGATAATGAATGGGGATATTCAAATCGTTTGATTGAAATGGTTGCAGAAGTGGGGAAGAAATTGAAGAAATAAAAGATCAAATAAAGTCAATAACTTATTGACTAAAGTGGCTTTTTGTGCTATAGTAATCTTTACTGATACAGCAAGTTCTCTGTTCCCAGAGGACTTGTTTTATCAGCTAGCAAATGGTTTGCTGGCAATACATTAAACCACTATTCTGAGGGGATATAAAGTGGCAGAAATTCGAGTTACAATCATTGGAGGGCGAGCCGTCTTCCGTGAGCTCCTTCGTTCGCTTCGGCGATGCGTTGCTGAGTACAACAAGACCGCTGGAACCAGTCACGAGATTGGTGAGGTGGTCATTCAGGCGGGGATCGGCGGTGTGGATAGGTTTCCACCTCCTGATATCTTGCTGACAACGGCTTGGGTTGGTGACCCGCGTGTCCCGACTTTGACTTTCGAGCCAGTGACGTTGATCATGAGGACTGCGCAAGGTGTCATGCACCAGCGCATTTTCTTGATCGACGAGATCGTTGATCCGAATCACCGAGAAGGCATCCTGCTGTTCTTCCACATGGCGGGACTAGGAGACCAGCTGTACTTCTGTCACTCCTTGGAGCAGGACCACGTCGACAGATACCGGATGGCTGTCTACATGCACTTGTTGCATGTGCTAGATAGGATGTCGGACCAAGACAACTGTGGTGCGTAGCCACGGTTGACAATTATCCTGTTTTGGGGTAATCTGTCATCAGACAAAGGAGGAGTCTAAACATGAAAGCAAGCACCCAAGTGGCCATCAAGAAGTCCCTGCCGCCCCGCTCGCGGGTCGAGGCAGCCCTCAACGATGGTCGTTCCGATTTTCTGTTGGACCAAGTTCTCGCGACCCGCCGACGGGCCAACCCCGACGCGAGCAAGAACGCCAAGCCCAACGGCAACAAGATCGCCTGAGCCCGTGAACCACCCGGTTCGTCGTGCGCAGGCCCCGTAAGCCCCAGAAGAAGAGATGCGAAATGTCACGCCAATTGGCTAACACAAATCGCTATTCACTTTTCTTCTGGGGTCTTTGCTTTTAAAATTACCCCCCCTAACTCCCTCCTTCACATCTCAGGTCTTGAGCTCGAGGTCGAAAGGCAAGGGGAGGAGTACAATTACAATTACAATTACAATGAGATCTTCCAATAGAGGGAAAATCAATAATGTGCTTATGGGGTCTGGGGGAATTGCGCTTCTGAGAAGAAAATAGATGATCAAAACATGCAAGAAGCTCTCAAGTTCCCCCAGCGGGTTTTTGCTTCGTTTTTGCCCGCCCAAAAATGAAGGCCCTCGCGGCGAGCGTGATAAATAGAAATCCCTAATTTTATTAACGTTCATTTAGAAGGGTCAACTAAATTAACAAAATAAAAAGACCTGCTAAGGCAGGTCTTTTAAAACTGAAAACAAATTTATTTTACAAACAGAGGTTTGTATTTATCCCAATACGCATATCCAAGAAAAGCAGTAAAAAGGCAAACAACAATTCCAGAGATAACAAATGCTGGGGCAATATTTGCATTAAAAACAACGACCCCAACTCCAATTGGTGCAATTCCTAATAATGCTAAAGCTGGTCGGAAGTTTAATAAGAGCATTAAACCTGTAATAATTTCGGTGATTTTGATCATGTAAAATAATCCATTTGCTTGTAATTCTAATGTTGCATTTATCATTGCTTCTGGAACGCCTTTCATCTCTGCAGCTGAAGCAAGAAATCCACCAATTCCGCTGTAGAGAATAAATAAACCAAATAAGATTCGCACACCCATGACGAGTTTTTTGTTTCGTAGATTCATAATTTTAATTTACTTTTGTTAACTTTTTTAAAACTTGTTTTACCGTTAAGAATTCTTGTTTTCCGCTCATCATATTTCTTAAAGCAACTTTTTTCTTTTTGACTTCTTCACTTCCTTGAATAATCATCCAGGGAATACCTTTTTTGTCGGCATATTTAAATTGTTTTTTTAAATTTGCATCATTTAGATACAATTCTGTATTCATACCTGCTTTTTGTAATTCATTTACCAGCTCTATATTTTCTTTGAGTGTATCAGGAAAATTTGCTACTAAAACCTGGGTGTTTCTCATAAGGTTTTTTAACATTCCTTTTTCTTCCATATAAACCATGATTCTATCTAAACCAAAGGCAACGCCTGTTCCTGGATATTTGTTTACACTAAATAACCCTGTTAAATCGTCATATCTTCCTCCACCACAGATTGAACCAAGAGAAAGATCATCTGTCACAACTTCGTAAATAATTCCCGTATAATAATCCAGTCCACGAGCTAAAGTGAGATCTAGTTTAATATGTTTGGATGGGATTCCTAATGCTTTTAGATGGTTTAAGATTTCAGCCATTTCTTTTTTTCCTTCAGAATCATCTAACTGTTTGATCTGGTTTTGAACTTTTTCATCTAATGCTAAAGAAACAAGTTCTTTTACCTGTTCTTTAGAAATATGCTTGGCTAATTCTGTTTTTACTTTGTTTAATCCAATTTTATCTAGTTTGTCGATTATCCGAATAACTTCAATGCGGTTTACTTTTTTGATTTTACAAGTATCCAAAATCGCATCGAGTAATTTTCGAGAATTGAGTCGAATAGAAAATTTCTTTAGCCCGAGTTCTGCAAAAACAGCATAAATCACTTTAGCAATTTCTGCATCAGCTAAAAGACTGTCAGTTCCAACAATATCAATATCACATTGGTAAAATTCACGGTATCTCCCTCGTTGTGGTTTATCTGCTCGCCAAACTGGCCCGATTTGATAGCGTTTGAAAGGGAATTCAATTGTGCCTTGATTAGCCGCAACAAAACGAGCTGTTGGTACAGTTTGGTCATAACGCAGAGCAATTTTTCTTCCACCATGATCTTCAAAGGTATAGGTTAATTTGTCTCCTTCATCTCCGTATTTTCCTAAAACTGTTTTTGCATATTCTAAAGCTGGGGTTTCGATGGCGTCATATCCGAATTGGCTAAAAACGGATCTCATTTTCTTTAAAATAAATAAACGTTTGGCCATTTCTTCCGGTCCAAAATCTCGAGTTCCTTTTAGTAATTGTGGTTCAATAATTGCCATAAACGCTAGGTAATAGTCTCATTTAGATAATAATACTATACGGCAAAAGTGAAAATACGTAAACTTATGTTAGTAAAAAACTGCAAAACGACAAAATTGCAAATTTGCAAAAAGGTAAGGATTTTTTTGTAGATGTGCGATTTTGCAACTTTGTAGTTTTCTTGACTCTTGATATAATACAAATACATAAATGAAATCATTAATTATGTCTAAACAAAAAAATATGGAAAAGAAAAACTATTTTAACAATCCTTTTACAGGAGTGTTAGTCAATCTTATTTTATTGGCATTGCTTGTGCTTGGAATTGCAGGTTCTATCATGCTTATTAAGGTGGCAACAGGAACACTAGATACAGAACGTGATACTGTTACTATCATGGGTGAGGGAAGAGTTACAGCTCAACCTGATTTAGGAAAAGTTACTGTGACAATTGTTACAGAGCGAGATACTGCTGAAGAAGCACAAGAAGAAAATATTACTCAATTTAACCAAGTTGTGGTTGCCTTAAAAGAAGTAGGAATCAAAGAAGAAGATCTGCAAACAACAAGCTTTAATGTAAACCCATTATATGATTATACCGATAATGGACGAGTTTCTAATGGTTATGAAGTGCGACAATCAGTAGAAGTAACTATTCGAGACTTAGAAAAATCTGGTGATGTTATTCAAGCTGCTGGTAATAGTGGTGCGAATCAAGTTAGTGGTTTAAGCTTTACTATTGATGAACCAGAACAATATAGAGAAGAAGCTCGGCAAAAAGCGTTAGAAAATGCAAAACAAAAAGCAGATGAATTATCTAGAACACTTGGTGTGAAACTAGGTAAAATTGTTTCTTTCTCAGAATATTCAAATGACGGAAATAATCCTGTTCCTTTTTACGGTGGTGCAATGGACATGGCTGCTGAATCAGTTCAAAAAACTGCTGTTCCTGCTCCACAATTAGAAACAGGCTCTCAAGATGTTTATGTAACTGCAACGATCGTTTTCGAAGTTAAATAAATCCCATAAGACATGGTGCATGATACATAGGGCAATAAACCCCACATATGTCATGCACCATGTGTCATATTATGAATAAATTCGCAATTAAAGATATAAAAGCAAGAGAAATTCTCGATTCACGTGGTTGGCCAACAATTGAAGCGAAAGTTACTCTTCAAGGCGGGGCTATGGCTCATGCGTCGGTTCCTTCTGGTGCTTCAACAGGTACATTTGAGGCTTGGGAATTACGAGATAAAGCAAAGCGAGTTTATGGAAAAGGTGTAAAAAAAGCCGTTGAGCATGTGAATAAAAGCATCAAAAAAAAGTTAAAAGGGATGGATGTTTCAAAGTTACCTCAAATTGATCAGGCAATGATTGATTTAGACGGAACTGATAATAAAAAACATCTTGGTGCCAATGCTATTTTAGCTGTATCTCTTGCATGTGCAAAAGCTGGTGCGCAACAGAAAAATATTCCTTTGTATAAACATTTGCGTTCAATGTATAGAGTTAAAGCAACTGGTTGGAAGTTTCCTTTACCAATGATGAATATTATCAATGGTGGGCAACATGCAGACAATCCATTATCAATTCAGGAGTTCATGATTGTGCCAAAAGGGCCAACAATGGAGTCGCGTGTATGGAAAGGTGTAGAAGTATTCCAGCACTTAAAAACATTATTAGCCAAAGATGGTTATTTGACATTGGTTGGAGATGAAGGTGGTTTTGCTCCAACGCTTAAAAACAATGAACATGCCATGGAATATATTATTAAAGCGATTAAAGACGCTGGCTTTAAACCTGGAAAAGATGTTTTTGTTGCTTCAGATTTAGCTGCTTCTGAGTTTTTCCAAATTGGAAAAGGGTATGACTTTGATTATAAAATAAAAGATAAAGCAGGGAAGAAGTATCATAATGCAAAATCCATTATCAAAATGCTTGGTGAATGGGTTAAAAAGTATCATATTATTTCTTTAGAAGATCCATTCGATGAAGGTGAATGGGAAGATTGGGCCGAGTTAACAAAAGCATTGGGCAAAAAAGTACAAATTGTTGGAGACGATCTTTTTGTGACAAATGAAAAACGTTTGCAAAAAGGAATTGATATGGGTGTTGCAAATGCTATTTTGATTAAAGTAAATCAAATAGGAACCATGACAGAAACCATGAATGCGATTAAATTAGCACGTAAACATGGTTATAAAGTTATTATCTCTCACCGTTCAGGGGAAACAGGGGATACAACTATTGCGGACCTTGCTGTTGCCGTAAATTCAGAATATATAAAAACAGGAAGCCTTTCTCGGTCAGAACGTGTAGAAAAATACAATAGACTCATGGAAATCGAGCTAGAACTAAAGAAAAAATGGTAACTTCGGGTGAGGATACTCAGGCTTGTCAAACAAATACAGATGATGCAGACTAGGGGAAACTTGGTCTGCATTTTTCTAAAAAAATAACTGTAGATATTTTATGAAACCTAAATTACTCATGTTTGATGTTGATGGAACTATTATTGATTCTTTTGAACATGCTTTTGAAAGTGCAAAAAATTTTATAGTTGAAAAAACAAACGAGACCATTACACAAGAAGAATATCGTTCAATTATTCAAGGTAATTCTTGGGAGAATATTCTTGTTAAAATTGGTGTGGACCCAAGTCTTCCTGTAAAGCAAGATTCAATACCTGGCTTGATTGGGCCTTACAATAATCTAAGTTTATTCGATGACATAAAATCAACATTACAGAAATTAGCACAACAGTATCCTATGATTATTAATACTTCCACTTTTATTCCATTGATTATGCCTGTTTTTGAGAGAGAAGAAATTGATCTTTTCTTTTCAATGTATATGGGGCCGGAAGTCTCTATTTATAAGGATAAAAAAATTGCACTAGCTTTGGAAGAGTTCAAAATTAAACCACAAGAGTTACTTTTCATTACGGATACTGTTGGTGATATAAAAGAAGGCAAAAAAGTTGGTGTTCAAACTGCTGCCGTTACTTGGGGCTTTAATACAGAAGAACAATTAAAAGAAGTCGCTCCTGATTATTTATTGTATAATACAAAAGAGCTAGAATCATTATTATTAAGCTAGTAAGATCTATGGAAAATTGTCTTTTTTGTAAAATTGTTGCGAATGAAATTCCTGCAATCAAAGTTTATGAAGATGATGAAATCTTAGCGTTTTTAGATGTTAATCCTGTAAATAACGGGCATACTCTTGTGATTCCAAAAGAACATTATCCAATGCTTTCAGAAACCCTAGATGATGTAGCGGCTAGTTTAATGCGAATTATTCCTCAACTTTCTAAAGCCATCATGAAATCTGTGGATGCAAAGGGATTTAATCTTGGGGTGAATAATGGAAAAGTAGCTTCTCAAAGTGTTGATCATACGCATTTACATATTATGCCTCGATTTGAAAATGATGGTCGTATTCCTTGGCATGGAAAAGGAAGTTTAGATTTAGAAGAAGGAAAAACATTGGCCAATAGTATTCGAGCTAACTTGCAATAGGTATTTCTATGGGTAAACCTAAAAAAAATCTTAGCAGCAAATCAATTCATAAAAATCCGTATTTTCAAATACGAGAAGATCGGTTTGAAAATACAAAAGGAAAAAAACAAATCTATTATGTGATGACCGCGAATGCAGGTGTTATCATTATTGCTTTTGATAGAAAGAAAAAACTGGTGTATTTGGTAAAAAACTTTAGACACCCTATTAAAAAATATCAATGGGAAGTTCCAGCAGGAATGGTTGATAGAAATGAAACACCATTAATGTCAGCAAAAAGAGAATTACTTGAAGAAACTGGCTTAAAAGCAAAAAAATGGAAATCACTAGGGAGTTTTTTTCTTCTTCCTGGCGTCACAAATCGTAAGGCCTTTGTTTATGTGGCTGAACGATTAGAAAAGATCGATAATGCTATTATTGATGATGAAATATCCCAAATAGAAGCAGTTTCTTTGAATGTATTTGAAAACATGCTAAAACAAGGTAAATTAACTGGGGCACCAACCATGGTTGGGGCTTATAGATTTCTTGATTATTTAAAGAAAAAGTAGATATGCGCATCATGGTTACTGGAGGAGCTGGTTTTATCGGATCCAATTTTATTCGATATATGTTAAATAAATATCCCGATTATCATATTCTTAATTTTGATAAATTAACGTATGCGGGGAATTTAGACAATCTTTCAGATTTTGAAAACAATAAACAATATAAATTTATTAAAGGTGATATCGTTGATCATGAGCTCGTAGGTAAATTAGCAAATGAAGTAGATGTCATTATTAATTTTGCAGCAGAAACACATGTAGACCGGTCAATCCAAAATCCATTCGATTTTATTGATACCGATGTTCGTGGAACCTATGCCTTAATTCAAGCCGCTCGAGATGCTGGGCATAAAAAGTATCTCCAGATTTCTACAGACGAAGTTTATGGTGATTTTGATAATGGTGGAAAAGCGGTAGAAGATTCTCCCATTCGTCCAAGTAGTCCTTATTCAGCTTCTAAAGCTGGTGGGGATGTGCAAGTCATCGCAGCTTATAGAACCTTTGATTTTCCTGGAATGATTACAAGATGCACAAATAATTACGGACCGTATTGCTATCCAGAAAAAATTATCCCTTTGTTCATTACAAATCTCATCGAAGACAAATCTGTTCCTGTTTATGGAGATGGGCAACAAATTCGTGATTGGCTTTATGTAGATGATCACTGTTCTGCTATTGACCTTGTTTTGCACGAAGGAAAGCCTGGAGAAATTTATAATGTTGGAGCCGATAATGAGCCTGAAGTAACGAACTTAGATCTAACAAGACAAATTCTTTCATTGCTCGATAAGCCAGAATCATTAATTGAGTATGTTCAAGATCGTCCTGGGCATGATAGAAGATATGCTGTTGATTCAAGTAAATTACGAGCGATGGGATGGAATCCCTCTATTACTTTTGACGAGGGATTAGCAAAAACTGTTGAATGGTATAAAAACAATCCTGAATGGTGGCAAAAAATTAAATCAGGAGCATATAAAGAATGGTATAAAAATCAATATGGCAGATGATCTTATAGAACAAAAACCATTATCAAAAACAGCAAAATGGAGTTTAGAAAAAAGGGAAGAAATACATAAAAACCCTTGGTATAGTTATTTACACGATAGTGGAAAAACTGATTCTGGAAAAAAATTCGACTACTTCTATGTCGGGAAAGTTTTTTCTGTTGGAGCCATCGCATTAACAGAAGACAGGAAGCTTATTCTTGTTCGTCAGTATAGATATTTGACTCAAAGGGATTCTTTAGAGGTGCCTGGAGGAGGTGGTGATTTATCATCAACACCAGAACAAGTGATTAAAAAAGAGTTAGTAGAAGAAACTGGGTATGAAGGTAAATCGTATCTTCCCATTGGAGAGTTTGATGTTGCCAATGGTCATTCAAATGATATCGCAACGGTTTATCTTATCTCTGGTTGTAAAAAGGTTGCAGAACCGACATTAGATGAATCAGAAGAAGGGATGACGGTAGAATTACTTGATATTGATCAAGTCTTTGAACTGGTACAAACAGGAAAAATTACAGATGGTTTTACCCTATCTTGTCTAATGTTAGCTTTCCCTCATTTGCTCTAGAGTTGACAATTAGGCCTTTTCTGTGGTTTTATTCGTATATTCGCAGTAAATTCGTAGATTAGTATTAATTCGTCTATTCGAATCATATCTATATGAAAGCACTTGTCCTAGCTGGTGGTCGCGGTACTCGATTACGGCCAATTACCAATACAATCAATAAACATCTTATTCCGATCGCGGGGAAACCCATGATTTTTCGTGTTTTAGATGATATTGCTGACTGTGGAATCAAAGATGTGATTATCAATTTAAATAAAGGAGATAAAGAAATTCCCAATGCGATTGGAGATGGTTCAAAATGGGGATTGAACATTCAATATATTGAACAACCAGAACCAAATGGAATGATGTATCCAATTTTATTAGCCAAAGAATTATTAGGAAATGAACCTTTTTTACTTTTTGGTGGTGATAATATTCTTTCTGGCGGGATAAAAAAATATTATGACGAATTTCTTGCATCAGATTCTGCTGCCCATCTTTTAGTAACAAAAGTAGATAATCCAGAAAGATTTGGAGTAGCTGTTGTAGAAAATGGACTTGTTACAAAAACAGTAGAAAAACCACAAGAATTTATTAGCAATTTAGCGGTAACGGCCATTTATTTTTATCGTCCAGAAATTTTTGAGGCAATGGAAAATGTAGAGCCTGTAGTAAAAGGGAATAGTTCAATTGCCGAATACTATCCACCTCCTGCTCACCAATGGTTAATCGATAATGGTCATAAAGTGACGGTAAGCGAAGTAACTGGTTGGTGGAAAGATACAGGAAAACCAGAAGCACTATTAGAGGGAAATAGTTTAGTCATGCATACAATTGAACATAAAATTGAGGGAGCTGTACATGAAGATTCTATTATCCAAGGGTTAGTACAAATTGGAAAAGGTTCTGTTATTGGAAAAAATGTTGTAGTTCGTGGGCCAGTTGTTATTGGTGAAAATTGTATAATTGAAGATACGTATATCGGTCCGTATACATCCATTGGAAATAATGCAAATTTTAAACGAGCAGAAATTGAACATTCTATTGTAATGGATGGTGTTTCAATAGATACAAAAGAACGAATTGTTGATAGTATTTTAGGTCAAAACTGTACAGTTCATTCAACGATTCACTCACTTCCTAGTGGCCATAAATTGGTTATTGGGGAAAATACTTTTGTCGAATTATAACGACTATCTAAGGTTTTGTTTCAAAATTGAAAGCTCACCATTTGAGTTTATAGAGGTTAAGTAAATAGTTTTACCAGATATTGGAGTTGCAAGGATTTGTAACTCAGGCAGCTTTTCTGTTAGGAGGATTGTATTTCTTTGGAACCGTTCATCTCTTTCGACTAATTGCAATTGGTCATCAGCAATATAGAATGTATGGGTTTCGTTTGTTTCCCAGGCGGCATCAGAAAACGGTTTGCTAAGACGCATCAATAATTCTTGTCTTCTTGCTTCATTATAGTGAAAGATCAATAATTCAAAATCAGTTGCGACCAATAGTTGTTTTCTGTTTTTTGACCATTGCCAGTTTTTAATTGAACGAATTTCTTCTGTGATAGCGGGTAAAGTATTGCTATCAACAAGAATAATTTTTAGTTCTTCAGGAGAAGAAAGAGTTAAAAAGCCATCAAAATTTTCTTTAATTAGATACTGGTCTTGGTAGGGTAATGTAGTTATTAATTCAGGGCGTGATTGTTCATTTACAACTTTATACAAAAAACTATGTTTCTTTGATGGCTCATAGGCAATAAACCAATATTGAGTATTTGCAACAAAAAGTGTTTGTATAAAAGATTGTTGTACGATTAGACTTGCATTCTCTTCTTGAGGAGATGCAGAATAAATTCCCGATTCAGTAATGATATGTAAAAGATTTCCTTCTACAAAAATTTTACTGACATCTTCTTTTAGATATCTAACATCTAGTGGGGCAATAGTTGATCCATCAAAATAATACCAAATAGCATTTTGTAAAAAGACTGCTTTTCCACTTGAATCTGTTTGAAAATTAATAATTTCAAATTGGTTGGCGAGTGGGTGTTGTGTAAGTTTTTCAGATGCAAATGCAAATTGCATTAAAGAATTAGCAGATTGAAAATAGGCATAGTCATTTGTGGTTGCAAGCTCGACAGGGTTTTGTGTAATAGAAGTAATGAGTTCCGTGGGGTTGTCGACAAAGAGCTGAAGATCACGAATAAATGTTGATTCACCAGGAAATATTTCTAAGCGTTTATACCAAGAATGGTATTCATTTTTAGAAATGACAATATCATATTCTTTTGGCTGTAAACTGCTCAAAACAAGCTCGTTTGAAATAGGGTGAGATTGACCATCTATGGTAATTGTCGTATTTTCAGGATCTGTTGTAATATGTAAAAGTCCAACGCGTTCAATGCGTTTTTGTTTTATATTAACTCTATACCCAGCGCCATAAAAAATAAGGCCAGGGCCAACAGAGATAAGCAATAAAAATAGGATAAATGTTAAAATTCTTCGATGGGTTAAAGTCATGCTATTTGTAAGATTTAAGGCTTTTTGCCGTTATTAACAGTGTAACTCTTTATTTAATTATATGTCAGATACATTTCTTATCAAAGGAAAACAAGAATTGCAAGGTGAAATTCCTGTCTATGGTGCTAAAAACCATGTTTTAAAAATGATTCCAGCCGCTTTATTAAGTACAGAACCATGTACATTAACAAATATTCCTGCAATTTTAGATGTGCAAATGATGTCTGATATTGTAACAGAATTAGGTGGAAAAGTAACGAGAGATGAGAGAACTCTTAAAATTGAACCAGCCGCGATTAAAGACGGAAAATTGCCAGTAGAGTTGGTCGCAAAAATGCGGGCATCTTTTTTATTTATTATTCCGCTTTTACATAGATTTAAAGAAGTGCATTTTCCTCATCCAGGTGGAGATTCAATCGGGCGTAGACCAATTGATATGACATTAGACTTTCTTTATTCGATGGGGGCTAAAGTAAAAACGAATCCCTATTCTTATGTCATTACTTCAGAAAAAAGATTGCAAGCTGTAGATTATACATTTAAATGGGTGACACATACAGGAACAGAAGCTATTTTAATGGCGGCTGTATTAGCAGAAGGGACAACAAGAATTAAAAATGCTGCCATGGAGCCAGAAGTTGTGGCAATGGCTGAATATTTAAATTCTATCGGAGCAAAAATTACAGGTGCTGGTTCACCAACAATTATTGTAGAGGGGGTTGAGTCTTTATCAGGTGGTGAAACAGAAATCATCCCAGATAGAATTGAAGCAGGGACATTCGCAATTTTGGCAGCTCTTTGTGGAAATCCAGTAACAGTTACAAATATTAGGCCAGATCATTTAGATGTTTTATGGAAGTATTTTGATTTGATGTGTATTAATTATGAGCTTGGAGAAAGTTCTGTTACTGTTCGGCATTCATTACCATGCAAGCCTCAACAAATTAAGACACATGAGTATCCAGGTTTTATTACAGACTTACAACCTCCAATGAGTTTGCTTCTTTCTCAGGCAGATGGGTTAAGCATGATGCATGAAACAATTTATGATGGACGACTTTTTTACACAGATCTTTTAAATCAAATGGGCGCAGAAATTATTATGGCTGATCCTCATCGAGTACTTATTCAGGGGCCGGCTAAGCTCTATGGAAAAAATATTGCGAGTCCAGATATTCGTGCTGGGATCACATTGGTTCTTGCTGCGTTAATTGCGGAAGGTCAAAGTGAAATTGCTAATATTTATCATATCGATCGTGGTTACGAAGCTTTAGAGGAGCGACTTCAGGCTATTGGTGCAGATATTACAAGAAAAGCAAAATAGGTAGCCTAGAAAGAGATGATTTGCTAAAATACGCTTTATATAACCCAATTAGATTAATACAGAGTAATTGTATAATAGCTAGACGACTCTTTATATTTTAGTTTTTTGGGCATGATCAATTAGTATTATCAATCAACCACATGAAAACCTATTTTGGACCTAATTCTCCTACAACTGTAACGAAGAGGTCATTTTTTCAAAGCTATGGTGCCGTCTTATTTATTTTACTCGCTTTTTTTGGTGGGTGGTATCTTGGTAAAGGAAGAAACGTATCGAATTCAGGCCTTGCTGGTGCTACAACCGTAACAAACCAGGGGCTTGTTGATAAATCCTATTCGGCGACAGCTCCTGATTTTCAGTTGTTCTGGGATGTATGGGAGAGTATTAAAGAAGAATATGTTAATCAACCTGTAAATGAAGCAGATCTTTTTTATGGAGCTATGAGAGGGATGGTAGCTGCTGTGGATGACAATTATTCAGAGTTTTTTAATCCAAAGCTTGCAGAGCAATTTAGTGCAGAGCTTTCAGGAAGTTTTAGCGGAATTGGTGTAGAGGTTGGTGTAAAGAATGACTTTTTAGTCGTGATCACTCCGCTAAATGATAGTCCAGGTCAACAAGCAGGTTTAAAATCTGGTGATAGAATTATTGCTATTGATGGTGCTGATACATATTCTATGTCACTTGATCAAGCTGTCTCAAATATACGAGGTAAAGAAGGGACACAAGTTACATTATTGATTGTAAGTGGAGATAATGATCCTCGTGAAGTTGTTATTACACGTCAAACAATTGAACATACTGGTTTGCGTTGGGAAATCTTAGATGGTGGTATTGCACATTTAAAAATGTCAGCATTCGATGAAGAAACTGAGGATTTGTTAAATAAATTTATTCGCGAAGTAGAGGCCGATGGGAATATCAATGGAATCGTACTTGATTTAAGAAATAACCCAGGTGGGTTTTTAGACATGGCCATTGAAGTTGCCAGCGAATGGGTTGAACAAGGTGTGATTTTACGAGAGCGGGATAATTCTAATGAAGAGCAATTACATCATGCGCGTGGGAGAGCTCGGTTGTCTGAAATTCCAACAATTGTACTAGTAAATGAAGGAAGTGCTTCTGCTTCAGAAATTGTTGCCGGTGCTTTGCAAGATTATAAAATAGCACGACTAATAGGGATGACCACTTTTGGAAAAGGGTCTGTTCAAAAATATGAAACTTTGGAAGATGGTTCTGCTTATAGACTGACAGTTGCAAAATGGTTTACACCACTAGAAAGAGCAATCAATGAAGTTGGTGTTGTTCCAGATATTGAAATTGATTTAACAGAAGAGGACTTTAATAATGATTTAGATCCTCAATTAGATGCAGCACTTAAATTACTACGTAATTAAGAGATTGCTCAGATTAGCCTGACGAACCAAACTTACCAGACGACGATATATTGTCTGCTAAAGTCTATATAGATCTGGTGAAGTCTGAAAACGTCTCTGCCACCAGGCAGTTCTATGGATATCCACTGGAAACAGGAATTAAAAAAGACTTCGTATCAGCTTTTACGTGAAGCTGGGTATATTCCTATTACGGATAAAGCCAGTGCGAAACAAAGTTATATTTTTAAATTGACAACAGAAAGATATCCTCGTTTCCATATTTATGTTGAGCACGAATCTGAAAAAGCGCTTAAATTGCATTTGCATTTAGATCGTCGACAACATGGTTTTGGTCAACGGTTGCACGATACAGAATATGAAGGAGAGAATGTGCAAAAAGAAACAGAGCGCCTTACTCGTTGGTTGCAACACTTCACTCATATCGAAGAATCTGATGATAAGCCAGACATTGAGGAGGATTCAAGAGGTTTATTAGCAAAATTATTTGGATAGTATGGATATCATACCGTTTTCTCAAATTGAAGAAAAACATCTTGATTTGGTAGGGACAAAAGCATTGTCGGTTGGAAGATTAGTACAAGCAAAGTTTCTTGTTCCAGAAGGTTTTGTGATAACGAATGATTCATTGAAAAATTTTTTTAAACAAAATGATTTGCACCTAGCAATTCAATCTGAGTTAGATAAAGTAAGTATTGCAGATTTGCATTCGATTGATTATGCAAGTCGTTTAATACAAGAGCTTATATTGTCGGCAGAAGTTGAAGCAGACCTTGCAACAGAAATAATGCAACAATACGCTCATTCTAATTCTCAATTTGTGGCTGTTCGGTCATCTGTCTATGCAAATGGGAGTCGTCGCTTAGCTTGGTCTGGTCAGTTGGCTAGTTATCTACATATTGCTCCAGAAGATTTACTTCAAACAATAAAAAAGTGTTGGGCTTCTTTGTATACTTCTAAATCACTCTATTATTTATTACAACAACAGCTTTCGCCTCAAGAAGTATCACTTTCAGTTATAGTGCAAAGAATGATCGATTCAAAAACAGCAGGGATTTGTTATTCTCAGCATCCAGTAAGTGGAGATAAAAACCAATTTATTATTGAAGCTGGAATAGGTTTAGGGGATGCAAATGAAGATAGACCTTTTACTCCAGATACTTATACAGTAAAACGGGATCCAGTAAAGATTTTAGATAAAAATATTTCTATACAAGAAGTAGAAATTATTTCTTTAGGCGGTTCAGGGACAAGTATGCAAGATATAGAACCTGAACAAGGAAAAAAACAGAAATTGACAGATAACCAAATTGTAAAATTAGTTGAATTGGTAAAAAAAGTAGAAGATGCTCTGGGGAAATCCGTAATGGTAGAATGGGTTTATGGAGATGAGTTTTATCTTTTACAGGCCCGCGAATTGTGATGAGAAAAGCAATAAACAATGATCAATAATCAATTCTGCTCTCGGTTTTTATCACAATCCTTTGGAATTTGATCATTGTTTATTGATAATTGACGCCTGTTTATTCAAAATTGATGATTGTTTCATCTTGTTCTATACTAAATAAGGCGCGGTCCTTTTAGCCGTAAGCCAGTCCTATTTGGGGCTGATTTTTTATTATTTCAGCTTCACTGTCTCAGTGACTCAGTGTTTCAGTGATAAACATTTTGAGGTGTGTCACTGAAACATTGAATCACTGAATCACTGAAATTCTATGAATACAAAATATCTATTTGTCGTAGGAGGGGTAATGTCAGGAGTAGGAAAAGGAGTTTCGGCAGCTTCGCTTGCCATGTTATTGAAATCACGAGAATTTACCGTCTCTACGATTAAAATAGATCCCTATATTAATGTAGATGCAGGAACGATGAATCCAACAGAGCATGGAGAAGTTTTTGTGACGGATGATGGAGATGAAACTGATCAAGATATCGGAAATTACGAAAGATTTTTAGACCAAACAATTTTGTCTGATAATTATATGACTACTGGTCGTGTGTATCAGACGGTTATTGAAAAAGAACGAAATTTAGAATATCAAGGGAAATGTGTAGAGGTGGTTCCTCATATTCCACAAGAAGTGGTTCGACGTATTAAAAATGCTGCCAAATTAGCTGAGGCTGATATTATGATTGTCGAGGTTGGTGGAACTGTTGGTGAATATCAAAATATTCTTTTTTTAGAAGCGGCAAGAATGATGCAATTAGAATCTCCAGCTGATGTCGCATTTGTTTTGGTTAGTTATTTACCAGTGCCAGGAGCATTGGGGGAAATGAAAACAAAACCAACACAATATGCGATTAGAACAATGAATGCATCTGGTTTAAACCCAGATTTTGTCATTGCGCGTTCTACTTTGCCATTAGATAAACCGAGAAAAGAAAAGATTGCACGCGTGGCAAGTATTGACCCAAAACGTGTTGTTTCTGCACCTGATGTTGGCATGATTTATGAAATTCCACTTAATTTTAATGAAGAGGGGTTTGATGCAGAAATTGTAAAGAGATTTGATTTACCAATGCAAAAAGTCCATTTAAATGACTGGAAAAACTTTGTTAAAACAGCAAAAGAAGCCGAGAAAGAAGTGAAAATTGGTTTAGTTGGGAAATATTTTGCAACAGGTGATTTTACTCTTTCTGATTCTTACATTTCTGTTATTGAGGCATTAAAACATGCTGCATGGTCAAAGGGGCTTAAACCAAAACTAGAATGGATTAATGCAATTGATTTTGAAGAAGATGAGTCAAAACTTGCTTCAATAAGTGATTACGATGGAATTGTTGTTCCTGGAGGATATGGTAGTCGGGGAGTCGAAGGAAAGATTAAAGTGATTCAATATTGCCGAGAAAATAAAATTCCTTATTTAGGACTTTGTTATGGAATGCAAATGGCTGCGGTAGAATTTGCACGAAATGTTGTTGGGTTAAAAGAAGCACATACTGTTGAAATTGCTCCAGAGACAAAACACCCGATTATTCATACTATGGAAGATCAAATTGAAAAGTTGGAGCAGAATAATTATGGGGGAACCATGAGACTTGGCGCTTATGATTGTACAATCAAGCCTGGAACAATTGCATATGATGCTTATGGCCAAGAAAGTATTTCTGAAAGGCACCGTCATCGGTACGAATTTAACAATACCTATAGACCAATGTTAGAAGAAGCTGGGCTTGTTTTTTCTGGACTTAATACAGAGAAAGATCTTGTTGAAATTATAGAATTGCCAAAAGAACAGCATCCATTTTTTGTTGGGGTGCAATTTCATCCTGAATTTAAATCACGACCAATAAAAGGGCATCCGCTTTTTAATGCATTTATTGAGGTTGCAAAAAAATAGAATAAGAATATAGCGCTATTGACAAAACCTTAAGAATAATTGCCTTGTTTGTTTTATCCACAAGGCTTTTATTTTTTGTAGATGCTATTATAAATATATCTATAAATGGAGTGATGTTTTAGAAATCATGTTTAATTTGTTCGGATTATTAAGAGGGAAGCATAACCAAAGAATATTTGGTCTTTTTGTTTTTTCGGTACTAGCTGTTTTTATTGGTTTATATGTACATCAAAACGTAAATAATTCAGCATCATCAGTCGCTGGACAAGAAGTTGTTTATTCTGATGAAGTAACAAATACAACTGAAACAATAGAAAACGGTATGAGGGTGGTAACAGAGTTTCATGAAAATGCCAGAATTCCGTATATCACGGTTTACGAATTTCCAATCATGAGTGGTGTAGAAGCTGCTGTCCCTCCTGCTCAAAATGTTGGTGGTACAGATTATTATCGGGTAACTTCTACAGACCCTAATGAAGACACAGGAGATGAAGTTTGTGCAATAGCAACTGGGACTGCATGTGAAGGAGTACAAGATGATGCTATTACTGGATTTAATGTCTGTTTGGCATACAACCCTACAGCAGCTGAAGTAACCGATGTTAACGGAGATTTGTCGGTTACGTATTGTGATGGTGCACCTCAAACTGGTCCTTGCGCTGCTTTAACAAATTCTTGTTTGGCTTGTCCAACTTGTAGCAATTCAGTTACTTGTAGTGAGCCTATTGGAACACTTTATAGAGAAATGTATACAACTTGTGCAGCTGCAGAAGCAACAGGGGTTGGTTTAAACGCTGGTGTAACAACATTAGCAACTACATCTGATCTAAATTCCCAAGTATCTGGTTTTGGAGTGGGACAAGGAGCTTATACTTGGTCATATGACGGAACACCGTTTATGAGTTTGAATATGCCTTTTAATTCAGGGGCAACTCAAGAAAATTATAGTGGTAGTGGGATCGACGGTGCGATTATAGATATTCCCACATTTACAACACCAGGAAGTTGTCAAGTTGGTGGATGTCTTTACTTTGATGGGGCAAATGACCAAGTAAATGTAAATCAAGCAGCTAGTGCTTTAATTTCATCTACTGAGGGGACAGTTAGTGTATGGGTTAAACCAACAAGAATCGCTCCTGTAGAAGGACAAGCATATACTGGTGATGATGTATTTTCATCTAGTTATTTTATGGGGATTTCTCAAGCGAATATTGGGGGACAAGATCGTTTTTGGGCATTCAACTTTGACGGGGCTGAAGATCGTGTGGGGGTAACATATACTGTGGATGAATGGGTTCATTTAGTATGGGTTCATGGTGGAGGAAAATTACGAATCTATAAAAATGGTGTGCTGGGTGGAGAAGTACTATCTGGAAATACACAAGCAATATCTCAAGTGATTCGGATTGGGGGAGCGGTTTCATTTGGGACACCATTCCAAGGATATGTCGATGAGGTACAGATTTATCCAAATGCACTTTCACCAGATCAAATTGCAGAAATCTATGATAATGGTAATGCAAATGTAGCTGGTCCAAGATCAATTATCTCTGACCATATTGCAGCAACTGAGGAATGGGATTTGTCTGTCACTTATTTAGATGGAGTTGGGGCAGTTACTTCGACTGAAAATTCTACAAATACGGTTACTATTTCAGCAAATGCAGTTACAGTGGGGATAAATAATTCTGGCACAAGTTTAGATACATATACCGATATTACTACTGAGGTTACTGGAATATTAGATTCTGGGGCTGCATATACTTGGACAGAAAATGCAAATCCGTTTATGCAATTAAATATCCCGTTCAATAGCGGTAGTTCAATTGTCGATGTAAGTGGAAATAGCAGGGATGGAGCACTTATAGATGGCGCTTTTTCTCCTATTTGGCAATCAGAATGTCAAGTTGGTGGTTGTCTCTTTTTTGATGGGGTAAATGACCAAGTTGATACGAATGTTCCTGCTTCGACATTACTGTCATCAACTGAAGGGACCGTGAGTGTTTGGGCAAAACCAACAAGAATCGCTCCTGTAGAAGGACAAGCGTATACTGGTGATGATGTATTTTCATCTAGTTATTTTATGGGGATTTCTCAAGCGAATATTGGGGGACAAGATCGTTTTTGGGCATTCAACTTTGACGGGGCTGAAGATCGTGTGGGGGTGACATATACTGTGGATGAATGGATTCATTTGGTATGGGTTCATGGTGGAGGAAAATTACGAATCTACAAAAATGGTGTGCTGGGTGGAGAAATACTATCTGGGAATACACAATCACTAATTCAAGAGATTCGTATTGGATCTGCTGTTTCATTCGGAACACCATTCCAAGGGTATATTGATGAGGTTTCTGTATGGAATAAAGCATTAACAGAGGAAGAAATTGCCTACATTTTTGCAGATGGAGATGCGAATTTACCCGGTCCAAGTAGTATTGATTCATATGAAACAATAACTGCTGACAATTGGGATCTTAGTATTACTCCTTTGTCAACAAAGGGAACTGTTCTTTCTGCTACAAATTCTGGTAATACTGTAGATATTACAGCTCCTACTATAACAGCAACACTGAACCTTGGAGGGACAAGTTTAAGTACTTTTGTTGACTTATCTTCATCAACAACTGGTTTATGGGAAACACAGGCCGCTTATATTTGGGAAGAAAATTCTACACCATATTCAACATTGAATATGCCATTTAACTCTGGTTCAACTCAATTTGATTATAGTGGAAATGGTTTTGATGGGACTGTTTTTGATGGTGCTTTTGCTCCAAGGTTGCAAGGAGAGTGTCAAGTTGGACATTGTTTCTTTTTTGATGGAGTAAATGATCAAATTGATTTAAATCAACCACTATCGTCTTTGGCAACCAGTACTGAGGCTACAATTAGTGTTTGGGCGAAACCAACGAGAACAGCCCCAACCGAGGGGCAAGCGTATACAGGAGATGATGTGTTTTCTGCGACGTATCGCATGGGAATCGCTCAAGCGATTGTAGGTGGTGAAGATCGTTTTTGGGCTTTTAATTATGACGGGAATGAGGATCGAGTAGGGGTAACCTACAGTGTAGGTGAATGGATTCACTTAACATTGGTACATGGAGGTGGTGTTTTAAGTATTTATAAAAATGGTGTTTTGATTGACACAACTCCTTCGGGTAATACTCAATCTCTAGCTGATGAAGTTCGTATTGGTTCGGCGAGTTCATTTGGAACTCCATTTCAAGGTTATATTGATGAGGTGCAAACATGGAAGCTAGCGCTTTCAGCAAATCAAGTGGCCCAACTTTATTCAGATGGTAGTATCAATGTTGCTGGGTCACGTGCTATTCAATCACAAGAAACAGTAAGTGGTGATGAATGGGAATTGTCTATTATTCCTTTTGAAGAAGATGGTACGCCTCTGCCAGTTGTAGATGCTGGTACAGTAGTTACAATTACTATTCCTCCAACGTCTGTAAATATCAATTCTGGGAATATTTCTCTTTCTACTACTCAAGATTTAATAAGTGCTGTCACAGGGATTGGTGACCCACAATTAGCTTATACATGGATGGAAAATTCTAATCCATTTACAAGTTTAAATCTCCCCTTAAATTTAGGAGCTACACAATTTGACTATAGCGGAAATGGGTATGATAGCACGGTGGTGCAAGGTGCTTTTTCTTCACAAGGTCAAGGTTTATGCCAAGTTGGTGGATGTTATTTCTTTGACGGTGTAGATGATCAAATAGATGTAAACCAGCCATTAAGTTCGATTATGACAGATACACAAGGGACTATGAGTGCTTGGGTAAAGCCAACAAGAACGGCTCCAACTGAGGGGCAAGCGTATACAGGAGATGATGTGTTTTCTGCGACGTATCGTATGGGGATTTCACAAGCGATTGTAGGTGGAGAAGATCGTTTTTGGGCATTTAATTTTGATGGAGATGAGGATCGTGTAGGAGCACCTTATACCTTAAATGAATGGACACATTTGGTGTGGTCTCATGGTGGTGGTCAGCTGAGTTTATATAAAGATGGTGTATTAATAGGAAGTGTTCCTTCAGGAAATACTCAATCTCTGGCTGATGAAGTTCGTATTGGTTCGGCGGTTTCATTTGGAACACCATTCCAAGGATATATTGATGAAGTACAAGCATGGAGCTTTCCTTTGTCAGCAAATCAAATTGAACAATTATATACAGATGGGAATGGGAATGTAGCAGGTCCTTCTAAAATTATCTCTTCAGAAACTATCGCTGCCGATATTTGGGGGTTATCAGTTACTCCCTTTAAAGGAGATGGTTCGCCGCTTTCGTTAGTTGCTTCAACAAATACAACGACTATCGCTGCTCCATCAATTAATGTAGAGCTTAACGGAGGTTCAGGTATTATTGATCCATCGCAAAATTTACTATCTGTTGTCACTGGACTTGGTGTTGCGGCTTCTGCTTATGAATGGTCAATTGATTCAAATCCATTCATGACATTAAATTACCCTTTTAATGCTGGAGCTTTACAAACAGATTATAGTGGTAATGGACACGACGGTGATGTTGTGAGTGCCTCATTTTCAATCGAAGGCCAAGGACTTTGCCAAGTTGGGGCTTGTTTCTTTTTTGACGGTGTCAACGACCAAATTGATGTAAACGAACCACTTTCATCTCTTATAACAAATACTGATGGAACAGTGAGTGTTTGGGTTAGGCCAACAAGAACAGCACCAATAGAAGGACAAGCGTATACAGGAGATGATGTGTTTTCTGCGACGTATCGTATGGGCATTTCCCAAGCGAATGTAGGTGGAGAAGATCGTTTTTGGGCATTTAATTTTGATGGAGATGAAGATCGTGTAGGAGCACCTTATACCATAAATGAATGGACACATTTGGTGTGGTCTCATAGTGGTGGTCAGCTAAGTTTATATAAAGATGGTGTATTAATAGGAAGTATTCCTTCAGGAAATACTCAATCTTTAGCGGATGAGGTTCGTATTGGTTCAGCGGCTTCATTTGGAACACCATTTCAAGGATATATCGATGAAGTACAAACTTGGAATTTTGCAGTTTCAGAGGATCAAATAGGAATTTTATACGCAGATGGTTTAGCAAAGGTGGCTGGTCCAACAGAAATCGCCGATGAGCATGTAAACTTAAATGAAAGTTGGAATGTAGCCGTAACACCATTTGAAAGTGATGGAACTCCATTTACGCCAAGTGATGGAAATGCAGTAACAGGGTTTGTAAATACACCTCCAGATATTCCAACTTTGGTATCTCCACTTGATGGTTCAACATTAGTTTCGTTATCTCCAACGTTATCAGCAGGATACTCAGATATTAATATAGGGCATGTAGGTACAGTTGATTTCAGAGTATCTTCTGGTTCAGCTGCGGACTGTCTTGCGAATATCGATATTGTTAACACTGGAACAAGTGCATTAACAAGTGATAATGATGAAGATGTTGATTTTGAAGTAGGGATTGTCTTAACAGATTTGACAACCTATAACTGGTGTACAAGAAGTTACGATAGTTTTGATTACAGCAACGGTGGTGCATTTACAACAATGGGAGCATTCTTGGTAGATACATCTTATAGTCCTGGTGGAGGTTTGGGTACCATTATTGGTAATCAAGGGAATAATGGTAATACAACTCCGCCGCCAAATCCTTTAACTCAATTAGATTCATATTATGTCAATTTAAGTTTTACAGATGTAAATGGTCAAAATTTATCTGGAAAAGTAGACCCTAGTAAAGTAATCTTTGGTAAATTAGTAATGACAAATACAAATAATATCATGGCAGAAAATGTCTTCATGAATTTATTAGTTCCAGAAACAATGAGCTATGTTCCAGGTTCGATTACAATTAATACAATTAAACAAACTGATTCAGCCGATGCAGATAAAGGACAAGCCAATCAAACAGCGATTAGTGGAATTTGGGCACAAATTGCGCCACAAGGAACAAAAACTATTTTATTCCAATTACTCTTTAAAAAAGAAGCTACCGAACAAGCCGTTGCCTCTGCTTTAGCACAGTTACAAGCTTCTGTAAGTGCTGATAATGCACCTGTTACCTATGTATCTAATTTAGTACAATTAGATTCAGATGGTTCTACTCCTCCAGTTGGAAGCAACCCTGTTGAAGAGCCTGGTTCTACACCAACAGAAGGGGAAGAAGGGAGTGATAGTGAAGATTCAACAGAAGGTGAGGATTCTACTGATTCAGAAGATTCATCTGAAGGAGAAGATGGTGGGGAAACAGAAAACAATCAAGAAGGGACAGATAATACAAATACTGATTCAACCAATCAAGATGGAAATGGTTTTGTTGATCAACAATTAGACAATACTACTCCAGGTACAACGCCAACATCACCTACGGCTCCTACGTCACCAATTATTCCACTAGAAAATGAACCAACAAATTCTAATTCTGGATCAGGTTCAGATACTACGGGCTCAGAATCCGGGGAGGAATCATTATTTATTACTGGTTCGGTTCAATCACAAAATGAACAATTAGAGTTTACAGGTACAGTAAATGAACCAAATTCAGATGTCGTAGTTACAATTAATGGACAAACATTCCAAATCACAAGTGATGAGAATGGTGCTTGGCAAGCTTTTGTTAGTGCGGAACAATTAGGAGTACAACAAGGTCAGTCAAATCAAATTCAAGTTGAGGCTATTGCAACTAAAGGAGGGAAAACAAGTAATAAAATTGTTCAACAAATTTTTGTTGAAAGATTAGGCAATGAATTGGTGGCCAAACCAGTGAAACAAGATGTTTCATCAAATACAATTCAAAGATCAATTGAGCAAGTTACAAGTCAAGCACAAGAATTTATTCAAGAAAGAGAAGAAGAAATTCAAACAACCTTGGTAACGGTTGCACCAGTTGTTATCGTAACAAGTATTCCAATTTGGGGTTACTTGCCATATGTACCAACAATGTTCTTCCATTTAATTTCTTGGCTATTAGGTTTATTTGGAAGAAAGAAGCAAGAAGATGAAAGGTTCTATGGTATTGTTTACGATTCAATTTCTAAACAACCAGTACCACTGGCCATTGTTCGAGTCTACAAATTAATTGACTCAGAACCAGGTCTACATGCAAATCATTCTCGTCAATTAGTGCAAACGGTTGTAACAGATAAACAAGGTCGGTATGAAGCACTTCTAGAAACAGGTGAATATGAAATTGAAGTAAAGAAACCACAGTTTAGTTTCCCTTCATCAATTGTGACTTCTGCTTCAGATGGGGAATATACAAATTTATATCAAGGTTCATTAATTTCTGATCAAGGAATAGTGAATATTCCAGATATTCCTCTTGATCCAGAAAATGCACCAAGAAAATGGCAAACAGCTAATCTATTTAAGAAGCTTTGGTTATCATTCCAAAAAGTGAGTCAACACTTGGCTGTGCCAGTCTTATTTATTGGTGCTGGTGCGGGAATAGTTGTATTGGTAAATGACCCAAGCAATCCACTCAATTGGATCCTTTCAATCTTGTATATCTTGATGCTTGTGATGCAGATCTCATTTAGAATACATCCACAAAAGGCCTGGGGTATGGTTTACGATATTGCAACCAATGCAGCATTACCATTGACCACACTTCAATTGATTGACCCAGAATTTGGAAAAGTAGTGAAATCTCGTTTATCTGATTATGAAGGTCGATTTAGTTTCTTACCTGAACCAGGGAAGTATGTGATCAAAGCAAATAAAGAAGGGTATATGCAAGCTGATGTTATTGAAGCAAAAAAAGGAAGAAACCCATTAACTGGAGAAGTACAAATACAAAAAGAAGGACAGACTATTGATGGAGATATTGCGATGATTACTAGATAGAGGATATCCACATAGATGTGAGAGTATTCATGGTACAATCATTCTATATAATAGAATGTATTTATAATACTATTCATCAAATTCATGATTTTTGTAAACGACATCGCAAACCCAGGCAAATCTAAAAATAGACGGCTGTATATTAGCCTTCTTTTATTGTTATTAGCTTGTACTGCGGGTATTGTTCTTGCAACTAAACAAAAAGAACAGACTGCTTTTGTTGATGCCAGCTTCGAAAAAGAAGCTGTTTTTTATTCAAATGACATTACGGATATTACGGAGAAGCTTGAAGAAAATCTTCGTGTTGTAACAGAGCATCATGAGAACGCGCGTATACCATATATTACTGTTTATAAATATCCTGTTTTTGATGCCGTGACAGGTGCAGCTGTTCCCCCGCCAGAAAATGTAGTAGGTACAGACTACTACCGTGTCATTTCAACGGATGCCAGTGAAGATTCTGGTGATGAGGTTTGTGCAATTGCTTTAAATACTACTTGTACAGGATACGTAGATGAAAGTGTGACAGGGTTTAATGTTTGTAAAGCGTTTCACCCAACTGCAGCTGAGATCACTGACACAGATGGTGATATCTCCGTTACCTATTGTAATGGCGCTCCACAATCAGGGCCATGTGCTTCGCTTTCAAATAGCTGTTTATCTTGTCCGACATGTACAAACGGTGTCGCCTGTAGTGATCCTATCGGTGGACTCTATAGAGAAATGTATACAACTTGTACAGCTTCTGCTGCTGTTGGGACTGATTTATGTACAGCAGGGTTAGATGATGATGATGGGTCAGCTGATGGTGTATTAGATTTAACGGCTAGTGAAACATCATTCGATAACACTTCAATCATTATTGATGGTTGTAATATTGCTATAGATGGAGCACATACTTTTACAAATGTTACAGTCAGAAGAAATGGAAGTTTAACCCAATCAGCAACTGGTACTGGAACAATTAATAAGACAACCCTTACTGTTACTGGACATACGGAAGTAGCAATAGGTTCTTCAATCTCAGTGCAAGGAAAGGGTACAGCTGGTCTTTTTCACATTGATCCAGCTGTTAGTACCACAACACCTCAGGCAGGTGCAAAAACCTCACATGCGGGTGTCCCTGGAACAGATCCAACACAAGCTTATGGTGATTATCTAGATCCACAATATCCTGGTTCTGGGGGGGCTAGTGGGACTGGTTATGGTGGAGGACTTATTGAATTGAATTTAGGTACTCTAGAATTAGAAGGAGAGATTAATGCTGATGCTGCTTTGATTGGAGGTTGTAATGGTTCTGGAACATCTCCTGGTACTGGAGGCTCAATTAAGATGTCACTTTCAGGAGAGATGACAGGAGATGGACAGATATCGGCAAATGCACTTAGCTGTACAAATTCTGGGTCAATTGCTTCAGCTGGAAGAATTGCTATTTACTACACAACAGCAGGCGGAATAAATACGCTAGACCCAAAGCAAGAATATTCTATAGAAACAGCAAATGAGACGACAAATGGGGGGACAATGGGGACTCTTTATTTAGAAGATACAAATGTGCATACTTCTGGTCAGGGACGATTGATTATTGACGGAGGATCCTATACCTATGGTAAAAATATCTCTACTGGGGCTAATTATTTAGATGTTGTTTTACCAGCAACGGTAAACTTAGATACTCTTGAAATTAATAATGGTAGAGCAACACTAACTCCTACGGATACTGCACTCATAAACATAGATAGTAGTTTACTTATAACAAATGATGGGATCTTGACCTATACTGGCATGACTTCATTAGGGGCTATAAAGCGCTTAGTCATCGATGCTACTGGTGCTGATGTTCAAGTAGATGCAACATCATTAATTGATGCAAGAGCAAAAGGTGCCCTAAAAGGCGAAAAAATCGATCCATTAACAAGCACTACGAATGCCGTTGCTGGCCCAAATAACTCTCATGGTGGTCTAGGCTCTTCTACTGATGCCATCACCAATATTTATGGAGATTTTTGGGATCCTCAATATCCAGGTGGTGGAAGTAATTCTGCTTCATCTGTTGCATCAGGTGGGGGATATATAAGGATTTTGGCTGATACATTCACAAATAACGGAGTTATTCGTGCTGATGGGAATAGAATCTCTTGTTTTGTTCCTGCTGCGGCTGGCGGTGCTGTCAAAATTATCACGACAGGTATTCTGTCTGGAAATGGTGAGATTAATGCAGATGCGGGTGTTTGTTCAAATGGTGGAGGTTCTAATGCTGGAGGAGGGCGAGTCGCTTTCTACTATACAACTGCGGGATCAATAAACTCTACGCCTCCTGATCAACTTTATACAATTACTGCTCAGTCACCTGGCCCTCCATTAAGTGGGGGCGATAGCTCACCAGGAACTGTCTATATTGAAGATGCAAATGCTGTTACGTTGGGAACATATGCAACAAGTGAAGGGCATTTGATCATTTCAAATCCCGCAGGAGATACAAAAAATAGCATTGGTGTGCCTTTATCTGGAACTGTAAATTTATATGAGTTAACGGTAAATCAAGCTACCTTAACAGCTCAAACACTCGTTGTTGAAAATGCTATTAGTGTTACAAATGGTGGTGAAATTAAATCTACTCCAATGACATCTCTTGGGCCAATCGAGCGATTAGTCATTAATTCTCCAAATGCTTCATTAACTGTTGATGCCACATCGCTTTTAAATGTTAACGGGGGAGGAGCTATTGGTAATCAGCAGATTGATCCTGCTTCTAGTACAACAAATGCCGTAGCAGGGGCGAATGAGTCACATGGAGGAGCAGAGGCTTCTGATCCTTCGACAGTATATGGTGATTTTTATAATCCACTCTATCCTGGTTCAGGTGGGACACTGTCTAGTAGCAGGGGCGGAGGCTATATTTCAGTAAATGTTAATACCTTAGATTTAGATGGAATCATCGATGCCTCCGGCTTAGCAGCAGGTGGTTGTGGTGGAACAGCTGGTTCAGGTGGTGGTGTAAAAGTAACCATTGGTTCTACTTATACAGGATCAGGTGTAGTCGAAGCAGATAGTGGTGATTGCCTTAATGCTGGAAGTATTGCTTCTGGAGGAAGAATAGCCTTTTTTTATACAACAGCTGGTTCAATCAATGCTACTCCTCCAGATGAACAGTATACATTGAGAGCTTATGCAATTGATGGAGGTGGTTCAGCTGGAACGGTCTATGTTGAAGATGCAAATGCAGTAACTCTTGGTACATATGCAAATAATCAAGGAAGATTGCTTATTGAAAATGGTTCTGCTATTGGGTCACCAGGTGAAGTTGGTGCTCCTATTTTAGGGTCATTAACGCTTTATGACCTTTCTTTAGATTATGGAAAAGCTACGTTAGAGACTGTGATTGTAAAAAATACAATAACACTAACGAATGGAAGTATTATAAGACACACTACACCTGGTTATCTTGATGTCATTAAAAAGTTACAAATTAATTCTCCTGATGCAGATCTATCAATTGACGCAACTTCCTCTATTGATGTGAGTGGACTTGGGGCGCGAGGATTAAATCAACTTGATCCTTCTTCTAGCACGACTAATTTTGTGGCTAACTCAAATCCCAATCACGGGGGAACATTAGCCGGTGGAACTTCAAGAGCTTATGGTGATTTTAGGGACCCTCAATGGCCAGGTTCAGGGAATGGGTTTAGCAATCTTGTCTATGGAGGTGGAGGGTATGCATCTATTGTGGTAGATAATTTGTTCAATGATGGTTCTGTGCTTGCAAACGGGAGTGTTCATGGTGGGTGTGGAGGATCTGCTCCTTCGGGTGGAAGTTTGAAAATTACTACTACAGGCGAGTTGACTGGAACTGGTAGCATCGCCGCTCTTGGCGGAAGATGTACAAATGGTGGTCCTTCAGGTGGAGGTAGAATTGCTTTCTTTTATGATAGTGATCCTGCTGGAGCTGTAACAAATGCTTCACCTGAAACAATTTACGCTTTTGATACTGCAATCGATTTTAATTCTGGTGGTGCTGGGACAATTTATATTGAAGATGATAATGCGACAAACGGTGATCCTGATAATCAAGGAGATTTAATTATTGACGGCGATGGGTTTACTCAAGTTAATGGAACTCCGCTTATCACAGATGAAACTTCAACCTCGGTCACTGTTACTAATTTATCAGTTATCAACTCTGCAAATTTGATTCTTGCTTCTCCTTGTTCGGGGACAGCTTTAACAGTAACAGGAACAGTTGATCTTTCTGGTGGTGGAACAATTACAGATACAACAGCAGGAGCTTGTACAACTTCTTTTGCTACATTATCTATTACCTCTGCTTTGCCCGATGGGAATGTGAATACTGCTTATTCAGAGCAAGTACAATCCTCAGGAGGTTTTGCTCCAAAGACCTTTGAATGTCTAGATGGTCTTGGTGGTTCTGTTATTCCTTGTAATGTGGTTGCTGGCTTCCCAACAGCATCAACACCTGCTCCATTTATGGATACTGCTGGGAATATTTCATTGACACCAACATCTTCAGGGACGTTTAATTTTATTGTACGTGTAACAGATTCAGATCCAGGCGGTGCACAAGTTGCTGAACAAACCATGTCACTTTTTATAAACTCTGCACCAAATAATCCATCCCTTATTTCACCTGCTAATGCTTCTCAAGTAGGAACAACAACTCCAACGCTTTCTGCTCTGTATTCTGATACAGATACGGCTGATACAGGAACAACAGATTATCGTATTTCTTCAGGAACATCTGGAGATTGTTTAAGTAATACAAATATTGTCGATTCAGGAACAAGTGCGACAACGACAACAAATAATGAAGCAACAACATATACTGTTGGTGTGGCATTATCTCATGCATCAACATACAATTGGTGTGCTAGAAATGATGATGGAAATGCAGAATCGAATAGTGGGAATTTTACCACCATGGGTTCTTTCACAGTAAATCTAGGTAATCCACCAAATAATCCTGTTTTAGTTGCGCCAGCAAATGCTTCTACAACAAATCTTTTATCTCCAGTATTGGAAGTAAATTATTCAGATCCAGAAGGAGGGGATACAGGAATCGCTGAATTTAGAGTAAGCTCCGGTTCAGCTGCCAATTGTTTAAGTAATACAAATGTTGTTTGGTCTGGTTCTAGCGCTGTGACAACAACGAATAATGAAACAGCTTCTGTAACAGTTGGTGTGGCTTTAACGAACCTAGCTACTTATAATTGGTGTGCAAGAAATAATGATGGAATCTTTACTTCGAATAGTGGGAACTTTACCACCATGGGATCATTCTTAGTTGATACCTCATTTAGCCCAGGTGGTGGTTTAGGAACGATTATCGGAAATCAAGGTGGAGGAGGGGATTCACAACCTCCTGCCCCAGATCCTCAAACACAAATCAATTCCTATTCGATGAATTTGTCATTTCAAAATGTGAATAAACAACCAATATCTGGAAAAGTAAACCCAAAAGATGTAATTTTTGGAATCTTGGTGATGACTAATGACAATGATATTGTTGCAACGGATGTCTTTATGAATATTCCCGTGCCAGAAACAATGCAATATATTCCTGGGTCATTACAAATTAATACGATTAAACAATCAGATGGAGCTGACGAAGATAGAGGTCAAGCAAATCAAAATGCCGTAAGCGCTATTTGGCCATCTATTAGTGCGCAACAAACAAAAACGATTACATTCCAATTATTGTTTAAACAAAATACAACACAACAAGCACAAGCAGCGGCTTTAGCTCAATTACAAGCAACAGTGAGCGCATCTAATGCTACTCAGACTTTTGCAAGCAATACGGTTGAATTAGATTCAGGAGAAGAAGTTCCAGTACCAAGCCCAGAGCCTGAGCCAACGCCAGAACCAAGTCCAGAGCCAGAACCAGCTCCGGAACCAACTCCAGAGCCAACTCCAGAGCCTGAGCCAACACCAGAACCGGAACAAGAAGTCGTTCCAGAGCCTACTCCTACGTCAGAACCTGGTTCTTCGTTGCCACAAACCCAACAACCTTCTCAGCCAATCTCACCAATTATTCCATTAGGTTCAGATGATCCTGATTCAATTGGTTATCAAGATACTGGTTCTAGTGGAGGTCAAGATGTTCCAGATGGGGAAGCAAATTTATTCATTACAGGTTCGGTTCAATCTCAAAATGATCAATTAGAATTTACAGGAACTGTCAATGAACCGAATTCAGAAGTGGTTGTAACGATCAATGGTCAAACAACTATTGTAGTAAGTGATGCAAATGGGGTTTGGCGAGCTTTTGTAAGTGCAGAAGAATTGGGAGTTGAACAAGGTCAGTCTGCTCAAGTAAGGGTTGAAGCCTATGCTCAGACCGAAGGAAAAGTAAGTAATAGATTAGCTCAAGATATCTTTATTGAAAGAACCGGGCAACAATTATCAGCACAGCCAATCAAACAAGAAGTTGGGGCAAGTACTTTTGTTCGTTCAATTAGAGATTTATCGAATAAAGTTTTTGATGCCATCACAAGTCAGGAAGAAGAAATCCAAACAACTTTGGTAACGGTTGCACCAGTTGTTATCGTAACAAGTATTCCAATTTGGGGTTACTTGCCATATGTACCAACAATGTTCTTCCATTTAATTTCTTGGCTATTAGGTTTATTTGGAAGAAAGAAGCAAGAAGATGAAAGGTTCTATGGTATTGTTTACGATTCAATTTCTAAACAACCAGTACCACTGGCCATTGTTCGAGTCTACAAATTAATTGACTCAGAACCAGGTCTACATGCAAATCATTCTCGTCAATTAGTGCAAACGGTTGTAACAGATAAACAAGGTCGGTATGAAGCACTTCTAGAAACAGGTGAATATGAAATTGAAGTAAAGAAACCACAGTTTAGTTTCCCTTCATCAATTGTGACTTCTGCTTCAGATGGGGAATATACAAATTTATATCAAGGTTCATTAATTTCTGATCAAGGAATAGTGAATATTCCAGATATTCCTCTTGATCCAGAAAATGCACCAAGAAAATGGCAAACAGCTAATCTATTTAAGAAGCTTTGGTTATCATTCCAAAAAGTGAGTCAACACTTGGCTGTGCCAGTCTTATTTATTGGTGCTGGTGCCGGAATTATCGTTTTGGTAAATGACCCAAGTAATCCATTAAATTGGATTCTATCTGTGTTGTACATCCTAATGCTTGTGATGCAGATTACTTTTAGAATGCATCCACCTAAAGCATGGGGAATGGTTTATGACATTGCAACCAATGCAGCATTACCATTGACCACACTTCAATTGATTGATCCAGAATTTGGTAAAGTGGTTAAATCTCGATTATCTGATTACGAAGGAAGATTTAGTTTCTTACCTGAACCAGGGAAGTATGTGATTAAAGCGAATAAAGATGGGTATATGCAACCTGATATTCTTGAAGCAAGAAAAGGAAGAAACCCGTTAACAGGGGAAGTACAGATTCAAAAAGAAGGACAAAGGATTGATGGAGATATCGGATTGGTGCAACAATAAGAAAGATGTGGATAAAAAGAACGCTAGTTGGGCGTTCTTTTTTTTGTCGAATAGATCTTTTGACTATCAAGTTGTGCACAATGCTTGCTGTAGAGAGTATTTTGAAAAAATGTTACACTTTAGTCATATAGATATGACCTAAGTTATCAGATAAACGTACTATGTTAGTTATTCCTCGACTAATTAAAGGGAATAAAAACCCTATTTTTTTAGGAGTAATCATCTCCTTATTTTTCGTTTTAGGATATGTAGTAAACCAATATCAAATAATACAAAATTCTCAGGCTTTTGGAGATAGTGAACCCTCTTTCAAAATCACTCAGTATACAAATAATGAATGGCAATCTATTTATTCAGATTCGTATACTACTGAATATCAAACGAAAAAATATAATGTCCAGCCAATAAATGGGGAAGTTTCACTACGACTAACTCAATCTGGTAAACCATTTGCTGACTTAGATCAATTCTCACTTACGGCATGTGGAGAAAACTTAATTCCTGTTTCAGCAAAATATGTAGATTCAGAACAAGATATTTCATTTGATATTTTAACGTTAGATAATAACGTTATTATTATTCATGAGAAGCCTATCGAAGTAATATGGGAAATACCTCTTTCTTGTGATGAAGCTGTATTAACCATTACTGCAAATGAATATAATCATGCAGCTCCATTTCGTTATCCAGTAGACAAGTCTCAGCCAATGACATATGAATTTGGCTCTCAAACAAAAACTTTGGTCATGGATGGAATGCTTGATGAGGTAGACGGAGTAGATTCTCCAGCTTATAGTCCTTTTTGGGAACCTGTGACAGGACATCCTGATGCCTATACGCATATTTATCTCATGAATGACGACGATTTCTTTTATGCAAGTGTAGATATTACCATGGACAATAGTGATGAATTTGGTGAAGATTGGTTAGAATTTGTCTTTTTAGATGATGAACGTAATGAAACGACCTACAAAATTGACGATTATACAGAAACATATGGAAAATGTGCTTTTGGATATACAAGTAAAGTAAGTTATAAACATCAAACATGTGAGGTAAGTATCCCAAAATACTTATTAGCATCAAATACAGTAGATTTTTTTCTCAGATACTACGGAACGGGTGGTGGTGGTCAAATTGACCGCTATAATGCTTTGATTTCAGAAACTCTAGATTCTTGGACTGCTGTTACACAGAATGACACTGGTACTGGAGATCAAGCTGCGATTATGTTTTTAACATCTGGTGGGCCAACTGATTTAGATATTAGTAATGTCGACGTAGGAGATGAATCTTTACATATTATTAGTGACGGCGCTGGTGGACAATTTGTAGCTTATGGTGAAAACCAAAGTGGTACAGGAAGTTGGGATATCGGAATTGCAAGATTTGATGGAATAAGCGCTATTGATTGGCGAACACTTATCAGTGCGAGAGGTGGTGTAATTAATTCTCATGCAGTGAATACCGTTGTTGAAATGGTTTCAGATGGTATTGGTGGTGTCTATGTACTTTATTCAGAAGGAGATGATTTAGGTGGGGTAGGAAGTACATTATTAACACATTTAGATGGTACAGGTGCAATTACAGGTGGTTTTCCAATAACGCTCTCAGATCTTTATAATTCAGATATGGTGGCCGATGGTTTGGGAGGGGTTCTTGTTTTATATGAAATTGGTGACGATGCAACATATTCAGTCTCTGGTCAAGGAAGTGTACAACGGTATACTACTTCTGGATTAGTGGGAGGGTTTGGTACCGTAACTGTATCTACAAATGCTACTTCCTTTAAATATGGTGCAGATGCTGTAGATGACGGTTCTGGTGGTATGGTTGTCTTTTGGTATGATGATGAAGTTGGTGAAGAAGGGATTTATGCTCAACATATTACAAGTTTAGGTGCGATCGATGCTGGATGGGATCCACGAGGAGAGCAAATTGTTGCAACTACAGATTATGATTATGATTCTATTCGAGCTGATCGAGAAGGAAGTAATCTTTATTTTTCCTATAGAAATGGCACTTCAACACGAGTTCGAATTGGGCAAACTAATTTAACTCCTGTTACTTCTTGGGCTTGTGAAACCCAATCTGTTGGTACGAGCCCACAAGATTATGACGTAGTAGCTGTTTCAACTGGACCTTTTCTTATTTGGGAAGATGATTCTGGAGGTGATAAAGGTGCATTTGCTCAACATTTTGCCAGTGCAACGGGTCATAGTACATGGGATATTGGTGGAGATGTGCTTGTTGATGCTGATAGTTATGGTGGAAGCTCATTTAAGATCGTATTAAAAGAACGTTTTTCTTCAACCGGGGATTATATTAGTTCTGGCCGATCTTCTGGTGCACAAAGAGATGGAGGAAACGATGCTTTTAACTTAGCTCATTCTGCATACAATGGTTCAGAAGAAGAGCCATATATTCTAGGAAATATCGATGAAACTTTTTTTGCTGCAGGAGCTGGAGGAGATTGTACTCCTGTGAGCGCTCCAACATTAATTTATCCAGATGATGGTGCAACAAGAGCTGGGATAACAAGATTGTCGGCACAGTATTTAAGTACCGCATCGACAGGTACAACAAATTATCGAGTTTCAAGTTCATCTGCTGGTGACTGCTTAACAGGAACAAATCTCGTTGCTTCTGGGAGTAGTGCTGCCACATCAACAACGAATGAGCCAACAACATTTGCAATTTCTCCAAACCTTGCAAATGCAACCTATTATTGGTGTGCGCAAAATGATACTGGCGTAGATGAATCTGCTTGGACTACAATGGGAGAGTTTATCATGGATTCTGCTTCTCCATATTTAAATTATGCAACGTTCTTTGGAGGAACAGGGGATGACAGTATTGATGGTATTGTTGTAGATGGGTCAGATGTTTATGTTGTTGGTCAAACAACGTCTACTAATATGCCTACAACCATCGGTGCTTATGACCTAACATCAAATGGTTCAAATGATGTAATTGTTTCAAGGTTTAATTTAGATGGAAATGGTTCTTCAGATTTGATCGCTTCTACCTATTACGGAGGAACTTCTTCAGAGTCTCTTTCAAATGTTCACAAAGCACTTGCTGTTGATGATAACGGAGTCTATATTACGGGGATTACCCTTTCAGATGCATTACCTTTGGCGGGGGGAGCTGGAGGAACACCCTATGATTCAGTTCGAAATGGAAGTGATGCATTTATTGCTCAATTTAGTTTAGATCTTTCTTCACTTACCTATGCAACATTTTTAGGAGGAACAGGAACAAATGATAATCCTAATGCAGGTATTATTGTTCAGAATGATCTTGTTTATGTTGTGGGGTCAACTAACTCAACGGTAGGTTTTCCTATAAGTGCAGGTGCATATGATGGTACCTATAATGGCGGAAGTTTAGATTTTTTTACAACCGTATTTTCTTTAGATGGTAATGGGGCTGCAGATCTTGTTTATGGAAGTTATATCGGGAGTTCAGGACAAGATACGGGAGCCGCTTTTGATGTAGATAGTGGGATAATTTATTTTACTGGACAAATTGGTAATGGTGATTATCCAACGACTGCAGGTGCGTATGATACAGTATTATCTGGAGCAAATGATTCAATACTAACAGCGTTAAATCCTATTGGAGGAGGAGCAACGGATTTAATCAATTCAACATTTCTTGGTGGTACTTCTACTGAACAGGGTAGAGCTGTTGTTTACGATACAACTCTCTCCCGAGTCTATGTTTTAGGGGATACGTTTTCTTCAAATTTTCCAACAACAGCAGCATATCAATCTGCTTATGGTGGTTTAGCTGATACATTTATCGTACGGTTAAATACGGCAAATGCAGGTGCTGCAGATTTTGAATACGGTTCGTTTTTTGGGGGGTCTGGTTCTGAATTTATTCGTGGAGCGACAAGTAGTGATGGCGATCTTTATATAACAGGTAGAACAACAAGTGATGATATGCCTATTTCATCAGACGCTCATGGTGTAACCAATGATTCTGGTGAAGAAGACGTTTTTCTTGTTCGTCTTGATCCGTCTACTGGAGTAGCAGGGCTTACTTATTCTTCGTATTTCGGAATTGATATGTCTTCTGATCGTGGTGAAGATGTTTTTATCGATGGAACAGTCGTCTATGTAACAGGTCAAACATATTCACAATCTTTTCCAAATTTATCTGACCCAGGAACACCATATGATTCAGTCTTCAATACGAATGCTGATGGATTCCTTTTACGATTAGATTTCGATGGTTATACAGGTGGAGGCGGTGGT
>CAYGRO010000002.1:149701-162946 GCA_964352335.1 uncultured Gammaproteobacteria bacterium | reverse complement strand
GGTGGAGGTGGCGGAGGTGGTGGAACGTTTACAAACCTCAATCAACCTTTACCTGCACCAACAATCGACTCAGTTGACGTATTAGATATGAGTTCCATTCGTTACAATTGGAATTATTCCGCGACTAATCACTTTGGATTCAGGCTTTTTAACACCGATTCTGAACAAATTGCAGAATCTGGTGCAACTTCTCGAAGTTTTGATTTAGAAAATTTAGAGCATAATACACGTTATAATGGTCCGACAATTAAGGCCTATAATAGTGTGAAAGAAAGTGCTACAGCGGGTCCATGGGATGATGCCGTTACATTTATGCCGGCGGTTACTCCAAAATTAGTTTCAAGAAGCGGAGATATTGTCATTGGTATTAATGAAACCCTCAATAATCTATCAATAGAAGAGAGCGGTCTTCAATTTGAAGTTGTTATTCCTGATACTGCAAATGCATCAGCAATAACAGTGTCAGAATGGCGACAAGACACTTCGTATTCATTCACTGCATCAATAGAGAAAGAAGTGAAAGTGCGTGTTAAGGCTAGGAATCAAAACTCTGTTGAGACAGAATGGAGTGATTACTTAGTTATTCCTGCAGGTGAATCATTGCCAACAGAATTAGGAATTGGGCTTACGGTCACAACAATAAATGGTCAGCCAATTACTGGACCATTGAACCCAAATCAAGTTCTTTTCTCAACAATTAGTCTTCAAAATATTGGTGATCAAGCTGCGACAGATGTTTTTGTGAATTTGCCAATTCCACAATATCTACAATTTGTCCCTGGAAGCTTGCAAGTTGGAGGGAATATTCAAACCAATGCTCCTGATAGTGATTTTGGTCAAGGGAATGCTAGTACTGTTTCTGTTATTTTCCCTGAATTGGTCAAAGATGAAGTAAAACTTATTTCCTTTCAATTAGTTTTTGATATTGCTTCATTAGAAGCATTAACCAAAGAAGAAAATATTGGACAACGTATTGAGCAAAATCTCAGCCAAGGTTTAGAGGCATCAGAAAGAAGTTTACAGTCTGCAAGCGTTTTTGCCTCTGTAAGTAATCCAGTTATTCAATTACAAGCTAGTGTGAGCGCTTCCAACTTAGTAAACCCAGCCTTTAGTAATGTGGTCAATGTTGAACCTGACTTACTGGCATTTTCTTCCGTATCACCTGTGAGCCCTCCTGATCCTGTTTTACCACCAGCTCCAGTTAGTCCTACATCACCAGTCTCACCGGTTTCACCTGGTCCAACTCCTACAGCTCCGACAACAGATGGAGGTTCGAATGATAATCTTTTGCTTACAGGTAATGCATCATCATCTCAAGACCTTATCGAATTCACAGGAACCACAAGCCAGCCAAATAGTACTATTACAATAACCTTTAATAATCGAATCACAAGAACAGTAACTAGCGACGAAAATGGAGTTTGGCGAACTTTTGTTAGTGCTAATGACTTAGGGATTCAACCTGGAGAAACGGCAACGATCGAAATTACTGGTATTGCTCAAAAAGATGGCTTAATATCTAATACTGTTGTTCAAAATGTAACAGTTACACGAGCAATTGAAGGAGAAGTTGTTGTAGAAATTGATGAACAGGTATCTGAAGAAAGTTTCATCGCTCAATTAGTCGAAGAACAAGAAGAAATTATTGAAACAACTTTAGTTGTAGCAGCTCCTGTTATTTTAGCTTCAAGTCTTCCACTATGGGGCTACTTACCGTATTTGCCCTCATTATTACTCCATTTAATCAGTTGGTTCTTTGGACTATTTAGAAAAGAAAAGAAGGGAAGACTTTTTGGTATTGTTTATGATTCAATCACTAAACAACCACTTCCATTAGCAATTGTTCGTGTTTATGATTCAGCTACCAAGAAATTGATTAAAACAGAGGTAACAAATAAAGAAGGTAGATATGAATTCTTGCTACAACCAGGGCAATATACGTTAGAAGCGAAAAAACCAACGTATTTCTTCCCATCTAAAATTGTTTCTGGGTCTGTAGATGGAGAGTACCAACATGTTTATAATGTAACTGCTGGATTAGATGTAACCCCAGATAAACTAGCTTTACCAGATTTACCACTAGATCCACAAAATGCAAAACGGAGATTCCAGTTAGGAAATATCTTCAAAAAACTTTGGATTGGCCTACAAGCGATTGGACATTATTTAGCATTACCAATGTTATTTCTAGGTGCATTAGTGAGCATTGTTTCGGTCGTTGTAAGCCCAGATAATATCATCTACTGGATTTTAGCGATTGTCTACGTGCTTATGCTTACACTCCAGTTAATATTTAGAGAACATAAAGAAAAAGCATGGGGGATTGTTTATGAAGTTGCAACCAATGCCGCTTTACCACTTGTCTCTCTACAGTTAATTGACCCAGAATTTGGAAAAGTGGTTAAATCTCGTTTATCTGACTATGAAGGACGGTTCTCCTTTTTACCTGAACCAGGGAAGTATGTGATTAAAGCGAATAAAGAAGGGTATATGCAAGCCGAAGTTGTAGAAGCAAGAAAAGGAAGAAGGCCAATTTCTAGCGAAATTAGAATTGAAAAAGAAGGGCAAAAAATTGATGGCGATCTTGCTCTTCGTCAATTGTAAGAAGAAAATATCGTTTGGGGATAACTAAATTCTCAATGATTTAATTCTGGTATAATAAAAATACGCATAATTCAAATATTCTTTGATGAATATTGAGTAGGTTCTTTTTAGATAATTGAAAGTAAATGAGGAAAAAGAAAAAAAATAAACGAATTTTAGGGTATCTACTTATTACCTTGTTTTTTGCTTTTGGAGTTTTTAGTGTTATACGATTACAATGGAATGATATAAAACTTGCATTTGCATTAACAAGTGTTTCATTGCGAGATGCTGGTGATTTAGATCAAAGTGTAACAACAGATGACGACATAGAAGCTGTTCTTACAGGCTTGAGTGGAGAAACAGCTATGCATCGATGGACTATTAATGGAGGAACTCTTCAATCGTTAATCATGCCTTTTAACTCAGGAGCTATCCAGTCTGACTATAGTGGAAATATCAATAATGGAAATAAAGTCGGAATGTCGTTTCATTCAACGGCTTCTGCATTTTGTAGAGTTGGATCTTGTTATACCTTCAATGGAACATCAGATGTGATGAATTTTCTCATGGGGTCATTTGACCATTCAAATGCAACCGAAGGAACTGTATCATTATGGTTAAAAACTTCGAGTAATTGTACGGGGGAAAATAATCGATGTGGGCTTTTTGATTATGATGGAAATGCGGCAGGAGATTATCGCATGCAATTAGCATTAGATAATTCAAACCAACCAGTTTTCTCTCTCTATGATGGTACAACAAATTATACAATTTCTGGTTCAAGTGCTGTAAATAATGGGGCTTGGCGCCATATTGTAGGGACTTGGGATGCTACAGGGATGAGATTATATGTGGATAACTCTGTTGCCGCTTCGAATGCTTCAGTAGTAAATTTAGGCGCCTTTACCCCAACATCTGCCAGAGCAGGAGCATTATTTGAAGCTTCTACTTTAGAAAGTTTTTTCCCAGGAACTTTAGATGAAATACATGTGTTTAAAAAAGGATTTAACGCTGATCAGGTTGGGACAATGTTTTCAAATGGAAATGCTGGAGTTACTGGTGGGCCTGACCGAATTGATTCTGGCTTAACTGCCGTCGGAGAGGTTTGGGATGTTTCTGTGGCAACACATGGAACAGCTTCAGATTTAGATGTAACAACACTCGCAAGTGGAAATGCAATGACCGTTGGTGGTTCGGTGACATTAGGATCTGCTGCAGAAGATGAAGATTTAGTGGCGACCGTGGTTTCTCCTCCCGCATCTGGGCAATACTCATACAGATGGACAAAAGGTGGGGCAAGTAACGATGGGCTTGTTTTTCCTGGGAATAGTGGTACGACTCAAGAAGATTTGAGTGGGAATAATTTAGATGCAACGTTGTCTAATGGGGCTGCTTATACGGCTACTGGTAAAGTTGCTGGTGGGATTAGTTTTGATGGGGTGGATGATTTCATGAATATCCCTGCAAGTGCTACTTTAGATACTGTTTTTCAAAACGCGCATTCGCTTTCTTTTTGGATGTATAGAACAAAAGATTCTCAAACAGGTGGAGCTCAGTTCATTTTTGACAATCCATTCACTTCTCACATAGCTCCCTATTACAACTTTCAGGGGTATTTGGGGGCGACAAATTATTTAAGCATCTATCATTCTGATTTTGGATATGCGTCTTCTTTTCTTCCTATCCCAAAGAATACATGGACGCAAGTTACGGTTGTTGTTGATCCGTTTTCAGGATTGTTCCTGTATGTAGATGGAGAGGCTCAACATGCAAATTTAGGTTCTCCTGGAACTCCTTTGAACGTCTATGGAACAGATTTAAATTTTGGAGCTCTTGTTAACTGTTGTAAAACGAGTCAATGGACATTTGGAGGTACTCTTGATGAAATTCGGCTTCATAAAACAGCCTTAACAAAAACAGAGATTCAACATTTATATACACAGGGTAATTCTTCTTTAGCGGCTCCTAGTATAATTGATCCTATTCAACACGCTTTAGGAGAATCATGGGAATTATTTTATAGTCAAATTAATAGTAGTGGAGCATTTGTTGGAGGAGAGGCAACAACAGGTGCCGTTGTTATTGGTCCTGCTGCTGAAGCAACGACGATTACGGTCACAACTCCTTCAGGGACTCAGGTTGGAACCATTCCTCTTTCCTATACCTGTAATAATTCAGCGAATGATACCCGAGATTTACTTGTAGAATATTCAACAAATGGCGGTGGAGCTTTTTCTCCAGCAAATATTGTTAATGCTTCTTCTGGCTATGCTTCAGGTTCTGTTATTAGTTCTTCTTCTTGTGATGGGACCACACAAACATTCGATTGGGGGAGTATTGCTAATGGAGTTGCGGATAGTTCAACAAATGCAACTATTCAAGTAAGAATTACAGCTTATTCAACGGGTAGTTCTGGCGTTACGTCTAATTTTACTATCACAAATCCAACAAACCTTTGTTTAGCTATGGGAGAAGCGGCAGATTCTTTGCTAACAGCAGCTGAAACAAGTTTTGATAATACAGATGTAAGTATCTTTGATTGTTTGATGACGATTGATGGAGCACATACTTTTTCTTCTTTTCACCTTGGCGGTGGTGGGGCTGGTGTTGGAGCTAGCTTTTTGACTCATACTCCAACGACTACCTCTACGGAGTATAAATTAGATATCACAACAACCGGTCAATTTTATCTAAATCAAGATGGTTGGATTACTACAGATGCAAGAGGGTATAAAGGTGGGTCAACTGGATATACAAATGGGAATACTCAGACAGGTGGCCCATCAGCTCAAGCTGGAGGAAGTCATGGGGGGTTAGGTGGGGTTGGTGCGAGCTTTGCAAATGTGGCTGATAGTTATGGAAGCATAACAGCACCGGTTTCTTTGGGGGGAGGAGGAGCAACGAATGGTGGTACGGCTGGTGATGGTGGTGGCGCAATCAAGATTACTGCTGATAGTATGGTTCTTAATGGACGGGCAACAGCAGATGGTGGAGATACCGCTGCTGTAGGAAATGCCAATGGTGGTGGTGCTGGGGGATCTGTCTATTTGCTTGTTGCAAATGCATTTTCAGGTTATGGAACAATTGTGGCTAACGGTGGAGATGGAAATGGAGTTAGTTTTGACTCTGGTGGTGGAGGTGGTGGAAGAATTTCAGTTGTTTCTGGAACAAATACATTTACAGGAATAATGGGAGCTGTTGGTGGAAATAAAAATGTGAATTTAAATATTGGTGGGCATGGTGGTGCTGGGACAATTTATACAAAAGTTACAGCGCAAGCAAATGGTAATTTGATAGTTGGTAATAACAATTTAACTCCTGCAGAAGAATCTACTCCAATCCCTGCAACCCCAACAGCTTTTGATAATGTAACAATTTCTAATGATGGTCGGGTGCTATTTACAGAGGTAACTTCTATTACAAATAATATTACTGTTGATGATGGTATATTAACCCAAGGAAATACTGCCACCCCATTACTATCAGTAGGTGGTAATGTAACAATTTCTAATGCTGGAACAATTACGCATGCAACGACGACAACTTCACAAGAATATAGACTTGAATTGAATGTGGCAGGAGTAGTTACTATAGACGGAACTTCAAGTATTTCAGCAGACTCTAGAGGGTATCGGCAAGGTACTACTGGGTATACAAATGGAAATACGCAAGTGGGGGGAAGTACGACACAGAATGGAGGAAGTCATGGTGGGTTGGGTGGTCCTCCAGGAGCTACTTCTGCAGATGCATACGGAAGCGTCAATCAACCTATTACACTAGGTGGTGGTGCTTCTTGGAATACTGCAACTTCGCCAAGCGGTAATGGTGGTGGTGCTATTAAACTTATAGCAAGTTCATTGGTACTTAACGGAAGTATTACTTCTAATGGAGGAAATGGTTCTCCTGCACCAACAAATGCTGAAGGAGGAGGGGCTGGTGGTTCTATTTGGGTTGATGTTGACACTCTTTCTGGTTCCGGATTGATTAATGCTTTTGGTGGAGATGCAGATGGGGATGCCTTTGCTGGCTATGGTGGAGGTGGTGGAAGAGTTGCTCTTTATACTGGAGCAAATACTTTTTCTGGATCAGTAGAAGTCTATGGAGGAAATGGAGCACTTGGTGGAGGGCAAGGTGGTTCTGGGACATATTATTATAAGCTTGATGCAGCAACGCATGGTGATTTGACTATAGATAATAATACGGCTATTCCATCTGCTGAATCTACTCCAATTCCTGCTACCCCAACAATATTTGATAATATTATAGTTTTAGATGGTGCAAGAGGTTTATTTACAGATGTAACTGGAGCTGCTGCCAATTTATCAATAACGGGAAGCAATTCTATTTTTGCATTTGGTAATACAGCAACTCCCGTCTTTACAGTTGGAGGTAATGTAAGTATTACATCAGGAGGAGTTTTGACTACAGCAGATACAACAACTGTTCAAGAATACACTTTGGATTTACAAGTGACTGGTGGTCTAACAGTTGATGGAACAAGTTCTATCAACTTGGATGGTAAAGGTTATCTGGCAGGGTCAACTGGTTATACCGATGGAAATACAACAACTGGTGGAAGCGATGTTCAAAATGGTGGAAGTCATGGTGGTGTTGGTGGAGATATTATTACTGGGGCGCCTGCAAATGCATATGGAAATCTTTTAGCTCCTGTAACCCTTGGAGGTGGTGGAGCTTATCATAGTGGATCTGGGTTTACAGGTGACGGTGGAGGAGCTGTGAAAATTACGGCTACAACTTTAACAAATAATGGTGTGATTTCCTCAAATGGAGGAAATGGAAACGCTTCTAATAATGCTGACGGTGGTGGGGCCGGTGGTTCTATTTGGGTTGATGTTACAACATTAGCTGGAAGTGGTTCATTTAGCATTATTGGTGGAGATGCTGCTGGTACACAGGCTGGTTGGGGTAAGGGAGGGGGAGCAGGGGGAAGAATGGCTATTTATTCAACTACTGATACTTTTTCTGGAACTTATAATGCCTATGGAGGTTTATCTAATACAGGTAATTTAGGAGCAGCAGGAACTATTATTCGAAAATTAGATAGTGCAGCTAATCCAAACTTAATAGTAGATAGTAATAACCGTCCTGGTCCTTTTGATTCTAAAACACCTTTATTTGTGACTTCTCCTGGTGGATTACCTACTGCCTATACAGTATTTGATTTATCCGTGCTAAATCTTGGTAAATTGCTCGTAGATACTCCTTGTTCAGGCTTAGCTTTAACAGTGAACGGGACAACAGATACTTCTGGTGGTGGTACGATTGAAATAAATGGAGGTTCCGGGTGTTCTGCTAGTTATGCCACTTTAGATATTACAACAACATCACTTCCAGGTGGTGTGCAGTCTACTGCTTATAGTCAAACACTTCTTTCAACAGGAGGATATGCTCCTAAAACATGGAGTATTACTGCCGGTTCTTTACCAGCTGGTCTTTCTCTTGCTGCTGGGACAGGGGTTATTTCTGGGACGCCAAGTGCAACAGGAACAGCGAACTTTACTGTCCGGGTAACAGATTCAGACCCAGGTGGAGCACAAACTGATGACCAAGCTTTAAGCATCACTATTGGGGTACCTCCAAATATTCCAGTTTTGGTTTCACCAACTAACTCTTCAACAACAAATGATCCAACACCAGATTTAACCGCCTTGTATTCAGATGCAGATGTTGGAGATGTCGGGACTGTTGATTTTAGAGTTTCTTCTGGTTCTTCAGCCGATTGTATTAATAATATTAATGTCCTTTGGTCTGGAACAAGTGCTGCGACGACAACGAATTCTGAAAATGTAACTGTTACAACAGGTGTCGTCTTGTCAGATTTAACGCCATATAATTGGTGTGCAAGAAATAATGATGGGGTCTTTACTTCAAATTCTGGAAATTTCACAACCATGGGGTCATTTATTGTCGATACTTCGTTTACTGGAGGTGGAAGTTTAGGAACGATTATAGGAAATCAAGGAGGTAATACTCCACCCCCTACTCCTGACCCTCAAACAGAAATCAATTCCTATTCGATGAATTTGTCATTTAAAAATGTAAATAAACAACCAGTATCTGGAAAAGTAAATCCAAAAGAAGTACTTTTTGGAACCTTGGTGATGACCAATGACAACGATCTAACTGCTACGGATGTGTTCATGAATCTTCCCGTACCAGAAACAATGCAATATATTCCTGGATCATTACAAATTAATACAATTAAACAATCAGATGCTGCTGACGAAGATAGAGGTCAAGCAAATCAAAATGCAGTCAGTGCTATTTGGCCATCTATTAGTGCACAAGAAACAAAAACAATTACTTTTCAGCTATTGGTTAAACAAGGAACAAGCCAACAAGCACAAGCAGTGGCTTTAGCTCAATTGCAAGCAACGGTGAGTGCTTCGAATGCGAATCAAACGTTTGCGAGTAATGCCGTTGAATTAGATTCAGGAGAAGACGTTCCTGGGCCAACACCAGAGCCAGAACCGAGCCCCGAACCAGAACCGAGTCCGGAGCCAACACCAGAGCCGACTCCTGAACCAGCGCCAACACCGGCTCCGGAACCGACCCCAGAGCCAGAACCGGAACCTACTACAGAACCAGACTCTTCGCCAAATTCACCTTCTTCACCGACATCACCTATTATTCCTTTGGAGGATTCAGGCTCAACTACGAGTGAGACTGGTTCACAAGACCAAGGTTCTTCTGGAGGCGAAGGTCAATTATTTATAACTGGTTCAGTACAATCTGAAAATAATCAATTATTGTTTTCAGGGACAGTTAATGAACCCAATACAGAAGTTATTGTGATGATTGATGGTCAACAGTTCATTGTTATAAGTGATGAAAATGGATTCTGGCAAATCTCTGTTAATGCTGAAGATTTCGGTATTGAACAAGGGCAGTCGACACAAATATCTGTAGAAGCATTTGCTCAAAAAGATGGGAAGCAAAGTAATAAGCTTGTGCAGCAAATTTTTGTAGAGAGAAATGCAGAAACATTGATGGCATCACCTATTAAGCAAGAAATTTCTTCTAGTAGTATTGTTCGGTCGTTAAGTGAATTGTCTGCTCAAGTGCAAGAATTGATTGAAGAAAATGAAGAAGAAATTCAAGCAACATTAGCATCTGTTGCTCCTATTGTGGCAGTAACCAGTATTCCAATTTGGGGATATATTCCATACATTCCAACAATGCTTTTCCATTTAATCTCATGGTTCCTTGGGTTATTTGGAAGAAAGAAAAAAGATGAACGTTTCTTCGGTATTGTGTATGACTCAATTTCTAAACAACCAGTACCACTCGCGATTGTTCGTATTTATAAATTGATTGACTCCGAGCCTGGTGTGCATGAAAATCATTCGCGACAATTAGTAAAAACAGTCGTTACAGATAAAGAAGGACGTTATGAAGCTTTATTAGAACAAGGTGAATATGAACTAGAAGTGAAGAAGCCGCAATTCACATTCCCTTCATCCATTGTTACTTCTGGCCCAGATGGGGGATATACAAATTTGTATCAAGGATCATTAGTCAGTGATCAGGGATCAGTTGGTATTCCTGATATTCCTTTGGATCCAGAAAATGCTCCGAGAAAATGGCAAACAGCCAATGTATTTAATAAGCTTTGGCTGAGTTTACAAAAAGTGAGCCAACATTTAGCTGTGCCGGTTTTATTTATTGGTGCTGCTGCTGGAATTGTTGTTTTAGTGAATGACCCAAGTAATCCAATTAACTGGATCCTTTCTATTTTGTATATTTTGATGCTTGTGATGCAAATAACATTTAGAATGCATCCAGAAAAAGCTTGGGGGATGGTATATGATATTGCGACCAATGCTGGATTGCCATTAACAACATTACAGTTGATTGATCCTGAATTTGGTAAGGTTGTGAAAACGAGGTTGTCAGATTATGAAGGGCGTTTTTCATTTTTACCGGAACCGGGGAAGTATATTGTTAAAGCGAATAAAGAAGGATATTCCCAACCAGAAGTAGTGGAATCTAGAAATAACAGAAAACCATTATCTGGTGAAGTACAAATTCAAAAGCAAGGCGAAAGAATAACCGGGGATATTCCACTTGAACAACATTAAAACAAAAACAAGGATTTCTAGCCTGTTTTTGTTTAGGTAAATTTAAAAAGGGTATGTTATAATGCAATTATATATGTAGAGCTTGTATCGTATGAGGGATTTTTTTCGAAATCAGTCGTTTATGATGACACGAAACTTTTTCGTGCTTTTTGCTGTTTTAGTGATAGCAGTATCTTCATTAATTTTTCTTTTACTGAACCAACTTTCATTTTTAGCATTTGCTGCAGCTCCAGACAGTATCGCTGATTTGAATGCATACCCAGCCTTGAATGAAGCGCGACTTACATGGACAGAACCAGCAGATAATGGCCAGGCTATTACTGATTATCTTGTAGAATTTGGATTAACATCAGGGTTTCCTGGAAATGCTGCTGTATTTGTAGATGGAGTGGATGCTGTTCCTGGAGCTATTGTTACAGGGTTGATTTCAGGAAGTTCTTATTCATTTAGAGTTTCCGCTATAAATATTGATGGTACGAGCGCTGTTTCTAATACAGCAACAACAACTCCAGACTTTGCCTGGGAATTAGATGTAAAAGACCCTTTACCTGTTGCCCTACAAGGAACAGCTTCTGCAATTGTTGGTGGAAAAATATATGTTATTGGTGGGCAAGATGATAATCCTGCAAATGTTGATACAGTTTTTATTTATGATCCTTTAGCGGCAGCAGGAAGTCGTTGGACAACTGATACAACAGATCCACTACCAGCAGCTCGTGGCCATGGTGTTGCAGAGGTAGTAGGAGGGCAGATTTACTACTTAATGGGATTAGATGCCCCAGGAGGTGGTGGTAATGCGCAACAAACTGTTTTTATTTATGATCCTTTAGCAGCTGATACAACTAGATGGACATCTGGAACGGGCGCTGGCGGTGGTAATGAAAGACATAGTCCTGCTTCAGTTGTTTCTGGAACAGATATCTATATTGTTGGTGGATTTGATGATTTTGGAGATGGTTCGGATACAATTTTTATCTACGATACCGTTGGGGATTCATGGACAACGGGTGGTTTAGCAGCAGCATCAAATGATTTAGAAAGACCAGTTGCTGGGTTACTGGGTGGAGATATTTATGTTTATGATAATGGCAATTTTGAATCGTATAATATCGTCGGTGATACTTGGACAGCAAGAGCTAACTTACCAGATTTTGATTCTCCTATTTCTCCTTGTGCTGTAACCTATGACGATAAGCTTTATTTATTGTCTGGTGCTTTTGGAAATTTGCCACAAGGAGTATACGTCTACGACGTTTCATTAGGATCATGGTTTATTGGTCCACAATTACCAGTTCAAAGAAAAAGATGTTCAGCCGTTAACTTATCTGGAGCTTTATACGCTTTTGGTGGGCATGATGCAGATGATACTGGTGACCTATGGAATACATTTGATTCTATAGATACTGCAAATTCTCCTTTAACACCATTGATTTTCAGCCCTGTTGATGGAGGGATTAAATCTAGTTCACCGGTTACTTTGTCAGCACGTTATTTGTCGTATACCGATCCTGGAACAGTTGAATATAGAGTTAATGATTCTTCTTTGGCAAATTGTACTGCTGGTACTGATATCGATTTTACTGGTACAAGTAGTACGACAACAGGTTTTGATCAAGCTGCTCCAGTTTCGATTGGTGGTTTATCAAACTCAGTTACCTATTATTGGTGCGCAAGAGGTAATGATGGGGTAGCTCAAAGTGCTTGGGCAGAAATGGGAACATTTAGTATTGATCCTAATATCCCTAGCTTGCAATATTCCACATATATCGGTGGTTCAAGTTATGAAGAAGGATATGAAATAGAATTCTCTGGTGGCATTGTTTATATTGGAGGTACTACAAATTCAGCTAATTTTCCAACTACTACTGGGGCATTTGATGAAACATTTAATGCTGGGAACGGTGATGTTTTCGTATTAGGTTTAGATCCGTCAGGGAATGGGGCTGCTGACTTAATTTTCTCAACCTATTTGGGTGGTGCTGTGCCAAACTCACCACAACTAAATGGATTAGCAGTAGAGGGCACAAGTATATATATTTCTGGTTTTACAAATGAGACGGACTTTCCCATTGCTGGTGGAGCTGGGGGAACACCATTTGACTCAATACTAGATGGTTCTATAGATACATTTTTTTCAGAAATTAATACGGCAGGAGATACATTAGTTTATTCGACATTTTTAGGCGAAAGTGCTGGCTATGGAATGGATTCAGATGGCACGGATATTTTTATCGTAGGATTAGCTAGTCCTGGTTTTCCTACTACCGTTGGTGCATATGATACAACCTCTAGTGTCGGTGATTTCTATCTTTTTCAAATTGATCCAGGTGGAAATGGTGCTGCTGATATGGTTTATTCTACCTATCTAGGAGGAACAGGTACAGAACAATCGCCGATTAGTGTCATTGCTAGTGGGGGTAGGGCATATATGGTTGGAGGAACATCTTCAACTGATTATCCAACAACGGTTGGTGCATATGATACCACTTATAACGGAGGTAGTCGTGATTCGGTTTTTAGTGTTATCAATCCAGCTGGTGGTGGGGCGACAGATTTA
>CAYGRO010000002.1:0-149601 GCA_964352335.1 uncultured Gammaproteobacteria bacterium | reverse complement strand
GGTGGTGGGGCGACAGATTTAACGTATAGTACATTCATTGGTGGTAGTGATGATGAAGAAGGATATGGCATTGCAGTAGATTCAGGAAAAGCTTATATTACTGGTTATACCTTAAGTAATGATTTACCAACAACATTAGATGCCTTTGAACCTAATTTACAAAATACACAAAATGCATTTTTAGCAGAGATTAATCCTGCTGGAGGTGGGAGTGGTGATTTAGAGTACTTAACCTATTTAGGTAGTACAGATACAACAAATGGCGATTGGGGAAGAAGTGTTTTTGCTTCGTCTTCAGTTATTTATCTAACAGGACAAACAAATGGGACAGATTTTCCAACATTTGTGACGTCTGGAACCGTTATCGATACGACGGCAAATGGAGATCGAGATGTCATTTTCATGCAATTTGATTTCTCTGGTGGTGGGGCTACTGTTCCTTCAGCCGTGATTGATTTAGCAGGTGCTCCCGGTGATACTCAAGTTGGTCTAACTTGGTCTGCACCAGCCGATGGAGGCAGTGCGATCACTGATTATACCGTAGAATATGGAATTACTGCTGGGTTTCCTGGTAACGCTGCTGTTTTTGCTGATGGTGTAAGTGCTAGCACTGGGGCAACGGTTACTGGACTTACTAATTCAACAAATTACTCATTTAGGGTCTTTACCGTGAATGGAATTGGGACAAGTACAACATCTAATGTAGCAACAGCTACTCCTATTGGCGGTGGAGGAGGCGGAGGAGGTGGTGGAACATTTACAAATCTTAATGAACCGCTCGCTGCTCCGACAATCGATACTGTCGAAGTTTTAGATCCTAATTCTATTCGATATAATTGGAATTATTCAGGTGCAAACCACTTTGGTTTCAGAATTATTGATCAAAATATTACACAAATCGCTGAACCAAGCTCTTCTGCACGTAGCTATGATTTAGAAAATTTAGACCATAATACAGTTTATGCTGGTCCTACAATCAAAGCCTATAATGCATCTAAAGAAAGTGCGGCTGCTGGACCGTGGGACGAGGCGGTTACATTTATGCCGCCGGTAACGCCAAAACTTTTTTCTCGAAATGGAGATGTTATGGTGGGGGTTAATGAAGATTTGAATAATGTAACAGAACAAAATAGTGGTCTTCGGTTTGAATATACGATTGAAGAAACAGTAAATAGTTCTGCTATTACAGAATCTGAATGGGTGCAAAATTCTAGATATAGTTTTTCAGCGCCTATGGATAAAGAAGTCAAAGTACGTGTAAAAGCAAGAAATCAAGTATCTGTAGAAACAGAATGGAGTGATTACTTAGTTATTCCTGCTGGTGAGGCATTACCAGTTGACTTATTGATTGGTCTTTCTTTACAAACAATTGGCGGAGGAGAAGTACCTACTCCTGTAGATCCAAATTCAATCTTATTTGCAACTATTAGTCTACAAAATTCAAGTGACCAAGATGCGAATGATGTCTTTATTAACTTGCCGTTACCACAATACCTAAATTTTGTTCCTGGTAGTCTCCAGGTTGGAGGGAATATTCAAACAAATAGCCCTGATCAAGATTTTGGGCAAGGCAATAGTGGTGCGGTATCTGTGATTTTCCCGGAAGTGGTTGCAAATGAAATTAAAATCATCAGTTTTCAATTAGCATTTGATGTAGAAGGCTTAGAATTATTGGCGAGTGAAGAGTCAATTGAAGAACAAATTCGAGAAGAAATTTTAGAGTTAGAAGAAGAGGTTCAAACTGGTCAAAGAACAGATGAGGGCCTTTTAGAAACCGCAAGTGTTTTTGCCTCTGCAACTAATCCAATTATTCAATTGCAAGCTAGTGTCAGTGCTTCGAACTTAGCAAACTCAGTCTTTAGTAATGTGGTCAGTGTTGAACCTGATTTATTGGTCTTTTCTCCAGTATCACCAGTAACTCCTCCAACCCCAACTCCAACGCTAGCTCCTACACCTAGCCCAACCCCTGCACCAGCACCTACAGCCCCAGCAACCCCAGCAACAGGTGGGGGCTCTGCCAAGAATCTCTTACTCACAGGAAATGCGTCATCATCACAAGACCTTATCGAATTTACTGGAACAACAAGTGAGCCAAATAGTACAATCGTGGTTACCTTCAATAATCGTGTCACAAGAACATTAACTAGTGACGAAAATGGAGTTTGGCAAACCTTTGTCAGTGCAAATGAATTAGGAATCCAACCAGGAGAAACAGCTGATATCGAAATTCGAGGTGTGGCCCAAAAAGATGATTTAACATCTAATACTGTTGTTCAAAATGTTTCTGTTACACGAGCAATGGAAGGTGAAGTTATTGTAGAAATTGATGAACAAGTTTCTGAAGAAAGTTTTATCGAAACATTAATTGAAGAGCAAGAACAAATTATTGAAACAACATTGGTTGTGTCAGCGCCAATTATCTTAGCTTCAAGTTTACCACTCTGGGGGTACTTACCATATTTACCAACATTATTCTTACATTTGATCAGTTGGCTCTTTGGATTATTTAGAAAAGAAAAGAAGGGGAGACTATTTGGTATTGTTTACGATTCAATCACTAAACAACCACTTCCATTAGCAATTGTTCGTGTTTATGATACTGCTACAAAGAAATTGATTAAAACGGAAGTTACCAATAAAGAGGGAAGATATGAATTCTTGCTCAAACCAGGTCAGTACACCCTAGAGGCTAAAAAACCAACCTATTTCTTCCCATCTAAAATTGTGTCTGGATCTGTAGATGGAGAATACCAACATGTTTACAATGTAACTGCCGGATTAGATGTGACTCCAGATAAATTGGCTTTACCAGATTTACCACTTGACCCACAAAATGCAAAACGAAAATTTCAATTAGCCAATATCTTCAAAAAACTGTGGATTGGTTTCCAAAGTTTAGGTCATTTCCTTGCCTTGCCAATGTTATTTATTGGTGCATTAGTGAGCATTGTTTCGGTTGTTGTGAGCCCAGATAATATCATCTACTGGATATTAGCGATTGTTTACGTGCTTATGCTTACACTCCAGTTAATCTTTAGAGAACATAAAGAAAAAGCATGGGGGATTGTGTATGAAGTAGCGACCAATGCCGCTTTACCACTTGTCTCTCTACAGTTAATTGACCCAGAATTTGGAAAAGTCGTGAAATCTCGTTTATCTGACTATGAAGGGCGGTTCTCCTTTTTACCTGAACCAGGAAAGTATGTGATTAAAGCGAATAAAGAAGGGTATTCACAACCAGAAGTGGTAGAATCTCGAAATAAGAGAAAACCATTATCTGGGGAAGTACAAATCCAAAAGAAGGATGAACGTATTACTGGGGATATTGGATTGGTACAACAATAAGAACAATGTGAATAAAAAGAACGCCTTACTGGCGTTCTTTGATTTGTAGAAAATAGCTTTATCTATCAAGTTGTGCACAATCCTTTGCTCTAGAGAATCTAGTAAAAAAATGATATAATTGCCTCATGAAAAGAGCATTTTTAAGTCTTATTGTCGTTATTTTACTCGCAGCCACTGTTTGGTTTTTGGCGAGTTATTTTTATTCACAAGAAACAGGCTTATCTGGCTCTTCAACAAATGAGATTACAAAAGATGAAGCAGCAAATGTATTAAGGAATCTGCCATTGAGTTTTCAAAAAAATGAAGGCCAAGTAGATGAACAAGTAGATTTTTTAGTAAAGAATGGTTCTACAACAATCTTTTTTACACCAGAAGAAGTTGTCTATAGTATTATTCATAAAAACAGAGATGACGAAAAACTTTCTGCAAAAGAGCGATCCAATCAATTGCGAGATCGGCTAGAAGATGAGGAAGAAACAAATACAGTACAGGTTATCAGACAAGAATTCGTTTCAGCGAATTCAGATGTTGAAATTGAAGGTTTTGAGCAAGCAGAAGGCAAAGTAAATTACTTCATTGGGAATGATCCAGATAAATGGGTAAAAAATGCTCCTACATTTGAGCGTATTGTGTATCAAAATCTCTATGATGGGGTAGATCTTCATTATTCTGGGAAAACAAGTCAGTTAAAGTACGAATACCATGTAGAACCGAGAGTGGATTATAACCAGATTAAGGTACGAGTATCTGGTATAGAAGAAATGTCAATTAATCCAAATGGAGACTTGGTTCTTGTCTCAAAACCAGGAAATATTGGTCTAAAAGCTCCAGAGGTATTTCAATTTATTGATGGAAAAAGAATCGATATAGATTCTGCTTATGTTTTGTACAGTTCAGACGAATATGGTTTTTCAGTTGGGGGGTATAACCCAGAGTATGAATTGATTATCGACCCTTATTTAGTTTATTCAACCTAGCTAGGAGAAATGTAGAAATAACCGAAAACCTTTATCTGGTCAATTACAAATTCAAAAGAAAGATGAACGTATTACGGGGGATATTGGTTTGGTACAACAATAGTATTTAGACATCAAATATGAAATATCGACATAGATACCTTATCGTGATATTTGCTATCGTGATAGCAATTATGATTAGTGTCTATTTATATGAGTTAATAAAACAATAAAAAAACGCCCAGTAGGGCGTTTTTTAGTAGATTTGAGAAAGTTACTTCTTTGCAATAACGTTTACAAATTTTACGTCATTGAGTTTTCCAGTAAATTTTCGCACCATTTTTGATGTGAATTTTACAGTTCCTTCAGAAGTTGAGTAGATAGTATCATCTTTTCCGATACGTACATTTTCTCCAGTTCTGAATTTACTTCCACGTTGTCGGATGATAATATTTCCAGGTCTTACAAATTCACCGTCATATTTTTTAACACCGAGGCGTTTTGAAATCGAATCTCGGCCTAGACTGGTTGAACCACCTGCTTTTTTCTTTGCCATAGGTTTCTTTTTAGTAAAAAAAGCAGTGAGTCGTAAGAGTCACCACAGATTTCTACACTTAATCTTCAATGCAAATAGTATAGAAAGAACTTAATATTTTGTCAAATAGAATGGATTTGATTGCGATTATGAATAAAAAACCTCATAATCAAGCGTTTTATGCTGCATTACTCCGATATGCGAGTAAATTAGTAGGTCCATCGCCTATGGTTAGATATCTATGCTATAATCTAGCAACAAAGCAGAATAATCAATTGTTGATAAAAACATTGACGATTTAGCGATGTTTGCTATACTCTGAAACGTAATAAATCCCCTCATAAAGAGGGATCCAAATTTCTTTTTTATGAAAAAATCTGGCTCTTGGAAGACGCCTTTTTTGTTTATCTGGCGAATTCTTGCGAAACCATTAGTAAAACTAGGAAATAGTATTATCGAACCAAGCGAACGTGCAAAAGTACGTTGGTCTTTTTTAGGAATACTTATTTTAGTCATCGGTAGTGCAATTACTGTCTATCCACAAGGTTATAACAAAATTGTAGGAGAAGTGAATGAACTTATTGTTTCAACTGGTTATCGACTAGACTTGCGGAATGAAAAAGCATTCAACTTAGGTTTAGATTTACAAGGTGGTGCTCATCTTGTGTATCAAGCTAATTTAGCTGATGCAAATACTGATGACGAAGAAGAAGCCCTCGCTATCTTAAGAGATAGAATTGAACGGCGCGTGAATAGTCTTGGTGTTTCAGAACCTTTGGTACAAGTAGCTGGTAAAGACCGATTAGTTGTAGAGCTTGCTGGTGTTAATGTAAATGATGCTATTGATCAAATTGGTGAAACTCCTTTATTAGAATTTAGAGAAAAAAATACTGATCCACCACGTGGTTTAACACCAGAAGAACGAGATGAATTAGAATCATTTAATGATACTCAGCTTAATAAGGCTGAAGCCGCATTTAATCGTGTAAACTCTGGTCAAGAAGCGATTGAAGATGTTGCAAAAGAAGTTTCTGATGATGAAGCAACAAAAAACTCAGGGGGGGATCTTGGTGTTATTACAAGAGCAAATAACCCAGAACTCTATACAGCACTTGAAGATACGTTGATTGGTCGTGTGAAAAATTCAATTATTGAAGCAAGTAATGGTTATTACATTGCTCGTGTAGACGATAGACAAGAAGCTGGGCAAGAAATGCTTCTAAGCCATATTCTGATTTGTTATGAAGGTTCTGCACAATGTCAAGATGGTCCTTCACGAGAAGAAGCTCTTAATATTATTAGTGCAATCAGATCAGATATCACTGTTGGAAATTTTGAAGAGAAAGCCGTAGAGTTTTCTACAGACCCTTCTGTTACAGAAAACCGTGGTGATTTAGACTGGGTTGCTCCTGGAGCCGTTGTTGAATCTTTTGAACAACCAGCTTTAGCTTTAGAAATTGGGACTATTTCTGAGCCAATTGAAACAGATTTCGGATTTCATCTTATTTATAAGCGGGATCAACGAGCTGCTATTGAAACATCTGTAAGTGCTATTTTCTTCGAAAAGAAGGTGGAACAAGATTTTTTACCAGAATCTCAAGAATGGAAAAATACAGGATTAACAGGGAATCAAATTGAAGATGCTCAAATTGTTTTTGCTGCGCAAACAAATGCTCCACAAGTTTCAATTCAATTTGATTCAGAAGGAACAGAATTATTTTCTGCATTAACAAAACAATATTTAGGACAAGAAATTGCTATCTTTTTAGATGGACAAGCTATTAGTATTCCAACTGTTCAACAGCCAATTACAGATGGTCAAGCGGTTATTAGTGGTTCATTTACAGTGGAAGAAGCTCGTGATTTAGCAAGACGATTAAAAGACGGTGCTTTACCTGTAACTATTGAGCTAGTGCAACAACAAACAGTTGGTGCCTCATTAGGAGCAGATTCTTTAGCGAAAAGTTTAAAAGCAGGGCTTTTAGGTTTAATCGTTGTAGCGATCTTTATGATTTTGTACTACAGAATCCCAGGACTTATGGCTGTATTCGCTCTTGCTGCTTATGGAGTATTAACATTAGCCATCTTTAAATTGATTGGTGTAACGCTTACACTAAGTGGTATTGCTGGTTTCGTTCTCTCTATTGGTATGGCTGTGGATGCAAATGTTCTTGTATTTGAACGATTTAGAGAAGAAAGAAAAGATGGTAAAGACTTGGAAGATTCGATTCGATTAGCTTTCGAAAAAGCGTGGTCATCTATTAGAGATGGAAATGTTTCTACATTGATTACTTGTTTTATTCTTGGCTCATTTGGTACGAGTTTAGTACAAGGATTTGCCGTTACTTTAGCAATTGGTATTTTAGTAAGTATGTTCTCTGCGATTGTTATCACAAAAACATTCCTTAAACTTATTACGGGTTGGAAATTTGTTAAAAAACTACTCTTCTTTTACGGAGCAGGGATTAGATTAAAAGGATAAGCATATGATTAATATTATTCAACGAAGAAAAATCAGTTATATATTCTCAGGTGTTATTATTGCTGCCGGGATTGTGATTATTGCAACAATGGGGCTTCGACTAGGGATCGATTTTACTGGTGGAAGTTTATTAGAGGTTCGTTATACGCAAGAACGACCAGCACCAGAACAAATCAATGAAGCTATTTCTGAACAAGGTTTAGATTCATTGCAGTTACAAGCCGTTAATGCGAATGGATATTTGTTAAGACTCCCTCATATTGCAGATGAACAACGTCGAGAAATTGTTTCAGCATTACGTAAACAAATCGGAGATGATGGGACTGGTGGAGTTGTTTCATCAGAATCTATTGGTAATGAAGGCCTTGTTACTAACCTAGAATTAGGTATTGAATTTGAAGATGAAAGTGGGGATGCATCAACTCAGAATCGATTAGTTGAAGAACGATTTGAAACAATTGGTCCTGTTATTGGGCAAGAATTGGTAGCAAAATCATTTCAAGCGGTTATTGTTGTTCTCATTGCTATTTTAATCTATATCGCTTGGGCGTTTAGAAAGGTTTCTTGGCCTGTTCAATCTTGGAAATATGGATTGGTTGCCTTGGTAACACTTTTCCACGACGTTTTGGTGGTATTCGGTATTTATACACTTATGACTCATCTCTATGGTTGGGAATTAAATGCTGCGTTTGTAGCTGCTATTCTTACCATTTTAGGGTATTCCGTTAATGACACAATTGTCGTTTTTGACCGTATTCGAGAAAATGTACCTCGAGAAAGTGGAACGTTTGAAGAGGTTGTTAACTTATCTGTGAACCAAACTCTATCTCGTTCATTGATTACCTCATTAACAACACTCTTTGTTTTACTTGCCATTGTTATTGTGGGAGGGAATACAATCCAAAGTTTCGTTGCAGCACTTAGTATCGGGGTGGTTGTGGGGACGTATTCATCGATTTTCATTGCAAGTCCACTTCTAGTTTCAACTCAATTGTGGGCAAAATCAAAAAAATCTTCTTAGTGAAGCAAAAGCAAATACTACAAACCCAAAAAAGCCCCTATCAGGGCTTTTTTGTTATTGCTTGGCTAATATTAGCCATTATTGATATGTGTGTGAATATCTATTTATATTTGTCTTGACGGAAAAGTTTATTTATGCTATATTAGTCCCGTTGAGCATATTAGACTAATTTTTATGAATCATGTCTATAAAACAGCTAGACAGTTTAGTTGTTTCTCAGTCTATTGTAATTAATAAGTACCGATATGGATTTCAAGGAATCTATTCTAGATAAGGTGATGGAGAATAAACAAGCCGAAGACTTGAACCAGTTTGATCCTCAAGCGGTATTATTAACTTTGTTTCAAGAATTAAATGAGAGAGAACAAGAGGTTTTAAGTCGCCGATTTGGTTTAACAGGAAATGATCCACAAACATTAGAAGTGATTGGAAAACATTTTGGTGTTACACGAGAACGTGTTCGTCAAATCGAGACTGGAAGTATTAAAAAGCTTCGAAAATTAGAAGAATTATCAGATTTATTAAAACAAGTTCAAACTGTTTTATTTCAAGTTTTAGAACAACATGGTGGAGTTTTAGAAGAGAATCATCTTTTAGACTTAGCTTTGTCTAGAAATGAAGAAAGCACTGTTCATCGTTCAATTTTATTATTCTTCATGGATAAATTATTGCATGAACAATTTGATCTTTTTCATAAAGCTGATCATTTTCAACGTTCATGGAAATTATCGATCGTAGAAGAGCAACATATTAATGATCTTATTAAAGAGCTCATTAAGTATATTGACTCTCATTCAGAACCAATTGAAGAAGATGCTTTAATTAAAGCATTGCTTGAATCATTAACTGGTCATTCAGAAGCAAAAGTGAGAGGTCATTTAAGGATTTCAAAGAGATTAAAGCAAAATATTTTTGGACATTGGGGTAAATCAGATTGGAATAGTATTACTCCAAAACGAATGAATGATAAAATTCATCTTGTCTTAAAACATCTTAAAAAGCCGTTACATTTCACAGATATTGCTGAACAGATTAATAAATTGCAATTTGATCACAAAACAGCATATCCAGCGACTGTTCATAATGAACTGATCTTAGATGATAAATATGTTCTTGTTGGACGAGGTATTTATGCCTTATCTGAATGGGGATATGAACCTGGTGTTGTTGCAGATGTTATTCAACGAGTCTTAGGTGAAGCTGAAAAACCATTATCACGAGATGAAATTGTTGAACGTGTATTAAATCAACGAATTGTTGGAAAAAGTACAATTCACTTAGCTTTGATGAATAAAAATCGATTCAATAAAGTAGATGGTGGTAAATATAGTTTGGCAAGTGCATAATAACTATAACTATCATAAACAATTTACAAGCGGGGTTTTATACCCTGCTTTTTGTTATTAAAAAATAGAAAGAAGACTTCTCGAGAAAAGAAGATTCATGCTAAAATACAATTATGCCGATTTCATTTACATCCATTGATTGGATCTTTAATTGGATTACTCAGCCGACATGGAAGTTGGTTGCTTTGTTATTTGTAAATGGTGTCTGGCTTATTTTTTTTAAATGGTTTTTAGACGAGGTTTGGGAAGCTTTTCAGTTTTGGACCTCGGGTATTTATTCAGCACGGTCAAGAAGGTTTATCTTTCTTGCTGTTGATGTTCCAGCGATAACAGAACAATCACCAGCAGCAATGGAAGCTATTTTTAATCAATTAGCAGGTGCTCATGGTACATCGACTTGGGTAGAAGAAAAAATTGGTGGTGAGTTTCAAGATTGGTTCTCTTTTGAAATCGTGAGTTTAGAAGGATATGTGCAATATATTATTCGTTGTCCAGAATCTTGGAGGGATCTTGTTGAAGCGGCTGTTTATGCACAATATCCAGACGCTGAAGTTAGTGAAGTAAAAGATTATACAAAAGATGTTCCATCAGTTTGGCCAAATAAAGATTGGGAGTTTTTTGGAACAGGATATGCTCTAGATAAACCAAATGCCTATCCTATCAAAACCTATAATGAATTCGAAGATAAGCTTCGTGGAGAACTTATTGATCCAATGGGAGCATTATTAGAAATCATGAGTAAAATTGGAAAAGGTGAACAAATTTGGTATCAAATACTTGCAATTCCAATTGTAGAACCTGATTGGGTTCCGGATGCGCAAAATGAAATTAATAAGATGATTGATAGACCTTTAAAATTAAAAAAGCGAGGTGGTATTCTTGGATTTCTTTTAGATATTCCACATTTACTTGTTAAAACATTAGATGCTACAACGGGAACTGAATTAACCGTATCTAGTAGTGGTGACGATAATACGGATGAAATTGGTAAAAGTCCCATGTTTAAATTAACGCCAGGGGAAAGAACTGTTTTAGAAGATATGGAAAGAAAAACAGGAAAGCTCGCGTATAAATGTCGTATTAGGATTGCCTATTTTGCAAAACATTCAGTTTACAGTAAAGCAAGAGGAGTAGGTCCTGTTGTTGGAGCGATTAAACAATTTGAAGATGCCAGCAAGAATCGATTAAAAGTAGAAAAAAGATCTTGGACTAAAGCAAATTATTGGTTTAAAAAAGCACGTATTTATCAAAGACAAAATTCTTTTTATGCAGCTATTTCAGGGAGAAGTACCTATGCTGGTGATACTCCTGGTAAGTTCGTCTTAAATTCAGAAGAGCTTGCAACCATTTATCATTTCCCAATGATGAGTGTGAAAGCTCCATTGGTAAAACGTACTGGTGCTAAAAAGAGTGAGCCACCAACTACATTACCAACAGGAGATATTGGTGGAATTAGTATGCCATTACCTGATACCGCGCCAGAACCCCCAGAATTACAAATTCCTTTTAGCCCGCTTTCAGGTACTGTAGCTAATATTCCTGTTGCCAATGAATTACTCAAAAATATTCCAGCTCAACCAGAAGCACCTATGTCGGATCCTATTATGCCAGATGATTCACAAGTTAAATATATTCAAATTCCAGACGATACAGACAATAGCTAAATCCTTTACACATTATCCTTTTACATCCTATGGGCTTGATACCAATTCATCCTGAAATTACCTTTGTTGGCGAAACAAATTTTAGAAATGCTCGTCAGCGATTTGGTATTATGAGAGACGATCGCCGCCGTCATATGTATTTGATTGGAAAAACAGGGATGGGTAAATCTACCATGATTGAAAATCTTGTTATTCAAGATATTTATAATAACAAAGGTTTAGCGCTTGTAGATCCGCATGGAGATTTAGTAGAAAAAGTGATCAAACTTATTCCAGACAATCGTATAGATGATGTGATTTATTTCAATCCTTCAGATATGGATTTTCCTATTGCTTTTAATGTGGTTGAAAAGGTGGAGCCTCAATATCGTCATTTAGTTGCTTCTGGGCTTGTCGGGGTGTTTAAAAAGATTTGGGCAGATAGTTGGGGGCCTCGGCTTGAATATTTATTGAGAAACGTAATTTTAGCTTTACTCGATTATCAAGATGCAACATTACTAGGGATTCCTCGAATGTTTGTTGACAATAATTTTAGAAAAAAAGTGATTGCAAAAATTCAAGATCCTGTTGTTAAATCATTTTGGGTAGATGAATTTTCTAAATATAATCAACAGTTCTTAACGGAAGCAATTTCTCCTATTCAAAATAAAGTTGGACAATTTTTATCTAGTTCATTAATCAGGAACGTTATTGGACAAACATCTTCTTCAATAAATATTCGAGAAGCAATGGATAATGAAAAAATCATTTTGTTCAATCTGTCTAAAGGGCGAATTGGAGAAGATAATGCGGCGCTTTTAGGGGCTATGATGATTACAAAAATCCAATTAGCTGCGATGAGTCGTGTAGATATCGATGAAGAAACACGAAAGGATTTTTATCTTTATGTAGATGAGTTTCAAAACTTTGCAACAGAAAGTTTCGCGAATATTTTGTCTGAAGCCCGAAAGTACCGATTAAATCTTATTATTGCTCATCAATATGTTGAACAATTAGGGGATGTTGTAAAAGCTGCTGTATTTGGAAACGTTGGAACAATGATTCTCTTTAGGATTGGGGCCGCAGATGCAGATGAATTAGTGAAAGAATTTACACCAAGGTATATAGAAGAAGATTTGGTGAATATCCCAAAGTATAATTGTTATTTAAAGTTAATGATAAATGGGATTGCTTCTGAACCTTTTAGTGCTGTCGGATTGGCTCCGTTTTCAGGAAATACTGGGAATGCACAAAAAGTTATCGACAGGACACGAGAAAAATATTCAAATAGCAGAGAAGATGTTGAAAGAGAAATTCTTGAATGGTCAGGTATGGCAACGCCAGATGAAGAAGGCGTTAAAGATGAAGAAAAGCGAAAAAAGAAGCGTAATAAAAAGAAAATTAAAAAAATTGAAAAACTGTTACCAGAATACGAACAACTTGCAAAAATGGGAAATGCAGATGCAGTTGAAATTGTGCGTCAGTTAACTCAGGCAATGGTAGACTTAAGTGAAAATATTGATGTGGATATTGGGGATATTGTTGGAAGAGATGCTGATGATGAAGACTACGATGCAGATGATGCGGAAGATCAAAAAGAGGTGGCAAGTTCAGGGCCTAAAACACCTCCCGTCATTAAAAAAACAGAATCAGAACCAAAGAAGGAGGTGGCAAAAAAAACAACTTCTGCTCCAATACCAAAACCAAAGTCGGAGACGACAAAGCCTAAAAAACAATTAAAGCAATTTGAAATTACCTGTGACGATTGTGGGAAAAAAGACAGTGTTCCTTTCGATCCAGATCCAAATAAACCCATTTATTGTTCTGATTGTTTAAAAAAAAGAAGGGATAAACAAAAAGAAGGAAAGAAATCAAAAGTTATTGAAAAGAAACCTGAGAATAATTCAAACTCAGTAAAACCTGAAAAACAAGAAAAAAAGGTTTTATCACCACGTGATGGCATATCTTCTCCAGAAGAGGCTCAAAACGAAATTCCATCAAAAGAAATGAAATTGAACGAGCTTACAAATAAAACTGTCACATTACAGCATGGTCAAGTAAAAGAAAAAGAAGGTGATAATAAAGAAGAATCACAATCTTTACAACCTGGTCAAACTGTGAAATTATGAGCGTAGATAATTTATATTTTTACCTATTAATGCCATATTTTAAGGCAAGATAAAATACTAATATGACAAAAAACAAAAAAGAGAAAAAACAGCCATCTGCAGTAAGCAGAGCCAAAAAGTCAGCTTCTATTGCAACAGTTGCATTAGCACTTGGTGGAATTATTGGTGTGACTGTTGGTTTATTAAAAGCTCCGAAAAAAGGAAAAGAATTGCAAGATGATTTAATGCGTGAGTCACATAAGCTTTGGAAACAATTGAAAATAACAAAAAAGCAAGCTGATGCAATGATTGAAAAAACTCTTGGTGAAGTCTCGCCAGAAACTTTACGTATTTTTACAAAAGCAAAAGCAGATATTCTTGCTCGTGTTTCTAAATACAAAGGAGAAATGACAAAAAAACGATTCGAAGAAATTGTTGACTCTGCTGTCAAAAAAGCAACAAGAAGTAAAAAAATGCAACCAAAATTGAACAAGCTATCAAAAGAATTTAAAGGGATGTGGAAATCTATTTCTGAAAAATTAAGTTAACATATTATGTCACTAGACCTCGTACAAAACCCATCTATTCCACAAAAAACTGATTCAACAGCTGCTTCGAGTTCAAAAAAAATTGGCAAAGTAGAGGTCGATCGTGATCTTTGTATTGGTGCAGAAAGTTGTGTTGTTGTTGCGCCAGATGCTTATTATATGGATGATGAAAATATAGCCGTTGTTAAAGAAGGGGCTCTAGATGTCGATTTTGAAACATTGCTTGAATCAGCTCAAGCTTGCCCAGTAGCAGCTGTTATTTTATATGATGAAGAAGGAATACAAATCTATCCATAAATAAAAAAATGTTCAAATTATTGAGATCACAATCTGGTTATGGTCGTTTAACTTCGGGAACAGTCACTTTGGCTGTTGTCGCTATTCTTGCTTTGGGGTATCAGCTCTATATTAATCAGAGACCTAACCTAGATGGTGTTGTCAGAAGAACGGTGCCTATTGCCACAGGTATTCAATTTTTCCCTCAATCATTACCCATTTTAGATAATGTAGGGTATCTACTAGAGGTAGAAAACGCGAAAGGGCAAAGACATAGTTTTTCAAAAATTTTACATAGAGCGCCTGGTGAATTGGTTTTTAGTTCTGGTCAGGTTATAAAAGATGGGGTTATCCAGCTTCCTCCAGATATTACAGATATAGTATCCGTTCGTTTATCACTTTTTGATGATCGTATTATCCAACAGCCTATTATTATCCCATTTTTAGAAGGGGAGATAAAAAATGATAGAACAGTTTTAGCTTATGTGGGAGCAGGATTAGATGAAGCAAGTGGTCAGTATTCTTTAGCGACCCCAACGGATAATAATGCTTTAGTAAATGAAAGAAGCGGGATTTGGTTTGGAGATGTTATTTCAAATAACTCTAAATTACAATTACCACAATTACCTCAAGGTTGGATCTACGAAGGTTGGGCTATTATTGATGAAAAAACATTAACGACTGGTCGCTTTAGAAGTTCAACTACCGCAGATAATTTTTCTAGGTTTAGTTCCAATGATTCCGCATCTCCAAGTTTTCCTGGAGAAGATTTTTTACAAGACCCACCAATTGGTATCTTCTCTGACTTAGCATTTCCATTAGATTTGGCTGGTGCAGAAGTTATGATATCTATAGAGCCAGATGTAAATGGGAAAGACCTCGTGAATGACGCTCCTTTTCCAATGACACTTTTTTTATCTTCTATTCCAAATCTTGCTCAAGCTGGTGTTTTGTATGACTTAAAATTAACACCAGATCTTTTGCCAAAATCAACTGTGGTTGTTCGGTTTTCAGATAAATAATTATGACAATAATTCATGCAATTGTTTTAAGCCTTGTTCAAGGGATTACAGAGTTTTTACCTATTTCAAGTTCTGGACATTTGATTTTGATTCCAAAGTTTTTTCATTGGCCAGACCAAGGACTTGCATTTGATGCTGTTGTTCATTTAGGTACATCATTAGCAGTACTGGTCTACTTTTTTTCTGATCTTAAAAAAATCATACTGGATTTTTTTCAAAAACAAGGTAAAAAAACAATTGTCTGGGCACTGCTTATTTCAACTCTTCCTGCTATTTTTGCTGGGTTCTTTTTAAGAGACTATATTGCAACTGATGGCAGGTCTTTTAAAATTGTTCTTTTCTCTCTTATTGCATGGGGAATTGTTCTTATTCTTGCTGAATACTACGCAAAACGACAAAAGAAAAAAATTGCTTTTTCCGATATTACAATAAAACAAGGATTACTGATTGGATTAGCGCAGGCACTTGCACTAATTCCTGGTACTTCTCGCTCAGGAATTACGCTTACTGCTGGTTACTTTTTAAATATAGAAAGAAAAGATGCGATCAAATTTTCCTTTCTTATGGGATTACCAGTTATTTTGGGGGCAGGATTATTAAGTTTTCTAGATCTTTATCAATCTAATGCTGGGGAGGTCGCATATACTCCTATTTTTATCGGATTAATAGGCTCATTTTTAAGTGGGTTAATCGCCATTCATTTACTAGAACGTGTTATTGAAAAAAATGCCTTGTATTATTTTGGGGCTTATCGTATTCTCTTAGCACTTCTACTCGTTTCCATTTTTTAAATGAATGAAAACCCACCTTTAAAATATGAACAAGCTTTACGAAAGTTTTTAAAAGCGCTTCCAGAGGAGGGGCTTATTTTAGAATTGAATTCTGGCAGTGCACAATATTCAAAGGAAATCATCGAAACCGGACACGAGTTAATTGTTGCAGAGCTACACCCCTCAGCGGTACAGATTCAAAATCCTTTTGCAAAAGAAACGTATTACAATAGTATCGATAAACTATTATTTCCATTTAGAACTTTTTCTGGTATCTGGGCACATCAATCTTTTATTCATTATGAAATTGAACAATTGCAATCTTATTTTGAGCATATGATCGATTGGCTTGTTCAAGATGGCTTATTTTCACTTTCATTTATTGAGGGAGAAGGGAAAAAAGAAATTCATCAACAAATGCCATTCTCACAAGAAAAACAGACCATTGTCTATTATCAACCTGAGCAATTAGCTTCATTGTTAGAAACGGTAGGGTTCGAAATCATTGATGCCTGGAGAGAAGTTTCACGAGCAGATCAACAATTGATTCAAATATTGTGTAAAGCTTAAAAATAGCCTGTAGGAGAGTAGGAAAGTAGCGACTACCCAAGTTGCTAGAATCTTGACTAATCCTAGTTTCTGTGATTTAATATTGGACTATGACTAATCAAAAGCCCATTGTTTATTTAGGTCTTTCTGGAGGTGTTGATTCAGCACTTGCAGGGGCTTTGTTATTGGAGCAAGGATACGATGTAAGGGGGGTCTTCTTAAAAATATGGTCAGATGACTTAGAAGATGCTGGATACTGCCCATGGGTAGAAGATCGTCGAGATGCAATTGCAATTGCGGCTCAGTTAAATATTCCGATTGAAACGGTTAATTTTGAAAAAGAATATAAAGAGTATGTTTTCTCCTATTTTGTACAAGAATATACCGCTGGGAGAACGCCAAATCCAGATATTTTGTGTAATCAGGTAATTAAATTTGGATCCTTTTTAGATTGGGCCTTAGAGAATGGAGCAGACTATATTGCAACGGGTCACCATATTCGACGTTTTCCTCAATCAGGAAAAGAACAAAGAGATGGGTATAAAATTTTGAGAGGTATTGATTCTGAAAAAGATCAATCGTATTTTCTCGCGAGTTTGAATCAACACCAATTACGTCATTCTCTTTTTCCAATTGGGGTTTTTACAAAAGCACAAGTAAGAGAAAAAGCAAAAGCATTAGGTTTAGATCTTGTTGCAGATAAACCATCAACAAAAGGTATTTGTTTTGTTGGTGATGTGAAATTAAAAAAATTTTTAGAACAATATACAATACAAGATAAGGGAGTAATCCAAGATAAAAATGGTAATCAAATAGGGGAGCATGATGGAGTTGCTTTTTATACAATTGGTCAGAGAAAAGGTTTGCATATCAAAGTTCAGTCAGAAGAGACAAAACCATACTTTGTTGTGAAAAAAGATGCGAAATCAAATACTTTGATCGTGAGTAATAATGAACAAGATTTATTAGAAGACTCACTTATTTGTGAAGAGCTTTATTGGGTAGATGGAAAAATCAAAAAACTTCCAATGGAATGCAAAGCAAAAATTAGGTATAATCAAGACCTACAAGATGTTGAGCTTTCTTTTCGTCCACATGAAGATGAATCAAAGCTTTTTGTTCGGTTTATGCAATCACAAAGAGCAATTACACCTGGTCAAGTAATTGTTTTTTATCAAGGTGATGAATTATTAGGAAATGCAATTATTAGCTAAATTATGAAAGCTTTAAGATATACAGCTCTATTTTTTGGACTATTTGCCGTATTAGCAATACCGTCTAGTTCAGGCAATATCAATTCTGGTTTAACAGAAGAGCTAAAAGGGCATTTTCTTATTCAAACAGATAAACCTGATGAAGCATGGTATGCCGATCGAACCACAGGAAAAATTCATTATTTAGGCAAACCAGAGGATGCACTAGCTTTAATGCAACAACTTGGTCTTGGGATTAGTAATGAAAATTTGCAAAAGTTAAAAGGAGAAGGTGTTCATTCAAGTCAAGTTGATACGGAATTAGCAGAACAGTTTTCTGGAAGAATTTTATTACAAACAGAAGAAAATAATCAGGCTTGGTATGTATGGCCAGAAAATAATCAACGCTATTTCATTGGTCAGCCAGCAGATGCTGAACGCGTCTTTAAAGATTTGGCCATTGGTGTAGATCCTAAAGAGTTTTCTCGTTTACAATTGTCCAATGCTTATTATCATTCTTTAACAGAAATTGATATTGCTACTCGCGCTGTAAATGCCGAAATTACAGGTCAATCTGACCGTGGAGTTACAGAAGCATTAAATGAAGGCGTTATTCGTCGATTAGAAAAAGAGGGGACAGTTCTCATCACCTTTGAATTAACAAGTCCATTGTCTTTAGAGCATTTTGGTTATTTAGCGCGAGATAAATATTATTGGCATGTTGGTGGTAAGTTAATGCGTCGCAGTGAATATTTGACGTCAAAGCAATATCAGTTGTTAGAAGCATCAGACGATGCTTTAGCAGTGATCAATGAAATGCTCGAATTGCAAACCGCATTAGGTTTTTATTATTCAGATATAAACGGCTATCCACTGAGTCAATTAGAGGGGGATGTTATTGGGAAACCAGGAAGAATGATTTTAACCAATCCAAATGGTTTTTTCGGGACATTAAAAGACCCTATTGTTTATCATGAAATTGATCTTCCACAAGATTTGCTTGATTTACGCTATTTCTCTACAGGTAATGATTATGCTCTTGTTTTTTCTATTAAAGCAGATACGGAATTTTATCCAAAAGGAGTTTACACACTATTAGCAGACACATTAATTTCAGGCCGAGATATTTCATCTCTCTACCCACAAGAAGAATGTCCAGCTGACTTTAACCCTGTTTGTGGAAGCAATGGGCGAACCTATGGAAATAGTTGTTTAGCAGGAAATGCTGGGGTGACAGAAACTAGTGAGGGTGCTTGTTAACAAAATTTCTCTATCTTAACTATCAGCTTTTGATAAATACTATGGACCAAAGAAAACGGGAATTAGGACGAGGGAATGCAGAAAATGATATTGAGCAACAAGCACAGCATTTAGCTGAATTGATGCGCTCTGTTGAGTTAGAAAGAGAGAAAGTTGCTTTCATGGCGTTTTTAGGTGATGAGGTATCGAGATTGATCATTCCTGAGTCTGAATACAAATCACCTGATTTTAGTTCGACGATGGAGCTTGAAGATCGAAAAAAATTTTTTGACTTTATCGAAAATGAATTTGGGAAACTTGCAGTATTATCTCTTTTCAAGAGTGTTTTTTCTGATTTCCGATCTTTTTATGTAGGATATGTTCAGCAGCTGGGTTCTCACCCTATAGACGAATTCGATGACGCAATCACTTTGATAGGCGAGATTTTAGATGGGAAAGAATTATCAGAGGATGAACGATTAATTCTTACTGTTGATCTAAACACTGAGTATAATCGAGTACGGCAAATTGAATATGAGAATCGAATTGCGAATGGAGAGGGAGATTTTATGCCTCAGGATTCGGATTCAAAGTATGCACTGGGGCTTTTAGATTCTGTAGGTGTCATTCTACAATATTTGGATCCTGTTGATAGTAGTCTCACAAGAGATATTCATCCTGCTACAGCCTATGAATCTCTGGCTAACTCATTCTTACGCACCCACGATCTTCCTTCTGGCAATCTCTTAGTAAATATGCCGGAAGATTTGAAGCAAGCTTTCGAAGAATTATCGGGATATCGATATACTTCTTCTGAAGAAGAGGCCGACACGATCGACAAGTTACTTCTAACTAGAATGAAGCATCATGGCCATGAATGGGCATTGAAAGATGTGAAATAGTTCGTTAAACTAGGAATCTACAAAGATCAATGAAAATAGAGAAATCCTATGAATATCAATGAAATTAGAGAAAAATATCTATCTTATTTTGAACAAAAGGGGCATAAACGGCTTGCTTCAGCTTCGTTAATCCCAGAAAATGACCCAACAACTTTATTCACAGGGTCTGGAATGCAACCAATGGTCCCTTATCTCTTAGGAGAATCACACCCAGAAGGGACTCGCTTAACAGATTCTCAAAAATGTTTTCGTTCTGGTGATATCGAAGAAATTGGAGACAACCGTCATACAACATTCTTTGAAATGCTTGGGAATTGGTCTTTAGGTGATTATTTTAAAAATGAACAAATTGAATGGATTTTTGATTTTTTAGTAAACGAAATCAATTTAGATCCCAGTCGACTTTATATCTCTGTCTATCGTGGAAATGAGGGATTAGGTTTAGAAAAAGATACAGAAGCAGCAGAATTGTGGAAAAAACAATTCGCGAGTGTTGGTATTGAAGCAGGTATTGTAGATTTTGCTGAACGAGACGGAATGCAAGATGGTAAAATTTTTTACTATCCAGAATCAGAAAACTGGTGGTCTCGAGTTGGTGTCCCAGAAAAAATGCCAGTAGGAGAACCTGGTGGTCCAGATTCAGAAATGTTTTGGGATTTTGGAGCTGATTTACAATTCCATGAAAATTCAGAATGGAATGATCAGCCCTGTCATGTCGCTTGCGATTGTGGTCGCTTCTTTGAAATTGGGAATAATGTATTCATGCAATATGTTAAAACGAATGATGGGTTTAACACTTTGCCAAATAAAAACATTGATTTTGGTGGTGGGGTAGAACGTTTAGCGGCTGCCAATCAAGATGTTGCAGATGTTTTCTTACTTACAATTTTTGATAAAGCTCGAGAAGCAATACAAGCTGTTTCAGGGAAAAGCTATACGGATTCAAAGGACATTACATCTGCTTATCGTGTGATACTGGATCATTTACGAGCAGCAACATTCTTGATTGCAGATGGAGCTGTACCAAGTAATAAAGATCAAGGTTACTTTACACGTCGTTTAATTCGTCGTGCTGTTCGATTTGGTCATGTACTAGAAATTGAAGAAAAATTCTGTGGTGAAATTATTGAAGGATTTATTGAGCAATACAAACAAGCTTATCCAGAGTTAGAAACAAAGAAGGGGTTTGTTTTAGAAGCTGTTACAAATGAAGAAGAAAAATTCAAAAAAACCCTACAAAAAGGACTTAAAGAATTTGAGAAACTAGAACATCAAGCTGCTATTACAGGTCCACAAGCTTTTCAATTATTTGCTACTTATGGTTTCCCGGTAGAAATGACCCAAGAGCTTGCTGCTGAAAAAGGACTAGAAGTAGATATGCCTGCTTTTACTGTAGAAATGGAACAACATCAAAATCTTTCGCGAGAAGGGGCAAAACAAAAATTTGCTGGTGGTTTAGCCGATCATTCAGAAGCTTCTACTCGTTTACATACCGCAACCCATTTACTTCACCAAGCTTTAAAGAATGTTTTAGGAGAAGAGGTTGAACAAAAGGGAAGTAATATTACACCGGAACGTTTACGATTTGATTTTAATTTCGACAGAAAATTGACACCAGAAGAAAAGCAACAAGTAGAAGCTATTGTGAATGAACAAATTAATCGTGAATTAGAAGTGAGCTTTGAAGAATTAGATATCGAAGAGGCTCGTAAGAATGGGGCTATTGGACTTTTTGAAGATAAATACGGGAATAATGTAAAAGTCTACAAAATGGGAGATTTCTCCTACGAAATTTGCGGTGGCCCTCATGTAAAAAACACTAAAGAACTTGGTAGCTTCAAAATTAAAAAAGAAGAAGCGAGTTCTGCAGGTGTGAGGCGAATTAAGGCTGTTATTGAGTAAAGCGTAGAGCGTAAAGTGTAAAGGCATAGAATCGTATGGGAGTAAAGTTGTAAAGCATTAGAGTTTCAACCTTGCAACCTGTAACTAAAGTTTCACAAACTTTCTACTATGGAAAAACTTCCCCAGAACCAAGAATTCCTTATCCAAAATAAAGAAGCTTTCGATGCCAAGCTTCAAAAACTCAAAGAAGCTGGTCCAGAAAAGTTACATGTGTTAACCGACTTTGATCGAACCCTTACCCAAGGAATGATTGATGGAGAAAAAACGCCTTCTATTATTTCTCGGCTTCGTTCTGGAAATTATCTTTCAGAAGAATATGCCGCAGAAGCGCATCGTTTATACAATCATTATCAACCAATAGAAGTAGACCAAACCATTCCACTTGCAGAGCGAGTGAAAGAGATGGACGATTGGTGGCAAGCGCATTTTGATCTTCTGGCTAAAAGTGGATTAACATTAGATGTTTTACAAGAAGTTGTAGATCAATATCCAAGAATGTTTAGAGAAGGTGCCCTAGAGTTTTTAGACCTCATGCATGAAAAAGAAATACCTGTTGTGATCATGTCTGCTAGTTTAGGAGATATGATTCGTTTGTATCTAGAAAAAACGGGAAGAAATTATCCAAATATTCATTTAGTCACAAATTTGTTTGAATTTGATACTGATGGGAAAGTAACTGGCGTTAAAAAGCCTATCGTACATTCTTTAAACAAATATGAAGTGATTATCAAAGGGTTACCCGTGTATGAGGAAGTAAAAGAGAGAAAAAATGTACTACTTATGAGGGATGGTTTAGGTGATCTTGGTATGATTGACGGTTTTGACTCTAATGAGCTACTCACAATTGGTTTTTATAATACAGATTACCAAGTAAATGATGAGCTAAAACTCTATCAAGCATCCTTTGATGCAATTATTACTGGTGATGGAGATATGAATCCTGTTAATACATTGATAAATAAAATTTTATGAAAAAACTTCTATCAGTAACACTTGGGTTGATTTTACTCGGCGCTGGGTGTGCTACTCAACCGAATAAGATTAATTTTACGAATGATAATCCAGATTCAGGCAAGGTAACGAACTTTCGATCTCTTGATCAAGCTAAAGAAGATGGTCGTTTAGTAAATGAAGTTTTTTTCTATTCTGTTGAATTATCTGATGATTTAGATAAACCGTTAAGCTTGGATTACTTAAAAGAGCCAAATCAATCAAATTCATTACGTTTCATAGAAATGGATTCTCGAGAAATTGCGAGTGTAGAAGTCCAAGACCCAGAATCATTGACTTTGCAACATCTTAAAGACCAGATGGAATTGCCGCTAATTGATTTTGCAAATGAGATTTGGCGAGTAAATACTGAAGATAATAGTTTAAATTCAGATACAAAATTAGTTAGCACCATTGAAAGAACAGAATTTGCTGGTAAAAATTCTTACCAGTTTACTATTACTGAAACCTTTAAAAGCCCAAGAGGTGAGCGTCATTTTGATCAAAAAATGGTCTTCCTTTTTGTAGGGCATAAAGGTTTAAACTATATCATTTCATATCCAGAAGAGAATGAAACCTTGAAAAGTCTCATTAATTCCCTCGAATTTCATAATTAAATATAAGAATTCAAGGTGGATGTGTCTTTTGAGGCTTTCGGAATTGGGTGTGGATAACTCTGTAAAAAGCCCCTAAAATAGGGGAATTGACTAAGATTTAGAAAAATGGATTAGATGAACACTCAAATGTTGACAATCCCAAGAGATATTGTATACTGTCAGCAACCTAAAAGGAATGGGAAATCCCATTTTTTTTAAGCATAAAATGTGCCAGAAGACCTCTATCACTTGCTTAGCAGGTCTTGTGGTTTATTTGTTTCTACTTCATTTTTCGGTTCTTGACCTTATGGCAAAAAAAAATAAGAAGGGTCAGCAACCTGTTCGTCGAAGTAAAGAAGAACGAGCAGCGGCTGCTGGGAAAAAAGACGGTGACTTTCTCCATGTTGATGGTGAAGTTCTTGAGTCACTTCCAGCGGGAACATTTAAAGTAGAATTAGACAATGGACATGAAATTTTGGCTCATCTTGGTGGAAAAATGCGTATGTTTCGCATCCGTATTACCCCTGGAGATAAAGTTAAAGTAGAAATGACTCCATACGACTTAACAAAAGGACGAATTGTCTTCCGTTACTAATTTATCAACACTATGAAAGTTCAGGCTTCTGTAAAAAAACGATGTAAAGATTGCAGTACAACCCGACGAAAAGGACGTGTTGTTGTAATTTGTAAAAATCCAAGACATAAACAAAGACAAGGATAATTTAAACAACTAACCACTCACAACTAACACCTGACGAGCGACATGATTTAGAACATGTCAGTGGTCAGAGGTTAATTGTCAGTTGTACCAATATGGCACGTGTTGCTGGTGTAAACATTCCTAATGAAAAACGAATCGTTATTTCTTTAACGTATATTTTCGGAATTGGTAGAACAACTTCAGAAGCTGTATTAAAAGTTGCTGGAATTGATGAATCTATCCGTACAAAAGATCTAGCAGAAACTGATTTAGACAAAATTCGTGAAGCATTAGGTGAATACACAACAGAAGGTGATCTTAAACGTGAAGTTTTAACAAATATCCGTCGTTATAAAGCAATTGGAACATATAGAGGATCACGTCATGCAAAAAGACTTCCTGCGCGTGGACAACGAACAAAAACCAATAATCGTACTGTTCGAGGAAATGTGCGTCGAACTATGGGAAGTGGTAAAATCGCTGTTTCAAAAACTTAAACTAGCATCTACATCTAATATCTCTTACTATGGCAGCTAAACCTGTAAAAAAGAAAAAAGTAAAAAATAACGTTGGTCCACGAGGACAAGCGCATGTTAAGGCTTCTTATAATAATACTATTGTTACTATTACTGATCAGAATGGAAATGCTGTTTCTTGGTCTAGTGCTGGTAAAATGGGATTTAGAGGTCCTAAAAAGGCAACAGCTTATGCTGCAGGTGTTATTGTAAAAGACTGTGTTGAACGAGCAAACGAAGCTGGGATCAAAGAAGTAGATGTATTTGTAAAAGGAATCGGTTCTGGAAGAGAAGCTGCTGTTCGATCACTTAATGCAAATGGAATGCAAGTAACTTCTATCAGAGACTTAACTCCTATTCCTCATAATGGATGTCGACCTAAAAAACCACGTCGAGTATAATCGAATTGAATACCTATGGCACGAACTACTACATTACAAGCTTCATGTAAACTTTGCAGACGCGAAGGTGAAAAACTCTTTTTAAAGGGGGATCGTTGTTATACATCAAAATGTGCAATTGTTAAGCGTAACTACATGCCAGGTGTGCATGGTGTTAAGCGTCAACCACGTATGTCTGAATATGGACAACAATTACGTGCAAAGCAAAAAGCAAAACGAATGTATGGTGTTATGGAAAAACAATTCGTGAATTACTATAAAAAAGCAACAACTCACGAAGATTCTGCTTTAGATCTTAAACGAATTTTGGAACGAAGATTCGACAATGTTGTTTACAGACTTGGATTAGCTGGTTCTAGAACACAAGCTCGTCAAATGGTTACTCATGGTCATTTACTTGTGAATGGAAAGAAAATGGATATTCCTTCTTACCAAGTGGTAATGGGAGATGTTATCTCTATCAAAGATGCAAGTAAACAAAAACCAATGTTTAGAGATCTTTCTGAAAAACTGAAACAATTACAATTACCTTCATGGCTTTCATTAGATGCTGGTTCATTAGAAGGAAAAATTGTAAGCTTCCCAGATAGCAATGATCTTAAAGATACTATTGAAGCTAACCAAATCATTGAGTTTTACTCTAGATTCTAAAATAAAAATAAATCATCTATTTTAATATAAGACCTATGGAAAAGATCCCTTTACCAAACAAGTTTGAGCTCAAAGAAATCGACACGAATCGTGGAGTTTTGACTATCGAGCCTTTATTCGCAGGGTATGGAATTACTATCGGTAATGCATTAAGACGTGTATTACTTTCATCTATTCCAGGTGCTGCAATTATTTCTGTAAAAATCAAAGGTGTTGACCATGAATTTTCTACATTAGATGGAGTAAAAGAAGATGTAGTAGATATTATCTTAAACCTGAAACAACTTAAATTGAAACTTCATTCAGATGAAGAAGTTCGTTTAACATTGAAGAAAAAAGGAAAAGGTCCTATTACTGCTGCAGATATTGAAGCAAATGCTGATGCTGAAATCACAAGCCCTGATTTACACATTGCTACATTAACAAATGAATCTACTGAGTTTGAAATGGAATTAATTGCCTCTAAAGGAAGAGGGTATGTTCCAACAGAAACTCGATCTGAAGAAAAGAAAGAAATTGGAATGATGGCTATTGATTCTATTTATACGCCAATCAAAAATGTTGCAATGCAAGTAGATAATGTACGTGTAGGACAAGTAACTAACTTCGAACAAGTACAATTAGATATCGAAACAGATGGAACTCTTGGTATTAAAGAAGCCGTTGCTATTGCATCTCAAATTATCGTAGATCACTTTAGCGTTCTATTAGAAAGTGATTTAGAATCACAAACAGTACGAACGGAAGAACCTGTTGTTCTAGAAGAAGAGCCTGAAGATGAAATGATGTCTGACTCTGAAGTAGAAGCACCAGCACCTAAGAAACGTGGAAGACCTAAAAAAGAAGAATCAGAAGAATAATCCCTACCTAGCACTAACTACTGGTTAGAAGCTACTAGCAAAATATATGCGTCATCGTAAAAAAGGAAAATCATTAGGACGAAAAAAAGCTCCAAGAGAAGCTCTGCTTAGAAATTTAGCAACGAGTGTTGTTTTATATGAATCAGTAAAAACAACAGAAGCAAAGGCGAAAGCGGTAAAACCTCTTGTAGAAAAACTTGTTACTGCAAGTCGTAAAAATGATTTACATACTAAAAGAAAACTCATTAGTTTCTTTTATGATGAAAACGCAGTTAAAAAAATGTTAGAAGATCTTGGTCCTCGTTACGAAAAACGTCCAGGTGGATACATGCGTATCACCAAGCTTGGTCGTCGTGTGGGTGATGGAGCTCCTGTTGTTCAATTAGAATTTGTTAAATAATATGTCACAACCAACTATCCAACGAGAAAATCATGTAATTGACGCTACTAATAAATCATTAGGTCGTATTGCTAGTGATGTAGCTGTTTTATTGCGTGGGAAACATAAACCAAGCTTTGAACCACATATTGATGCTGGTGATTTTGTTGAAATTGAAAATGTTGATTTACTTAAAATTACTGGGAATAAATCTGAAGATAAAGTTTATTACCGACATAGTGAATACCCAGGTGGATTAAAAGAAGCTACGTTTAAAGAACGCGTGTCTAAAGATGGTGGTTATGAAGCAGTTCTTTCTGATGCAGTATTTAATATGTTACCTAGTACACGTTTACGTCAGCATATGATGAAACGTCTAACGTTTAAACGTTCTCAATAATATGGCAGACCAACCAGAATTCAAACCAGGAAATCGTAAATATATTTACACAATTGGCCGTCGCAAAGAGGCCTCTGCGCAAGTTCGTCTTTATCCAAAAGGAACTGGTATCTTTTTGATTAACGATAAATCAGCAAAAGATTATTTACAAAATCCATTAAATGAACAAAAAGCATTCGAAGCCTTACGATCACAAAATCAATTAGACGCTTTTGATGCAACAATTCATGTAAAAGGTGGTGGTAAAGCTGGTCAAGCTGATGCTATTCAATTAGGTATTGCTCGTGCACTCATTATGCATGACGAAACATTACGAACTCAAATCAAGAAATTTGGTCTTTTAAAACGAGATGCTCGTGTGAAAGAACGAAAGAAATATGGTTTACGAGGAGCTCGTCGTGCACCACAATGGTCAAAACGTTAAAATCACTTCATCCAAAGCCCCTCATGGGGCTTTTTTGTTTTTAGCAAATAGAAAGAACCCCCAACGCATGTCGGAAGCCTTTCGGTAGGCCCCTTCTGCGATGAAGGTTCAGTTCGATTGTTGGTGCTTCGCGCGAATGACGACGTCCGTCAAGCGCAGTATGGCTTCAGCCAAGGCGCACGCTCCGGCGATCCCGATGAGGATCGTCGGCAGAAACGGGGGAGTGAATCCCCACATCTGTTGAAGGTAGAATGCTTCTCCAATGCCCAGCAGGAATCCTGCGACAATGAAGAAGAGTGGAACGATCGCTGGGAATCCCACTCTCACGAACTGAGGCAGTTTCTCATCTTGCTTGACCGTCCTTATAAACTCAATAACTAAGCTATTCATCTGTTTTGCCCCTTTTTTAGCTTTTTCAACTATATCATATTATTGTTCATTTGTCAATAGGTGTGCTCTTTTGGCGCATGCTATAATTCAGGTAATTTATGGCTCGAATAGAAGAAAGAGAACTTGTTAAATGCATAAAATGTCACAAGGAAAGACGTGATTTTATTATTGGAACGGTAGAGGATCATTGTCCACATTGTGGTTTTAAAGAAGGTTGTTGTGATTAGCTCGAATCTACAAATTATCACCAATCTACAAATTTGAACTAATCTACAAATGAGTTATTTGTAGATTAGCAATAATTCGTAGATTCGAATCATATGAGTGGATCTAAAAATATTGTAAAAAATACTGCATACCTTAGTTCTGCTTTTATTGGGCAGAAAATTTTGTCGTTTATTTATTTTACAATGATTGCTCGTTTGGTTGGGGTGGTAGATACTGGCGCCTATGTTTTTGCATTGTCGTTTACAACAATCTTTTCGGTTTTTGTTGACTTTGGTTTAGCTCCGTTAATTCAAAGAGAAATTGCAAGAAAACCTAAATGGGCAGAAAAAATTCTAGGTAAAACTTTGGCGATCAAGTCTTATTATGCAATAGGTACTATTGCATTGGCCACTCTTGTTAGTTATGCAATGGGGCTTACGGGTTCTATTCAAAATATGATATGGATAGCGTTAGCATTAATGCTATTTGATTCTTTAAATTTATCTATCTGGAGTGTTTTTAGGGGGCATCATAAATTACAGTATGAAGCATTTGCCGTTATCCTTAGTCAAGGAATAACTTTGGCAATCGGCTTAACAGGTTTAGTAATGGGAGCTCCATTAGAAATTTTGATTATCGCGCTCTTATTAGGAAGCTTATTTACAAGTATTTTTGCTTCGATCTTATTAAAAATAAAATTAAACTTTTGGCCAAAGCCAAATTATGCTTTAACCTTTGATAAAACATTTTTAAAAGAATCGATTCCGTTTGGTTTTTCTGGAGCATTTACAAGGGTCTTTTCTGCGATTGATACGGTATTACTAAAACAATTTATTGGTCAGGGAGCTGTGGGGTATTATGCAGTGCCCAATAAAATTGTTTTTGCATTACAGTTTATTCCAGCTGCTTTTGCTGCTTCTATTTATCCAGCAATGAGTAGTTTATATAAAACTGATAGAAAAAAGATGGTTGAAGTTTTTGAGCAATCGATACTCTTTCTTTTTATTCTTTCATTGCCAATTGCCGTAGGGATTTTTGTATTAACCCCCGTGATTATTACAGAGCTTTATACTGCTGATTTTGCTGCTTCTATTCCTGCTATGTATATATTAGTTTGGGGTGTCGTATTTGGTTTTGTAGAATTTCCATTAGGTTCTCTTTTGTCAGCGATTGGGCAACAGAGAAAAAATATGATTACTCGCGGAATAGTTATGACATTGAATATTATCTTAAATATTATCTTAATTCCGCTCTATTCATTTGTAGGAGCTGCGATAGCAGCGGTCATTAGCTATGCTTTGCTTACTTGTATGGGGATTTATTGGGTGTCACGTTATGAGGAAATTGGATGGGGTCATTTATTTGTTTCATTTATGAAAACGGCTCTTTCTGCTTCCCTTATGGGGCTAATTGTTTGGGTATTACTCCCATACCTGCACTTCACTTTAATTACTCTTGTTGGAGCTATTGTCTTTACCTTTTTCATCATTGTATTGCGTGTTATTACTTTTTCTGAGATACAAGCGTTATTTAAAACTTTCCGGAAGAAAACAGTATGAAAAAAACTCTTTTAGTTACAATTGATTATCCGCCTTCAGTGGGCGGAGTTGCCACCTATTTAGAACAGGTGGTTCAATCATTTCCAGCAGAAAAAATGATTGTCCTTACATTGAAAGGGGAACAGCCGGATACTGATCAAGTTATTAGAAAAAAACTTTTTTTCGCATGGATTTGGCCAAAATGGTTAAAAGGGGTTTATGAAATTTATAAAGTATATAAACAGCAAAATTGTGAACAAATTTTAGTTGGACAAGTTTTACCAGTTGGGTCGATGGTTTGGGTATTACATCTTTTTTTCAAGATTCCGTATATTGTTCAAATCTATGGAATGGACTTGCTTCAAACGAAAGAATCTAAAAGAAAACAAAAACTGGTTAAGGCAATTTTACATAGATCAAAATTTCTTCTAGTAAATAGCCAAGCTGTTCGAGACATAGCAAGAGATTTTTCTGATGATGCTTCCAAAATAGAGGTCATTTATCCTATTCCAAAAGCATTTCCGAAATCCAATAAGCGTGTTGAAGCAGAATTAGAAAAAAAGTATCAGCTAATGAATAAAAAGATAATTCTAACTGTTGGAAGATTGGTGAAACGAAAAGGACAAGATTCTGTTTTGGGAGCAATGACTCATCTTTGGCAAATGCATCCGGAATGTGTTTATGTCATTGTTGGAGATGGGCCTGATAGAAGTCGATTAGAAAAAATGGCATTACCTCATAGGGAGCAAGTTATTTTTACTGGGCAAGTATCAAATGAAGAGCGAGATGCATGGTTTCACTTGGCTGATCTCTTCTGTATGCCGGCAAAACAGTATGAAGATGATATTGAAGGGTATGGTATTGTTTATTTAGAAGCGAATGCGGCAGGAAAAGCTGTGATTGCAGGGGATCAAGGTGGCCCAAAAGAAGCTATTATTCACGAAAAGACTGGTCTTTTAGTAAATCCTGACGATATTGATGAAATAGCAAAAGCTTTGCTAAGATTGATTGAAGATCCTAAGCTAGCTGAGAAATTAGGTCAAAATGGTCAAGAGCGTCTTAGCAGTGATCTTACGTGGAAAAGACAGTCAGATATCCTAGAAAAGGTATTAGCATAAGTTAAGTATTTAAAATATATTTCGGTTTGAACATTCTTTGTATTATGCATTTGCTGGTTTTTAATATGTCCAACTTAATCGATTGGCAACATGGTATTGTTAATCGAAATTATTTTATTTTGCAAAAACTGATTCAATCAAATAAATTTGAAGAAATTATTCTTGTAGATTTTTTAGCAATCCAATCATCAAAAAAGATTTTTGGGAAACAGCGAACCTATAAATATGGAAAATGGTTTTATTCGCAATCCTATTCTTCTTTAGGTGGGGGAATTGGGGTTCATAAGCAATCATATAAAGAGCTCTTTGAGAGCGAAAAAGAAATTCATCATATTGCAGGGATGGGGCTATTCACAACTGCTTCAAAACGATTAGACCAAATTCAATTGTATTTAGGTCAGATCAATGTAGATTTAAATGATACAGTCATTTGGAATTATAATGCTTTTTTGCCTCAGGTTCATGAATTGCCTGCGAAACTTACTGTTTTTGATACTGTCGATAATTGGGCGCATCATGCAAGTTATATTAAGGAAGCAGGTTTGCTAACTTCGAATTATGAGGAAATTGCAAATACAGCTGATCTTATTTTTACTGTTTCAGAGGGGTTATTAAATCTATTTGATCATAAAAATATTCACTGGATACCAAATGGTGTAGATTTTGATTTGTTTTCAGCAATACCATATAAACAGCATACAGAAAAAATAAAAATTGGTTATATTGGCACGATTCAAGAACGTGTAGATTTTGATTTGATCACTAAGCTTTGTGAACTTCATCCAAAAAAAGAGTTCCATTTTTACGGGCCTATTTGGTCTGGGGTTCAGTCACTTGTAGATGAATTAGCTAAAAAAAATAAGAATCTGGTTTTTCACGGAAGGGTTAGCTATAGAGAATTGCCCTTAGTATTAGCAGATATAGATATTACGATTATTCCACATAAGTTAGATGATTTTTTAGCAAGTACTAATCCAATGAAAATGTATGATTATTTAGCTGCAGGAAAACCGGTTGTCACTACTCCTGGTGCTGGGACACAGGATTTTAAAGATGTTCTTTCGATTGCTGATTCAGTTGAAGGGTTTTCACAGGCAATAAATAATGCGATTTTAGAAGACTCCCCGGAAATGATGATTAAGCGAAGAAAACGTGTTAAACTACATATATGGAACGAAAGGGTAAAAGAAATGTTGGAGATTATTGATCGCATTTCAGAATAAATAACACTTGATTGAAGAAAGCTTTATGGATGTATCTATTGTAATTGTTTCATGGAATTCAGAAGATTGGCTAAGAAAATGTTTAGCATCAATTTTCAAACAAACTTCAGAAATAACTTTTGAGGTTATTGTTATTGATAATGCATCTTCGGATCAAAGTGTTAAGGTTGCAATGAATGAATTTGCAAATGTAAAAGTTATTGAAAATACCTTAAATAAAGGGTGGGCAACTGGAGTTAATCAGGGGATAGAGGTTTCACAAGGAAAGTACATTTGTGTGCTCAACCCAGATACTCAATTTGTAGATAGAACATTAGAGCAATTAGTAGCGTTTTTAGAAGAATACCCTCGAGTTGGCGTAGTTGGACCTCATTTAATTAATACAGATGAATCAACTCAGCGTTCTATTCGAAGAAGACCAAGATTACGTGATCAATTGCGAATCATCTTAAAACTACATCTGTTATTTCCGGATTCCAAAGCAATGCAGTCATATCTTTGGCGTGATTTTAACTATCAATCTACGCAAGAAGTGGAGCAAATAATGGGGGCTTGCATGCTTGTTAGAAAAGAAGTATTTGAACAGGTTGGGATTTTTGATGAAACTTTTTTTCTCTGGTTTGATGAAGTAGATTTTTGTCGGCGTGTCTATGAACGTTCATCCTATAAAATTTACTATAATGCGCACTCTCATTTGATCCATGCAGGAGGAGATAGTTTCGATAAATTGCGTTCAATGAAAAAACAGAGAATATATTTGAAGAGTTTGCGGTATTATTTTAAGAAGCACAAGCATTGGTGGTCCTATTTAGTGATTTCCTTTTTCACCCCCCTTAGTATTGTATTAGCTTGGTTTGGGGGATTGTTTAAAAAATCATCAAAAGGAAAACAGCTTGAAAATAAATCTAAAGACCAGTTTAAAAAAGCCTAGTTCGTATGAAATCACTTACTTTAAAACTCATCCTCTTTGTTTCGGCAAGCTTTTTTGTTGGTGGTTTTGCGCATGCTCAAGAATCGTTTAATTTATTAGATGGGAAGCTAATTAAATCGACACAGTCTACTGCAGTCTATTGGGTAGGGCCAGATAATTTTAGACATGCTTTTCCAAATGAGAAAATTTATTTTTCATGGTATGACAACTTCCTTCAAGTACAAGTAGTTACTCCAGAAGAACTGGCTTCTTATTCACTTGGGAAAAATGTTCTTTATAGACCTGGGAGCCGATTAATTAAAATTCCTTCTGTTCCAGAAGTTTATGCTGTAGAACCTTTTGGTGTATTGAGAAATTTACCATCAGAAGCTGTTGCTGAGGAGCTGTATGGAAATGACTGGTCTAAAAAAGTGGATGATGTAGATATTTCTTTTTTCTTCGACTATACAATTGGTGGTACGGTTGAGATTATCGATGGCCAAGCAATTCATCCGATAGGAAGTGTTTTTGATTTTGCTGGGCAAAGATACCTTTCAGAGCAAAGAACGGATGGTTTATGGCAAATTCGTCCTATTTCTGGTTTAGCTTGGATTTGGAACCGTTTTGAGTCTTTAGAAAAACTCACTTTTAGATCTGCCACATTACCAGCTCATATTACAAAAGGTCCCAGTGTACTTACACCAGAGGCTGCTTATTCATGTGTTTCTTGTTCAAAAGAACATTTTGAAAAAAAATCAGTACAATCTACCCAAACATATACAGAGGCTGGGCATATTCTGGAAGTCCCAACCTATTTCTCTGTTGAATTCACAGATACGAGTACTGAATTATTTGATTCACCGTTGATATCGATTGAGTCAAAATTTGAACCAGGTGATGAATTTGCTGAGAACTTACTTGTGATACGTTGGTTTAAGCAACAATTTGGAGACGATATAAATCAGATTTTAGAAATTAGAAAAGATCTGTCTGATAGAGTGTTTTATAGTGGACCAAGTTTACAATATCCGAATGCATATGAACTCGTGACCTCACAAAATGATGGCGTAATTTTTAGATATGTCATTTTTGATATGGGGCCTTATTTTTATGAGGCGCAATTTACCAGTGTTGAATATGGGATTGATTCATACTTAGATGTTATAGATGTCATGATAGATTCATTGATGTTTCCTGTTTCCTAGTACCTATGCAATTGCCAAAGATTCTAACAACTAAATTATTTCAATTAACGCTCGTTGGTGTTATTTGTTTAGAATTGCTTTCATTTGCTTCTTGGGTGTATCCAAGTTTAGGAAATGTCTCATTTTTTTTGATTCTCATTGGTGTGGTCGTCATCGGATTAAAAGATTTGAGGATTGGAGTTGGTATTGCACTTGTTGATTTACTTATTTCATCACATGGATATCTTTTTTCTTTTCAATATGATGGGGGATCAATTTCATTGCGGATTGGTCTCTTTCTCTGTTTATTTATTCTAGGTATATTAGATGCTGTAAAAAAAAGGGAATTAAGAATTTACAGCTCTTCTTATTTTTGGCCATTAGTGCTATTTGCACTTTCACTGGTATTGGCTTTTTTACTTGGTGTGGTAAAAAATGGATTTGGCCAAGCGTTTTTAGATGGAAATGGATATCTATTTTTTCTCTTAATCATTCCTGTTTGGCAAGCTTTTAAAGAAAGAAATGATCTTACCGTTCTTCTGCAAATGGGGGTTGCAGGGCTTCTTGCTTCTATTGGAAAAGTACTATTTATTCTTTATACGTTTTCTCATAAATTTTGGTGGATGATGCCAGAAACCTATAAATGGATCCGTGATACAAGGGTAGGGGAAGTTACAGAAATACTTGGGTCTTTTTGGAGAATCTTTTTTGCGAGTCAGATTTATGCTGCAATAGCATTTGTCATTATTTTCGTTTTTTTACTATTTTTTATCAAAGGAAAAAGATTGGTGGAGATGATTAAAGAAAAAACATTTTGGGGGTTATTTCTTTTGACATCATTATTGTTTACTTCTACGTTAATAAGTCTATCTAGGAGCAATTGGGTTGGTCTTATTTGTTCTGCGATTGTTTTACTACTTTCTTTTTTTCTGTTATTTAAAAATCCATTCAAAAAAATTTTTACTTCTATTGCTTTAACGATTGCTATTACTTGCGTGAGTTTTATTGTTATCATTGGCACCATTCTCTTTCCATTACCGCTTCCAGGAGACGGTTTTTCCGCTCGCGATATCTTTGGTGGAAGATTAACTAGTTTTACTGGCGGAGAAGCTGCTGTTGATAGTCGTTTTGGGTTATTACCTCCGATGTTAGAAGCGATTCAAGAGAAGCCAATATTTGGGCATGGATTTGGAAAAACGCTAACGTATATAACGAAAGACCCAAGAATATTGGCGGAAAACCCAACTGGTGAATATACAACAAGTGCCTTTGAATGGGGGTATTTAGAATTAGTCATTAAATTCGGTTTGGTTGGTGTATTGCTGTATGTTTTCTTTGTCGCTATTTTGTTTAAACAATCTTTTCTGTATTTATGGGTAAGAAGAAAACAAGAGTTTGAAGCTGGTGATCTTTTGATGTTAGGAATGGTCTTGGGTGGTGTCGTATTACTAGCAACGCATGTATTTAGTCCCTATATTAATCATCCACTTGGCATTGGCTATTTAATCTTCTGGTCAATTATTGCTACAATTCTTGCAAATGCTCCTAATAAAGTCTATACGCAAACAATGGTTGAAGAAGTAGAAATCACAGCTATTTTTAGCGAAACAACTAATTTTATTGATTGACAATTAGCTCAATAATGCTAATATATCCACATATGAATGATGACAAAACAACAAATAAAGCAGTTCCTTCTGACCTAAGTGATCATGATGAACGTGGTGAGCAATTGGCCACAGAAAAACACTGGGATGATTCTAGCGATGATGCTGCCGCTATTGCAGGGAAACGGCTTAAAGAATTACAAGAAGATGGTACAGCACTCTCAGACGAGGATTGGGACGACGAAGAAATGCAGGATGATGAAATTGTTGATCATATAGATAAAGCAATTGATGAGTCATTAGCGGATGCTACAGATTCTGAATAAAAAAGAACAAGGGAAAAGGACGGCGCAAAAATCGTCGTCCTTTTTAAATAACAAGTCTATTTGTAAATTATTTGTAGATTCGAATGAATTAGTAGATTAGTATCACAACTATGAAGATAAGAAATTTTTGTATCATTGCACATATTGATCACGGGAAGTCCACTTTGGCTGACCGTTTTTTAGAGGTGACTGGGACCATTGATAAGCGAGATATGAAAGCTCAATTACTAGATCAAATGGATTTAGAACGCGAACGTGGTATCACAATCAAATTACAACCAGTAAGAATGAACTATACTGCTTTGGATGGTCAAGAATATATTTTGAATTTAATCGATACACCAGGGCATGTAGATTTTAGTTATGAAGTGTCTCGGTCATTACAAGCGGTTGAAGGTGCTGTATTGCTCGTAGATGCTTCACAAGGGATTCAAGCACAAACATTGGCTAATCTCTATTTAGCATTTGACCAAGAACTTGTGATTATTCCAGTTGCCAATAAAGCTGATTTACCAAGTGCTGATTTACCAGCAACAGAAAGAGCTATTCATCAATTATTAGGGAAAGATGTAAAAGTAATGCCAGCTTCTGGAAAAACTGGCTTAGGTGTTTCAGAAATTCTTGAGGAAGTAGTAAGACTTGTTCCTGAACCCAAGCTAAAACAAGCAAATGAAAATTTGCGCGCATTGATTTTTGATTCAGTTTTTGATGATTATCGAGGAGCTATCGCTTATGTCCGTGTTGTTGATGGTCAGGTCAAAGCTGGTCAAAAAATACGATTCATGGCTTCTGGGCGAGAATTACTTATTTCTGAAGTTGGGTATTTCAAACCAAATCTTGTAAAAGCAGATAAGCTAGAAGCTGGGGAAATTGGTTATATTGTAACAGGTTTAAAAGATGTTTCTGATGTTCGCGTAGGGGATACAATAGCTGATTTAGAGGTGACAAAGGCATTGCCAGGGTATAAAGAAATGAAACCAATGGTTTTTGCTGGGATTTTTTGTAAATCTGGTGATGATTATCCTACACTTGCAGATGCTATGGAGCGTTTAAAGCTTTCTGATGCATCGCTTTCTTTTGAAAAAGAGAATTCACCAGCCTTAGGATTTGGTTTCCGTTGCGGGTTTTTAGGAATGCTTCATTTAGAAATTATTCAAGAACGGATCAAGCGAGAATTTGATTTGGACATCATCGTAACCGTACCAAGTGTGGCTTATGAACTTGTGACTACAGATTCTGACGAAAAACGAGTGATTAAAAGTCCAGAAGAATTACCAGATCCAACAAAAATCGCTGAATTGTTTGAACCAATGATGAAAGTAGATGTTGTTACTCCTGTTGAATATGTGGGGGCTCTAATGCAATTGATTCAAGAGAGAAGAGGAGATTATGACAATACAGAATATATTGATGAAACTCGAGCTATTTTGCATTATCGTTTACCACTCTCTGTAATGCTTGTCGATTTTTATGATAAACTAAAGTCAATAACTTCTGGTTATGCTTCACTTAACTACGAATTTGATGGTTTTCAAAAAGCAGATGTAGTGAAAATGGATATTTTGGTTGCTGAAGAAAAAGTAGAAGCTTTGTCATCAATTGTTTATCGAGATGATGCACATGAAGTTGGTAAGAAAATTGTACGAACATTAAAGGATGTTTTACCAAGACAAATGTTCAAGATTAAAATTCAGGCTGCTATTGGGGGGAAAGTCGTTGCGGGTGAACAAATAACTGCATTTAGAAAAGATGTTACTGCTGGATTATATGGTGGAGATGTTACTCGAAAACGTAAAGTGCTTGAAAAACAAAAGAAAGGAAAGAAGAAAATGGAAGCTATGGGGCATGGAAAAGTTGATATTAGTTCAGAAGCCTATTTAGCCGTTTTAAAACGATAATTGCTTATTGATTTACTCTATGAAGAAAAAAACCGTTTTTAAAGCCTTTTGGCTGGTTGTAAGTATCATGGTCATCTTTTCTATGATCTTTATTCTTATTGCACCTGCTGTAGGAATATTTTAAATCAAAAGGAAGTGCGAAAGGGCTTGTAGATAATAGTATCTATAAGCCTTTTTGTTTGGTGTGCTATAATAGATCCTCATTAAATTTCATTCAGATTTATGCAAAAACAATGGATTATAAACGAATCTGCTCCTGCTGAATTTAAAAAAGAATTCCCAGAGTTGCACCCGGTTATTGCAGATTTACTTTATGATCGCGAAATTCGTACCGAGGAAGAAATGGAACAGTTTCTACATCCTCGTTATGAAGATGATGTTTTAGATCCATTTCTTTTTGATCAAATGGAAATAGCTGTGAAACGCGTTTTTGATGCCATCGCAGCCAAGGAACGAATCGTTATCCACGGTGATTATGATGCGGATGGTTTATCGGGGGCTGTTATTCTCTCAACAACATTAAAAAAACTCGGAGCAGAAGATATTGATGTTTTTTTACCTCATCGAGAAAAAGATGGATATGGAATTAATACAAATACAATAAATTTGCTTCATGAACAAGAAACAAAATTGATTATCACCTGTGACTGCGGAATTAGTAATGTCGAAGAAATCAAAGAAGCCAAAGCATTAGGGATAGATGTTATTGTGACCGATCATCATGAATCTAAGCCAGAATTACCTCCATGTATTATTTTGCATCCAAAAGTACCGGGAGAAACCTATCCTTTTAAGCATTTAGCTGGTGGTGGTGTGGCTTTTAAACTGGCACAAGGCTTATTGCGAACCAAGCTAAAAGAAGATCCAACAAAGGCAAAAGAATACGAAGCTTTTGAAAAATGGTTATTAGACATGGTAGCAATTGCTTCAGTGGCTGATATGGTGCCATTGATTGGGGAAAACCGAACCTTAGTTAAGTATGGCCTTCTCGTGCTCGAAAAAGTGAATCGAATAGGAATGAAAGCGATCTTACAACAAGCCGGAGTCATTAAAAATGGTGTGATCCCACCAATGTCGACTTATCAAATAGGTTTTGTGATTGGCCCTCGCATGAATGCGGCTGGTCGCATGGCTCATGCAAATGCCGCCTATGCAACATTAATGGCAGATAATGAAATTGATGCAATACGCCTTGCAGAAGAATTAGAAATAACAAATCGCGAAAGGAGAACATTAACGACCGCTATCTTTGAAGAAGTGCTTGAACAAATTGGCGAAATTCCAGAAGAGCCTTCTGTGCTTGTTGCTCATAATCGTGAATGGCCAATGGGTGTGGTTGGGCTTATTGCTGGGAGAGTCATGGAAAAATATCACCGCCCTGTTTTTATTCTTGGTGAATTCGATGGGAAAATTGCTGGATCTGGAAGAAGTATCGAAGGTTTTGATTGTACAGAAGCATTAGCCAGATCGAAAGATTTATTATTGAAATTTGGAGGGCATCCTCGTGCATGTGGATTTACCATTGCAGATAATAATAATTTCGATCAGTTGATTTCACAATTTAATGAATATGCAAGGGAGTGTTTAAAGACAGAAGATCTTGTCCCAAAATTAGAAATTGATGCGGAATTATCTATTTCAGATCTTGACTGGGATTTTTCAGATGCCTTAGATGAATTAAAGCCATTTGGGCAAGGAAATCCAGAACCACTATTTGTTTCTAAAAATGTTGAGGTCGTTGAATGTAGAGGCGTTGGGCAAGAAGGCAAACATTTAAGTCTTGTCGTGACACATGATGGAAAAATCTTACGAAAAGGGATTGCTTTTAGTAAAAAGGAATGGGTTGAAAAATTACAAGTTGGCGATAAGATTGATTTAGTTTATTCTTTAGAGATAAACGAATGGAACGGAAATCGTGAAATTCAATTAATGATAAAAGAATTAAGAGACACATCTACAATTGACAATTAACCATTTCCGCCAAAGGCGGATCAGCCTTTGGCTGAGGCAACTGACTTTCAAGTCAATTGTGACAAGTCACATGTTAAATATTCTCATCTACACAGACGGAGGTTCACGCGGTAATCCAGGTCCATCGGGCGCTGGTGCTGTTTTATATGATAAGGAAACAAATGAGGTTCTTGCTGAAATTTCTGAGTATCTTGGCAAACAAACTAATAATGTGGCAGAATACACTGCCTTGCTTTTGGCATTGCAAAAAGCTAAGGAATTAGAAGCTGAGCGTGTTCATTGTCGTTTAGATTCAGAGTTGATTGTTAAGCAAATGTCGGGTGAATATAGAGTAAAAAACGAGCATCTTGCAAAGTTATTTGTACAGATTTGGAATTTGAGACAACAATTTGTTGATGTTACTTTTGAGCATGTTCGGAGGGAAAAAAATAAAGTAGCTGACCAATTAGCAAATGATGCAATGGATAGAAATAAACAATAGGTAGTTTATGCAAATTTACGGAGCTAAATCTCTTTCACAGCAAGCCTATGCTTTGCTGAAAACCATAACATCCTCCCATAAAGAGGGTGAAATTTATTATTGGTTGGTTGAGTCGGATCATTTGGCTCAAGTGGCAACTGAAACGGTATTAGTACTAGCAAAACATTTAAATCATAAAATTGGTGCGTTTTATTTAGATCCTACGCATGCTCATTTTGGGGCATCTTTAAAAGCTCTTTTAGACAAAACTTCTGGTGTTTATGTCATGACGGTTGAAACCTACGCTGTTTTAAATCGTGCTTTATCACTTATTTCTGAAAAAAGTATTTCCGTTTCAGTTGGTCAATCGATGACTCCACAAAATTTTAAAAAGAGATTACTAGCATTAGGATATACAAATCATGAAGAAGATTCTTTTTCATTTTCTGTAAAAGGAGAATCACTCATTCTTAGAGAAAAAGATGATGAAACTCGAATTGTATTTGCTATTGATAAAATTGAGTCTATTGTCTCGCTTTCTTCAAAAAGTGCTCAGTCAGCATTAGAAATTTTACCAGCAGAAATTAACTTAGAAGAATTATCTGCTTTAGATATCAAAAAATATCCAGGCAGTGAGGTTTATTCAGATCAATTAGGTTATAAATCGGACCAAAAGGAAAAGAATTTCATTTTTCAAACATTTGAAAATACAACAGATGAAGAATTAGAGAAGTTTGATTTACATCATGTTGCAAAGTATAAAAGAGATTTTGGGAAATTAGCGATGGATCTCAATCAGTTTATGGATCATGGATATGCAATTGTTATTGCAACTATTGATGAACAAGTCATTAAAACAGCTTTACATGAAGCAGAAGTCGAGTTTGATGATATTACATTCATCGAGCAATTTATTCCATTAGAAGGTTTTATTGACCGAAAAGAAAAATATGTTTTGCTTACTCATTCAGAAATATTTGGTCGCAAAGAAGTAAAGAAACAAAAAAGAAGAGATAATGCCGCCTTTGTTACAAAATTACAAATCAATGATTATATCGTGCATGAAGATCATGGGATTGGTCGTTATTTAGGTTTGACTGAAACAGAAATCGAAGGCTATAAACGTGAAAATTTGATTTTAGAATATGCAAACGGAGATAAACTCTATGTTCCTGTAGAACTCGCCTATAAAGTTGATAAATATATTGGGGAAGCGAAACCTAAGTTACAAAGACTTTCTGGTACTAGTTGGATTCGTTTATCGAGAAAAGCAAGTCAGGAATCGCAAGAATTTGCACGAGATTTGTTAAAACTCTATGCACAGCGTTCACTTATTTCTGTTCCTTCATGGCAAGTCTATTTAGATGCAGATAAACAACTTCATGAATCCTTTCCTTATCAAGAAACTCCAGATCAAGAACAGGCCATTAATGATGTCTATACAGATTTGCAAAAACCGACACCAATGGACCGGCTTGTTGTTGGAGATGTTGGTTTTGGGAAAACCGAAGTAGCAATACGTGCTACCTATCAAGCCGTGCTCAATCACAAACAAGTTGCAGTCCTTTGTCCAACTACATTACTTGCTCAACAACATTACGATACATTTTCAAAAAGATTAAAAGGCTTGGGGGTCAATATTGAAATGCTTTCACGCTTTACAGGAAAAGTAGGCAAAGATAGCGAGAATACATCTATTACAAAAGTGGTCGAAGGTGTGAAAAATGGATCTATTGATATTGTGATTGGCACACATCGATTATTATCTAAAGATGTCAATTTTGATAATATGGGGCTTGTAATTGTAGATGAAGAACAACGATTTGGAGTTCGCCATAAGGAAAAATTAAAATCATTAAGGTCTCATGCGCATATTCTCACGTTAAGTGCTACACCAATTCCTCGGACATTGTATTTTTCTATTTCAGGGTTACGCGATATTTCTACAATTCAAACTCCACCAAAAGGGAGACAGCCAATTATCACGAAGATTCATGAATATGATCAAGACATTGTTAAGAAGTCTATTTCTGATGAACTTAAACGAGGTGGACAAGCATTTTATTTGTATAATCGTGTACAAACAATTACAACCATGAAGAGAAAACTGCAGGAATTATTGGGGGCTAAAGTGAAAATTGATATTGTACATGGTCAAATGCCTCCCTCAGAAATGGCACGTGTTGCTTCTGAGTTTGGAGCTGGTAAAATTGATGTTCTTGTCTGTACCACCATTGTAGAAAATGGTCTTGATTTACCAAATGTAAATACGCTTATTGTGCATAATGCAACGAGATATGGAATTGGTCAGTTATACCAAATTCGTGGTCGTATTGGTCGAGGAACAGTAAAGGCGCATGCTTTATTCCTGTATCCAGAAGCGGGGATTAGTGGGGTTGCTGCAACTAGATTACAAATTTTAGAAGAAGCAAAAGAACTCGGTTCTGGTTTTCAACTGGCAATGCGTGATTTAGAAATGCGTGGTATGGGACAAATGCTTGGTAAGCAACAGCATGGTCAAATTCAAAAAGTTGGATTATCTCTCTATGGAAAATTACTACGACAAGCCGTTGAAGAATTAGAAACAGGGGAGATACAAAAACAAGATACTCCTGTAAATATCAATTTACCGATTAATTATGGTTTACCTAATGCCTTAATTTCAGAGCCTTCAGAAAGATTGAAATTGTATCGACTTTTATCTCAAGCCATATCGGTAACTGATCTCGACGAAAGTTTAGATGAATATCAAGATCAAATCGATCAACTACCAATTGAGGATCGTGAGCAATTAAATAATTTAAAATCGCTTTTGGGATTAAAATTCCTTGCACGTTCTACACCAATTATTGGGGTAGACTATCAACAGGTCTTGCTTCCAGATGGAATGGTGAAAAAACAAATTGAATTAACATTTACAAAATTGAGACCACAATATGTAGATTTACTGATTCCCTATATCCCTGATTTTAAGATTGTGGGGGATAATAAGGTCATTTACCCAGTAAATGATACATTGAGTCATATAGAGCAAATTTCTGCTATTTTGAAGGCATTTGACGACAAATAAAGAAGAAAAAAGGGTGTTTGACGAATACCTTAAAATATGTTATATTTCTGCTCTCAGGTTAGCTAGATGATTGCCTGTTTTTTTGCTATTTTTAGCTCAAAACAGGAGGAAAGTCCGAACACCATAAAAAAGGTAGTTCCGAAATGGAACCAAGGGTAACCTAGGGCCAGTGCCACAGAGACTATACTAGGTTTGCGTAGCAAAGCTACCCTGAGCTTGTCGAAGGGTATCCCTCGGCAAAGCTCGGGATTGATTTGCTGCGCAAATTGAAACGTGAAAAGTCAGATGATGTCTTTAACATCTTTTTAGCCCTAAAAGCTAATGCGTTGACTGCTACATCTGTCCATGCCGTGTGAGCGGTATTGGTGGTAAACCCTACCTGGTGCAAGTGCAAATTTGGTAGTGCGCTCGATCCTGCAAGCAATTGCAGGGCTAGATAGATAATCATCACCCATCTAAGCTTCATGCGAAGATGGGGACAAAATTCGGCTTATTGCCAACCTGAGCCGCTTTGGCGGAGACATATACAGACGATTACAGATTAGTTTCAGACGACGACAGACAATGGTATAATTCGTTTGTACTTGTCTGAATGAAACCTGCATTGGTCTTGTATTTATTCTCGTGAATACGATTTATGAAAAAGTTTGAGCTCATTGTTGGATTTCTTTTAATACCATTAGATTTTCTAATGCTTTTTGCTGCGACTGTAACTGCTTATTCATTGCGGTTTGAGAGCGTTGTGACTAAGTATCGTCCAGCTATTTTTGAATTTGATTTTCTTAGTTATATTAAGATTGCGATTCCACTTATTCTTTTGTGGATTTTTTTATTTGCACTTTCTGGCTTGTATTCGATTGGGCATCCAAGAAAAATATTAACAGAGTGGAAAAAAATTATTGCAGCAAGCTTACTTGGTTTTGCTGCCATCACTATTCTCATCTTTTTACGCGGAGAATTATTTAATTCACGTTTTATTGTTTTAGCAGGATCTGCTTTAGCGATATTTTATGTAATTGCAGCTAGATCAATAGTTCGATTAATTAAATTTCGATTTTATAAGCGTAAAATTGGAGTTAGACGTGTTATTCTCGTTGGTGACGATAAACATACTCAAGGTGTGCTAAAAACAATTAAGGCTAATTATCGCCATGGTTTAATGGTGGTAAAGAGGCTTCATCTGGTGAATAAAGATTCTTTAGAGCAATTAACAGCTGCTCTTCCAAATCTTCATGCAGATAGTATTTTAATTGCTTCTGTAAATACAAGTCGAAAATCAACAGAACTTGTTTTAGATTTTGCAAGAGATCATCATCTTCAATTTGCTTATGTTGCAGATCTTTTTAATACCAAAGTTTCAAATACAGAGATCACAGCTGTTGGAGATATTCCGATTGTTGAAATTAAACAAACACCACTTGATGGATGGGGAAGAATTGTAAAACGTATTTTTGATATTATCGTCGCGTCGCTCTCATTAATCATAGCTTCACCAGTGATGTTAGTTATCGCAATACTCATCAAAATAGAAAGTCGGGGAGCCGTATTTTATAAAAATTTGCGAGTAGGGAAATCAGGTGATCAATTTTCGCTCTATAAATTTAGACGATTTAAATCTGAATTTAATACCGGACCTGGTTACGATACAAAAGGAAATGCAGAAACATATGAAAAAGAGCTTATTCAAAAACAAAGTGAGCGAGATGGGCCAATTTATAAAGTACTTAATGACCCTCGAAATACAAAAATTGGTTCTTATTTAGAAAAATGGAGCCTAGATGAATTACCACAATTTTTCAATGTATTACGTGGTGATATGAGCCTTGTTGGTCCGCGTCCGCATCAACCACGAGAAGTAGAAGGATATAAGCGCGAGCACAAGCGAGTTTTCGTTGCCAAACCAGGGATTACTGGTTTAGCTCAAATCTCTGGAAGATCAGACCTTAATTATGATGAAGAAGCTCGTTTAGACGTATTTTATATCGAAAACTGGAGTTTACGTGCAGATATTGCTATTCTGCTGAAAACGCCAATTGCAGTACTTAAACGACATAAATAAAGGGGAATTATACATGAAAGTAGCATTAATCCATGATCATCTTGTCCAAGATGGCGGAGCAGAAAAAGTACTAAAGGTGCTTCAGGATATTTTTCCAGATGCTCCTACCTTTACGTTGCTTTATGATAAAAAAAATGCAAATAGGATATTTAAAGGTAAGGATATTCGAACGTCCTTTTTGCAAAAACTTCCTTTCAGTATAAGTAAATATCAATGGTATTTACCATTAATGCCAACAGCTACAGAAGCTTATGATTTAACTGAATATGATCTTGTTATCTCAAGCAGTTCCGCATTTGCAAAAGGAGTATTAACATTACCAACAACAAAGCATATTTGTTATTGTCATTCACCAACAAGATATCTTTGGACAGATACACATTCTTACATAAAAGAATTACGGTATCCATTTTTAATCAAAAAATTACTTCCGCTTGTTTTAACGAAATTAAGAATCTGGGATCGACTTGCCGCAGATCGAGTTGATTATTTTTTAGCGAATTCTAAAACCGTTCAAGAACGGATTCAAAAATATTATAAAAAAGATTCTACCGTTTTATATCCTCCTGTTGATTTAGAAGCATTCACTCCTAAATCGGAACCAGGTGGAGAGTATTTCTTAGCCGGTGGAAGATTAGTCGCCTATAAACGTTTTGATCTAATAGTTAAAGCCTTTAACCGATTAGGAATGAAGTTAAAAATTTTTGGAACTGGTCCAGAGTTTCAGGCTTTAAAAAAACTAGCGAGAGATCATATTGAATTATTAGGGTATGTTACAGATGAGGAAAGAGCGCAATTGTATAGAAATGCAAGAGCTTTTATTAACCCTCAAGTAGAAGACTTTGGTATTACGCCTATTGAGGCAATGGCTTCTGGGACTCCTGTGATTGCTTATTCACAAGGTGGCGCAAAAGAAACGGTTATTGATGGAAAAACAGGTTTATTCTTTCATGAACAAACTTGGGAAGAGATTTCAGACACAATTATTCGCTTCAAAGATCAAGATTATGATCCAAAAGTCCTTTGTGAACATGCACAAATATTTTCAACAAAACAGTTCAAAGAACAATTGTTAAAGTATATCGACCAAACAAAATAAATTACTCACTTATTTCACATGTATTTTCTTCTGAGATTCAGTCCGTTTCTATCTAGTACAGTGCTCTTTTTGTTATTGTTATTATTGCATTCGTATCCACAATGGATTGCAACAGTACTCGGGCCTATTACTCTTCCTATCATCGGAGTTATTAGTGGAATCATTCTTCTTTCTGTCTTATTGATTCTTATTTTTATCGGCGCTGGGCATCCGTTTATTTCTCGACTAAGATTTTATCCATTTCTCTTTTTGCTTTGGGCATCTGGTTTAACAGTCTTCTTTTTTTCGGAAAACATTTTTCTTTTATGGGGGTTACTTGTTTTGCTTCCTCTTTGTACATGGATATGGTTAGAATCTCTATTTTTGTTTTGGCAACGACCTATTTCCTATCAAGCTTATACATTGGAGAAGTTAAGTAATTATCTCTACCTTTTATCACTAATGCTTTTTACAACGGCTATTGTGGGGCTTCAGACCTTCATTCAAGTGCCATTTGGTATTAGCATTTCTGTTTCAGCTCTCGTATATTTTTTCATTCAATTTGATCTTTATTCAATACATAAGATTGCATTAAAACATACACTCATATTTTCAGCTTTTGGAACACTATTGGGGGTACAATTATTACTTGTTCTTAACTTGCTTCCAACCCACTTTTTCCTGTATGGTTTGATTATAATGTTGTTCTACTATATTTATAATGAATTAGTAATACAATTACTTAAAAAGAGGCAACAAGGAGAACTTAAATTAACAATTCCGCTTGTAATTGCGGGTTTAAGTGCTTCAATTATCTTTTTTTCAACTTACTTTATTCAGTAATTTCTCATATGGCATCTAATCGTAAAAAAACATTCTCTCTTCAATCTAGAGTATTACTAGTAATCATTGTTAGTATTGCGGCTTTTTTAGCTGCATTTCTAGGACAAGTTCTTATCACTTCACTAAATACTCGTCCATCATTAGACTTGTCTCAACCATTTATTATTACAGATAGTAGTGATCAATTAGATAAAGTGAAATCAGCCTTACTCTCTCTACAAAAAACGGAAACTCCTAGCATTGTTGAAATCTATACATCAGATTCAGGTTTGGTTTTTGTTGCACAAGGTATTGTTTTAACAAATGACGGATGGATCGTTGCTGTAAGCGATTCTACTATTGAAGCAGAACAATGGGATTATGTACGATTCAATTCAGGTGAATTACTTCCTGTTATTGAATTTGTTGAAGATCCTTCTGTCGAGCTCGTCTATGTCCAAGTAGAATCATCAAATCTAACAGCAGCAACCTTAACCAGAGAAGACAATTTAGAAGTATTTGATTCACTCTTAGTTACAGATTTTGATGGACTGATTGCAAGAACGGAATATATTGGTACTGCAAAGCGAATGACAAATGAGTACGATTCAGATCAGCAAAACTCATTTCACAAATTTTCTGGTAAGTATTCTTCTGGAATGATCTACAATTTAAAAAGCGAGCTGGTTGGTCTTGTTCTTCCTGATGAACAATCAGATACAACTCTGATGATTCACGCCCTATCACTTCGCTCAAGTTTAGATTTGTTATTGAAGAGCGATGAATTGACAAGAGGAAGTCTTGGTATTACCTATGTTGATTTAGCACAAAGCCCAATAGTGAATCAACCATCATCAGGTGCACTTGTTATGGCCATTGATAGAACAATTGTTTCAAACCAAATTCAGCTCAATGATCTTATTGTAAGTGTTGATGGCAACTTATTAAATCATCAAGTTACTTTATCTGACCTTATACAGAAAGCTCAGCCAGGGCAATCTATAGAGCTGGGGATCGTTCGAAGAGGGGACCCACTTACTGCGAGAGTATTACTTAAATAAAAAAAGAACGTCCATTAAGTGGACGTTCTTTTTTACTTTATATTTTTAGGATGGGGGCTATATAGCTTATTTGAAATCTTCCATTGGTTTACATATTGACCAATTCCTTTCGTCGAAAGCTTTTTGTTCACTGTTATTGATTTTTGTGACCATTCGAGAAGGCTTTTAAAGGAAAGCTTATATCTTCCTCTTACAACAATATAAGAGAGAGAGCCTTGATTCAGCGCTCTTCGTACCGTTTTTTGACTAATACCAAAGATTTTGGCTGCCTCTGAGACATTGAGTCGAATATCTTCAAATTCCATATAATTCCGTTATTTGTCTAGAATAGTGTAGACAAATATGAATGTCTTGTCAATATTGATTTAATCTACCCTAAAAGCTAGTCAAATTTATCTATTTTTGTTATAGTACTCTCACTATAAAAGAGGCAAATAACCCTAATTTCAAAGAGTATTTGTCTTTTTTCTTTCTCTAAAAATTTCTTAGTGTAACATTTTAAATTCCTCAGCGTCTTATTAAATGAAGCCTGTGAATAAAGTAAAAGAACAATTATTGCTGGTTCGTATCCAGAAGGGAAAAGATGCAGAAGCATTTTCTCAACTTTATGACCATTTAGCTGATCCTATTTATAGGTTTGTCTATTTTAAGGTCAGTGATGTAGAAATTGCGAAAGACTTAACTGCTGATATTTTCCTCAAAAGTTGGAAAGAGCTTACAAATGAGAATAGTTCTCAGGTTAAGCACTTAAAGGCCTTCATCTATATTATTGCCAGAAATCGTGTAATAGACCATTACAGAAAATCTGCAAGGCAAAAAGATGTTCCTTTAGAACATTATTCTGCACAACAACAAGAAGATAACTCTCATAAAAAAGTTGAAATCAGTATAGATGCAGAACAACTATTATCACTTACACAAAGACTGAAAGATTCGTACAAAGAAATTATTTTATTACGACATGTAGATGAATTGAGCTTACGTGAAATTGCTCAAGTCATTGAAAAAACTCCTGTAGCTACTCGTGTTCTTCTCCATAGAGCACAAAAAGCATTACAGCGCGAATATGAAAAAGTTTCCGAAAACAATTCAAAATCAGTTTAAAGATCTTAAAGATATTCAATTGAGTGAAGACTCAAAGAATCTTCTTAAACAACAACTTCTTTCAGAGTTGGATTTTGGTGTTTCTAAAAACAATTCTTCGGCTTCATTTTTTGCAATTCTCGCTTTATATTTTCAAGAAGCAATTCGTCGAATCTCTCTTAAGCCATTAGGAATGGTTATTTTAGTTGCTGGTATTATCGTTGGGCCTGGTATCGCTACGGTAAGTGCGGCTCGTTCTAGTTTACCAGGAGACACACTTTATCCGTTAAAACGAAGCTTAGAAACGGTAGAGCTTTCATTTGCTTTTACAGAAAAGAAAAAAGCAACGAAAGAGGTTGGTCAAATTGCCAATCGTTTAACAGAGTTAAATCGTATTACTCAAGAACAAACTCCAAGTCCAGAAAGACAACAAAAAATTGTTTTAGCTTTAGAAGAGCTTAAAAAGAATACAGATACGGTTAAAAAACGTTTAGATTCAACAAAAGAAGAAAATACTTCAGATAATTCATCTGATGATGCTCTTGAAATTGCAAGAATTATTGAAGAAAAAACAGCTTCATATAAACAGGATTTAAAAACATCCGTTGAGCAATTAGGGCATGAAGTAGCACAAGATTCTGAAGATATTCAATTAGCTTTAAGCGCTGTTCAAGAAGTCGCTATTAATGCGCTTAATATTATTGCGGTAAATCATGAAGACGGTGGGGAAGAAGTTAGTAAAGAAGATCTTAAAAAATCCGTTCAAGCACAATTAGCTACTGTAAAAGAACAAGTAAATGGTTTTACAAAACGATTAGAGGATGTTGAGCTTATTACAAAACAAATCGAAGAAAATTCACTTGTTTCAATCGAAGCAACTCTTGTTGAAGAATCTAAAGATGACGATACTACTGAAGATGATTCTTCTAATGATTCAGATTCAACAGAAGAACCTTCAACTACGAAAGAACAAGACCTCTTGGTAACAATGCGTGGTTCTTTAGAGACGAAGATACAAGAGCAAATCAGTTTTATCGAAGAATTGATTGAATTAGGTGAGTTTAAAACTGCTTTAGATCGTCTTTCGGAAACAAAAACTGAAATTGATGTCCTTAGTCAAAATCTAAGACTTGAGCGAAAAAATCGTCAAGCAAAATTAGATGCACTCATTGAATTAAATAAAAAAGAAGCTTCAGAAAAAGTAGACCAAGAAGAACCAAAAGAGGAGATGCAAGAAGAGGATGACTCAAATTCTACAGAAAAGGTACTAGAGGAGCTGATAGAAGTGAAGAAAGAATAATTCTATCCACATTGACAGTTCGGTTCGCTCATTTACAATATATTGAAGAGTAGTAAACAAGGTTCAAATCATTTTGATTTGTATCCCGTTTGCTACTTTTGTAGCTAGAAAAATAATCTGAGCCCTTCAAGGCAGGGTTCATGGGGGAGGAGAACCTCTCACCCTCATAACCCTGTCCCTATACTACCAAAATTTTAATTCGTGGTAGTTGAAGGAGTTCAGGAATTACTAGTGGTTAATTGATTGCTTCTCAATCATATTTTCGCAAAACGCATTAGTTATCTCTATAGAAAGGTAGACACCTTCATTGGTGATAGAAATAGGTAATGGCAAAAACGTTTTCAAAATATGGAGATGTCGACTGTTAGTCACTTAAAGATTCTCTATGAAAAAAACTCTTAAAAAAGGATTCACAATCGCTGTTTCTGTGATGACTATTACATGGTCTATCGGAATCGCAGCATTTGCACCTCTATCTGCTGCTGCTTCTGAAGCTGCTGTAGCTCCAGGTGAATTAGTGAAAGCTAGTTTAGCCGCTCTTTACTACGTTGGTAATGACGGTAAACGATATGTTTTCCCTAATGAAAAAACTTACAAAACTTGGTGGTCTGATTTCAGCACAGTAAAAACTATTACTGATTCTGAATTAGCTGCTGTTGCTATCGGAGGAAATGTTACTTACCGTCCAGGTGCTCAATTAGTGAAAATCACTACTGACCCTAAAGTTTATATGGTAGGTGCTAATGCTCAATTACATTCAATTGCTGACGAAGCTACTGCTTTGGCTCTTTTCGGATCTAACTGGGCAACAAAAATTCAAGACGTACCTGACGCATTTTTCACAAACTACACTGTAGCTTCTGGAAATGTAAATGCTAATGCTATTGGTGCTGCTATGGCTCCAATTGGTACTATTGGTATGTTAGGTTCTGATTACTACGTTGCTACTTCTGCAGGACACTCTATGTTAACTGGAGTAAACTCAGCTGTATTAGCTGCTGTAATCATGTTCTCTGACCAAGCTGCTTTAAACACATGGTTTGGTAGCACAATGGGATCAGCTATGCCTTTCGCTGGTGTTACAACTCCAGATCGAAAAGGTACTTTAGAAGGTGGTTCAGGAACTCCTCCTCCAACTTCTGGTGCTGACTGGTCACTTACTGTTACAAGTGGAGTAGATAAAACTGCTAATGCTTCTAACGGAACAGTGTTCACATTAGGTCATGTTGAATTAAACATCTGTTACAACGGTTCTGGTTCAGTTACTGTTGATGCTTGGACTTTCGACTCTGGTCGAGGGACAGTAAGTTTCAACTCTAATGCAACAGTTCACGTAGAAGGTGACGGTTTCTTCGCTAAACTTACTTCATCTGACGACACTAAAGGTGTTGCTGAAGTAATTGAAGGAAATGGTCTTACTTTCGGAACAGGTGAATGTAATGAAGTAATGGTAATGGGTGGTACTACATCTACTTCTGGTCTATTCATTCTTGATTTAACAGGAATGACTGTAAATGGTTCTGCTGTAGTTCTTAGCTCTGCTATTGAATTAATGAACCGTTCAGCTGTTACTATTCTTTCTTCTGATATCTCTGTAATCTCTTTCAACTCTCCAGTTGGTCCAGGTACAGTAGAACCAGGAGAACAAGTTCGATTATTCCAATACCAATTAAGCGTTTCTGGAAACGAAGCTAATGTTCCACATTTAGTTTTCGATACTTCTGGAACTCTTGATGTTACAAACTGTTTCGCTACTCGAAATGGTAATGTAATTACTGGTGATTGGATGTGGGTTGGTTCATTCATGGTATTCATGGTGAACGAATCTGACCAATTCTTTAACGACCAATCTTACACTATTGAATTATGGTGTGACGTTTGGGGTCAAGCTGGACAAACTATCGGTATCGATGTTGAATACCCAGCTCCAATGTTCATCTTCATTGATGCTCAACGGAATGTATTTGTTGCGCCTACAGTAACAACACTTACATTATCTGCTACTTTCACAATTAATGGTTCATCTGCAACTGTTACTAATGTAAACTTAGCTACTTCTGTAACTGGTCTTAACCAATCTTCTGGATCTGGTGACCAAATCTCTAATGGTACATCTAACGCTACTGTTGCTGTATTCTTAGTAGAAATTCGAGGTTCTCGAGCTACATTAAACTCTTTGAACTTACAAATGATTCAAGCTCAAACTGGTACTGCTGAAGGTTTAACGAATTGTGAAACTTACATTTCTAACCTTCCAGGTGCTGCTGAAATTGACGAATCAAATGTAGACTTAGGTGCTATGAACCGATCACAAGTTGGTTCTACAGTAAGCCCTAATTTAGCTACTATTGTAACTGTAAACTTCTCTAAAGTATTGAACGTTGGTGACTATGTTATCATCGTTGAATGTGATGCTAACCCATCTGGAGTAGATACTACATATGAAGCTAATGATATCGTTGGTCTTCAATTAACTGCTGGTTCAAGCAATATCTCATTTGATATTGGTGGTTCTGTAAACTTCCCATCTGGGACAGTTCAAGGAACACTTGTAACTGTGGTTCTTCTTTCTGGAATCAGCGTACAAGCTGACTCTACATCTTTGAACGTTGTATCTAATGCTTCTAATAAAGCAATGGGTGAATATGTAATCCTTGGTCCATCAACTGAAAATGTATTGATTACTTCTGTAACAATCGCTTTCGCTGCTGGTGTAAACAATGGTTCATGTACAACTGTTCGAGTGAAAACAAAGGACGGTGAAAACCAAAGTCAATCACAAGCTTTAAGTGGTGCTGCAGCAATCCAAACATTAACATTCTCAATGAACTTCACTGTACAATCTAATAGTGAACGAACATTAGTTGTTGAATGTACACAAGCTGGAACTGTAACTCCAGGTACTGTAGTAGCTGCTACTACTTTGAATGCACTTTCTGGTTCTGGAGCTAGTTCTGGACAAGCACTTAACTTTACAACTGTTACTGCTGGTGGATCTGTGATCTTCTCTGCTGCTGTTGTAATTACAACTGCTCAGTCTACACTTCCTCCACAACAATTCCTTGGTCAAAATGAAACATTAACTGGTAATAAAGTTTCTGTTCAATTGACAAATGCTGAAGGTGCTTCATTAACAAATGTTGCTGCAACAATTACACAAAACTCTGCTGCTGCATTGCAAAATATCAAAACTGTTAAATTCTTCATCGAAGGAGCTACAGTTGCTGGTACATATGCCTCTGCTGCTACAGAAATTTGTTCTCGTACTGTAACAAATGTTACTCCTAACTGTACTTTCAACCCTGGTCAAATTAAAGTGGCCGCTGGTTCTAATGCGGTTATTACTGTAGAAGCGACTGGTCCTAATGCTGGTGATTCAAATCAACCAGATCCAACAAATGACACATTGTCTGTTGACGTTGTAAACCAAACTGGTATTACAATGAAAGGACTTGATTCAGGTATTACTGTAAATGACGCTGCTGGTCTAACAACATTCACAGGGCGTGTATTAACTCCATTAAATGGACAATTACGTGTTGTATCTAAAGCTACTGGTGCTGCAAGCATCTTACCAGGTCAAACTGATATGCCTATTGGAAACTTCGACTTGATCGTTGGTTCTGGTTCAAATATTCAGTTAAATGCTCTTGGTGGGAACTGTAACACTAACGATGCTGCTGCTGTTTGTCTTGGTACTGATAACATTGATCTTGTTATCGATGGAACAGTTCAAGCTACTGTAGCTATCGCTGCTTCAGCTTATGTATTCCCAGGGTTAACATTGCTTAACACTTCAGGAACACATGACTACGAATTACGTGTTGATGCTACTGGATGTTCTACAAATGACAACATCCAATTAACAATGAATCAATATGATTTCACTATCGGTGGTGTTGCGTATACTACGCTTGCTGCTCGATTAGCTGATCTTAATACATTCGCTGCGAACAATATGACTTTCGAGTCTAACCTTTGTGGATAATCTTTTCGCCTAGCGCGTAAGATTACTCATCGAGTTAAAAGACCCCGCCAATTGGCGGGGTTCTTTTATTAGGAGAAAATAGCGTGGAAACAGGTATTAATGGTAAAATAGAATTATTGATTTGGTCTTTGTTTTTATAGTAAAGTAAGCATATATGAAAAATACGACAACAAATAAGAAACTAGTTTTATTAGCTGTTATTGCAGTTATTCTTGCTATCGCTGTACCATTTTTTTTGACTTATGGTGATGGCTTTTTAACCGAAAAAACACCTACGCAAAAAACAATCCTTCTATTACAAGAGGGGATTGATACCTCGCATTCGCTTTTTACAACGGGAGAAAATAGAGGTTTTGAAGAGGAAATCCGTGTATCTGTTCAAGAATTTAAACAAGGGGCTACAATTACAGATGAACAGGCATTAGAGATAGCTAGGATTTTAGATGATCTAAACGACAATCAAAAAGCTCTTGTAATGTATGAAATTGCCGAAGAATTAAATTCAGAGGATTATTTATTATTAGCTGATAAAGGAGATTTGTATTTAGAACTGGGACAACCAGAACTAGCTGCTAAAACATATGAATTTGCAAAAATAGAATTTCCATCTATTTATGAATTGTATCTCGGTCAAGCAAAAGCCTATATGCAAATTCCTGGCACACCACAATATGTTGTTGATGATGTCTATAGACAAGGTTTAAATGAAATCCCTGGGCAATATGAATTGTATGAAGCCTTTATCGACTGGTTAGAAAAAACAGATAGAGAAAGCGAGACTATTCCTTATTATGAAGTTATTAACAGTATTAATCCTCAGCCGTTATTGGATCAACGAATTGCTGAATTAAAATCAAAATATAATAAATAATTTACATTTGGTAAGTTAACAATAATTTTATGAGATATCTATTTTTACTTGGTGCGTTATTACTATCATTATTACCGGTTCTTCCTGCACAGGCTGCTTCTGATGCAACTTTTACTATTCGTCATATAACTGAACCACGAGTTTATGGTGGTGATTTTAATGTTTTGGCTCTTGATTTTGATATATCAACAAATATAGGAGAAGTCTTAAATACGCTTACTTTGACATCTTCTGGAACTGCAAGAAATGGTATTGAAGTAGCCAAAATGCGCTTATGGTTAGATACTGGTGATGCTGGTTTTCAAGGGTGGGGGTATGATAAACTATTAGCAGAAGGACAATTTACAAATGTATGGGAATTTAAAAATATTAGTCATATATTTACGGCTTCTACACAAAGATTTTTTGTCAGTTTAGAATCAAATGCCTTTATTAGTGATAAAATTTTTCAAGTTGCATTAAGTCAGCCACAAGACGCTGGTAATGATGGTGTTTTCCAAACAAATGACAAAGGTGTCTTTTTTTCTTCTGGAATTGCAACCACAGTTCCATTAGAAACTTCTACAACGATCTTTTTCAAAGAAAGTAAAATTGATCAGCAAGGTCCACTCGCTTTTGTAAACGGTTTTGTTTATGGAGAAAATAATACCCTCATTAATCCGGATCAGCCTATTATTCTTACAGGGCAAGCAAGAGATAGAGGGCTTGGTATTACAAAAAATGTCATCGTTAATTTAAATGGCAAGCAGTATATTGCAACAAATACAGGAACAAATTTTTCTACTTGGTCTGCATCAATTGATCCAGAAGTCAAGTTCATTAACGGAGAATTGTTTTTAACAACAATGGATGGAGATAATAATACATGGATTAGCCCAAATTATGATGTCTATGTTGATTTGCGTCAGCCATCTTTAGATAAATCATTCGTTGAATCTTCTGTTGATGGAAATGAATTAATGGCTGTTATTACATTGCGTAGTGAAGAAGGAGAATTATTGCCATTAAGAGAATTACTAGTAACAATCAAAACTGGGGGGCAAATTGTTTCTACACTTTCTGGGCTTACAGATGATTTTGGTAAATTAGACCTACTCACAACACTGAACTCAAATACAAAATATACCTTAGAAATTATGTATGATGGAGATGTATTTTCAACATTTTCCGTTGAAATTGGATCTTCTCAACCAGTACCTAATCCAAACCCAACACCAGTGTCACCAACAACTTCATTTAAAGCTGGAGACTTAATTAAAGGAAGCTTAGATGCTGTTTATTACTATAGTTCAGCTGGCACAAGACATGTATTTGTTACTCAGGCTGTCTATGATACTTGGTACAAAGGAGACTTTTCTACCGTTAAAACAATTACAGATGCAGAGCTTGCAAGTATTCCTTTGGGGAAAAATGTTGGGTTTAGACCCGGAAGTATGCTAACAGCTCCTAGTATTAATGAAGTGTATTTTGTAGATAGAGGGCAAATATTAAAACATATTGGTACGGAACAAGTTGCCAAAGATTTATTTGGCTCAACATGGAATAAACAAATCCATGATTTACAAGAATCATTATTGTTTAATTATACATTTGGCCCAAAGATTAATTTTGCTTCAAATGTAGATTTATCTAATATTCAATCAACTCAGATCACTATTGATGATGAATTAGCTTTGAGTTAGTTTTTGCCTATGAACCTTAAACGTAATCCTGTACGTAATAGATCTTGGTTTACTTCAAAGTGGTTTTTGGTATTGGTATTGATTGTTTTTGTTCTTATAGGTATTGCTCTTGGAAAAGAATTTTTTAGGAGTCATCAAATCAATAAAGAGATAGCGCAATTGCAAGACGAAATAAAAGAATTAGAAGGAAAGAATAGTGATTTCTCTGAATTTGTTGAGTTCTTAAAAACGGATGTCTACTTAGAAGAGCAAGCAAGGATTAAACTTGGAATGAAAGCTCCTGGTGAAAAAGTGGTTGTATTAAAAGAATCTAATTCAGATTCAGCACAAGAATTAGGTGGAGAAAAGAAGTTTACAAGTGATGGAGTACAAGTTGAATTAAGAAAACAAAAAAATAGCTCAAAATGGTTGAGCTATTTTTGGCGAATTGAACAGTAATTTAGGGTAAAGCAATAGATAATAAAATTGCAATGGAGACTCCAAAAACGAATAGGGCAATGGCATTTCGTAGTCGAGAAAGTTTTGGGAGCAAAAATTGATCTGTTAGGATTTGTGTATGAGTTTTTAATAGCATCAAGTATTCATCTGGGTCTTTAAAGAGCAGTTTTAATTCAGGTAAATTCAACTTATTCATATCCATTGGAAGTAAGAATCTTGGCATAATCCAAGGTCTTAATACCCAAGTAGAGGTAGATGCAACAGCTAATGATGTAAGGATAATGATTAAAAAACCAATAACTGCTTTATGATCATTTTGAAATAGGGAATTTAACGAATAAAGTAAGGCGATAACAGAAGTTAGGATTAATAAAATAGCTATATTATGGATAGACCGTATATAAGCTAAAAGTCCATGCAATTCTTCTTCTAAAAGTTTGCGAATAGCAAAATGCTCTTCTGTCCATTTTACTTTTCTTTTTGAACGAATTGTTTTTGTTTTCGTTTTTGCTAGCGCCATTTTGAATATCTTATCCACAGATCAGAGTATGCTATAATTATACAACATTCTATGAAGAAACAAAATCTTATTGTATCTCTTATATTACTTTTTTCTGCATCTGGTTTAATCGCACATGCGGAAACGACAGAAGAGTTATACAAGTGGGCTTTCGATGCCATTACAATTGAAAAGGGATATACCGTTTCTACACCAGATGATCAATTTCATGTTGGTGTTCTTCCTAATGTTTTAAGAGGGGAGACTGATGTGACAATAAAAGTTTTTGATCATTCTGAATATGTGCACCGAGAATTGTATAGAGTAGGTCCATCTGCATTAGAAATCGAAAGCACTTCAGTTGTTGATGAACAAGAAACAACAGGGTCAAAAGAAATACAAACAGAAACAAGATTAGTTGTTGATTGGGCCTTACCAGAAGGGAAAGAAATAGTAAGCCCTGTTTATGAATTTGATATCAAAGGAGCTGCAGATCTGTATGATCCTGAAAAACCTTTATGGTTGCGTTTTCATTATTTAGCGGAAACACAATCAAATCTAGGTGTATACTTCTATGATAAAGGACATAAAGCATGGATTCCTATCCCTACACAAAATGATTTGAAATCAAAGTCTCTACGAGCTGCTATTCATTTAACCTATGCTCCGATGGCGATTTTTTCAGATGTTATCGCTCAAGAAGGAGAAGCTAGTTGGTATGCCTATAGAGATTGTAATTGTGCTGCTTCTCGAGACTATCCATCCGGTACTTTATTGAAAGTAACAGATCTCACGACTCAAAAGTCAGTTATTGTAGAAGTGAATGATTATGGGCCAGAGTTATGGACAGGGAGAATTATTGACTTAGATGTTACTGCTTTTGAGCAATTAACAGAGAAATGGAGAGGACTAACTCATGTAAAAGTAGAGCCATATCTAATCTCGGAAGAAGATTTTCTAAATGATGGTCTTCCTGAATTGTTTTAATAAAACCTATGATTCACTTTAAAAATGTTAGTAAAGAATACAAAGGGGTATCTGCTTTGCATGACATCAATCTACATATTAAGCCGAAAGAATTCATTTCCGTTATTGGGCAAAGTGGTGCAGGGAAAACAACTTTTTCAAAATTACTCATTGCACAAGAATATCCAACACGAGGTTCTATTATTGTTGGTGGTTGGGATATTACGGGTATTAAAAATTATGAAATTCCGTATTTAAGAAGGCAAATTGGAGTTGTCTACCAAGATTTCAGTCTACTAGAAGGAAAAACTGTCAATGAAAATATTGCTTATTCACTTGAAGTAGCTGGGGTGCCAAAAAAGAAAATTCAAAAAGTAACTGAGCCATTATTAAGTATTGTTGGACTAGAAGGTAAAGGAGAAAGATACCCAAAGCAAATTTCTGGAGGAGAGTCTCAGCGTGTAGCAATTGCTCGTGCTTTGGCGCATCGACCTAAAATTCTTATCGCGGATGAGCCCACCGGTAACTTAGATACGATTAATGCTCAAGAAATTTTAGATTTACTTAAAAAGATTAACGAATTTGGTACAACTGTTATTTTAATGACTCATGACAAGGATATTGTAAATTCATTAAGACGAAGAGTTGTTGTTATGGAGAATGGCCAAATTGTTCGTGATCAAGAAGGTGGTAAATATTCACTCTAAAATTATGTTTACATTTTTATCTAGAACAGCTAAATACGCCATTAAAGATTTTTGGAGAAATATTTGGTTGTCACTTATTACCATTACGGTTATTTTACTTGCATTATTCAGCTTCAATTCGCTTGTTTTAGTGAAAACAGTGAGTGACTATACGCTTCAGACGATTGAAAAGAAAATTGATGTCAGTGTTTTTATCAATTCAGGAGTCGACGAAACGACTGTATTAGATTTACGAGCTCATTTACTGGGTCTTAATCAAGTAAAAGAAGTTATTTATATTTCTGCAGATGAAGCATTATCTGCGATGTTAAATCGACATGAAGGTGATCAAGCTATCATTGATTCACTTCAAGAGCTCGGTGGAAACCCGCTTGGTTCACAATTGATTGTCCAAGCACAAAGTACTGAGGATTATCAACCAATTGTTGCCCTACTAAATGAGCCACGATATGATGCCGTGATAGCCGATAAGAATTTTGATGAACATACGCTTATTATCGAGCGAGTCTCTGGGGTGAGTAAACGGATTAGAAGCATTGCGTCGATCGTAAGTATTCTGTTTAGTTTGATGGCGCTGATTGTCGTCTATAATACTTTACGGATTATCATTTATACACATCGTGAAGAAATCGCCATAATGAGATTGGTCGGAGCAACTAATTGGTTTATTCGAATGCCGTACATTTGGGAAAGTATACTGTATGCCGTTTTATCTATGATGATTTTTCTTTTGATCTGGTATCCTTTACTAAGCTTTGTTCAGCCATTTGTGAATGAATTATTTATTGATGGATCTGCGATAAATTTGATTACATTCTTTAATGTAAACTTTTTATTCCTTTTTGGCTTACAGTTTCTTGGTCTCGTCTTACTTTTAAGTATTGCTAGTATTTTGGCTACAAGTAAATATTCAAAGGTATAATCTTTTGCTTGACAAAACTAGTTTTTTCTGCTAATTTTAGCTTTCTTTAATGTTTACCAAAACAATATGGGTGGTTTAGTTTTCTTATTACTCGTGGTTCTTTTTATTACAGTTCTCGGTTTTCGTGTTGTTCGTCCGATCGAAGTTCGATTGGTTGAACGATTAGGGAAGTACCATCGAACAATTGACCAAGGTTTAAAATGGATTATTCCATTTATCGACAAGGCTCGAAGTGTGCCAATGACTGAAATTCGGCAAGATGTACCAAAACAATCTGTTATCACAAAAGATAACTTAAATTTGCAAATTGATGCCGTTGTTTACTATAGAATTAAAGATGCAATGAAAGCTGTTTATAATATTGATAGCTTTTTCTCAGCTATTCCTTCATTAGCACAAACAACACTTCGATCTATTATTGGTGAATTACAATTCGTTGAAGTAAATGCTCAACGTCATACAATTAACCAAAGAATTGAAGCGGAATTAGACTCACAAACAGAAGAATGGGGAATTGATATTTTACGTGTTGAATTACAAGATGTTCACCCATCTCAATCTGTGCAACATGCTATGGATCAAGTTGTAACTGCTGAGCGTGAAAAGGAAGCAAAAATTACAGCAGCACAAGCTGAAAAAGAATCTGTAAGACAAATTTCTGAATCACGTATTATTGAAGCTGAAGCAGATAAAACATCTCAAATTGAACGAGCGACTGGTAGAGCAGAATCTATTCGATTAGAAGCTATTGCCAAAGCGCAAGCTGTACGTGAGGTGAATAAAGCTGTAGAAGAAACATTTAAAGCTAATTCACAAAAATTCAAAGCATTAGAAGTAACTCAAGAAAGTTTAAGCAGAAATGCTAAAATCGTCTTAACAGAAAAAGGAATTACTCCTACAATCGTTCTAAATGATGGGGATAATTCAGTTATTCCAGTACGAAACTAGCTTGACGAAAAACCTGAAAATACGCTAGTATTACTACACAAAAGCTCGGCATTCTTTGCCAGCTTTTGTTTAGTCTCAGGTTCATTGATTCAATGCTACACTATTTCAGTATCACTGAAATAATCTATCACTGAGACACTGAAGATATTCCCAGATCGTCTCCCCAGAGTAAGGTGAGCCCTAAGGGTAGGACACATGGTTTTCCTGCCTGCCGGCAGGCAGGGGTCCATTAACAATTGTTATGGCTTTTATCTATATTTAGTATCACAAAATAGAGCTAATTGGTCATATGTTGGTAGCACATCCGATATAGAAAAACGATTTAAAAATCATACATATGGCAAAGTGAGGTCAACAAAAGGATGCCGTCCTTTAAAACTAGTTCATACAGAAGAGTTTGCTACTGTAGATGAAGCGCGTGCTCGTGAACTATATTTAAAGTCCGGTATCGGACGCGAAGAAAAAAAGAAGATTATCTATTCCCAGATCGTCTAAAGGTAGGACACATGGTTTTGGTCCATGGAATCGGGGTTCGAATCCCTGTCTGGGAACCAAGTAAAGCGTTCATCAATCTGATGAGCGTTTTACTTTGTCTAAAAATAGATCTGTCGATAAGGGATGAGAAGCTCATCGATCCTAACCCTTTTTGTGGTGACGGCGAATCTTTACCTGCCGATAGGCAGGCCTGTCTGGGAACCAGAAAAAGCATCTCATTTGAGGTGTTTTTTCTTTGTTAATTTTTTTTGACAAAACATAATTGATTGATTTATACTGATTTTTATGAAAAAGGAGCAACGACAACAATTGAATACTATTGCTATTGAACAACGACATATTAGTATGTCTTTCCTTATTATTGCTTGTTTTTCAAACGGGCTAAGTATGTAAATTCCATAAACATCTACATATTTTGCCCGCTTAAAAAAGCGGGTTTTTTTTGTCCTTCGTGACAGTTAAAACAAATAGTAACAAACAAAGAGGTAACGGTGAAAGTTATTACAATTGCAGATCTGAGCTCTTGGCTTGGGTTGGAGTCAACCAAGGTTCGTGGTTTGAGCTTTCGGGCAATTGCTGTTCCGGGAATTCTCGTCACATCGACTGGAGAATGTGGTTCAGCAGCACAAGTTGCTTGGCTCAAGTCTGTGAACCTTGGTGCTACAGACATTTGGGTGGTCGGTGGTGATCATCCTGTGGAATCCTTGATCAGTGAACCAGGTCAAAAGACCTTGAGAAGGATCGCTGAGTACATCAAGCGCGGCTACAAGGTCGAATTCTTCGAGGCGGGTAAGAACGATGGGGAAATTCGCATCGCTCATCTGCTCTCGGAGCTTCTCGGCCTGACAACTGAAGATGAGTTTTGGGCTCAATACGTGGTCAGTAACCATCCCTCACTTTGGGGGCTGGGTTCCAAGATCACCCAACGTGCGCTTGCTAAGGAAGCTGGGGAGTATGATCTTTTCACTCCTCACTGCATCGTTAGATCGTTCACGGAGCTCGCGTCCCAGGCCGAAGTGATCCTCCAAGATCACGAAGAGTGCATGGTCCGAATCGATGGCGAGGCTTCGTCAGACGGCCAGTGCATTCACCCCAAGCAAGGGCTAGAGGAGATCTGGCTCGAGCTGAATGGAGAAAAGAACTCTCTTCTCGTCGAGCCTTTCTTCGGTGACCATGTCGCCGTAGGTGCTCTTCTAAAAATCGAGGGACAACACGTTCACTTCCTCGGTGCTTCTGACCAGCTTCTGGTCAGGTCTGGTGCGGATGGCAAGCCGCTCTCCTATGGCAACCTGGTCTTTAGCAGGCCAACTGAGGGCTCGTGCATGACTGAAAAGGTCTTCTCGTGTATTCGGGATAAGGCGCTTCGGTTGGGGGACCTTCTGATGCTCAAGGGGGTTCAAGGCTGCCTTTCTGTTGACATGCTCATTCTGCCGGATGGATGTGTCCATATCACGGAGGCGAATATCCGGTTGACTAATGGTTGGTACGCCTACCATGTGAAGACTCAGATCGAGAACATCTTCGGCGCTGAAGTCTGTACTGGGCTGAACATCTTTAAGCCGACGACCGATGTGGTACACTCATTTGAGCGCGTTATCAACGTTCTGGGTGACCTCATCTACAGAGGGGATGCTCCTTACGGTGTCATTCCTCTCGTGACGACCCTGCTTCCGAAGCAGTGCCACTTTCAACTGGTGGCGCCAACGGTTCAGCAATACCAAGCTCTCATGCAATCCGTGTGGGAGCGAATGTCCTGTGAAAAGGGAGTGGTTCCCACTGCCTATAGAGGGCGCATCGCATTGCCTACCAAGGCCTAGCGGTGGTAATCGGGGAGGCGGTCTTTTGACCCCTCCCTGACAACATTTTATGTATACAAAAACGGAACAACTCTTATTTGAATCAACCTATAAAACTATCCCAGGTGTTCTTTGTCTTGATCAAGGTAATCCAGGTCCTTCAGTGGCTATTTTTGGAGTGACTCATGGAAATGAAATCGCGGGTTTTCATGCACTAGTCAAATTGATAGATGATCATGATCTTTTGAATCGAAAAATTCATGGGAAAATTTTTCTCATTGTTCATAATATAAAAGCTTATCAAGGGTATAGAGAAGCAATTTCCAAAAGAAAGGTAGCTGATACAGAATTTAGATTTTTAGATATCAATTTAAATCGAATTTATGAGGAGGATTCCTTGAATAATCCTGAATATCAGTCTTATTATGAAATCCAAAGAGCAAAGCAAATTGCCTCAATTATTCCTGAATTTGATGCAACCTTAGATTTACACTCAACAAGTAAGCCTTCAGATCCATTCTTATTAAGTTCATATGAAAAAGAGGACATGGCGATTGCTGATAAATTATTTTTTTATCGACATATTTATGACTTATTAGAATTTATACCAGGGACAACGTTGACAACGTATTCTAATACGCACGGGAGAGTAAAAGGAAAAACAGTGTCTATTGGCGTTGAATGTGGTTCTCATTTTGATGAAAATAGTAAGTATTGCGCCGAGCAAACAGCTATAAGGTTTTTAGCTGCAATGAATTCAATTGAAGGCTATATTGAAAAAAATACAACAGATTTTACAATGTCAAAATATAAAGTTATTGCGAATATATTACCAAAATTTTCTGATTTTACTTGGGCACAAGATTGGAGTTCTTTTCAGTTGCTTCCTAAGGGGGAGGTGCTTGCAATAGAAAATGGTCAGAATCATGTTTATGAGAAAGATTATGTCTTAATCATGCCTACAGCTAATCCTATTGTGGGTGGTGATGGAGTCTATTTAGCAGAAACTCTTGTTGAATAAGTGGCTGTGGATAGTCTATTATGACAAGTATGAAAGAGTATGATAATCTCATTTGAGTAAATAATCATCTGTTGAATTGTGCCAAAAGAACGAATTACCATTACCTTAGCGGGTAGTATTTTAGAAAAAATTGATAAGCTCGTTGACAAAAAAACGATTCGAAATCGATCACATGCAATCGAGAGTATTTTAAGTGAGCATATTGTTTCACGTATAACGAAAGTAGTGATACTCGTAGCTGGTAAAGGGATGAGTTTGCGACCACTTACGTATGAATTACCAAAAGCCCTTTTACCTGTTCACGATAAACCTTTATTGGCTCATACCATTGAGTCATTATCAAAAGTTGGTTTTAAAGACATTGTATTAGTAACCGGTCATTTAGGGAATAAAGTTGAAGAAGTTTTTAGTGATGGGCAAAATTATGGTGTCAATATTGATTACTGTTCTGATACGCAAGAAACAGGGACTGCTCAAGCAATTAAGATTGCTCAAAAAAAGTTAGATAATGATCCGTTCTTGCTTATCTATGGAGATGTCCTTGCTGATATTGATTGGCTTGATTTTATTGATTTTCATCAGTCACAGTCATCTCATGTAACAATGGCTGTTACAACGGTTCAAGATACGGATAGTTGGGGAATGATAAAAATGGAAGGAAATAAAGTTGTTCAAGTAAAAGAAAAAACAGATTCCGATATGAGTTCACATATGATTAATAGCGGACTCTTTGTGGTAAATCCACAAGTATTATCTCATATAGGAAAAGACGATAAGAGTTTTGAAATAGATATTTTACCTAAGCTTATTGAACAAAAAAAATTATATGGTTACCATTTTTCTGGGAAGTGGTTTGATATAGGTTCTCCAGAAGATTATGAAAAAGCATTGAAGGATTGGTAACGATAAAGGACTTGTCATCATTTTGATTCTCGTCAAAAATGATGACCGGTGCTTTCCGGTTATAATACCTACATCCTGAGGGGATCGTCGTGAAGAGTGAAATGAAACCAGTTAAAGTCATTTTCATGGATCTCGATCGCACGTTGATCGAGCCTATCCCTTGGCCAAAGCCTCGGGTATTGGACCGTGCGTCCATGAACCAGATCGGGCTGATGCTCGATGAATTGCACGACAAGCACAACTTTGTCGTGGTGATCGTTACGAATAAGCCCGCGGGGCGAGTTCATGACATCGCGCATACGGTCCTCGGTCGCTCTGCGTGGAATTGGCATTTTGCCGAGTCCGGGGCGGTCTGTGTGGACCTCAAGTCCTATAGCCATACCGTCCATAAACAGTACCACGACTCGTTCTGGTGCAATGTGGATCGCCTGCAATTGCTGCAGCATCTTCGCCGCTACGATCTCACGCTATTCGAAAGCGGGAATCAGGTTGTGAACATCATCCTGGTCAACCCAGGGATTAGTTCAGGGAAGGCCGCACCTGAATTCTCTCAGAGGGTTCGCGAGGCGGTTGAGACCTTCAACCGTGGCCATCGGGTTCAAGTGAGTCATGGGGAAGAAGGCAATCTTGCTGATATCTCTCCTGAGGGCTACGGCAAGCACCTTGCAGCCGAGTGGGCCTTTCGTCGGCTCACTAAGTGGGCTGACTCACGAGGTACTTCCATTGACTGGAGGCGCTCCTATGTCTTCGGTGACTCAGAGAGCGATGTGACCTTCCTCAAAACCATTCGCGAGCAGACGGGAAAGATGGTCATTGGTGTTGCTCCTGGTAATGCTTCTGACAGAATGCTTGATCTTTCGGCGGTCAAGTCAAAGGAGAGGGTGGAGATCGGCACTGCCGAAAACCTCGCCAAAATCCTCAAGCAAATGAAAACCAGCTTGATGCACAAGTCCGTTCTGGCGTAAGTCGCCCGCAGAGTAGTAGTAAGCCCAGCGCTGAACCTACTCTGCTTTCATTTGTGAATGAAAAACGCCATGTCGTTTGTGAACGACATGGCGGATTCCCTCCTAAGTCTCTTGGTTCCTCAGAGACCGAGCTTATGGCCCGTGATATACCGTTGGAACTGGTCCACTCGGGTACGTGCACGAAGCGGATAGCCTCTGACGCGTATTTTGTTGGTTAAATGTTTACGACCTTTTTTTTGGTCGAAACTAAAATGATAATCGAATGGGTTGATAAGCAAGCTTCACTTCCTTTCTTGAAGTCTGTTTTGCTAGCTTTATGCTATAATGAGGTTATTAATTCGTCAAACTATATTTATGATGTACGACAATAACCTTTATAATCTCATGAATCAATGCGTTCAAGAACATAAAAGTTTATGGAAAATCAAAGAGCATTATATTAATGACGCTCAAGCAGTAGAAAGCGAATCATTTTGGAAAAAAATGGTGTCAGATAAAGAAGAGCATATTGCAGAATTGACAGAATTAATCAAACAGGAATTAGCAAAATAAAAAATTAAGCTAGTGATTCTGCACTAGCTTTTTTATTATATGAAAAATAACTCGCTCAAATTCTTTTACTTTATTGCTGGAATAAGTGGTGCTTGTGTTCTTATCGTAGAAATAGCAGGTGCACGGTTACTGACTCCGTTTTTTGGCGCCTCAGTTTTTATTTGGACAAGCGCCATTAGTGTTACTTTAGCAGCATTGGCAATAGGGTATTTTATTGGAGCGACTATCTCAAAAAGAGAAGATATTAAAAAAGAGCTTTCGAATGCATTTTTTTTCGCATCGATTTGTACATTTCTCATCCCATACTTTGTTTATGTTATAGGGAATATATTGCCTGTAATCTATAGAGGGAATATTCCATCTGGGGGAGCTTTTTTTCTGATATTTTCTGCATCGCTTATAGTTTTAATGCCAGCTTGTATCTTTTATGGTTTTGTTAGTCCGCTTATCATCGAGCTCTTAGGCAGAGATGGGCATCATCCTGGAACAATATCTGGGAAAGTGTTCGCAATTTCGACTATTGGTAGTATTATTGGCTCTATTTTAACGCCAATTGTTTTTTATCCTATTATTGGGACTCATATTACATTTATTTCTGTTGCTCTTATTGTGATGTTGCTCTCAATAGTTGTAGAAAAATCTAATAGATGGAAAAAAGTTATTCTTATTCTTCTACTAATTCTTATTGGTTTTGGACTTAAACCAAATCCATTGAAAGGGCCTGGGATTGTTTTTGGAAAAGAGACACCGTATCAAACAATTCGTTTAATTGAGGATGAAGAAAAATTTAGTATTATCTTTAATGAAGGTTTAGGAGTCCAGTCTGTGCATCAAAAAGGAACTCCATGGACGGGGAGGTATTGGGACTGGCTAGCTATTTTGCCATTTATTCATGGTGGTGAAAACCTGAATACTGCAGTACTAGGCTTTGCTGGTGGGACTATTCCTAGGATATGGAGAGAAACACCTGCTGCTCAATTTGTAAGCGAAATAGATGGGGTAGATATTGATCCAGCTGTATTTGATTTAGTGAAAAACTATTTTGATGAAGATCTTTTTAATGTGAATCCGGTTATTGCAGATGGACGGCAATTTTTAGCAAGCACAGATTCAACCTATGATTTACTTTTGGTTGATGCATATGCCAATGAGTTTCAAATCCCTTTTCATATGGCAACTATTGAGTTTTTTCAATTAGCACAATCAAGATTGAATCCAGAGGGGATACTTGCATTCAATATCGCATTAGGACATGAAACAGAATTAGCAGAGAGATTAATTGCAACGACCAATAAGGTGTTTGCAAATGTGTATTTATTACATACAGAAATAGGATCTAATTCACTCATTTTTGCGAGCGATACTGAAATTGATTTTGATGATCTTAATCAAATCTATGAAGATTCTGAAATGCCATTCCCACCTTATTTTTCGATCAAAAAAATCACAGATACTTCTGTGAAATTATTTACGGATGATAAAGCACCTTTAGAGTTATTAACGGATTTAAGTATTTTTTGAAAAACAGGTCTGAAATGGGAGAAGCCTGGCACAAGTTAGTTCCGAAGAACGTTTCTCGTGCCAGGCTTCATGGATGCCCTCGTATTGACCGTTTGTTACAGAGCTCCGAAAAGCTTCGTACTCGGTTTGAATCGAGATGACTGCTAGCAGTCACACATTGCAGAGTCTCTACGTTTGACGATGTTACCATCTGCTGGTGATTTGTCGTCGAGGACCTTGAGCTTCCTTGGAATAGTCGGCTCTCACATCCGTATGCGTACGTTTTCAGGATGCGCGTTTTTTCGTTTCCCTTTTTCTGTTGCCAGATTGCTGTTCATTCAGCAAGGGGTCGCGAGTGGAGCAATGATTCAGGTTTTAAGGCCTTACTTAGATCAACTAGTGATTCGGTTCACTCCGCCTTGTTTAGGGGCGTATAAGTTGATCTGCTCCGAGTCCATATCAGTATTTCAGAAAGATGACTTTTAGATCTAGGTGCAAGTGTTGGCTTGTTCCTTTGGTCTATTCGTGGTCTTGCGGTATCGATTTGCTCGCTAGCTCAGAAGAGTTAGTTTGCTTATCTTAGGCTTGATCACGATTTTCACTACGAGAGCGAAATAAGTTTTCCTGAATTGGTGAGTCATTTGTATTTCAGTTGTTAGCGCCGAGGAGTGAACCAAGACGATGAGACTGAATTGATGTTCTTGTTCAAGTATATCCCTACTACGTGAGCAGGGAATAGGCAATGCCTTGCCTCTGCTCTCGCATAACGAGCATACTTGAGTTTGAACGATCATTTCACCTTGCGGGTGAAGTGCAAATGCCCAGTATTCCTTATTCACTTTTACTGATTGCTCAGCTTAGTAACCAAGGATTCTGACATACCTTCCTGTATTTCAAGGGAGGATTTTTTCCGCTTCAGAGAACAAGTCCTCTGTATTGGTGCTATGAATAATATCAGTGGCAGTGAGCTAGGTCAAGAGGTTATTTGGGGTAAAATGTTGAAAACTTTTTTTGACAAAAAATCTAACCACTATTTATCACTATTTTTATTGACAAATAATCAGGTGGTTTTAAAATCGCTGTCAGAAATATCTGACAGCGATTTTTGTGATATTGAAGATTTTGAAAAAAGAAGAGGGGCCATCCAGTAGCAAGGGGGGAGCTACCGAATGACCCCTCGGGGGAAAGAAGGGGGACTTGTGCCGCAACTGCGGAACTAGACGACTTGACCGAGTTTGGCTGTTCTACGAACATGGTCCCTCACTTACGCGAGCGACTTTTTGCTTAAGCCTGTGGTCTTGCCCTCCGGAAGCCGAAGCGACACAAAGTCCATGTTTGATACTGGTAGTGACCCGTCCGAGGAGTTGAATCGAGCAGTGATCAACTCATACCGTTAACGCGAAAGGATTTCGTCGTAGGTATCTCGTATTATCGACGAGACTCGGACGGGTTATATACTCAGCAGCGACTACGAGCCACTACTGAGCACCCAGCCTCATAGTTGGTACATTGACATCCTACGGTGGATATCTCTGTATGACTGATCTATAGTACAATAGAAGTATCTTATTGTCAAATGTCTACTATTATGTTGAAAAATAAATCGATTTGGTTGGGAACAGCCCTTATTATTACTATTATTGCTATTATTACGGGGGTTTATCTAAAACCCTATTGGAATGCGCTGAAACCTGTAATAGGCGATTCTGGCAATGATACTTCAACATTTATACAAAATCTGAAAAACCAAGATAATGAAAATGATGTAGATAATGGGCCCTTTATTGTTCATCCAGACTTTCGGTTATCTATTTATTCTGACGCTATTATTAATCCTCGTGTCATGATAGAAGATGAAAGTGGTGCCATACTTGTAAGTGAGCCAAGTCAATCAAGAGTTTCACTTTTGAATGAAAAAGGGGAACAAGAAGTGCTCGTCGATAATTTGAATAGGCCTCATGGTTTGGCTATTAAAGATGCAAAATTGTATATTGCGGAAACTGGTCAAGTAATTGAATACGATTATAAAAATCAGAAGGCGACTAATCCGCGGACAATTTTAGATTTGCCTGCAGATGGGAGACATTGGACAAGAACAATCGCTTTCGCTCCTGATACGGACGAATTATATATTTCCGTTGGAAGTAGCTGTAATATTTGTATTGAAGATGATGAACGAAGAACAACTATTCTTAGATACACACTTTCTACTCAAGAGCTTGTGACCTATGCAACGGGTTTGAGAAATGCTGTGTTTTTTAACTGGAATGATGAAGGACAATTATTTGCTACTGAAATGGGAAGAGATTGGTTAGGAGATGACTTGCCACCAGATGAATTAAATCTTGTCAAAGAAGGAAAAGATTATGGTTTTCCTTATTGTTATGGGAAAAATATAATTGACCCAGAATATAATCAATCAACTGAGTGTTTATCTGCAGAACCTAGTTTTTATGATTTCATTGCCCATGAAGCACCATTAGGGATTGACTTTTTGGAGGGAGACGCCATTATTGCTTTACATGGTTCATGGAATAGAAAAGAACCATCGGGGTATGAGGTTATACGTTTAACTTCTGAAAGCGATTTTCAGGTTCGTGAATCTCTTTTATCTGGTTTCCTTTTAGAAGATGGTAATTCTATTGGCAGACCTGCTGGAATTCTTGTTTTATCAGACGAATCAATTTTGATTAGCGATGATAAAGAAGATATTATTTATCGATTACAAAAAAGATAAAAAAACAACTCCCAAATCAAAAGAAATGCTTTTAGTATTTAGACTTTAACAATGTGATGCATAGACTTTTTAATCAAGCTTCTCGATCAATTGCCTCAGGTGCAGTTGTTTTAGGTTTTGCTGGTTTATTTAGTCGGTTACTTGGGGTATATAGAGATCGTTTACTTGCGACAACATTTGGAGCGGGGGAATCATTAGATATTTATTATGCTGCATTTAGAATTCCTGATTTTGTTTTTAGTTTACTTGTTTTAGGTGCACTTTCTGCTGGATTTATTCCAGTCTTTTCGGAATATTTAAAACGAAATAAAGAAGAGGCCTGGAAATTGGCTGAATCGGTTTTATTTTTATTATTGATTTCTTTATTTCTTCTATCTGGCTTTGTTTTTTTACTTGCGGATTGGTTGATTCCTCTTATTACTCCAGGTTTTAACCCTGATCAATTAGATCAAACAATTTTGCTTACAAGAATTATGTTGGCTTCTCCTATCTTGCTAGGCATTAGCTCTGTTTTTGGAGGAGTTTTGCAAACGTTTAAAAGATTTTTAGCCTATTCTCTCGCGCCGATTTTGTATAATATTGGAATTATTTTTGGTGTGTTTTTTCTTGTAAAACCATTTGGGCTTATTGGTTTGGCATATGGAGTTGTGCTTGGTGCTTTTTTACATTTGATTATGCAATCTACCATTGCAATGAAGCTTGGTTTTATTTGGAGTTTTAAAAATATTTGGCAAACAAAAGGATTGAAAGAGATTATCTCTCTAATGGGACCACGAACAATAAGTTTAGTCATTTTTCAAGTAAACTTACTTGTTGTAACTATTTTTGCGACGAGTCTTGAGCAAGGAAGTCTCACTATTTTCAATTTTGCTAGTAATCTCGCTCATGTACCAATTGGGCTTTTTGGAATTTCATTTGCCGTTTCGGCTTTTCCTGTTTTGTCTGAATATATTGCAGAAGGGAAAGAATCTGAATTTGCTTATACAATTTATAAAACGGTTTCTCAAATCTTATTTTTTTTAATGCCAACCATTGTTCTCTTTATTCTACTCGATGAACAAATTGTTCGATTAGTATATGGTGCTGGAGAATTTAGTTGGAATTCAACTTTAGTGACAGCTAAAACATTACTCTATTTTGTTCCTGGGCTTTTTGCACAAGCGCTTATACCACTTTTGTCTCGTGGTTTTTATGCAAAAAAGAATACCAAGTATCCGTTATATTCAGCGCTTGCTGGTTTAGTTGCAACGATAGGGTTAAGCTATTGGTTTGTTGAATTATTTGAAAATGGTGTCGTGGGATTAGCTTTTGCTTTTAGTGTGGCAAGCTTTTTACAATTAGTTTTATTGGCGTCATTACTAAAGATAAAAGCAGATGAAGAGATCCGTTGTTTAAGACAAACAATCTGGCAAACAATTATTGCTTCTGGTGCTATGATTTTAGTAATTCAGTTGATCAAAGAATTTTCGGGACCCTTATTAAATTTACTCACGGTAAAAGGGGTTTTTATTCACTTCTTATTGCCATCAGTGATTGGTGGTTTAATCTATTTATTCGTTTTGCGTTTTATTGGAAACGAGGAGTATCTCTATTACGAACAAGGAATAAAAGGGAAGTTACGATTATTTGAAAAAGCATTTGTACCAACCATTGCAACTGGGGAAGAAGATGATACAACTCTGTAATTTTTTGTAAATATGCACCTATGTCACTTTATGATAAATAGTTTTTTAGTTGTATTTTTACATTAAAAAAAGCGCTTGATTTAGCGCTTTTTTCGACTATTTTGTAAAACGAGAGCTATTTCTTCTTGAGTGAGCTCTTTATACTTTCCAACGGGGAGCTTTCCTATTTCTAGGTCATTTATACGTTTTCTGTATAAATCACGGATTTTTACATTCAAGGCTCTAAACATCATACGAATATGACGTTTTTTTCCTTCTCCAAGGACGATACGGTATTCATTTTTCTTTAACTCTTTTGCCGAAATAAGCTTATAGTTGATTTTTTCGTAGGTAATTCCTTGTCTAAGTCGTTTCATGGCAAGGTCATCTAATGGTTCATAGGTCGTAACAATATACTCTTTTTCTGACTGTTTCGATGGATGCATGATTTCATTGGCTAATTCACCATCATTGGTAATAATCATCATGCCTCGAGAATCTTTATCTAGTCGTCCAGCAGGGAATAAACGGTGAGTATTAGGAAAAAAGCTGAGAATATTCTTTTCTCCTTTGAATTTTCTGGTTGTACTAGTAATCCCTTTTGGTTTATTGAAAATATACACAATTGGCTCAGATGATCTTACTTGCAAGCTTTGTCCTTTAATGACAACTTGGTCGACTTCTGGGTTGATTTTTTGGCCAATATGAGCCACTTCTCCGTTTACACGAACTCTTCCTTCACGAATAAGATCCTCGGCTTTTCGACGAGATGCAACCCCTTGGTCTGCGATAAATTTTTGAAGGCGTAGAGTTTCCATAGGAAGTGATTAATCCATATACCATACATAAAAATTTCAATTATGTAAAGGGCTAGTTGTTTTTATCCCTTGTAAAACAAGTGGAATCAAAATACAATTCATTTATATTCATTATTAAAATTTGCGCTATGCCAGACGTTTTTACGGAAACTTCAAAACGAGGGTGGGGAAGTCGTTTAGGAAGTTCTTTAAGTGGGATGTTAGTTGGAGTTATTTTATTTCTTGGTTCTTTTGGTGTTCTCTTTTGGAACGAAGGAAGAGCAGATCTTTCAAAAGTCGCTGATGATGCCATTGCTATTTCATCTGCAGAAATAAATACAGATGCAGAATTAGAAGATTCATTAGTTTCAGCCGCTGGTTCATTAATAACAGAAGATCTTTTATCAGATGATTTGTTTTTACAACCAAGTAATTATCTAAAAGTGCAACGTTTAGTAGAAGTTTATTCATGGGTAGAAAAAACAAGTACCAAGTCAGAAGAAAAACTTGGTGGTTCTGAAGAAACAGAAACAACTTATACTTATTCAAAAGATTGGGTGAGTAATCCAGCAGAATCTGCAGATTTTAAAATTCCTGCAGGACATGAAAATTCTTCAAAACAGGTTGACGATCTTACAAGCACAGCTAATTCAGCAATGTTAGGTGTGTATAGTGTTGATCCTAAGTCTCTTGTTATGCCTTCAGCAGAATTACTTGTATTGACTGAAGAAAATACAGTTATTTCAGAAGAGTCAACAGCAGAATTAGCTGGAACTAAATATATCTTCAATGGTTTTGGAACAATTACTGCACCAGAAGTTGGTGATACAAGAATTAGCTATAAAGTTATTGAATCAAATCAAGATGTAATTGTATTTGGAAAACTAAAAGGGGATTCAATTTTGCCTTTCTTAGATAAAGAAGGAAATACACTTTACCGTGCTTTTCCTGGGTCTTCTCCAGAACAAGCTGTATCAACTTTACATGGTGAATACAAAACAATGCTTTGGGTTTTCCGTCTTGTTGGTTTCTTAATGATGTGGATTGGGCTTAATATGGTCTTTGGTCCTATTGGTGTATTAGCTGCCGTTATTCCATTCCTTGCACATTTAACACGATCTGTTGTTAAGATCGCGACATTTATTGTCAGTTTGGTTGCAACAATTATTACCATTTTGGTTTCAATGATTCTGCATAATATTTGGGCTGTGATTATTATTCTCTTATTAACTGCTGGTGGGGTTTTCTACTGGTTGAAAATGAAAGAGAAGAAAATGGATAGTCCTAAAGTAGAACCGAGCAATTCATAATTGAATTTTCTTGATCAATTAACCCTTCTTGTTTTGAGGAGGGTTTTTGATTTTGTTGGGTTGATTATTGTTTCATAAAGTTGCTCGATATAAATCCTTGTCATGCCCGCGCAGGCGGGTATCTCATCAATATCGGGAGATTCCTGCCTGCGCAGGAATGACAAGGGGGTGGGGAGCCATTCGTGGTACAATGCTAGTGAGGGTTTGAACCTTAATTTTGGGTTATTTATGAAAAAATTTGATTTGATTGTTATTGGGGCGGGGTCTGGATTGACGGTGTCTTCTACGGCGGCTGCTCAGGGGTGGAAGGTTGCTGTGGTGGATTCGGGGCCATTTGGGGGGACTTGTTTGAATCGTGGGTGTATTCCTTCAAAAATGCTGATTCATGCGGCTGATATTGTTGAATCAATCAAGAATGCCAGTAAGTATTCAATCAAAGCTAAATACAATGGGGTGAAATTCTCTGAACTTATTGAGCGAGTTTCAAAAACAGTTGATCAAGATGCAAAAAATGTATTGGCAGGGAATAAGCAGAATCCAAATATTACGGTTTTTCAAAAGAAGGCAAAGTTTATCGATAAAAAAGTTATTCAAGTTGGAAAAGAAACAATTACTGCCGATAAAATTATTATTGCCGCAGGAGGTCGGCCATTTGTACCACCTATTCCTGGTTTAGATAAAGTAGATTACCTCACAAGTAAAGAAGCTTTACGACTGAAAAAGCTTCCAAAAACGTTGACCGTTATTGGTGGTGGATATATTTCTGCAGAATTGTCTCATTTTTTTGGGGCATTAGGATCAAAGGTCACAATTATTGAAAGGGGGGATCAAATGTTAAAGAATACTGATCAAGATATCTCAAAAACCTTTACAGAAGAGTTTTCTAAAAAACATAAAGTATTGCTCAATTCAAATGCGATGAGTGTAAGCAAGGTGAAGGGGAAGATCAAAGTACAAGTTGAAAATCTTGCAACGAAAAAGAAATCTACTATTACGTCAGATCAATTATTGGTTGTTGTTGGGAGAAAGCCGAATACAGATACGTTAAAGTTAAAAGAAGTTGGGTATGACTTAACAGATCGTGGCTATATCACAAATAATGATTATTTAGAGACTTCTGTGCCAGGTGTGTGGGCATTGGGGGATATTGCTGGTAAATACTTTTTTAAACATTCGGCAAATTTAGAAGCAGAAGGGATTGTGAAAAATCTATTCCTCCCAAAAAAATCTAAAATTGATTATACCGCCATGCCATATGCTGTCTTTACTTCGCCACAAATGGCTGGGGTTGGTAAAACAGAACAAGAATTAAAAGAAGCAGGCGTTAAATACAAAGTCTCTCGTTATGATTATAAAAATACTGGAATGGGAATGGCATTTAGAGATGAAACATCTTTTGTAAAAGTGCTGGCTGATGAAAAAGGAGAAACAATTTTAGGTTGCCATATACTCGGTCCAGAAGCTTCTACATTAATTCATGAAGTTCTTCCAGTGATGCGTAGAAAAGGGAAAATCAGTGAAATTGTTAATACAATTCATGTTCATCCTGCTTTACCAGAAGTAATACATCGAGCATTGGCACAATTTTAGTATGTCTCCAACCGAAGTTATAAGTAAAACAGAACAATTTGTTCAAGACACACTTGCTGGCGAAAGCTCGGGGCATGATTGGTATCATATTCATCTTGTTAGAAAAAATGCAATGCAAATTGCAGAAAACGAAATTGATGTAAATCTTTTTGTGGTAGAACTGGCTGCCTTGCTTCATGATATTGCTGATCATAAAAACCATGGAGGGGATTACTCTATTGGGCCAAAAATGACAAGAGAATGGTTAGGGTCATTGAATCTAGAACCTGAATTGATTCATGAAGTTGTTGAAATTGTTTCAACCATTTCTTATTCAAAAAATGCAGGACCAATGAAATCTAAAGAAGGTAAAATTGTTCAAGATGCAGATAGGCTGGAAGCCATAGGTGCGATTGGTATTGCGCGATGTTTTGCAACAGGGGCGAAAATGGGAAGACCGATTTATGATCCAAATGATAAAGAAGGGAAACATTCTATTCAACATTTTTATGACAAATTACTTAAGTTGAAAGATTTGATGAATACGGAGACTGGTAAACAAATGGCAAAGGAAAGGCATGATTATATGGAAGGGTTTTTGGAGCGGTTTTATGAGGAGTGGGAGTAGTACCACCCCCTAGCCCCCTCCTAACTTAGTAGGGGGAAGTAGTGAGATTCTTTAGGATTATTTCAAGTACTTGTTGTGTGTTTTGTGTAATATCATCGTTGCTAAAACGAAGAATATTGATGTTTAACGTCCTAATTTCTTTATCTCTTATTTGATCATATAATTTGTTTTGTGGATTCTCATGAATCTTTCCATCTACTTCAATTGCTAAGCGAGCTGATGGACAATAGAAATCAACATAATATCTCAGGATTTGATGATTTCTTCTAAATTTAAAACCACCTAACTGTTTTCGCCGAAGTTTTGACCATAATAGTCGTTCACTATTTGTAGCATTGTTTCTTGTTGTTTTTCTTAACAGTTTTGAAGACGAATCATTATGTAAATACATATAAACATACATACCCCTCCCATTCGGCCCGAGCTCATGGCCGAGGGCTAGATTAGGAGGGGTAGTTTGGCTTCGCCAAACTGGGGTGGTAAAGTACTAGGTATAAACTAAGTTTAACAAACATACGCTCTGGTTTTGAATCAGATCTATCCACTAAAAAATACGCCGTCCCGACGGCTTGAGTGATCCACATTTTCCTGCTATAAATAAGTACTTATGCCTCTATTTGATCTGCAATCTGAATACGAACCGAAAGGAGACCAACCTCAAGCAATTGAGAAGCTTGTTGCTGGGTTGAAAAAGAAAAAGCAATATCAAACTTTACTCGGTGTTACGGGGAGTGGGAAGACGTTTACCATGGCAAATGTGATTGCTCAAACAGGGAGACCTGCGTTAATTTTGTCTCATAATAAAACATTGGCGGCTCAATTGTATTCAGAAATGAAAGAGTTTTTTCCAAATAATAGAGTGAATTATTTTATTTCTTATTACGACTATTACCAACCGGAAAGTTATATGCCGGCGAGTGATACATTTATTGAAAAATCAACTTTGGTGAATGAAAAAATTGAAGAATTTCGTTTAGCTTCGGCAGCTGATTTGATTAGTAGAAAAGATGTTATTATTGTTTCTTCTGTTTCTTGTATTTACGGTTTTGGTAGACCAGAAACATTTAAAGAAGCGAGTTTTGAACTTAAAAAAGGACAAAAGATTTCTCGCAAAGCATTATTTGCACAATTGGTTCGTATTGGTTTTGAACGAAATGATATAGAATTAAAAACTGGGACCTTTAGAGGAAAAGGGGATACGATAGATTTGATTCAAGGGTTTGGTGGTTCGATTTATAGAATTGAATTATTTGGAGATGAAATTGAAAAAATTTCTGAACGACATTTAACAACTCAAAAAGAAATTATTGCTCTCGACGAATTAACGGTTTTTCCGCGTAATCCATATTGGGTAAATCCCGATGATATGAAACCGGCGATTAAAGATATTAAAGCGGAATTAGATGAAAGGCTTAAAACACTTCCTCAATTAGAAGCACATCGTTTAAAGCAAAGAACTTTATACGATTTAGAATTGATTAAAGAATTTGGGTCTTGTAAGGGAATCGAAAATTATTCTCGTCATTTTGATAGACGTAAACCAGGTGAAGCTCCTAAGACATTATTAGATTTCTTCCCCGATGATTTTCTTTTATTTATCGATGAGTCACATGTGACAATCCCTCAAGTTGGTGGAATGTATAAAGGTGATCGTTCACGAAAGGAAAACCTTGTCGAATATGGTTTTCGATTACCAAGTGCATTAGATAATCGTCCGTTAAAGTTTGAAGAGTTTGAAAAATATATGAAGAATACTGTTTTTGTGAGTGCGACTCCAACGATTTTTGAATTACAAAGAACCCCATTAGTTGTTGAACAAATTATTCGTCCAACAGGTTTATTAGACCCTCCAATTGAGGTTCGAGAACAAGATGGGCAAATCGAGGACTTGGTAAAAGAAATTAAAGATACTTTATCAAGAGATAATCGTGTTTTGGTAACAACTTTAACCAAACGAATGGCCGAAGATCTCTCTGATCATTTAGCAAAAAATGGTATTCGAGTTCGGTATCTTCATAGTGAAATCGATACAATTGAACGTACAGAAATCTTACGAGATTTGCGTATGAAACGTTTTGATTGTCTAGTTGGTATCAATTTACTTAGAGAGGGATTAGACATCCCAGAGGTGGAACTCGTCGCAATTTTGGATGCTGATAAAGAAGGGTTTTTACGTAATGAAAGAAGTTTAATCCAAACAATTGGTCGTGCCGCGCGTAATGTGAATGGTCGTGTGATTATGTATGCGTCAAAAACGACCGATTCAATGAAAAAAGCGATTTCAGAAACGAATCGTCGTCGAAAAATTCAAGAAGATTATAATACCAAGCATAATATTGAACCTGTTGGTATTAGTAAAAAAATTCGAGAACGATTGTCTTTGGATGAAGATGTGAAAAAACTTTATAAAGATATCGATAATGTTCCAGATCTTTTAGCTGAATTAGAAGCAGCGATGAAAATTTCTGCGGAAAATATGGATTTTGAACGAGCGATTGAATTGCGGGATGAGATTAGTGAGGTGAAGGGGAGGCATGGGATGAATGATGATGAGATACTATAAGCTAGTTATTTCGTTTGAGGTAATGGTTGTGGCGCAAATAATGCTTCAGTGAGTGATGTATCATTTGTTGGTGGTTGGCCATACTTATTTTCGCCTGAGATACCTCTTAAAAAGAACCCCCCGAGCCATAAAAGAGAGTTTACAAATGGGACTAAGATCCACCAACCAGATAAGTTAAGATCATGTTTCCAATATTTATTGATTTTTTTCTTATCAATTTCTTCTAAAACCAATTCGCCTGTTATTTTGATGTTACCAGTGAAGCCTGCCCCCTTCGGACGCAATGTTTTTAGTTCACTTTCACTTGGTTCGTCGCCCTTAAGCATTTTATAAAACAAGTGGATAGCCTCCATTATGGTTGTTTTCCCACTCTCATTGAGGCCAACTAGTGTTATTACTCGATTGTTCGAAAAATCGATTGTGATTTCATCAATACCTTTAAAATTGCTTATTATAAATCTGGAATATTTCATAAGGCAGTTTTACTACTTGTTTTAAGATGAGTAGAGATATAATTTTTACTGTGAATTATTTTGTGTATCTTGTTAAATTTCGGTATAAACATTCTAACCGTTTAATGATACAGCATACAATGTAATAGCTATCTGTGAAAATGCTCATAAAATCGTAACAAAAAGATGGTCTTCACAACACTACCCAAACCCCCAAAATTCTACTATAATCATACCATTAACCGTCCTCAGTTAATCAAGTAAATCATGAGATTCCTCCCAAAAGGGAAGGATGACAGGGAATAAAAATGCCTAAACAACAAGAATACCTCACAATTCAAGGGGCAAGGGAACATAATTTGAAGAATATTAACGTGAAAATCCCTTTGGGGAAATTAAACGTTATTACGGGCTTATCTGGATCAGGTAAGTCTTCTTTGGCTTTTGATACCATTTATGCCGAAGGTCAAAGACGCTATGTAGAAAGTCTTTCTGCCTATGCTCGGCAATTTTTAGGTTTAATGAATAAGCCAGATGTAGATGCTATTCGGGGGTTAAGCCCGGCTATTTCTATTGAACAAAAATCGGTTTCAAAGAATCCACGGTCAACGGTTGGTACGATTACCGAAATTTACGACTATTTACGTTTGCTTTATGCGCGTATTGGTAAACCACATTGTCCGGTTTGTTCCAAAGAAATTGTCTCTCAATCTGCACAAGATATTACGGATACTATTTTGAAACAAAAAAACGGAACCAAAATCCAAATTCTAGCTCCTATTATTCGAGGAAAAAAGGGAACCTATGTTGAATTGTTTAAACGATTAGAAAAAGATGGTTTTGCTCGTATTCGTGTAAATGGAAAAATTTATGATATCTCGGAAGAAATTAAATTAGATAAAAAGAAAAAACATTTTATCGAAGTTATTGTTGACCGTATTAAAGTTGATACAGATAAAGATACTAGAACAAGAATTAATGACTCAGTTGAAACAGCCTTAGATACAGCAGAAGGTCTTGTGATGGTTTTATTTGGTGACGATGAACAGCAAGAAGTCTTTTCTCAACATCTCTCTTGTCCCGATGATCATGTAAATGTGGAACAATTAGAACCACGTTTATTTTCTTTTAATTCGCCTTTTGGTGCTTGTGATACTTGTCATGGGCTTGGGGTGGCTCAAGAATTTGATGAAGAATTAATTATTCCAGATAAATCACTTTCATTTGCTGATATTGGAGCAATTGCACCATGGAAAGGGCCAAATACCTGGCGAATGACGTATATGGAAGCCTTGGCTGATTATTATAAATTCAATCTTCGAAGTGCGATTGAAGACTTGCCTAAAGAGATTGTGAAAATGGTCATGCATGGAAATGGGGAAGAGATTGAAGTTGTTTTTGAATCGAAAAAAGGGTCCATGTTCCGTCATTTTGGTGAATGGGAAGGTGTGATTCCGCAATTACAAAGATATTTACAAGAAACAGATTCAGAAGATCGACGCGAACGTATCATGAAATTCATGACAGAAAAGCCCTGTCCAGAATGTGATGGGCATCGATTAAAAGCGGTTGTTCTGGCTGTGACTATCGATAAAATGAATATTATTGAGTTTACGGATCTATCTGTAGAAAAAGCTTTAGACAAAATCAAAAAACTTAAATTAAATGCGACAGAAAAACAAATTGCCAAAATGGTGGTTAAAGAAGTGCATGATCGATTAAAGTTTTTGAACGATGTTGGTTTAAGTTACTTAACTCTTTCACGTTCAGCCGGAACTCTTTCTGGTGGAGAAGCGCAACGAATTCGTTTGGCTACTCAAATTGGATCAGAATTACGTGGGGTTATGTATATTCTCGATGAACCTTCGATTGGTCTACATCAAAGAGATAATCAACGCTTGATTTCAACCCTTCATCGTCTTCGAGATATCGGAAATACATTAATTGTGGTTGAACATGACGAAGATACCATGAATGCGGCGGATCATTTAATCGATATTGGCCCTGGAGCTGGTATTCATGGTGGAAGAATTATTTCTCAAGGAACTCCTGCGCAAGTAAAACGTGATCCTAAATCAAAAACAGGACAATATCTCTCTGGAAAAAAGAAAATTGCTATACCAGCTAAACGACGAGAGTATAAAGATGTTTTAGAAGTGCAAGAAGCGGAGCAAAATAATCTCAAAAAAGTTTCGGCCTCTTTTCCTGTAGGTATTTTAACTTGTGTAACAGGAGTGTCAGGAAGTGGGAAAAGTACACTTGTAAATGAAATTCTCTATAAAGGTTTAGCCAATAAATTACATCGTTCGCATAAAGTCACTGGTAAATTTAAAGCCTTAAAAGGGTTTGAACAATTCGATAAAGTGATTAATATTGACCAAAGTCCAATTGGAAGAACTCCAAGATCGAATCCTGCAACTTATATTAAAGTGTTCGGCGATGTACGCGATTTATTTGCACAAAGCAAAGAAGCCAAAGAACGTGGTTATAAAGCAGGGAGGTTTAGCTTCAATGTAGCTGGTGGGAGATGTGATACTTGTGACGGAGATGGAGTGTTGCGAATCGAAATGCATTTTTTACCTGATGTTTTTGTAGAATGCGAAACATGTAAAGGGAAACGGTATAATCGAGAAACATTAGAAGTAAAATACCGAGGAAAAACAATTGCTGATGTTTTAGATATGTCGGTTGAAGAAGCTTTAGTCTTTTTTGAGCGCATCCCAAAAATTCAAAAGAAAATGGCAACCTTAAATGATGTTGGGCTTGGATATATCAAGTTAGGTCAAAGTTCTACCACACTTTCTGGTGGTGAGGCACAACGGATTAAATTAACATCAGAATTATCGAAAAGAGATACAGGGAAAACATTGTATATTTTAGATGAACCAACAACTGGTTTACATTTTTCTGATATCGAGAAATTATTAGAAGTCTTAAATAGACTTGTTGATCGTGGTAATACTATTGTTGTGATTGAACATAATCTGGATGTTATTAAAACAGCGGATCATATTATCGACCTTGGTCCAGAAGGTGGTGATGGAGGAGGAAAAATTATTGCAACAGGTACTCCAGAAGATATTGCTGCCAATAAAAAAAGTTATACCGGTCAATTCTTACAACCAATGTTGAAATAATAGAATCAACATGCCAGCCAACGAAAAACTCAAAAAAACAATCAATGATCTTCCACTTAAGCCTGGTGTTTATATCTATAAAAATAAACAGGGTGTGATCATTTATATTGGTAAAGCCAAAGCGCTTAAAAAGCGTGTTTCTTCCTATTTTTCGAAAAAACAGGAAGGGAAAACAATGTGGCTTGTCCGTGAAATTGACCAAATCGAAATCTTTTTAACAGATACCGAAATCGAAGCCTTGATCTTAGAGGCGCGCCTTATTCGGCAACATCAACCACGGTATAATATCGCACTTAAAGACGGTGTTCGTTATGCTTACTTGAAAATCACAAATGAAGACTTTCCACGCTTACTAACAGTCCGTAAACGTCAAAAAGATGGAGCTTTGTATTTTGGCCCGTATACAGATGGAACGGCGAGAGAAAATTCTGCTAGATTATTGCGTTCAATCTTCAAAATTCGAACCTGTGGAGCAAAATTACCAAAAGAAGCTTGTTTACAATTTTATATTGGCAATTGCGAAGCTCCTTGTATTAAGAAAACGACAAAAACGGAATATGGCGCGAATATGAAAGCAGCAAAACAAGTTCTTCAGGGAAGAAATAAATTAGTTATCAAGCAATTGTCGCAAGAGATGCAATCATTTTCTGAAAAGCAATTATATGAACAAGCAAAAGTAAGGCGAGATCAAATAGCTTCTTTACGAAAATTCCAAGCAAGACAAAAAATGACCATGTATAGATCATATGACGAAGATATTATGCATTGGATTGGTGTGGGTGAGACGCTGTATTTACAAATGTTTAAAGTAGATAAAGGACGTGTTTCTGGTAAACAAGAATTCACTTTCGAAAGAGATATTATTAAACCAGATGGCACAATAGATCATGATCTTGTGATTATTTCTGATTTTATTCAACAGTATTATCAAACAAATACGGTTCCAGATTCTTTGCTTATCCCAACAGATTTGCCGGATAAAAAATTATTAGAAGCCTATTTAACTAAACTAAAAGGAAAAGTTGTTCAGCTAAAAGTTCCGCGTATTGGTGATAAAAAGAAATTGCTCGACCTTGTTTATAGAAATATTCTTTTTGCAACCGAGCAAGAAGATAAATCATTACTCAGTTTACAAGCGCATTTAAATTTACCAGGGGTACCAAATGTCATCGAATGTTTTGATATTTCCACTATTCAAGGTCAATATAATGTTGCTTCCATGGTGCAATTTCGAGGTGGGGTACCAGATAAATCGAATTATCGAAAGTTCAAGATTAAAACGGTTCTCCAACAAGACGATTTTGCTTCGATGGCGGAAGTTGTTGGAAGACGCTATAAACGGTTAATCGAAGAAAAGAAACCTTTGCCCGATCTCATTGTAATAGATGGAGGTAGGGGACAATTAAATGCGGCATGGGAGGTTTTAAAAGCCTTAAAATTAAAGGTTCCAGTTATAGGACTTGCCAAGAAAGAAGAAGAGATTTATCGTGTAGAAGAACTTGAGACCTTAAAATTGTCTCATAAAGAACCTGGGCTCAAATTATTGATGCAAATCCGTAATGAGGCTCATCGTTTTGCAATTACCTATCATCGCCTCTTGAGAAAGAAAGGCATGATAAAAGATAAACATTAACCAAATTAACCTGTCATTTCGAGCGAAGCCGAGAAATCTTCCAACAAGAGTTAGTAGATTTCTCCACTACGCCCTAAAGGGGCTTCGGTCGAAATGACAAGAAAACTACTATGAATAATAAACTTGCCTTAGCAGGTATTTGTTGTTCTCTCGTTTTATTAGGGAGCAGCTGTAATCAGCCAGAAGAATTTACTTTTCATAATTCAAACGATACAACTAACCTAGATTATTATATGAATGACACACCACAATCAGACAAAGTCGGACAAAAAATTACAGTGACACCTCCAACAGATTTACCAGCAGAAGCTACACAAACAAATTCAGATAGCAAAGTTGGTCCAAAAGTTATCATGAAAACAACAATGGGAGATATTACTATTCAATTATTTGAAGAAGCAACTCCTAATACTGTTAACAATTTCTTAACGCTTGCAAAACAAGATTTTTACGATGGAACCGTTTTCCACCGAGTTATTTCTGATTTTATGATTCAAGGTGGAGATCCTTTAACTCGAGAACAACGAGATACTCGAGCTGTACATGGAACTGGTGGTCCTGGGTATAAATTTGCTGATGAATTTAATTTACACAAAAATGTCCGTGGAATGCTTTCTATGGCCAATGCGGGTCCAAATACCAATGGAAGCCAATTCTTTATTATCACAGTAGGTGCGACACCTCATTTAGACGGTAAGCATGCTGTTTTTGGAGAAGTGGTAGATGGAATGGATATTGTAGATAAAATTGAATCTGTAGAAACAGGAGCAGCCGATCACCCAGTTGTAGATGTAGAAATCTTGGATATTGAGATTTTAAGCTAAACTATGATCAACTATAAATTGGAAAATAATCTACAAGACTGGTCTGCATGGCATGAAGTAAAAATGATCGAAGTTAAGGGGGATCCAGAAGCTCAACCATTCACATTACCAGATACGGTTGAAAATGCAGATGCCAATGAAAAAGTTATTCAGTCTTGGAAAAAAATTGCCGTATTTAGAGCGACTTCCCAAGAAAGCGCAATTGCATTTAAGATTGGTTTTATTAAGGATGGGTTGAACCTTTTTATAAACCAAGACTTCGAAACAAATTTAGATTATGGAATGCGAGTAGGGCCTACAGATACAATCTATTATGTCTTACCATCTGATTTAAAATCGGATATAGAGCTAAAGTTAGTCGAAATCACAGAAGAAAATGATGAGAAATATCAAGATTTGATTATCTTGTAGTTGACCTAGTTTTCTTGACAAAATCAAGCTAAAAATGGCTTGATTTTGTTGTTTATTTATGGTAAATTGTACTCACCCCAAAACCTGGGGAATTTTATGATGAAAACCCAAGAACAACCTTTTCAGGATATACCAGCGGTAGAGCAATCTCCCATGGTAGAACGAGTAGTAGAAACAACAAGAAGCCTCGCTCCTGAGCGATCACCGATCTTTTGGCCAATGCTTTTAAGCTATACCTTATCTGTATTAGGAGGCTTTTCAACTGCTTTTTTGGTAAATAAAGTATTTGGAACACCTTATAATCAAGGACTTATTCAATACGAAAGTTCATTATGGCGTATTGGGATTCCATTATCTATTACCGTGACATTTTTGCTCGGTGTTTTTTTACCAATTCTATTTGCTCGTAGAAGACGAGGAAGAATTATTTTAATGACACTTGTTCTCCAGTTTATTACCTTAGCTGCTCTCGTTATCATCGGTTTAAATCAAATTTCAACACTTTAATACATGATCATAAATCCTGTTAAACAATATCGACTTTTAGAAATGATCCCAGGTATTTTAATCTGGTCTACTTTTATTGGGACAATTTTTTTCAGTTTCGTAAAACCATTATGGGTGATGAGCTTTATCCTCATTTTCGCTTTACTGTGGTTTTTTCGTGTAATCTATTTTGTTATTTTTACATTCATTGGATGGAGACGGTATAAATCAGAAATAAGCCAGCCATGGAATGCAATGCTTAAAGAGGTTACAAAAGATTCAACAAGAGAATTGTATCATTTGGTTATTCTTCCAACTTATGAAGAATCCTATGAAGTATTAGAAACATCGATTGAATCATATCGTAATGCAGATTATCCTAGTGATAAAATCATGCTTGTGATTAGTAAAGAAGAACGGGCTGGGGATGAAACAAAAGATGTGCCACAAAGAATTTATGATAAATACAAAGATATTTTCATGGATATTGTGACCACGGAACATCCAGATGGTATTACCGGGGAAATGAAAGGAAAAGGAGCGAATGCGCATTGGGCTGGTCATATCGCTAAAGATCTTTTGGACGAAAAAGGTATTGCATATGAAGATGTAATTGTTTCCTATTTTGACGTTGATACTGTTGTTCATAAAGAATATTTTAGTTCTTTGACTTATAAATACCTCACTGTCCCAAACCCAACTCGAACGGCATATCAACCAGTCGTTTTGTACAATAATAATATTTGGGAATCTCCGTTTTTTGCTCGTATTGCTGCTTTTGGAACAACCTTTTGGTTAATGACCGACCTTGCGCGTCCAGATCGATTATTCACCTTTTCTTCTCATGCGATGAGTATGAAAGCACTCGTTGATGTCGGGTTTTGGCAAAGAGATATCGTAACCGATGATTCTCGTATTTTTTTACAATGTTTTATTCACTATAAAGGCGATTTCACGGTGACTCCAATGTATGTACCTATTTCTATGGATTCTGTTCAAGCGGAAACCTATATGGGGGCTGTGAAAAATTTGTATAAACAACAAAGACGATGGGCCTATGGAACCGAACATTTTCCGTATATGGTTTGGCATTTTTTCAAACGTGACCATGGAATTCCTTTCCAAAAGAAAATGAAATATCTCATCAACTTAACAGAAGGAATGTATTCATGGGCAACTGTGCCGGTGGTTCTTGTGGTTTTAGGGTATTTACCTTTTTATGTTGCTCCAGCACATATTGAGTCAACGGCATTAGCACAAGCGAGTCCCTTTATTTTGGAAAATATTCTAGGCCTAAGCATGGTCGGAATTTTTGTCACTGGTTTTTTCAGCTTATTGCTTTTGCCACCAAGACCAGAAAATTATTCAAAATGGAGACATTTAGCCATGATTATTCAATGGGCATTTTTACCAATTACTTTAATTATCTGGGGAGCTATTCCTGCAATCGCCGCACAAACAAGATTAATGACAGGGAAGTATTTAGGGTTCTGGGTTACAGAGAAGGTTCGTAAATAATTATTATCATCTCTATATGAAAAAACAAACAATTGCTATCATCTTCGTAATTCTTGTTTCTGCTTCGTACATTGGATACAAATTCTATTCATATGAAGAACCTGATCCAGAATTTTATTTAAGCACGGCCGATATTGTTGATATGTGTAATCCTGAAACTGGGGAAATGAGACAAGTACCAAGTGTCACTGGGCCAGATAATAAAACTGATGACGAAGAATATTTTGATAAAAGTGATTTACAAGATCGAGGTTGGATTGAATGTGAATAAATTCTATGTCTAAAACACTTACCATTAGTATTGTTACCTATAATCCAGGCAATGATCTTGTCTCTTGTTTAGATTCTCTCAGAGCACAAACATTTCGAGATTTTGAAATTCAGATTATTGATAATCATTCTTCAGATGGAACTATTGAACGAATAAAAAAGAGCTATCCTGAAGTGCAATTTATCGAACAGAATGAAAATCTTGGTTTTGGTAAAGCACATAATATTGTCATCAACCAATCAGATACACCATGGATTCTTGTATTGAATCAAGATGTTGAGCTTAAGCCAAATGCATTAGAAGAAATAATGTCCTTTACAACAGATCAATCAATAGGATCTATTGGTCCAAAGCTTTATTTTTCCAAAAATGAAGATATTATTGATACAACAGGGATCAAGAAACTGTTTTTTTACGCATACAAAGAGCGCAATGATTCAACGGATCAAACTGTCTGGGGGATAAGTGGATCTTGTGCGCTCTATCGAAGAAAAGCTTTAGATTCGATTGCCTACGAAAACAAGGAATACTTTGATGAAAGCTTTTTTATGTATAAAGAAGATGTCGACATTGCTGAACGATTAAATAAAAAGGGATGGAAAGCACAATTTGCTTCTAAAGCGATTGGGTATCATCAAAGAACAGGTTCTAAACAAAGTTCTCGATTGTATAGAGCTGAATATATCAAAAAGAATTCCTACAAAAATCATTTATTTATACTATTTAAACATGCAAGATTTCTAAATTTACCTGTTATTGCTGTCTATGAATTATTGAAATTCTGCTTTCTCTTAATTACTTCTCCTAAAACCCTCACTGTTGTACCAGAAGTAATTGAACAAGCCCCTAAAATGATTAAACGCCGATATGTCTAGTCAACCAGATTTATCCATTATCATCCTCAATTATAAAATGGGCGGTTTGGTAAAAAACTGTCTTAAAAGTATTTTTGAGCACCCAGTCAATAAAGCTATTGAAGTTATTGTGGTTGATAATAATAGTGGCGACGGAAGCGAGGAACTTGTTTCTACTCAATTTCCGGAAGTGCGCTATATTCAATCAGGGAAAAACTATGGTCATGCAAAAGGGAATAATATCGGAATTAAAGAAAGCACTGGTCGACATATAATGATTATCAACCCTGATGTTGTTTTTTTAGAACCTATTTTCGATCAATTAATCGAATTCATGGATGAGAATAAGGAAGTTGGAATGACAACTGTACAATTAAAAAACCCAGATGGAAGTTTACAGCCAGGTGCTTGGAGGTTTTTGAAATTATTTACACCAATATTTCAGCGAAATTCCTTATTGCAAAAAACCCGTTTTGGAAAAAAACATATCGATCACTTTGTCATGAGTGAGTGGGATAGAAAAACTTGTCGCGAAGTAGATTGGGTACAAGGATCTTGTCTTACAATACGCCGAGAAGCATTAGAAAAAATTGGTTTATTAGATGAACGATTTTTCCTCTACTTCACAGATGTAGATTGGTGTAGAAGATGTTGGGACGCTGGTTGGAAAGTGTATTATTATACAGGGGTTAATGCGATTCATTATTATCATCGTGAATCGGCGCATAAACGAGGATTTAAAAGTTTAACAAGTAAGGCAACAAGAATTCATATTAAAGATTGGTTGCGTTATTTACATAAATATAGAGGGAACTCTAAGACCAAATAAACATGAAACCAATAACAAAAGCATTATTGATTACATCCACAATTGTACTTTTAGCATCAATTGCTATAAGCGCCATTCTATTTGTGTTCAGTGCTCGTCAGGCATTACAAGCGAAAGATTCAATTAATCTTGCCTTTAATGCCTTGCAAGCCAAAGAATATGACCGCGCATTTGTAGAATTATCAAATACGACAAAACACTTACAAACTGCACAAAAATTGCAAAAACCTTCATTTTGGGTACGGTATATTCCTCCTTTCAATTCTGATTATATTGTTTATGAAGAACTCTTATCTGCAGGAGTTAATTTAACGGCATCACTAGACTTTATTGCCAATCAATTAGTGGAATCAACGATTAGTCAATCACTTTCTTTAGACTCAATTGATTTAAAAACAGCTCCGGCAGCTTATTTATCTGTCCATGAGGATATTATGGAAGCAATTGAACATTTAGAATTGGCGGCAATTGAAATTGAAAATCTTCATATCGAATTATTTCCAGCATCTATTCAATCAGAAATTAGATTACTTCAAAAACAATTATTGGATGCTGACTTTGTTCAATTCGTTGAAAATTACAAACCATTTTTAGAGCAATTACCAACAATGCTTGGTGCTGAACAGCCACACGATATACTAGTTCTATTACAGAATCCCCATGAATTACGTCCGACTGGTGGTTTTATCGGTTCATTCGGAAGAATTAGATTCAATAAAGGTGTCTTAGAACAATTTTATACAGAAGATGTTTACAATGTGGATGTCTTTGCTTTAGGCAGAGAAGAGTATGAAGCACCTGAACCGATTCAGAAATACGCAGATGTAAATTTTTGGTATTTTAGAGATGCAAATTGGTCACCAGATTTTCCTACATCAGCTAAACAAGCAATCAAGCTTTATGAATTTGAAACAAGAGAAGAGGGGATAGATACGGTTATTGCTGTTACACCATCTCTTATCCAAGAATTCTTAAAATTCACAGGTCCAATAGAAGTTGATTCCATTGTATTTGATGAAAATAATTTAATTGACGCCATTCAACATCGTGTAGAACAAGAATTTTGGCGCATTGGACTTACAGATGAGCAGAGAAAAACCATTATTAATGATTTGGCCCAAGCCTTATTACAGCGTGTTTTTAACTTCTCAAGTGACCAATTTCTTGAATTTGCTTCGATTTCCTTAGACGTATTAGACCGGAAAGAAATTCTCGTTTATACTTCAGATCCACAATTGCAATCCTTTATTGAATCTAAAGAATGGGCAGGTCTATTAAGACAAGAGAAGACTGATTTTATCGGTGTTTTCGATGCCAATTTAGGTGCTTTAAAGACCGATCGATTAGTTGAAAGAAAACATGAGTATACGCTGATACAAGATGATAATGGTACATGGAAGGGACGCATTACGATTCGCTACAAAAACAATGGATTCTTTGATTATCGAACGACAAGATATCGGACTTATACAAGAATCTATACTCCGCTTGGATCAGAATTACTTTCATCATCTGGTTTTGTAGAAGAAGATAAATCTAGTAATTATATTAGACCAACTGTCTATGAAGAATTTGATAAAACGGTATTTGCTGGATTCGTATCTGTTGAACCTGGTCAAGAACGTTTCGCCACAATCGAATATCAATTACCAGCTTGGTTATCGGAGAAGATAAAGAGAGAAAATAAATACTCATTACTTATTCAAAAGCAATCTGGTGTCGCTCCTATTGAAACAACGTTTTCTATTCAATCACAAAAGGAATTATTCTCCTTTGCTCCATCAGCTGTTTCTTATGAAACAGAAGCAAACAAAAAATTATTCTTTACAGATAGCCCACTACGAGATACTACTTATACACTAAAATTCAAACCCTGATATGTCATTATTCGTGAAAAAAATTGGAATTGATCTTGGTACAACTAATGTTTTGGTGTATATCCCTAAACGTGGAATAGTTATTAATGAACCATCTGTTGTTGCCATTTCAACATTAGATAAAAAAGTTCTAGCTGTTGGTGCTGAAGCCAAAGAAATGCTTGGGCGAACACCAGAAACAATTGTTGCTTCTCGTCCATTAAAAGATGGAGTAATTGCTGATTATAAAACGACAGAAGCGATGTTACGATACTTTATTAACAAAGCTTTAGGTGGTTTACGATTTTTGCGTCCCGAAGTAATGGTGGCTGTTCCTGCTGGAATTACTTCTACAGAAAGACGTGCTGTTATCGATGCGACCATCGCTGCTGGAGCCAAAGCCGCTTATATTATCAAAGAACCCGTAGCTGCCGCTATTGGAGCAAATATCCCTATTGGTGGTGCATCTGGTCATATGATTGTCGACATTGGTGGTGGAACTGCCGAAATTGCGGTCATTTCTCTTGGTGGAATTGTAGCATCAACATCGGTGCGTATTGGTGGAAATAAATTAGACCAAGCTGTTTCAGAACATTTGAGAAAAAAATATGGATTAGCTGTAGGGGAGCAAACAGCAGAACAAGTTAAGATTAAGATTGGATCAGCTTTGTATTTAGATGACAAACTTTATACGGATGTTCGAGGGCGAGATATGATTACAGGATTGCCAAAAACAATTAGAATTAGTTCAGACGATATTACAGAAGCGATTCAACCTCAATTAGAAGGGATTATTCAAGCGACAAAAGATGTTTTACAAAAAACTCCACCAGAATTATCAGCAGATGTCATGGATAAAGGAATGATTTTTTCTGGGGGATCTAGTCTTCTACGAAATATCGATAAATTATTCACTCGTGCAACGGGTGTTTCAGGCTATGTTGCTGATGACTCATTACTTTGTGTGGCACGTGGTACTGGTATTGCTTTAGAAAACCTCGACTCTTATAAACGATCTGTCCTTGCTACAAAATAGATTTCATATGCCTGAGCTCATTGGCCATAGCAAAATCATCTCCTATTTTCAAAATCTGCATGACCAAAACTCACTAGGTCAGAGCTATTTATTTAGCGGTCCAGCCAGAATAGGGAAACGAACAGTAGTTTCAGCGCTCATTCAGTCGTTTCTCTGTACTCAAGACGCCTCAGATTCACTTTTTGGTGGAGAACAAACAACTAATAAGCTCGCTTGTGAACAATGTCATTCTTGTAAAATGATTCTTCAAGGATCTCATCCAGATGTCTTATTTGTGGCTAAACCAGAAGACAAGCAAAATCTATCAGTTGAATTGATAAGAACTGCTATTCAACAATCCTATAGATCTGCTGTTATGGGGGAACGAAAGTATCTTGTCATTGATGATGCTGATTTAATGTCGAATGGAGCAAGCAATGCTTTATTAAAAACATTAGAAGAGCCACCCGCTTCTTGTGCCATTTTTCTACTCTCTCGCTATCCTGCACGATTACCTAAAACCATTATTTCGCGTTGTTCTGTCATAGAATTTACTGCAATTTCACCAGATGAATATCCTGGTGATCTAAAATTATGGCAAAAATCGAGACAATTACCAGGGAATTATCAAGAATTCGTTCATGATGAAACAGCATTATCATCACTCAACGAAGAAAGAGAGCTTTTTATTCAATTTATCTCTACGACTCCTGGAAAACGACTAAAGATTATTGAAACGTTATTTAAAGAGAAAAAAAAGACTCCTAGTGAACAAAAAAAAATATGGAATGAGAGAATTGAATTATGGAAAGTACTCCTAAGAGACTTACTTATGCTAAAATTACAAAGAACAGATCTCTTATTCTTCACGGAGCTTTCTGGTTTACAGTTTGAGAACCTTACTGATGAAAAAATTATTACTGCACAAGATCAGCTCTCAGATATTTTATTTCAAATCACGACAAGTACTAATCTAAGACTTCAACTCGAGTCTTTTGCCTTACATGTTTAATTTAAAAACACTACAACTTTCCATCCTTCTTTCCGCACTTGTTTTCTTAGGTGCGTCTTGTCCAAATACTGGGCGGTCACAAGCGGGAGTTTATCGTTCAGAAGATTTTGGTACAACTTGGCTAGCTTCAAATACGATTGACCCACAATTCACTCCATCACTTTTATCGCGTGAATCTATTTTCGATTTACAAATGGATACGAAGGTAAGTTCTCGACTCTATGCGGCTACAGGTGCACAAGGCCTTTTTGTTTCAGAAAATAATGGTGATCTATGGTCTCCAATAACAACATCTGGACAAATCCAAGCCTTTTCAATTGCTGATACAGATAATTCTATACTAATTGCAGCTCGACTACATCAACTTTATCTAAGCACTGATCAAGGAAAAATTTGGAAATTAGTGTATACAAATCCAAATGGAAGTCTTATTACAGATGTTTTGATAGATCCATTAGATAAAAATATCATTTATGCTTCTGTAATAACGGGTGAATTGTTAAAAACCGTTGACTTAGGGAATAGTTGGTCTGCCGTTCACCATTTTAAAGAAATCATCTCTAAAATAGTTCTCGCAAAAAATAGTAGACAGCGAATTTATGTTGTCTTGCCCGAAGAAGGGGTTTATCGTTCACTTGATAATGGAGTCAATTGGTCAGAAATAACGGAATCGATTCAAAGGCCAATAGATGAATTTACAAATCCGCTTATCTATAGAAATTTGATTGTTCATCAAGGCAATCCAGATGATATGCTCGTGCATACCTCTCAGGGGTTGTATACAAGCACTTCATCACCACCAGTATGGAAACAATTAGAATTATTAACAGCAAGTGATAAAAAGCAAATTCGAGCAATTGCCTGGGATCCATTAAATCGAGGAAATATCTATTATGCGACTCCAACTGTTTTTTACCAAAGCAAGAATTTTGGACAAACGTGGACAACTATTCCATTTCTAGCAGCTTTTCCTACATCAATCATCCTTCCTGATAACTATGCTTCAGGAAAAGTCTATATTGGCACAAAGCAAGAATAATGGTATAAATCATCAACTTAACGAATATCTCTATGAACCCATTTATTGATCAAAAGAAAAGAGCCTTTTCAGAGACAATTACTCATTTTTCACAAGAATTATCTCATCTTAGATCTGGTCATGCGAACCCAGATGTATTAGATGGAGTTAAAGTCATGGCATATGAATCAACAATGCCATTGAATCAAGTTGCTACCATTACAGCCCCAGATCAAAAAACACTATTGATTGCACCTTGGGACAAAACAGTTTTAAAGGGGATTGAAAAAGCTATTATTGAGTCAAATTTAGGTTTTTCACCTGTTAATGATGGAGAAGTTATTCGTCTACCAATGCCTCCAATGTCGGAAGAAAATCGAAAGGATCTTGTAAAAGTAGTAGGAAAGAAAGCAGAAGCTGCAAAAGTAGCCCTTCGTCAATTGCGAGATAAAGTAAAAGAACTCATTTTAGATGCTGAAAAAGAAAAAGAAATTTCTGAAGATGAAAAATTCAAGTATCTAAAACAATTAGATGATTTTACGAATGCTAAATCAAAGGAAGTTGGTCAGCTTGCAGAAGAGAAAGAAAAACAAATCATGACAATTTAATAGACTTTATTAACTAAAAGATACCATGCTTACATTTCTTATTTTTGTCGTCGTTTTAGGAGTCCTTGTCATTGTTCATGAGCTTGGTCATTTTTTTGCTGCGAAGAAAGCTGGGTGTCGTGTAGAAGAATTTGGCATTGGTTTTCCTCCTACAGTTTATTCCATCAAAAAAGGGGAAACAAAATATGCGTTAAACGCACTTCCACTTGGAGGGTATGTAAAAATCAAAGGAGAGAATGGTGAAACATCAGAAGACCCAAGAAGCTTTGTGAACAAATCATTTGCCTGGAAATCCCTTATTTTATCTGCCGGAGTTTTAATGAATATTCTTTTAGGATATGTTCTTATTTCTATCGGACTTCTATTTGGTTCACCAACTATTTTAGATGATACAAAGCTACCTGAATCAGCAATTATCTCGGATAAAAAACTACAAATTGTCCAATTATTACCAGGGGCACCAGCGGAAAGGGCTGGAATTGAAATTGCTGATGAGTTTATTTCTATAAATGATATTTCCGTTTCATCAGTTGAGGAACTTTCTACTATTTTGAATTCGGAACAGGAAGAATATAAAATCACAATTGTTCGAAATAATTCAACTCAAGCAGTATTGGTTAAGCCTGAACAATTAGATGGTTTAGAGAAAAAAGGAATAGGTATTGGTTTAGCAAACACAGCAATGGTTTCTTACCCTTGGTATATTGCTCCATTTTTAGGAATAGCAAGAACAGCAGAGCTGTTATGGATGATTATCACAGCCTTCGGTGCTTTACTTGTTCAATTAGTAACAACTGGTTCTGCGCCAGCTGATATTGCAGGTCCAATTGGTATTGCTGTTATTACAGGTCAGGTTGCCAAACAAGGATTTGCACAATTATTACAATTTGCTGCTTTGCTTTCCCTTAATCTAGCTGTCATCAATATTTTGCCTTTACCAGCATTAGATGGAGGAAGATTAGCTCTTGTTATTATTGAAAAAATCCGCCGAAAAAAAGTAAGCATCCGATTGGAAAATATTATACATACTTCAGGTTTTATCTTTCTTCTCTTGCTGATTCTTTTGATTACCATCAAAGATATCTCTACCTATGGTGGTGGAATAGTAGATTCAATTAAAGGCATTTTTTGATAATTGATCTAATACAAAAGTTCCGCTAAGATGAAGTTCTAAAATGATTGTATACGCTGAATTTACGCTTTTTTTCTATGATCAATAAATTCCTTGGTAGATTTTCTAAAGACATTGGTATCGATCTAGGTACATCAAATACCCGTATTTATGTAAAAGATCGCGGTATTGTGATTGATGAGCCATCTGTCGTTGCATTGAATACAAAAACAAATCAAATTATCGCTGTAGGAAGCGAAGCAGAAGCCATGTTGGGGAAAACCCCTCCACATATCACCGTTGTTTCACCTCTATTACAGGGGATTATTTCTGATTTTGAAGTATGCGAAAAAATGATCCGATTTTTCATTGATAAAATTCACGCAGAAAACTTCAATATTTTACCAAGGCCACGAGTTGTTGTTGCTATTCCAATGGATTTAACTGAGGTAGAAAAAAAAGCTGTTGAAGATGCTGTATTAGGAGCTGGGGCACGCGAAGTGTTATTAACAGAGCAAATTTTAGCGGGAGCAATTGGTGCAAGAATCCCTATTCAAGAACCAAATGGAACAATGGTTATTGATATTGGTGGAGGTAGAATTGAAATTGCTGTTATTTCTTTAAGCGGGGTGGTAACTTGGAAAAGTTTACAAATGTCTAGTAAGCAATTTGATAATGACATCATTCAATTTGCCAGACATGAATTCAATATCCTTTTAGGTTCACATATGGCGGAAGCAGCCAAAACAAAGATTGGATCTGCTATTCCTTTAGCTGAATCATTATCGATGGAGGTGAGAGGGAGAAATCTTATTTCTGGATTACCAAGAGAAGTCACCGTGTCTGATGCTCAAATTCGACAAGCGATTTCACGCTCTCTTAAGTTTTTCATTGATAATGTGAAAGCAACATTAGAAGGAACACCACCTGAATTAGTTGCGGATATTTATGAACGTGGAATTACATTATTTGGAGCTGGTTCTTTATTAAAAGGATTAGACCAGGCTCTCGCAGAAGCCTTAAGTATTCCGGTACAAATAGCTGATGATCCTGCTACATGTGCTGTACGTGGCACAGGGATTATTTTAGAAGACATAGAAGCAATGAGTGAAGTTATATTAGCTTCAACTCAACAAGAAACAATGATTCGTTAGCATAACTATATGAAGCGTCAACCAGTAAAACGATTTACGCTTTTGATCGTCATCACAGGTCTGATTCTTTTTGCGTTGATTTTTAAACTCATTGGAGTAGATAGGTCAATACAATCTGGTTCACTAGCTATTACTCAGCCAATCATTCAAAAGTTTTATGGTTTCGGAAACTCTCTCAGTTCGCTCTTTTCAAAACCCAAAAATACAGCTCTTTTACAGACTGAAAATGAATTATTGCGAGATGAGATTATTCAAATAAAACAACGTTTAGCTCAGTTACAAACGGCTGAACAAGAAAATCAATCTCTGCGTCAATTATTAAATTTCTTTGAAGATAGTTCAACAAATTTGCCTAGAACTGCAGCGCGAGTTGTTGGTAAAGATCCAGAAAATTCTTCTGTATTACTTTTAAATGTTGGAATAAGGGACGGGGTGGCTTTAGATAATGCCGTTGTCGTTGAAGATGGAGTCATTATAGCCAAGATCACAGAAGTTTTTGCTCGTTCATCAAAAGCGCTATTGCTTACAGATACACAAAGTCAAGTTGCTTCGACAATAAGTGGGGGAGCGCCTTCTAGTAAAATGGCACATGGAGAGCGAGGTTTGAGTTTATTGCTGGATCAAATTCCACAAGGTGAATCCTTATTACAGGGGCAACTCGTTATTACATCTGGATTAGAAATTAGTATTCCAAAAGGTCTGATTATCGGAGAAATAGAAGAAGTCATTTCAGAAAATAGTGATTTATTTCAAAAAGCCATTTTAAGACCATTGGCTGACCCAAGTGCGCATACATTCGTTTCTGTTATTCTTTCTCAGCAATAGAATCTATGAAAGTATTTCTTTCTACGATAGCAAAATTTCTCTTTCTCTTAATGGTTATTAGTTTTGACGCGGGCTTTTTACCCGGTTTAGGGGGAAATTGGAATTTGATCAATATCGCTTTTATTGTTTCTGTTTTCTTCATCTTTATTTTCCGTAATGCGATCGCATATCCATTTTATTTTGCTAGTATCCTATTGCTTTCATATACTGCTGGTAGCCTTTTTCTGATTCCTCTCATTGCTGGGTTTACATCACTTTTTGTCATAAATTTCTTACTTGAACGATTTTTTACGAATAGATCGTATTATGTATTACTGGCAATTGGAATTATTGCTTGGTTTATCTATTATGCTGTTTATGCGCTTTTATTAACTCTCTATCATTACTGGTTTCCAGAAGAACTGATTACACTGATCACAGTAGATTGGATGATCTCGATTCTATTCTATACTCCATTTTCCTTAGCTTTATTAAGTCTTGGATATCTAGCAACAACATTTATGAGTAAGCGGTTTAAATCTTATTTCATTATTTCAGATCACTAGAATATGTCAGAAGATTTATTTAGAGTACAAGAAGTTTCCAGAAAATCTCTACATCTTCATCGTGGAAAAAAACAAGAATGGGTAGAAGCTAGTTTTGTTGATCCAGATATTCAAGATGGCTATACCATGCAATATGGGCAGACAGATGGGTATTTAGGAAGACTATTTACTCCAAAATTATTTGCAAAAATTTCTATTTTTGTATTGATCGTATTAAGCATATTGATCCTTCGCTCAATGCAAGTTCAAGTTGTTCAAGGAGCCTCTTATAAAGAAAAGGCTGATCAAAATAGATTGCGAATTGACCATATTCGAGCAGATCGTGGTTTGATTTATGATCGATACAAAATCCCACTTGTTCAAAACTCTCCAAATTATGTTTTAACGATTCAACCTAATCTTTTACCTGTTGATCTTTCTAAACGACAATCATTATTACGAGATCTTTATCAAAGCTATCTGTTGTTTTATCGCGATGATACTCAAGATGAATTTCTTTCATCAATTGAAGATCTCTATCAAAATTATAAAAAACGTGGACAAGCAACCATTGTCGCAGAATTCATAAAACAAGATGACTCCATTGCTCTTCAATTGCTCGCTGAAAAACAAGAATATCTCAGTGTTGAATTATTTTCTCGAAGAGAATATTTGAATGAAGGACCGCCGTCATTAGATACAAGTGATACAAGAGTTTATGCTCCTGTAAAAAGCTTATCCCATTTGCTTGGGTATATGGCTAGATTAAACGACTCTGACCATAAAGAATTATCAGATAATGGTTATCTTTTTAATGATGTTATTGGACGTTCAGGCTTGGAATATACTTATGAAGAACAATTGAGAGGAGAATTCGGAAATGAATCATTAGAAGTAAATGCAATGGGTACACCACAGCAAGTAATTGCTCAAAAACAAGCTGTAGATGGTTTAAGTTTATTAACTACAATTGATGTTGAGTTTCAACGAGCTGCAGAAGAAATCTTACAAAATCATTTGATCGACTATGAAAAAGAACGAGGAAGTGTTGTGATATTAAATCCTCAAAATGGACAAGTAATCTCAATGGTAAGTCTTCCTACATTTGATAATAACGACTTTGCTAAACGAATTAATTCAGATGTGTATTCAGCTCTCATCGAGAATGAAAATAAGCCGCTGTACAATAGAGCCGTGTCTGGTGAATACCCATCTGGTTCTACATTTAAACCAATCGTTGCTGGTGCAGCTTTGGATGAAGGAATTGTGACACCATATACAAACTTTCTTTCTACGGGGGGGATAAGAATTAAAACATGGTTTTTTCCTGATTGGAAAGCTGGAGGACATGGACAAACAAATGTTTATCATGCACTTGCAGACTCCGTGAATACCTATTTTTATGCTATAGGTGGTGGTGTCGATGATTTTGAAGGACTAGGTGTGGCAAAAATTTCTGATTATGCGTATAAGTTTGGTTTGTCACAACCATTGGGAATTGATCTTCCTAGTGAGTCTGCAGGTTTTCTCCCTTCGAAAGAATGGAAAGAGGCAACAAAAAATGAAAGATGGTATATCGGTGACACCTATCATTTAGCGATTGGACAAGGTGATTTACTTGTAACACCTCTGCAAGTTGCCTCATTCATTTCTACATTTGCTAATGGGGGGACAGTTTATCAGCCCTATTTAGTTTCTGGGTTTTTAAATCAAAATCAAGAACTTATTGAAGAAGTGAAACCAACTATTCTCAACCAACAAGTTTTGTCACAAGAAAATATTCAAGTTATTCAAGATGGTTTACGGCGAGTTGTGACACAAGGAAGTGGACAACGATTAGGTACATTGCCAATCGAGGTTTCTGGTAAAACGGGGACAGCTCAATGGCATCCTACGAAACCTCCTCATGCATGGTTTGCTGGATATGCACCAACAGAGAATCCACAAATTGCTTTTAGTATTCTGGTCGAAGAGGGAGAAGAAGGGTCTAAGATAGCCGTTTCAATCGCCAATGATTTATTACAGTGGTGGTATGACAATCGAATCGTATTAGAATAATTGTTAGAAAAGGTTGACAAAAATCTTGCAAATGTGGATAAAATGAGTTTGACAGAGTAGCTAAGAGCTATTATTCTGATACATATTGTTTTACTCATTATATCGTATAAGTGGATCGTCTCCACATTTTTTTTTATGACAAACCCCCATTATTTAACAAAATCAGGTTATAAAAAACTTGAAGAAGAGCTTGAAGAGCTCAAAAAAAGAAAAATAGCCGTTGCTGATCGAATCGAAGAAGCCATTAAAATGGGTGATTTATCAGAAAATGCTGAATATCATGATGCAAAAGATGAACAAGCTTTTATCGCTGGTAGAACAGCAGAACTTGCTGAAATTTTGAAAAATTCAGAAATGATTGACGAAAAATCTGGTCGTGATGGTATTGTTTCGCTTGGTTGTACTGTAGAAGTAAAAGCAAATGGATCTAGTATGAAATTTACTATTGTTGGCCCAGAAGAATCAGCGCCAACAGAAGGTCTTATCTCTCATGAATCACCTTTAGGAAAAGCATTTTTAAATCATACAAAAGGTGATAAAGTAGAAGTAGATACACCAGCAGGTAAAACGATCTATACTATTGTCAGTGTAAAATAAATTCAATTCGCGAGTAAATTAAACGCCGCGTCTGATACGGCGTTTTTTTATAAGAACATAGAAATAATAATTATGACAGAATCAAACCTAAATGATGAAAGAAGTATTCGACTGGAAAAAGTAACTCAATTGCAAGAAATGGGAATAGATCCATACCCAGCAAATGCAAAACGAGATACGGAGATTTCTTCTGTTAAATTAGCTTTTGATAAACTTTCTTCAAAAGAAACCACAGTAACGGTTGCTGGTCGATTACGCCTTTTACGTAGACAAGGTGGATCTACTTTTGCACAAATTGAAGATGAGTCTGGAATGATTCAGTTATTTTTCAATAAAAAAATCGTAAGTGAAGAACAGTATGCATTATTAAAATTAATTGATGTTGCTGATTTTCTCTCAATTACGGGAATTCCATTTTTAACGAAAACAGAAGAGCAAACAATTAAAGTTCAATCATTCGATTTATTGAGCAAGGCTATTCGACCATTGCCTGATAAATTCCATGGTCTTAAAGATGAAGAATACAGATATAGACATCGATATGTAGATTTAATTGTGAACAAAGATGTTAAAGAGCTATTCAAAAAACGTTCACTCTTTATTCAATCTCTACGTAGTTTTTTGCATGGAAAAGGTTTTCTAGAAGTAGAAACTCCCGTTTTGGAAAATATCCCCGGTGGGGCAGAAGCAGAACCTTTTATCACTCATCACAATACCTTGGATTTAGATCTTTATTTACGGATATCACTTGAATTACATCTTAAACGATTAACGGTTGGTGGATATGAAAAAATATTCGAAATTGGTAAAGTCTTTCGTAATGAAGGGATGAGCACACAGCATCTACAGGAATTTACCATGATGGAATTTTATTTGGCCTATGCAAATAATGAATCGTTAATGACTTTAGTTCAAGAAATGTATCAATCGATTATTCAAAGTACTTTTGAAACTCTTTCAATTACCTACAAAGAACATCAATTAGATTTTTCAAGTGAATGGCCACGTCTAGATTATCGAACACTCTTTTTAGATAAAACAGGAATAGATCTTAAAACTGTTTTAGATGTAGAAACATTAAAATCTCAAATCAAAGAAAAAGGAATCAAAATTAAAATAGATCCAAGTGCCGGTTATGGAAGAATTGTTGATCAGGTTTATAAAAAAATGGTTCGACCAGAAATTATTCAACCAAGCTTCTTGATTAATCATCCTGTTGCTATTTCACCTTTATCTAAACGAGACCCAGAAGATCCGACAATTGTTCAACGTCACCAAGTACTGATGATTGGGGCAGAAGTCGGAAATGGGTTCTCTGAGTTAAATGATCCAATTGACCAAAAAGGGCGCTTCGAAGATCAGATGAAATTGCGAGAGGCAGGGGATAATGAAGCACAAATGATTGATTTTGATTATGTTCAAGCCTTAGAACATGGAATGCCACCAACAGCCGGATTTGGTGTTGGAATCGATCGGTTATTTTCTATTTTGACAAATCAAGAGTCGATTAGAGATGTTGTCTTTTTTCCAACAATGAGACCTGAACAGTTGAATGAATAATTCTATGAAAAAAGTTCTTGCATTTGGAACATTCGATATTTTACACCCAGGACATCTGGATTTTTTCGAGCAAGCAAAAAAATTAGGGGATGAATTACATATTGTTGTTGCTAGAGACGAAACAGTTCAACAAGTGAAAGGAAATTTACCTGATCAAAATGAAACAACTAGAGCTGGGCATGTCGCTCAATCAAAAGCTGTTGATCAAGTCCATTTAGGATATATAGAAGATAAGTATAAAATTATTGAAGAGGTTCGACCTGATATTATCGCCTTAGGTTATGATCAAAATGCCTTTGTGGATAAATTAAATGATGAATTACAAAAAAGATCTATACATGCTTCAGTCATTCGATTAAAACCATTTCACCCAGAATTGTATAAATCCAGTAAATTAAAAGAAGAACAAGCAAACTAATTTTTTCAAATTGAAAGACCCGTGCCAGCAAACCACTCATAGAGCGATCTGCCAGCACGGGTCTCTTGCCGGCGGGGGCCAGCTACTTGATCGGGATGGCGAGCGTTGTGTTCTCCTTCCCATTGACGGCCTTGATGTAGACCGTGAGCTCCTTCGTTGGCTTGTCAACGAGAAGCGAGAAGTGACCGTTCTTCTCTTGCTTGAGCTTGAGAAGCATAGCCTTCTTCATGCCGGTCCCATGCCACCAAGCCTTGACGCCGGAGTTGGCGCCCTTGATGTTGACGACCAGCGCCACGTGATCAGTCACCCGATGAGGTTCACCGACGACCTTGATGATGGGCTTGCTCGAGGTCACCTGCTTCTTCTCCGTGGGATTCTCGATAGGAGGCTTGCTCCTTGCGACCCGCTCGGCGAGCGCCTTGTTCTGGAGCTTGAGCTTCTCGTTCTCAGCGACGATCGCCTTGACGCGCTTGAGCAAGTTCAGCAGACGCTGCTCGTGCTCCTTCGACCGCTTGACTGCGATCTGGGTCAAAAGCTGCTCGCGCTCGAGCTTGGCCTTCAGGATCTCGACTTGGGTCGCCAGGTTGGCGGGCTCGTCGACCTTCGGCGTGGCCATCGTGTTCTTCTTGTCGTTGTCCTGTTGCGCCATACAGGGCATGACGAAAGCGAACAACAACAAAATCACAATTGGGAACTTCTTCACGGAACACTCCTTTGTTATGACACAAAACGTATGTGCCAGAATGCCGAAATTATCATAAAATCAAGCTTTTGTCAATATCTTGGACAAAAACACTGAATTTTGGTATATTTCTATCATTAAAAGGGATCAAAATCCCTGTTTTTAGCATAATAGACCGATATGTTAGACAGTAAATTCATCCGAGAAAACGTAGATTTAGTCAAAACCGCTATTAAAAACAAACAAATAGATCTTAATCTAGATGAACTTCTTCAAATTGATGAAAAAAGACGTGAACTAATTACTCAACATGAAGAATTTAGAGCTCAACAAAATCAAGCTTCAGACAAAATTGCTCAAGCATCACCAGATGAAAAAAAGACGCTTGTTGCAGAAATGAAAACAATTTCGGATCAAGCTCATGCAATAAAAGATGAATTAGGTGCAGTAGAAGCAAGATTTAACGAATTAATGTTACTTGTACCACAAATCCCAGTTGAAGAAGCACCTATTGGAGGTGAAGAAGCAAATACAGTAATAAAAACCGTTGGAGAGCCAACTCAGTTTAGCTTTGAGCCTAAAGATCATATAGAGCTTGGAACAGCTTTAGATATTATTGACATCGAACGTGGGGTAAAGTTAATGGGGACTCGTGGCTATGTTTTGAAAAATGAAGCAGCACAATTGCAAAGAGCACTTGTAAATTACGCTTTAGATTTTCTTACTGAACGAGGATTTACTCAATTAGATATGCCAGTAATGGCTAAGCGTGAACACTTTGAAGGTTCTGGTCATTTTCCATTTGCAGAAGATGAAACATTCAAAATATATGATCAACGTAAGGATTTAGATGAACCACCGTTGTATTTAATCGGTACTTCAGAAGTTACACTACTTGGATACCATTCAAATGAATTTCTTGATATTGACAAACTTCCACTTAAATATTGCGCAATGACAAATTGTTTTAGAACAGAAGTTGGAAGTTACGGAAAAGATACAAAAGGACTTTATCGCATCAAGCAATTTACAAAAGTAGAACAAGTTATTTTCATGAAAGCAGATGAAAAAGCCGGTAGAGAAATGTTGCGTGAAATCTTAAAAAACGCGGAAGACTTTTTGGCTTCATTAGAACTTCCTTATCGAGTATTACAAATTGCAACAGGGGATATGGGAGCCGGAAAAAAAGAAATGTTTGATATTGAATGTTGGATGCCTTCTCGTCAATCTTATGGAGAAACCCATTCAGCTTCCTACCTCGGTGACTGGCAAGCTAGACGATCTAATATTCGCTATAAAGATGGTGATGAAAAACAGTATTGTCATACATTGAATAATACACTTATTGCTAGCCCTAGAATTTTGATCCCATTATTGGAAAATCACCAAAAAGAAGATGGAAGCATTTCTATTCCACAAGCTCTTAGAGCCTATATGAATGGGAAAACTGAAATCTCTTTAAACTAACGAATCTATGGCTTCAATTACTGTTCAAGATCGCGTTGCGCATTATCGAGAATGGGGAAGTGGTAATACCATTATTATCATGCTTCATGGATGGCCAGCTGATTCAACGCATTACCAAGAACTTGGTCCACTTTTAGCGAAACAAGGTCTTCGTATTATTGTTCCTGATTTACCAGGTTGGGGAAATACGCCTAAACCACCAAAAGCATGGACTGTTTCTGATTATCGAGATTGGGTACATGATTTCACACAAGCATTGGAGATTAAGCAATTTACTCTTTTTGGTCATTCTTTTGGAGGCCGTGTTTCCATCAAATATACAATTAAGTATGCACCTGATTTAAACAATCTTATTCTCTGTGCATCTGCTGGAGTAAAACCAGATGCTTATACCGTAAAACGAAGAGTCTTAAAAACATCGGCCAAGATTGGGAAAAAGTTTTTTGATCTACCACTTATTTCAAAATTAGAAGAACCAGCCAAAAAAATATTGTATAAAGTAGCGGGGTCAACAGATTATCTCAAAGCAGATGGGGTAATGAAAGAAACAATTATTAATGTACTAGACGAAGATTTACAGCCATTATTGCCACAAATTCATCATAAGACACTTTTGCTTTGGGGAAGTGATGATGGTGCTACACCTCTTTCTGACGGAAAAAAAATGCATAAGCTTATCAAAGAATCTGAACTGAAAGTCTTTGAAGGTGCGCGTCATAACTTAGTGAAAAACAATCCAGAATTAGTAGCAAAAGCGATAATGGAATTTGTAAAACATTCATAAATTATCATGACTTATTTACTCCAATTATATAGTGCGCATGCATTCACCCTTTTGACAGTACTATGGGTTGTAGCGATCGCTAGATCACTACTTTTTTGGTTACATTATATTCAATTAAAACAATATAGAATCGATCGATTGGTTTCAGAAATAAAACAGCCCAAATTTATTAAGCTTATTTTCTCTTCCTATCGTTCTATTTTGATCGGTTTTTTTCTTACTTGGCAGTTATTATTACGAACAAGTATTTCTTCACAAGTTGGTGCTTTTGATTTCTTATTAACAGCTATAATTGCTTTTTTCCTATTCCGTTTCATTCAAACAATCCTTCATTTAAAGCAACATACATTACAAATACCGACATTCACCTCTAAAATCTGGGTTCTCTTTGTTTCAATATTAGTTGTAGAAATCTATTTGGCATCTCGTTATTTATTTTGGCCAGAACAATTACTTGCGATTGAGATCATTCAACCTCTCATCGTTTTTACTGTGTTTTCTGTCTTATTTATTCCGAATTTTCTCATGCAAAAACAATTAATGAAAAAAGCGAGAGAAAAAATGATTTCGCATAAGGATCTCATTGTCATTGGTATTACTGGAAGTTATGGTAAGACATCGATGAAGGAATTACTTGGCCATATCCTTTCAAAAAAATACTCTGTCTTAAAAACACCAAAACATCTAAATGTTGATACCGGTATTGCTAAGCTTATTTTAGATGAATTACAACCCACACATGAATTTTTTATTGTAGAAATGGGAGCGTATCGAGAAGGGGAAGTCAAAAGGATTGCAGATATCGTTTCGCCTGACTATGGGATTATGACAGGTTTAACGAATCAACATTTAGAATTATTTGGTTCTCAAAAAAATATCGAGAAAACAAAATTTGAGCTTGTAAAATCAGTTGACGATATGACTAAGGTTTTCGCGAATGGTGAAAGTCCAGAATTACTTGAAGCCTTTGAACTTAGAGGAATCAGTCCTATTACTTATGGGTTTGCTCCAGATGTACATTATTCTGCTCAAAATATTCAAATGAACAAAAATGAGTCTAAGTTTACTTTAAGTGAAATGAATCTATCTTTACCCTTATTTGGTAAGGGCCATATCATTAATGCATTGGGTGCAATTGCTATAGCTAAACAACTTGGAATGTCCTTAAAGGAAATTCAAAGTGCACTCAAAACTTTTCCTCAAATTGAAAGAACAATGGAAGTCAAAATGATTAATGATGATTCTTGGATTATTGATGATTCTTATAATGCAAATGTACCCAGTATTCTTCTGGCATTTGATGATGTCAGTTCACTAGACGAAAAAAAGATTCTTATTTTCAAAGAAGTTATTGAACTCGCTGACTTATCAAAAACATCACATGAATTAATTGCTAAACGAGCTTCAGAAGTTTTTGATAAAATCCTTTTACTGCCTAGTCAACAGAGAGACTTATTGCGTTTATCTCTTTTACAACAAGGGTTCCCTGAAGAATCAATCTTGCATCCAAAAGATCAAGAATCACTTCTCGAATTTGTTCGAAACCAACCAACTGTTGTTCTCTGTGAAGGAAGAGAATCTGAACAATTTATTCCAAACCTACTTACAGATTCATAATATGATTTCCATTTCTCATTCACCAAATTCAGACTGGCAACAACAAAAACTCGCAATGAGTTTGCTTTTGCCATGGAATTGGAACAAATGGAAAAGTGGAGCTGCTAGCGAACAATTAAAAAAACAGCTCTCGTCGATGCATGATGAGCGTTCAATTTCATTATTTAAAAATGGACGATCTGCACTCTACGCTATTTTAAAAGCATTGGAGATACAAAGTGGCGATGAAGTTATTATTCAAGCTTATACATGCATTGTCGTGCCAAATTCGGTAATCTGGGCTGGTGCAAAACCTATTTATATTGATATTGATGAATCATTTAATATCGACCCTCGTCTTATTGAAAAAGCAATTACACCCAAAACAAAAGCAATTATTGTCCAACATACTTTTGGTTACCCCGCTCAAATGAATGCAATAGTTGAACTTGCTAAAAAGCATAATATTAAAGTCATCGAGGATTGTGCCCATTCTTTGGGGGCAAAATACAATAATCAATTGGTTGGGACATTTGGAGATGCCGCAATTTTAAGTTTTGGTCGAGATAAGATGATCTCATCTGTCTCTGGTGGTGCTACAATTACTTCTAGTACTGAATTAGCTAAAAAATTGGAAGAATTATCTACAACAGCACTAGAAAACTCAGTATTTTCCATTTTTCAAAATAGTATTCATCCACTACTTATTCCATGGATGGCACGTTTAATTGGGCCACTTAAAATTGGGCAATTACTTATCTTTATCGCGCAAAAAACGAAATTGCTCAATAAGGTTTATTTGAAAAATGAATGTAATGGGCAACAACCAAAGGAACTTATTCAACCATTACCAAATGCCATGGCTCTATTTGCATCGAAACAATTGCTGCATTTAGAAGAAAATCTCAAAAAAAGAAGAGAACATGCATTTGCTTATCAAGAATTTTGTTCTACTCATTCTATACCGACTCAACAAATCCATATAAATTCTGAGCCATCATATTTACGATTTACGATTAAACATGGTAAGCCAAATCAAGTTAGAAGTGATTTTCGTAAACAAGGATTTCTTTTAGGGAATTGGTATTCATCTACAATTATGCCAAGACCAGATAATTGGTCATCTATTTACTATACAGAAGGATCTTGCCCGAAAAGTGAAGAACTTGTGAAACAAAATATAAACTTGCCAACACAAAGAAAATTATCAATGGCTAGTCGTTCAAAACTCCTTAAATTGTTGAAAAACTACTATGAATAATAAATTGATTCAAGTAAAAATTAGTGAAAATAAAGCTGAGTGGGAATCATTCTTGCTTGCTCAAAATCATCCACCTTTTCTACAATCTTGGAATTCTGCTAAGCAAGAACAATTACTAGGTAATGAGTCACTTAAATTAGGGATTTATGAAAATTCTACTTTAGTAGGTATTTGTTTAGTTTTACTAGTACATGCCAAAAGAGGGAAGTATCTCTATATTCCATATGGTCCAGTTTTAAAAAATTATTCAGCTGAATATTTAACAATTATCGTGGATTATTTAAAAGAGTGGGGGAGAGAGCAAAAATATGATTTCATTCGAATGGCGCCTTATTTAAAAAGAACAGAAGAAAACGAAGCGCTCTTTAAACAGTTAAAATTCAAAATTGCTCCAATTCATGTTTTATCTGAAATTGTTTGGCAATTAGATTTGCAACCAACCGAAGAGGAATTACTCATGGGAATGCGAAAAACAACAAGAAATCTAATCAGACGTGCGCAAAAAGATGGTGTTGTAATCGAAAAATCAACAAATAACTCTGATGTTGATACATTTATCACATTAATGAATGAAACGCATGTGAGGCATCGTTTTGTTCCATATTCGAATCGTCTTTACCATGAACAAGTGAATACATTTAGAGATGATGATGAAGTTATTATCTACACAGGAAAATATGAAAATGAAATAATTGCTTCTGCCATTATTATGTATTACGGAAATGTAGCTTCTTATCATCATGGAGCTTCTTTGCGCTCAAAAGTTCCTGTTGCATACTTACTACAATGGGAAGCAATACGTGAAGCAAAGGCGCGTGGTTGTACGAAATACAGTTTCTGGGGAATTGATGATACAGACGATCCTAAGCGTCCATTTTATGGAATTACAAAGTTTAAGAAAGGTTTTGGTGGTGAAATTGAGTATTTATTACCAGCACAAGATTTCCCATTAACTTCAAAATATTGGGTGAATTGGATTATTGAGTCATTCAGAAGAATTAAGCGAGGATTTGGTATAAAAAGACATTAGCTTCTATGAGAGTACGATCAACATTCAAAACAAAAAAGAAATCAGGTAGGTCTACCAAGATCATGTTCCGATTTGTTAAAAAAAAACTGAATAAAGTTTTATCTTTGAATTTATCACAAATTCTAGCATTAAAAGGACTCCAGAGAAATGCTACAGGCAAAAAAGCGAAATCATATCTGCGTCGCGATGTTCATCAAAAATCTTTTGAAAACCCTTACCAAAAAAAAGTCACAGCAAGAAGGGTCTTAGGAAAAATCTTTACGGATAAACGATACCTCTTTGCGAAAATAGGGTTATCACTAACACTCTTTATCTGGTTTATCGTTCTATTTGTCCAACCAACCTTTTATTTGGATCGTATTGCCGTTTTTGGTAATGAAGAAATTCAAACAAATGATCTAAAATCGATGGTTTTTGACTATATGGATAAAAGATCCATCTTCTTGATAAAGCGTTCTCATCTGTTTTTCTTCAATCAAAATACAGTTGAACAAGCTATCCGAGATAAATACGGGTTAGAATCTATCACATTTACTTCTCATTGGCCATCTCATTCATTGCAAATTGATCTAAAAGAAAAGTCATCTATACTTATTTATAGTGTAGATGATCAATATTTCACAATAGATAAGCAAGGTACTGTTATTCGTCAAACGACAAGTGAAGAAATCTTAGAAAAAGAAGACACACCTACTATTTATCAATTTGGTGAAACAATACCTCAGGTTGGTGAACAAGTTTTAACGGAAAGAAATATAGCGTCAATTCTCACACTCTATTCAGAATTAGAAAAGTATCCGTTTTTATCTATTCATTCATTTCGTTTAAAACCAGCGAATAAACAAACTATTGTTATCCCAGAGAAGTTACCTGAATCTGAAACGAAAGTGGCTAATAATGATGATTCGAAATTAAATGCAGAACTAGAGAGTCTTGCAGATTCAATTGCACAAGCTAAAACAGTTGAAGATAAAATTTCAGAAATCAAATCAGCATTAAGTGAAATTGATATTGAAAAACTAGATGAAGGGGAAATAGAGCGATATTTAGAACAAGAAAAAGTCTTTATACCAGATGATTCAATAACCTTTGATCAACTCGAGGTTTATATGAATAATGGTTGGTCATTACTTTTAGGAGCAGACCCTCTACAAAATCCTGACTCAATAAAATCTTACCTAGATATTTTTGCGACGCTTAACTCTCAGATGTCTATAGAGGGGGAAGTAAAAGAGTATATTGATTTAAGATTTCCCAATCGGGTATACTATAGATAGCAGTTCATCTCGTCATTAAGTCAAAGATCCAATAAAAATAAATGTATGGCAAAAAACCCAAAACCGTTAGATTTATTTATTGTTCGACATACAAATCTATTATCACGAATCATCGCGATCATACTAATGATTTGGTACTTTAGTGGATTAATCTTATTAGATCATTTACATCCAGTTATCTTTTTATCGCTTTATGTTCCTATAGGATTAATTGCCGCATATTGGGCAAATAAGTGGTAACATTTCGTGACCATTATAACCTATGTTTTAAGGATGATGATTCTAGTGCGTCGCATAAGGTATATTGTGCGACGCTACTACTTACTCATATAGTGATAATCATTCTTTCCCCCTCTATTGTCTCAATTCCTTAATAGGATGCACAAAACAAAAACCCTTTAAGAGGGTTTTATTTTTTATTCATTTTTGTAATTACACTGACCTGTTCTATCGGTTAAAACTGATATCTTCTATTTGCTCCCTATTAAGGAATTGAGTAAGATTGACCATGCGTCGCAAATTATTATATTCGAAAATATTGCTTAAATTCTTTATCTTTTTTAAACTTCTCTACATTTTTATTGACTTGAGTATAAAACTTTGGGAAATGCATACGAGTGATGATTCTTCCTCTATAGCGCTCTCGATATGGCGGTTTCTGTAAATGGGCAATTTCATGTGCGATTACCCGTAATAAGCCATTAGAGCTTTTAGGTGATCTTCTTCTAGGTGTAAATACATCTAAGGTTATTTCTCGCTTTTGAAGATCTGTATACCCAAGACTATAGTCTTTAGCTGTATTTACTGGAGCCGTTCTTCCTTCCATAACCCTCCATGTCACTTTTTTTATCTTCAACAATTTACAGGCTTTGTTAAAAAGATAATCAACATGTTCAATATGATCTTCTGGAGAAATTTTAATCTTCATACTCATTTGCGGAAATCATTCCATTTTGCAGATTATAAACTACTTCTTGGTCGCCTGAAAGTTGTAGCAAGAGTGTATGGTCATCTTTTATTGCAATTATAGCAATACTTTGATTACCAGAGACTGTTAAAAGCGCGTTATTTGCCTTATAGAGTAGCTGTTCCCCATTCTTTGTCCAAATACTCGCATAAGAAAGATTTGTTCCTAATTTGAGTGTTCTATAGGTTAAATCACTTTCAGTATTTGTAAATGATTGATCGATTGAATAGACTTGATCTTCAATAGCAACAATTTGACCTATTTCGGTATTATTAAGGACAACTTCATTTATTGGGGCAATGGTTATTTCATGAGTACTATATTGCATGTGGTCTTCTCCGACTTGTTTTACATTATGTAAAAGAAAAAATACGATGAGCAAAACAATAACAAGCCCAGATAGTAAAGCGCCTAGCAGTAATCCATCAAAAAATTGTCCCTCTTCCCTTTTATGCATATTAACAAGCAGGAGATAAATATAAACAAGGGTCTACAGGGATTCCATTTGAACGAACTTCGAAATGAAGATGTGGACCACTAGAAAGTCCTGCTCCAGGATGTCCTGGTGCCCCACCAGTAGCAGCAATTGTATCTCCTATAGAAACAAATTGATCTGGTTGAACATAAACTTCACTTAAATGGAAGAAAACCGTCATTAAGTCGCCATGACTAAGGAAAATAGCATTTCCAGTGAATTTACCATTGATAATTGTTTTTACAATAATTCCTGATTCAGGTGCTCGCAATGGCATCCCCATGCTCGGTGTCCCGTTAATTAACGTTCGCAAATCTAAACCAGAATGCTCACCAACGATATGTCGAAAAGGATATGTAGGGTCATGATAATAGGTCGTAATACCTTGATTTGGAATCGGCCATAATAATTGTCCTGGATTGATATTGATTTCTGGGTCTTTTAGTTGAGCTTGGCGTAATTTTTCTTTTACCCGACGTTCTAAATCAGAAATTTCTTCATTTGCAATTCTTTGTTGAAACCTAATTTCACTCAATTGTTCTTGAAATTTTTGTTCAGAAAACTCCGTTTGATCGATAAGTCGTTCTTGAGCTAACTTTTCTTCATTCATTTTTTGACGTTCGATTTCTTGTTCTAAAAGCAATCGTTGAAGATCAGCTTTTTCTTTTTCTAATGAATGCTCATTAATTTCGAGCTCTCGCTTCCCTTCTTTGATACCAGCTACGGTTAACTGCATGTTCAATTGCACTTCTTCTAGCCGTTTTATATAACCAAAAAAGTCTGATAAATTATCATTTAAAACAAGTATTTCTAATTGTCCTCTTTGGTCTTGTCGATTTATTTCTCGCAATAAACTGCTTAACTGCAATTGAGAAAAATCAATTGCTCTTTGCTTATCATCAATTTGTAAACTTGTTTCTCTAATTTTTAAATTAGTTGTATCAATTTCTGATTCTTTTCTTTCTATATCTAATCCAATTTTAGTGATTCGATTTTCAATAATAGACAATTCATTTTCTAACGTATTTGATGTAGCTTGTTGTTCTTGAATCTTTTTTGCATAGGCATCTGCCTGCTCTCTTAACTTATCTGTTAATTCTGATTTCTCTGTGATTTCTACATTCAATTCTTTAATCTCCTCTGATGTTTTAAAATCAATAGATTGAGCAGAACTTGGTGACTTTAATAAAGAAAAGGTAATAACAATAACCACAAATGACCAAAGGATTTGCGGAAGCTTTTTATTTGTTTTTATTGAATAGAAAAAAGTCATCATAAGATGACTAAATTATAGCATAGAATTCTGAGTGCTTTCTAGGCATCTGCAAATTGAACAAGACTAGTTGTGAAATGATTATGTTCTTCTCTTACAAGATCTAATTCCTCTTGCGAGCTATATGTAATTCCAAATAAATAGCGAACTGTTTCATTATTGGTCGTGATAATTCTCATGGACCTTGCATAGCTACCATCTTTTGCTTCAATAGTAATCCACTTGGTCGTTGTTATCGTAAATCCATCGTTAGTACTATTTTGTTGTTCAGCAACAACTTCTTCTGTATCTAAGACGGTTTCATATTGCGCTACCCCACCCCAAAGTGGCGAATAAACATGAAACTCCACGTTTTTATTGGGCGAAATAAATGCAACTTCTGCGTATTTATTTGTCATTGATTCATCTAAAACACGTTCATCAATAGAAAAATCAGTAGGATAATCGATGTCAAAATAGGCCCCAGAATAGGTTGTATACTTTTCTTGCTCAATAGTCTCATGCGTAGCTTCTGGGTTCTGTTGGGTGATATTTCCCTCTTGAACCAAACCAGTTTCTTTTGCCTTATTCACTGAACCAGTCTCTTCTAATGGCTGATTATCACAACCCGCCCCTAAGAAGATTAGAGAAGTGCATGCAAGCAAAAGGGATACTTGTTTTATCATAATTTTTCGATTGTTTTTGCTAGCCTTTCTAAGGTTTTCTCTTTTCCTAATGCGGCTCCAATTTCATTTGGTCCTGGACTTTGTGCTTGCCCAGATAAAGCTACACGAGTTGGCCAAAAAACATCTCCTACTCCCCAATCAGTTTCATCTACATACGTTTTTAGTGCATCTTGAATGGCTTCATTTGACCATGCATTAATGACACTAAGCCTAGCGAGAACTTCTTCAAGAATAGGTTTTACATCTTCCAGCTTTCCTTTTTTCCAAACAAGATCTTCTTTTTGAAAGTTCACCTCATCAACAAAAAAGAATTTTACTTTGTCTGTAAGCTCTTCAAAACGCTTAATGCGTGCTTTTTCTGTTAGTAAAATTGCTTTAAGATCGTTTGCTGTAATAATTCCAGTACCTAGTAGATTTTGATAATCTGTACCATCCATTTTAATCATTTTAGATGCAATTAATACAGGCACAGCGTGCTCAAAATACGTATCCTCATCTAATTCTCGAATATATTGGCCATTAAACCAAAGGAGCTTTTCTAGATCCCAAACGGCACCAGATTTTTGTGCTTGCTTAATATCAAATTCTTTTACTAAGTCTTCTAATGAATAGAGCTCTCTATCTGTTCCAGGGTTCCAACCTAATAATGCGAGATAATTATTTAATGCATCTGGTAATACTCCCATATTTTTATAATCATCAACTGAGACCGCATCATCTCGTTTACTCAGCTTTTGTTTATTCTTTCCTAAAATCCAAGCTACATGAACCATTTCTGGAATGTCCCAACCAAAGGCTTCATAGAGAAGAATATGTTTTGGTGTACTCGATAAAAATTCTTGACCACGAATGACATGAGAAATTTCCATTAAGTGATCATCAATCACATTGGCAAAATTATAGGTTGGAAAACCATCAGCTTTGAGTAAAACAAGGTCGTCAATTTGATCACCGTCAAATTTCATTTTCCCAAAAACACGATCATCCCACCCAACTTCTTTCACTTCTGGTACAAAAAAACGAATAACAGATGGTTGGTTACTTGCTTCCTTTTCTTGTTTTTCCTCTTCAGATAAATGATAACAAAGTCGATCATATTTCGGCATTTGTTTTGCGGCCCTTTGAGCAACTCTCATTTCATCTAATCGTTCAGGAGTACACCAACATTTATAAGCTTTTTTGGCATCCAAAAGCTCTTGAGCATATTTTATATACAAGTCTATTCTTTCACTTTGAATGTATGGTCCTAATTGTCCAGATTGAGTAATATTCCCATTATCTGCACCTGTTATTCCTTCATCTGGAGTAATGCCAGCCCAAGCAAGTGAATCAAACATTTGTTTAATTGCTCCTTCTACCAATCGATTTTGGTCTGTATCTTCAATTCGGAGAATGAATGTTCCATTGTTTTTCTTTGCCCAGGCATAACAAAAAAGTGCGGTTCTTAACCCACCAATATGTAAAAACCCGGTTGGACTTGGTGCGAATCTTGTTCGAACTTGTTTCATAATGATCATTTTTATAGTTTCAGTAGATTACGTTATCTTTTGTCAATCGTCAATCGAGTAAATTCAGTGCAATTTTTCCAATAGATTTTCGTGAAGGAGCCAAATTATTGATAACATCTGACCTTGTTGACCACATCCATTTGCTTAATTCCCCTTCATTTTCGATATCAATATCTGTATTCTCACCAATAAACTTGAGCTGGAACATACTTTGCTTTTGTCCTTTGTATCCTCGTAGTAATTGATACCACTTTGGCCAATCATATTCATAAGAGTTTTGCCAATAGTGAACAATTTCTAATTTATCTGTCCCTAATTCTTCATGCATTTCGCGCAGAATCGCATTTTGATCTGTTTCACCTTTATCTACCCCGCCCTGTGGAAATTGCCATTTTGTTGTTTCACTCCACCAGGGAGAAACGAGAAGAATTTCGCTTTTTTCATTGAGAATAACGCCAACGACATTTCTTCTATAGGACAAAGTGATTCTTAATCTCCATTTTAAACAAAGAAATGGGAAGAGAATAACAGCCTTAAAAACTCTTTTAACTCTATTTCTTTGTGTAATTAAGCGAAAAAGCCATTCTAACCCTAATGATCTTAAAAATTTAGGTGGACTAGCTACTACTCCAGCTAAATAATCAAAAACACCTCCAACCCCAATTGCAATTCGAATACCTGTCAATTTGTCTTTATTGGCATTTATCCATTTTTCTTGTTTTGGGGCTCCGAATGCAACTAATAAAAATGATGCTCCTGACTGATTGATTCTATTTACTAATTGAGGGTTTGTTAGTGAATAATCTTGTTTTGACATTCCTTCTTCTGCACCCGCGATTTGAAGATTGGGATAATGTAATTTAAGTTTTTTCGCTGTTTTTTTGGCCACTCCTCTTCCTCCTCCAAGCAAATAAATTGATTTATTTGACTTTAATGCAAGTTGGATAATCTTTTTTGTTAAAGTACCACCAGTCACTCTTTCTGGAGATTTTGTTCCTAATAGCCATGCACCAAACCGAATCCCAAAACCATCTCTTGTTGTTAAATCTGCTTGATTGAGGACATGTCTTCGATAATCCTCTTTATCTTCTCCATACAGACAAATTTCAGGGTTCAAAGTGACGACATGATGCAATTTAGATGATTTTTCCCATTGCAAAAAAAGCTGATCAATTTGATCAGAATTTAGCAAATCTATTTTGGAACCCAAGATATGAGTTTGGCTATTATTCATAAACGTAGATATAGTATAGAACTCTCGAGCAAAAATGGGAATATCAGACCTGTGCACTATTGACTTGAAAGGTTTTTTGGGGTACATTTGTATTAGCACTCACAAAGCCTGACTGCTAATAATTCCATTGGGATACGTCTCTATCATGAGCATGCCCCATGTACATAAAAATGATTCCAATCAATAAATTTACAACAAAATCACAAGAAGCATTACAACGAACACATCGTTTTGTTTATGAATCTAAACACCATGAAATGCAAGCTGAGCATTTACTCTTAATTTTGGTTGAGCAAGAAGATGGTGTCGTCGGATCGATTTTAAGAAAACTAGGAGTAGATGAAGATGTCTTAAAGGCATTACTACGAAATACGATTTCAAAATTCCCTCTTACAGAAAAAGAGATCAATGTAAACCAAATTGTGCTCAGTCAAAATTTGAATAAAATATTACTTCAATCTGAAAAAGAAGCAGAAAAACTTGGTGATGACTATATTAGTACGGAACATTTATTACTCGGAATGGTTATTGAGCGTTCCCCTGTTTTACCTATACTAACTGAATTAGGTGTTAATTATGATGCAGTCTTAAGCATTCTTGTCGAAGTACGAGGAAGCCATCGAATTACTGATCCTGAACCGGAATCAAAATACCAAGCTTTAGAAAAATATGGGATCAACTTTACTCAATTAGCGAGAGAAGAAAAGATGGATCCTATCATTGGTAGGGACACAGAGATCCGAAGAATTATGCAAGTTATTACTCGTCGAACAAAAAATAATCCCGTTTTGATTGGAGAACCTGGAACGGGTAAAACAGCCATTGCAGAAGGTCTTTCACAACGAATTGTTGCTGGTGATGTCCCTGAATCATTGAAGAATCGTGAACTTATTTCACTCGACCTAGGTGCATTAGTTGCTGGAACAAAATTTCGAGGTGAATTTGAAGACCGATTAAAAGCTGTTTTAAAAGAAGTAAAAAACTCAGACGGAAAAATTATTCTTTTCATCGACGAATTACATACACTTATTGGAGCTGGTGCCATGGAAGGATCTATGGACGCTTCTAATATGTTAAAACCAGCACTCGCTCGTGGTGAGCTCTATGCTATTGGTGCTACAACGTTAAAAGAATACCAAAAGTATATTGAAAAAGATGCAGCCTTGGAACGAAGATTTCAACCTGTTTTTGTTGGTGAACCGACAGTAGAAGATACGATCGCTATTTTACGTGGAATTAAAGAAAAATATGAAGTTCACCATGGTGTTCGTATTACCGACCCTGCCATTGTTGCGGCCGGAGAGCTTTCTGATCGATATATTACTGACCGATTTTTACCAGATAAAGCAATTGATTTGATTGATGAAGCCACCTCTGCCCTACGAATGGAAATTGATTCTATGCCTGATGAATTAGATAAGTATAAACGTCAATTAATGAAGTTCGAAATTGAGCGAGCTGCTTTGAAAAATGAAGATGATAAAGCATCAAAAGAACGATTAAGTGAATTAGAAAAAGAAATTTCTGAGCTTAAAGAGTTGAGTAATGAATTAGAAATTCAATGGAAAAGTGAGAAAGAAATTATTACTGAAATCCGACAAACGAAAAAAGACATCGACCAATTAAAACAAGAAGCTGAAATTTCAGAACGTGGAGCTGACTTGCAAAAAGTAGCTGAAATTCGTTATGGACGAATTCCAGAATTAGAAAAACGCATGGAAGAGCTACAACAAAAATTGATCAAAACCCAAAAAGAACACCGAGTATTAAAAGAAGAGGTTACAGAAGAAGATATTGCCGCGGTTGTTTCAAAATGGACAGGGATTCCTGTTCGAAAAATGTTGCAATCTGATATGGATAAATTAAAGAATGCAGAAGACGAATTAGCGAAACGAGTTATTGGTCAAAAGGAAGCAATCACGGCTATCTCAAATGCATTAAGACGGTCTCGTGTGGGAATCGCAGACGACAACCGACCAATTGGAAGTTTCATGTTTGTTGGACCGACAGGGGTTGGAAAAACAGAATTAGCAAAATCATTGGCTGAATTCATGTTCAATGATGAAAAAGCTCTCATCCGAATTGATATGTCCGAATACATGGAAAGACATGCCGTGTCGCGACTTATCGGATCACCTCCAGGTTATGTAGGTTATGAAGACGGTGGACAATTAACAGAAAAAGTTCGACGTCGCCCCTACTCTGTTGTTTTATTCGATGAAATTGAAAAAGCTCATCCAGAAGCATTTAATATTTTATTGCAAGTTCTCGACAATGGTCGATTAACTGACTCAAAAGGGCGTGTTGTTAACTTCAAAAATACGATTATCATCTTAACTTCGAATGTAGGTTCAGAAGTTGTCAATAAATTCAATATTGGATTTGGCGGAGATGGCACAAGTGCACAAAAAACGAAAGAAGAAGATGCAAACTACTTGGAAATGAAAGACCGAGTCTTAGAATCTATTAAAGGACATTTCAAACCTGAGTTCTTAAATAGGCTTGATGATATTATTATCTTCCACCATTTAAATCATAAGAATTTGCGACAAATTGTTGATGTTCAAGTCGATCAAATGGTAAATAGGCTCAAAAACAAGTCAATTAATATTACTGTTTCAACTAAAGCCAAGGATCAATTAGCAAAAACTGGATTCGACCCAGTTTATGGAGCTAGACCGCTGAAACGAACAATTCAGCATGAAATATTAGACCCGCTGGCCATGGCATTACTAGAAAGAGGAGAATCAACCGATAAAATTGATGTAAATGTAGATTTTAAACGAACGAAATTTGCAGTAGAAGTTGTAAAATAGACTGAAAAGACTGGGGCATATCCTCAGTCTTTTGACTTTGATTTCAATCGGTCTTTTATGCTATAATTTTTTGACTATGAAAAAAATATCATCAATCTTTTTGGCTATTTGCCTTCTTTTTGTCTCTACCCCTGCGCTTGCGGATCATGACACCATCCCACAAGAGTTTGACCCAGGCTTTATTATCTCTGATGCAGATTTATTCGCCACGGGAACGATGTCCGTTGAAGCCATTCAAGCCTTTTTAAATGAACAACCAGGGCTATTGAAAGATCATGTAGAGCCAGATATCGACGGCTTAATGAAAACAGCAGCCATGATTATTCATGATGCAGCTCAAAGAAGGTCTATTAACCCAAAAGCTTTAATTGTTTTATTACAAAAAGAACAAAGTCTTATTACAGACAATACCCCAAAAGATACTCAATTTCATTGGGCAACTGGTTATGCTGTTTGTGATGACTGTGATGTAGACCATCCATTTGTTCAAAAATTCAAAGGGTTTGCTAAACAAGTAGATAGCGCTGCTGAATTTTTGCAATATGTTCCAGTAAATCTCCAAGATTTTCATTTTACCTATGGAGAAACCTACTCTATAGACGGGCAAGATGTACTTATTCAAAACTCTGCAACAGCTGCCCTATACAATTACACCCCTCATATTCACGGAAATCTTTTATTTTATAAAATTTGGCAAAAGTGGTTTGCTACTTCTTTAACTTATCCATCTGGGACATTATTACAAGCATTTGGATCCCCAGGTGTATGGCTTATTAAAGATGGGAAAAAACATGCATTTCATAATATCTCTTCTTTAACCTCACGTTACTCGTTGAATCAAATTATTCAAGTTCCCCCTGCTGTTTTAGAAGCTTATTCTGAAGGACCATATATTGCCTATCCTGAATCTAGTCTTTTACGAGTTGCTTCTGGAGAAAAATATTTGTTGATTAATAATCAATTGCGATTGATTACAGACCAAGCAACATTTATGCAATTAGGTTTTTTTGAAGATGAAATTGAAGATGTCGCAGAATCTGCATTAGCTTTTTTTGAAGAAGGAACCCCAATTACGGTTGCTTCTCTTGAGCCGATTGGTGCACTTGTACAAGACCCAAATAGTTTCGGAATCTTTTTTGTACAAGACGGAGTTAAGTACCCACTAATCGCTCCTGAGCTATTATCTTTGAACTATCCCTCACTTATCGCGCGTAAAGGGACCGTTGAAGAATTAGAACGATATGTAAAAGGAGCCCCAGTTAAGCTAAAAGACGGACTACTTGTTAAATCTGCTAATTCTCCTTCCGTTTATGTCATCGCAAATGGAATGAAACATGAAATTGACTCGGAAGAAACTTTTAATGCTTTAGGATACAAATGGACAATGATCCAAACCGTTTCAGAAGGACTTCTTGCACTACACGTAAACGGAGAAGTACTATCTGTACTTCCACAAACCTTAGCTGCTACTGATATTGCTGAATAATTATGAATCCATACATTGTTGTATTACCAAACTCCCCTCTTTTGCTTCATGCGTTTGAGAAAAATCAATTTCTTGAAACAAAAAAAATCTTTCAAAAAGTCCGTGATGAATTACGAAAAAAAGGAATAACAAAAGTCCTCACAATTTCTGACAGCCCCAAGTATGAAAGAAGTTCCTTCTCTATCTATACTCATCCAATGTATGAACTGTCATTTGCAGACTTTGGTGATTTGATCACAAAAAGTACTGTACCAATTTGGTGGGAAGGCTATAACCTTATTCAAACAGCCCCACATCCATTAAATCCTATTGAACTCATCGATTCAAGTGATATTGATTATGGGCATGCAGTGGCAATTCATTTATTAGAAACGTTTAGACATCCTGCTGAAAAAATTGAATACCTAGCTCTTAATAATTTTCATTTATCATCAAAAGAGCAACGAAACCACTTAGGCAAACACCTTCTCGCTTCGCTTTCTCATTCTGAGGAAGAATTTGCAATTATTTTTCTAGGTTCACTTTTTCAAACAAAGACTTCTCAACTCATTAAATCAGCTCAAATCAAAAATTCAGATCTTCGAGAACAAATCAATTCTGGTCACTTCGATTTCAACCCAGAGTCTGACTCAAAAGAAATGCTTCACGCATCTATTACACATGTTTTAGATATAGCATCAGGTTTATTTGAAAACAAACCAAAGGTAATTGAGCTCTCCTTCGAAAAAGATGAACGTACCTGTTTTTATGCAGCAGAACTACTCTAATATGTTTGCAAATATCATCCCATTAGTTCGCATGCCTTATGGCGCGACGTCATTTACTTATAAAATCCCTTCTGATCTAGAAGGGTCTATTTTTATAGGACAATTTGTAGAAATTCCTTTTCGAAAAAAAGCTGTTTTTGGAATTATTGTATCGACTTCAAAAAAACCACCACTGAATTTCCCTCTTGAAAAAATTGCATTTATTACCTCGATAAAAGAAACCCAACCTAGTTGGAATACTAGTCATTTAGAGGTATTAGAAAAATTTAGTTCTCTTTACCATTGTTCAGTACCGACATTAACAAAGTCCTTTACACCAGAAATACCGAAAACGAAAAGAGCCTTTAATCAAAAGACAAGAAACAAGCTTCTTTTGCCTCAACTCATTCCTGAAACAAAAGTAGAAAATCAAAACAATGAGACTCAAACCATTGTTTACCACAATTTATCTGAAAAAGTGCATTCACTTAGATCACTTGTTAAAGCGAAAAAGACACTTATTCTTTGCTCACAAATAACGGATGCAGAAGAGCTCTTTCAATTACTTGAATGCGATGATTCAACCTCGTTTTTATGGGACAACCAAATGAATAAAACGAATCAATGGCAATTATGGCAAGAAATTAAGGAGAAAGCCTCGCTTGTAATTGCTTCACGCTCTGGTTTGTTTTTACCTTTACAACAAATAGAACAAATTATTATTGACCACCCGGAAAGTAATGACCATAAATCTTGGGAAGCAACTCCAAATTACGATATCCGCGATATGGCTAAATTATTTTGTGAATCACTAAAGATTCCTCTTATTCAATTTTCTCTATCACCCAGAATTGCTAATTCTACACAGTGGAATCTTACCTCTTCTTCCCCTGCACCTATTCATTCTATTGTTCATAAATCTGCATCTTTGCCCTTACATGAAAACCTCATCGAAGAAATGAAAAAAACCTATGCAGAACAAAAGCATCTTATACTTATTAATAATGCCAAGTATGAGGCAAGCACTATTCGTTGTTTAGATTGTAAACAACAATGGATTTGCCCAAATCAACATGGATCATTACATGTAAAAAATAATGCTTTATTTTGCTCTTCATGTGCCCATCAAGAACCTATGCCTAATCATTGTACTTCTTGTAAAGGACAAAGAATAAAAGCATTCGGACTTGGGTTAGAGGGTCTTTCTGACTGGATCAAAAACTCCTATGAACAAGTACAAGTAATTACCGCTCAAACCATTGATGAAGTGACTATAGACTCACCTTCATTCATTTTAACTACCCCATACTTATTAAAACGACTATTTAGAAAAGTTGAACCAAATTCTGTTGGAAAAATTATTTATCTACATCCAGAAAATTTATTATTCTTACCAGATTATCGTTCGAATGAATGGTTCTTTCAAGCAATTCAATGGCATAGAGCTATTTCTCAAGATTACTTTAATCTACCATTGACCATTCAAACAACACTAAAAAATGATGATGGCTCTTTTGATCTTGCCATAAGAGGAGATCTACTCGCATTTAGACAAGAAGAATTGAAAGCGAGAAAACTTTTACAATACCCTCCCTTTTCACGGATTATCACAATAACGCTAAAATCGCCCGACCTCAGATATATCGGCTCCGTTGAAGCATTTACTCGTGAGCTTAATAAAAACTGCCCATATACGATTCTAGGGCCATTTTCACGCTATAGAAAAAACAAAATTTATGCGTATTCATGGCAAATAAAGCAAACAACGAAGAATGACCCCACTCTTGACAAAATGCTAAATTCTCTTTATAGTAAAGCCATTATTGATATCAATCCTGAACAAGTTGTATGAGTAGTTATAAACCAAAACGATTACCTGTATTAGCAGAACCCCACCCCTTTTTGCGACAAATTGCCGTTGAGGTGGAAGATGTTAAACAAGAAAAATATCAGCAACTTATTGCCGATATGATTTTGACGATGCGTAAAGAGAATGGAATTGGACTTGCTGCTATTCAAGTAGAAGTGAATGAACGCATTATTGTTGTAGAGACAAAAGATGGAGCTATTCCGTTTATCAACCCTGAAATTATTAAACATTCAAAGGACGTAGAAATAGGTGAAGAAGGTTGTTTAAGTGTTCCAGGAGAATATGGCTCAGTTAAGCGTTATTCATCTGTCTCTGTAAAATGCATTGACGAAAATGGTGATGAACAAATCTATGACGCTCAAGGCTTATTTGCACGTGTTTTACAACATGAAATCGATCATTTAAATGGTATTTTATTTATAGACAAATTGGAAGACTTTGACCGCTCTGAAATACCAGAATCGGTACAATCTTTATAACGTATGAAATTTGCTTTTTTTGGAACAGATGATTTTTCCGTAGCTATTATTGAAAAACTGATTAGTGACTTTTACTACCCTTCTGTCATTGTAACCATGCCTGACAAGCCCGTTGGTAGAAAACAAGTTTTAACACCACCAGCAGTTAAATCTGTAGCAGATCATCATCGAATTCCTTTACTTCAACCAGAAAAAGTAGATGCAATTAATGAGGAATTAAAAAAATATGATTTAGATGTACTTATCGTTGCTTCATACGGTAAAATCATTCCACAATCTACTTTAGATATCCCAAAAAAGGCTTCTATTAATGTTCATACCTCCCTTTTACCTGCATATAGAGGCTCATCTCCTATTCAAGCAGCTGTTCGTGATGGACTAGATGAATCAGGTATCACTATTATGATGATGGATGCAAAAATGGATCATGGTGATATTATTTTTCAAAAATCTATCGATTTAGATGAAAAAGAAACATATCGATCTTTGCATTCTAAATTAGCTCATATTGGAGCTGAAACACTTACTCGTATTCTTCCCGATTTTCTGTCTGGAAAAATGAAGCCCAAACAACAAAATCATGATCAAGCAACTTATACAGAGATGATCAAAAAAGAAGATGCAAAAATTGACTGGTCTAAATCAGTTGAAGAAATTGACCAACTTATTCGAGCTTCTTATGATTGGCCAATCGCTTGGACATTATTACCAGACACAAAACGCCTTAAAGTAATTCAAGCTACTCCAGAACTACGAGATGAACTTAAACCAGCTGGTACCATTGTATTTGATCACAACCAAATCGAGATTTTTTGCCAAAATGGAGTACTCATTTTAGAACGACTGCAAGTTGAAGGAAAAAAAGAAATGACTCCAAAGGATTTTATAAGTGGATATCATAAATTCCACGAACAAAGTCTTAGCTAGCTAAGACTTTAGTAATTGATTTGTAAGCCAACTAACAATGCTCATAATAAGAGCACCTAAAAATGCTGGCCAAAAACCAACTACAGAAAACCCATCGACAAAGCTTGCAACAAACCAGAAGAATAGTGCATTAATTATTAGTGCAAATAAACCAAGAGTTAAAATACTAATTGGCAATGTGAGTAGTTTTACTAAAGGACGAATACTAATATTTAATAATCCCAAAATAATGGCTGAAATAAATGCCGTATAGACCCCTTCTACTTGTATCCCGCTAATGATATAAGGTAATAAAAGTAAGGCCGCTGTATTGAGAATAAGACGAAATAGTAACATCATAGTTTTTTCTATTAATATTTATGAGAGATATAACGTAATTGTTGCAAATGCTTTTTTCGCTCAGCTGAATACTTAGACCTGCTAAAAGCATATTGATCAAACATATCAACTACAAATTGTCTGCTTAAATAAAATGGCATAATGACATAGGTAGCACCTTCTTCATAGAGCCTTTGTGCATATCTTCTATGATTAGCTAGACAAATTACTTGAATTTTAGCATCTCGTTGATGTGTATAATCAATAAGAAAACTATTTAATTCTACTTCTGGAATGGTTGAAATGACCATTTTTGTTTTTGAAAAATCTAATTCATCCAAAAAAACAGCATCTTCGACTGATCCAAAAATAGCATTTACTCCTCTTTCTTTTAACTGTTTAACTAATGTTGGATCATGATCAATAACAAGATAACTGGTCTTATTTTTTGTTGCAGACATAATTATTCCTTCCCCAAGCCGATGCGCCCCTAAAATAAGTAATTCAAAATTTTCTTTTTTAATATCATTTATTGATTCGTGGTCAACAGCATAGGGTGTGATAACTTTCAGAAATCTTTCTAGCTTTGTATAGATATAATCGTTATAGGTGATCATATAAGAAGAAACCGCAATGGTTATTAACCCGACAGATGTTCCTATCGCTAATAGCGATTGAGGTATATGACCAACAGAAATCCCTATCCCAAGCATAATAAGGGAAAACTCACTAATTTGTGCAACCGTTAAACCAGCAAAAAAAGCTGTTTTTCTTGTATGCCCTAGTTTTGTCATGATGAATAAAACGATAAGTGGATTCCCAATTAAAACAAATGATGAAAATAAAACAATTGCAATCCAATTATCAAGAATACTTCCAAACTCCATATGTGTTCCCAATGAAATAAAAAAGATCACTAAAAAGAAATCTCTTAATGGTTGAATGCGAGTTGCCATTTCTCGATGAAACGGAGATGTAGATAATAATACTCCAGCTACTAATGCCCCGAGTTCTAAAGAAAAACCGAGCAATGCAAAGATGCTAGCAAGTGCAAAACAAAGTGCGATCGCAAAAATGAACTGTAATTGCCTACTATCCATGATAAGCTTATCAACGAGCGGAATAATCCATTTTGCAAAGAGATATAAAAAGATACCAACACCGAGTAATTTTGCGAGAACAAAGAAAATAGCTAAGCCTATTCCATGATCAGCAACCGCAGCTGTTGACGATAAAAAAACAAATATCAACATAGCTACGAGATCTTGAATAAGCAAGAAACCAATCGCTATTCTGCCATACAGTGTATCTTGATCTTCTTTTTCATAAAGCAATCGCAAAATGATGATTGTACTACTAAATGTGAATGCAACCGCCATATATAATGCAGATGCGGTAGAAAATCCAAGTAAAATACCTAATAAAAAACCGAAAATTGAAGTAAAGATTATTTGGGCTATTCCTGTGATAACAGAAACTTTTCCAACATCCTGAATCATTTGTGGATTAAGTCCTAAACCGACGATGAAAAGTAATAATGCAACCCCTAAACTAGCGAAGATTTCAAGAGATGAATCTGTTCCGACATAACTTAATAAAGAAGGGCCAACGATGATCCCAGTTATAATATAACCAATAATCAACGGCTGTTTTAAAGCCTTCATAATAAAAGAAAGAATTACAGCGATTCCAATGGCGATAGCAAGTTCAATAAAAACAGTAATCATACTTAAAGAAATTTCCAATTATCCGTTCTAAATCCAGCTTCACTTTGTTTGAGAATTATTTGATGCCCCCTCACCCACTCTGGGTGCAACTCTAAACCTACGATATCTCCTTGTTTATCGAATAGCTGAATAGTAACCATGCTTTGTATATTCTGTTTTTCGACAGCAATAATTTCTACCGTGATTTCTTGTAAGTGTTCACAATTTAACCAAAGAGATTCAGTGGTTGTTGAGGGTTCTTCTCCAAGAGGACTTGAACAATTTTGACGAATTTCATTCACTACAGAAGGTGTCCAATATGATTTGAGTAAAATATCATATTCTTGAGCTTGTAAATGAGAAAAATATTGTTGAACGAACTTTGTTTCTTCTGGGAATTGATCTGAAACTTGCGGTATCATTTTTTCGGAGCCCGGTTTATCATTTTCAGCTCTCTCTTTATTGGCTGGTGATGCGAGTGAATAGAGAAAAAGAGCTATAAACAAAAATAGCCCCACCACGAAGATGATTAAAAGTGTATTTCTGATAATTTTTATAAACGAACGAGAAGAAATATTGGGCATATTACCATTTTACTGTTTTCGCAAATTGCTCAAGCATCGCTTCTTGCACAGGCTCGATGTGAATCTCTGGTCTTTTCTTTGAAATTTCTCTAATTGCTTTTTTCACAGACATACCAGTAGAAACAAGATAAGCAGCTACTAATGTTGGAGCTCTCCCATGCCCATTTTTGCAATGAATGAACATTTTAATATTTCTTGAAACCAAAAAATGAATCATTTGTGTACCAAGTGCCATTGCTTCAAGCGTTGGAGCTGTATGATCAATTGTTGGCAACCAAAGAAAATATTTAATCCCAAAAGGTTGATCTAATTTTTCAGCTTCTAAACTAATTTCAGCCTTCACTCCCATTTCTGTAAGTTTTTTATCAAAATGAGCTTCGCAACAATAGTTTGTGCCAAGATAAATAAGATCAGTGATGATATTATATTCAAATTTTACATGATCGTCTGTCATAATGTAATTAGTATATCATGTTTACTTAGAAAGATCTTTTTCTACTGTGGACAGAAATCTTTCTTTAATTCAAACTGAGAAAGTATGAATACCTCTTTGTTAAAAAAACTACTACTTGTGTCAGCTCTCTGTTTTTCAGGAATGGGTTGTACTTCTGATACAAAGAATTTTTCTTTTCAGTTGCCAGAAAAAAATACTCATTGGCAAGCAATTGATGAAGATCTTATCTATCGAGAATTTGTTCTATCTTCTCCCAAAAAAGACATTGAAACCATTGTATACAAATTTGACTCATCTGATTTTATTAGCTCAATTGAGCACAACCAACCAAAGAGATTTACTGAATGGGCGTCGGAACTGAATTCAAACCTCCTTATAAACGGTGGTTTTTTCAATGAAATGAACAATCCAACGGGTTGGCTAGTTATTGATGGTCAAACAATTGGAGATAATCAATACTCACCCGATGCTTCTGGAATGCTTTTTATTAAAGATGGAAAAATAGATATTCTTGACTCAGCCATCCCCTCTTCAATCAGAGTAACTTCAACAATTTCAATCATGCAATCATTTCCAGTCATCATCCACAAAGGTGGTCTACCTGGTATTGAGGAAGATTCAGAAAAGATTGCAAGGAGAACGATACTAGCGAAAGATAAAATCGGAAACTTTCTGATTATTATTGTCGACCAAACACCTGTCAGTTTGTACAATTTAATGCAAGGTCTTCTTGCCTCTGACTTGGATATTGATATCGCATTAAATCTAGATGGAGGACCATCAACAGGTCTTATCGCAAATAGTAATAACCATCAAAAATCTATTATTCCATTAACACCTCTGCCTCAGGTGGTAAGTTTTTTAAAACGTCCTCAGGTGCAATTGCATGACCAGTAAATCGAAGTAACTCATGCTCAATTTGATTCATTTGTGCAATCCTTCCATAGAGCTTACCAGAACCTTTTATCGTTCGCTTCAAGGTTTCAAAATTCACGGCAATGAGTCCAAAACGAGATTTATAACCCTTGTCCCATTCAAAATTATCTAATAAAGCCCAATGAAAGTAACCGCGGATGTCTACACCAGATTTTATTGCATGAAAAAGTTCTTTCAAATACGAGATAAGGTATCTTGCCCTTTGATGATCATTAAGTGTTGAAATACCGTTTTCTGTTACATAAATGGGAATATTATAGTCACTCATATTCACGAGTGCATCAAAAAAACCAGGGGCGAAGATTTCCCACTCTAAATCAGACCGCTCTCTTCCCTCACCTTGATTTTCAACAGCAAGCACTTGCCAATTTTTTAAACCAATCCCTTTTACCCGTTTGTGAACATAGTAGTTTACCCCCAAAAAATCATGGTGTCCCTTTGTTTTTTCTAAAAACCAATGATTCCAAGCCCAGTCTGCCATGTTTACAGAAATCCAATCTGTTAACGATCTGCGGTTATAGACATAAAAAGAGGTTACATTATGCGCAATTCCCACTTGAACCTCATTTTGAGCATTCTGATGGATAATATCGTATGTTTTTTTGTGGACGATTGCTAAGTTATGAAATACTTTGAAAGCGGTAAAGTTATTTTTCACACCTGGTGGCCAAACCCCCAATTGATAAGACATCATTGTATATATATTGGGTTCATTAATTGTATTCCAAAAATCCACATACGGTTCAAATTCAAAAACACATTTTTTTACATAGTCGTAAAAGTGCTTGAGATTCTTCTTATCTGCAAACCCACCTTTTTTGGCAAACCAAACGGGTAAAGTAAAATGCCAAAGAGTAAGCATTACTTTGATATTTCTTGATTGTAAATCTTGTAAAACGGTTTTATAATGTTCTATTTCCTTTTCATCAAATACGCCCTCTTCTGGATTAATCCGACTCCATTCTAGCGACATTCTATAGGAATTCAAATGCATTTCTTCTGCTAAATCGAAATCTTCCCTAAAGAGATGATAATGATCGGGCCCTCTTCCAGAAAACTGCCCATCAGCAATGGCTCCTTTTATTTGCTCCCATTCCGACCAATCATTTTTATCATTATATCCCTCTACTTGATGAGACGATGTAGCAGCTCCCCAAAGAAAACCTTTTGGAAATTTCAAAGGCTTATGAAGATGTGGTTTTTTCGGTTCAAAACCTGGATGCATTTTTTCCATACTATTGATTAAAGTATTTTTGAGCTGATTGCAAAAATTCAGAATTGCCTCGCACTTCTTGCATATAATACCACCACTCAACTCCCCATGCTAAAATTGTTGTCGCTCCAGTTCTTTGGGCAAAGTCTAATCGAATATCTATTTCTTCTGGAGTAATAGAAAGTAAGACTTCTTCATCAGAAAGATCTTGGACAGGTGCTGGCCCCCATGGTTCTAATTGCAATTCAGAAATGATGATTTCACGCACAAATGGTCTCACTAAAAAGGCATGGATTTTATAATAATACGGGTTCACTGGCCAATAAAAATACCCTCCTCTATCTGGATTGTAGACGGATCGGTATAAACTAATAGCCAGTGTATCAATTGGCAATGTAGAGGTCTTTAACCAAAAACTTAGTTCACCACTATCTGATGTTGCAACCTTGTCTTCTGGAGCTAGCTTCTGTACAGATGTGATAAGTGATTTTAATCTTTTTCTATTTGATGACCATTCAGGGCATTCTCCAAATGTAAAAAGCACTTCATTTTGTACTTGCCAGGTAATGACACGAGAGTTATTTCGATAGTTTTTCACAACTGTTTCAATCATTTGTTGTAATTCCATTTCAATAGCCTCATTGTCTAAATTACTAACCCAGTTAGGGAGATGACATTCTGGCCATCGAGGTAATTTATGACCAATTGCAAGAATTACCTCGATATCTGTGCCTTCTAATAAATCTAATTGATAATCAAAATCTTCAAAATGGAATTCGTTATTTACAGGTTCTAAAATATCCCAGTAAATTGGGATACGAATAACATCTGGTTGCAAGTCGACCAATAATTTTTTATAGATCTCTTTCCAATCCAAACCAAGTGCGGTTGCCGCTTTCGGGCTAAATGTAAGCCCAAGTTTTGAAAGAGGATTTAACTTAGGGTTAATCGGTAAAACAAGAAAGATTGCAAATAGAAGAATTGATGCAACTAATATTAGTACAATGCGTTTTAATTTTTTTGCCTGTTTACTCATACTATAGTGCTAATAATGCAATTCCAGCAATAATAATGACAACAGCTGTTAGTTTTTCGACAATAATCCCTTTCGTAATCTTTTCTCCTAGCAAATCTGGCTTAAACTTAGCAGCTATCGCGACAAATGCGATAACAAAGAAATATTGAGCTCCTTGTAGAGCATTTACTAAACTTACACTCGCCAGACTAATAGCAAAACTTTGTAGTACGAACCCCAATGCATTAACCCCTTGTGTTGCAAAATACCCCGATTGAATTAGTTTTGAATTATTCTTAAAGAAATCTTTTAATCCTGATCGTACTTCTGGTAAAAAGATTAGGTAGACAGCTACTAATAAGCTTCCTACCCTCATCCAGAAAAAACCATTTATAAACGTGGTCTGATCAAATACGTATTTCGTAATAACAAAGCTTGCCGCAAATAATGTCGCCCCTATAATAGCTTTGCCAACAGCTAATAATGATCGCCTATTTGATCCAGAATGAGTTACCGTTAAAAGAATTGATCCAATGACCAATAGACTAAAAGCTAAGAGATTTCTTGAAGTAAATACTGCTCCTAAAAAAACAACTTCACCAAGTAATGTCACCACGGGAACTAAACCTCCAACTAATGGGATAACCCTTGATGCATCATCCCCTTGCAAAGCAGAAAGAAATGGAATGAGGCCTAGAACAAATAAGCTTCCACCTATTGTTGAGATAAGTAGTAATTGCGGTGAAATGAAGGTAACCCCAAATGGAATCATGAAGACGACCAGAACACTTAGTATCGCTATCAAAAAAACGAATGACTTCACTTCTTTAAAGGCTACATTTAATAAAGCTTTATCTAATAGCTGAGATAAGGCCATACTCATATAACCAGCTATCGCAATGAAAACCCAATGAGGAAACATAGTAAATAGATCAACAATTAAATAAGAACATTTATTAATAATGCTCCAATAACAATAATACTGAAATTATCATCGATAGGATCACTAAATACCTCTACAAGCGATAATATAATTGCAAGTAATAAAGAGCAAAGAACAAACCACGGACCAATATCAAAAATAAATAGATAAATTATTCCAACTATAAAAACGGAGAAAAAGAACGTGAAGGTTCCGTTCACTGTTTTATTTCTATAGAGTTTTTGACTTTTCGTATATTTACCAATAAGTGCTGCACCAGGATCTGCAATGGCATAAAGAGCTAAGGCATAACTTAATGCCAATGGAGAAGCAATTGGTACTACTAATGCGATCGCAAATGCCTCCCAAAATACTCCGCTGAATTTCCCCTTTTCACTTTTTTTGATAACTGGATTAAATGCAGTATTTACCATCTTTTTTGCTCGTGTTCTAAGTCGAATCATTTCCACACAAACAATAATAAATAACCCTATCAAAGCAAGAGGAATACTCCATTGAATTGGTATAAAGAGCGCACAAATAGCTAATATGCTATTTATTGCAAAATGAATTACTTTTCTTAATATATACCCCTGTTTTTTTGATTGATCCCTATTCATATGGTTTTAGTATAGCATTTTCACCTATTCGTATCTTAATGCATCAATAGGATCCTTTTTAGCTGCCTGTATTGCAGGATATAAACCGAAAACAACTCCTACCAAGACAGAACCAATTGTCCCGATAATTGCAGCAGTTAATGGAAATGTAATTGGCCAACTATACGGAGTAAATTGAGAAATGAGTAAAGAAATACTTATCGAAAAAATTGCACCGATTGCAATTCCTACCAATCCACCAAGAAATGTAAGCATGACAGCTTCAAATAAGAATTGCGTAATAATATCGTGGTAGGTTGCGCCAACAGCTTTTCTTAATCCGATTTCTCTTGTTCGTTCTGTCACAGATACAAGCATGATATTCATCACCCCTATTCCACCAACAATTAGGGCTATCGCCACAACAGCCGATAAAAAAAGTGTGAGAACACTTAAAACAGAGGATATTTGACCAACAAGCCCTTCTTGCGAAACAACAAAAAAATCATCTTTTTCTGGATCGGTTATACCATGTGTTTCTCTCAGTGTCGCTTCTATATCTCTAATCGTTCTATCGACAACTTCTGGGCTTTGGGCCGTTGCAATGATTTCATGAAAATGACTTATTCCTAATAAATAGGTTTGTGCTGTTGACCAAGGAATAACAATCATTTCGTCTACATTAAAGAATGCAAGTTGTCCTTTTTGTGGCAAAACCCCAACGACTCGAAAATTCCTTCCTTTAATTTTTATTTGTTCTCCTAAAGCAGAACTATTACCAAAGAGCTCACGTTCAACTTTTTTTCCAATAACGGCGACACTTTGTTTATTTTTGATCGCGTCTTCATCAAAAAAGATCCCTTGATCTGGGTAGAGATTAAAGGCTGTTTGAAGCATATCTCCTGACCACCCTAACGTAATTCCAGAAAACGTATCGCCAGCATAACTAACTGGTCCAGGAACAATAACAGCAGGAGAAATATCTACTAACCCTGGAACATTTGCCCTATTTTCTAGTGCAATTATATCTCGTACAACAAGCGAATCTGAGAAAAGAGTTTCTGTAAAATCAGATGGACCGGTAGGTTCTTTCCCTGGTCTGACGACAATTGTTTCAGCTCCAAGACCACTAAGCTCGCCAAGTATCGAAACCTCAGCACCTTCACCAATGGTGAAAATCATCATTATTGAAGCAATACCAATAACAATACCAAGAATTGTTAAACTTGAACGAGATTTATTTCGCCACAATGCTTTCAATGCGATAATAATTGAGCTACGAATATACATAATTACTTGGTGAATTTTCTGTTTTTTGCTCGCGAGGTACGCTTTCTATCGGAAACAAGTTTTCCATCTTTGAGCTTTATCGTTCTTTGCGCATACGAAGCGGCCGATGTTTCATGGGTGATCAAAATAATTGTTCGCCCTGATTCATGAAGCTTTTGAATAATATTCATAATCTGCTCCCCTGTTTTTGAATCTAGATTCCCCGTTGGTTCATCTGCAAAGATTACAGACGGCTTATTTACTATCGCCCGAGCAATCGCCACACGTTGAGACTCACCTCCAGATAACTGTGCTGATAAATTATTTACTCGGTCCTCTAGTCCAACAGACTTAATTGCTTCCATAACCAATGTATGCCATTTTGATCGAGGGATAGAAGAATAATATAGCGGCAATTGAACATTATCGTAGACGCTAGATCGTTTTAGTAAATTAAACCGCTGAAAAATAAACCCAATTTCTTCATTTCTCAATTGAGCTAATTCTTCATCTGAATAGGTTGTGATATTTTTATTATCAAAAATGTAATCACCTTTTGAAGGGCGATCTAAGAGACCAAGAATATGTAAAAAAGTAGATTTTCCAGACCCAGAAGGCCCCATTATCGAAAGAAATTCCCCCTTATTAATTGTTAAAGAAATATTATTAACAGCGATAGTCTCATATTCCCCTACTTGATATATTTTGTACAAATCCTTTACCGTTATCAGTTGTTTATTTGCCATATTATGACTCAATAAATGTTACAACTTGTTCATTTTCTCTTAATCCTTCTGTAATTTCTACTTGACCATCCCAACTTACTAATCCTGTTTTTACATCTCTTTGCTCAATAGCGTTATCAACGACGACACGGACATATTTTCGTCCATTTTCTGATATCACTGTTCGTTGTGGAATAGAAATTACATTATCTGCTTCTGCTGTTAAAATTTCAATATTTGCAGTCATCCCAGATCGTATCTTTTCATTTGGCTCTGTAAAAACAAATGTCACTTTATAGGTTGGTACTCCTTCAATAATCGTCTCTGCAGGGTCTATCATTGCCACTTCAACCTCAAAATGGTCATCATCGCTATAGGCATCTAATGTGATAGAAGCGACATCATTAATATGCACTTTAGCGATATCCGCTTCTGGAATATAGGCCGTTATTTCATACTCAGAATCCGAAATAATTGAGACAATAGTTGGTGATAAACGCTCATTTAATGCGACTATTTCACCAATCTCTGAATCTAATTTTGTTATTACCCCATCAATAGGAGATCGTAAAATTGTTTTTTCTAAATTCGTTTGCACAATGTTTACTTGACTAATAGCACCTAAAATGCGAGCTTCTTGCGCTAAAGCATTAGCTTCTGCTTGATCAATGCGAGCATTTTGGGAACGAATTTGCTGTGGTATTGTCCCAGCTTGTGCAAGCAATAATTCTTCTTCCGCAAGGGTCACTGCATTTTGACTTGTATTTAAAGCATTTTGCGCTGAATCAATTTTATTATTATTGATGATTTTTTGTGACTCAATTTGCTGAATATTACTACTTAACTGATTTTTCACTGAAGTAATAGAGGTTCTTGCTGCATTTATATTAGTTTGAAAGACTGATTTTAAACTATCCTCTAGATTAACCTCTTGAGTAATAGCAAGACTTAATGTTACTAAATAGTTTTGTACCTTTAAAAGATCTGCTTGAGTATTGACCAATAGTATATCTAAATCTGCATTATTCGAAGGTAAATTGAGCACTTGTTTACTTAATTTATCTAAAATAGCTGCAGATTCTCGACGTTGATCTCTTGCATCAGCTTCTGTTGATTGCTCACTCACAATAAAGACGAGGTCACCCGAATTTGAAAAGCTATCTGAAAATAAATCATCTGTTTTAATTCTGATTGTGTCATCAATTGAAAGATACGCGTCATTGATCGTATTTTTCGCAGTTGTATACAAATTTTGTAAATCTTTTTGAGCTAATGTTATTGTATTTGATAAGTTTAATTCTGCATCAATCGTCTCTTTTTTAGCATTATCGAGCTTTATTTTTATCACATTAACCTCTTCAACCCTTGTTCCAGTATTTAGTTCATCTAAACGTGCTTTTTCTACTTCAACGGCAGCCTGCAATTGAGATAATTGTGCTCTTTGATTTTGTAAATCTGCTTGGGCTTTTGCTAATTCCGAAGTTAGATCCGTATTAACAAGTTTGATAAGTGGGGTATTTTTTTTCACGAAATCACCAATATCAGCGAAAATCGATTCTACACGACCTGTCACCTCAAATGCTAGATTCACCTGTTCTACTGGTTTTACCGTTCCAGTAACAGAAACATATTGAATAAGATCTTTCTTTTGTGCAATAACAAATTCATAGACAAGTGCATCATTATCTTTTTGTAGATAAACATAACTACCAATCGCTACAAAAACGACTAAAATCGTTGAAGAAATTGTAATCTTTATCCATCTAAATCTTCGCATAATTATTCTTTATTTTTGTTTTATCTTTGATTAAATTATAACAGAAATAGATAGACTTGTTCAATGAGTTGAAAAATAAATATCACATCAAAAAAACTGATTCAATCGAATCAGTTTTTTTGGCACGGGTGCTAGGATTTGAACCCAGTCTAAAGGTTTTGGAGACCCTTGTGCTACCATTGACACTACACCCGCATAAGAAGAAGTCTGCATAGGGTTTTACGATACTACAATGATTTGTACGTATTGTAAAGACTATGCAGACTCGTTGATTACTCAATTTTAGCTAAAGACTTAATAATTTCTTCAAAAGCTGATAAGTTTTGAACCGTTATAAGACTCAAACTATCTTCTCTGATAATATTTCGTAAGAATTCTTCTAAGCCTTCTTTTGGTAAATCATCTGGAGTTGGTGCAAATAAATTGCGACCAGTTACAGGTGGCACGCCAAGACTAAGATTTATTGTTAATCCAGAGTAAATTTCTGACTCGATATTTACTGGAACAGACTTTACAATATTTGAAATTGGATTTTCTCCAATTACAGTAACTTGCTCAAGACTCTCTTGGCTCATTATATTCATATAATCACAGTATCCTGATTCTGAAATAGACAAAGGATCTGTACAAAGAGTACGTAAATTTACTTTATCCCCTGTATATATGAGACCAGTTGCATCTTCATACTCAGAAGTAGCAGCTGAAAGCCAAATATCTGGATTACCACTAAAAGTGAGCATTAGCGTTTGCTCAATATCCTCACCTTCACCTTGCAAGATTACTTCTTCCGTTACAGAACCAAGCTCAGTAGGATAAGTAAAAGTGAGACCTAATGATTCAATTGTATATTGCATCTTCTTTTTTTCTTCTTTTTCTCGTCTCTGATCTTCCAGTTCTTGAGTAATATTTTGTAATTTGTCTTTTAGTGAAGAAACTTCTGTAGAAACATCTTGCCGTAAACTATCTGTTTTTTCATCTGTTTTTACAGAAACTTGTTGTGTTCGATAAAAGGCACCACCAAGTAAAAGAATAATAAGCAAAACAAAAAGTAAGATTCCACCGCCACCACTTTTTCTTTTCTTCTCTTTGTGTTTAGACTCTGTAAAAGTTACAGGGATTTCTTTTTTGACAACCCGAACAGGCTCCTCTACAGATGGTTTAACAGAAGCTTTTGCTTTAGTAACCTTTTTTGCAGAACCTGGTTTCTTTGTAGATTTTACTATCTTTTTGGTAGACTTTGTTTTCTTTTTAGTTGCTTTTGCTTTTTTCTTTGGCCTTACCTCTTCATTCCCCTCTTCTGTTTTATTTTTTTCTTCATCCATAGATTTTATTTTTCAAGAATATGATCGTACTCAAGTTCGTAAATATGAAGCACAGTTAATATAATAGCTAGTACTAATGGTCCAAAAATAATCCCTAAAAAGCCCCACAACCCAATCCCACTAAAGATACTAAAAAAGACGAGTAAAGGATGAATATTTGAACGACTTTGAATAAGCTTTGTCCGTATAATATTATCTGATAAGCCAATAACACCAATCCCCCAAATTGTAATAAATAATGCAGCAAATGGATGACCAGATACTAATAGAACAACAGCAATAGGTACCCATACAAGCGTTGTTCCTACAAATGGAATTAATGAAGAGATTGAAGTTGCAACTGCTAAAAACAAGGTTGCAGGTAAACCAACAATTGCATAAGCAATACCGCCTAAAACACCTTGTACTAAAGCCGTTACCAATGAACTCAGCACAGTTGATTTGCTTACTTCTCTAAATTTTTCGAAAAGTTTTTTATCGTATTTATTTGGCAATGGAGTCAATTTCATTACTCGGTCCATAAAAACATCCCCATCTTTCAGTAAGTAATACATGGTAATAAGCATGAAAAACAAACTAATAAAGAAATTTGTTGTTCCAGCAATCACAACATTGGCATTTTTTACAATAAATGATGTTAATGAATTACTTACATCCAAAAGAATAGATTTAGGATCAAATGTAGCTGTATCGAAAAAAGGAAATACAGCTTGAAAATCTTTCGTTTTTTGAACGATCATTTCAAATGTTGAATTCAAATTCCCTTCTGAAAATGTTTCTTCTAATAATGGATAACTATTGATCGATTCACTTACTAATAATGCAATGAAATTGATCAATGGAATAACCACAATCAGAATGAAAAGAAAAACCGTTAGAAATGCAGCAACAGATGATCTTCCTTTGAGTTTCTTTTCAAGCCAGTTATAAAACGGATGAAAAATCAAAGCAAAAATTGCTGCCATAATGATGACAGCAAAATAGGGTTTGAAAATTAGATATCCGAAATAAAGAGCAATACCTAGTAATAACAACAGAAAGTACGTTGGTAAACTTTTTAACTCTTTCATAGGTCCACACCTCAATGATTATTTGACTTCTTTGTGAAGCATGTGCTTTTTACAATGCTTACAGTGCTTGTTAAGCTCTAACTTTTCTTTCACACGTTTTTTATTCCGTGATGAATGATAGTTTACGTGCTTACACTCACTACATTGTAGTTTAGCAAGATTATCTTGTGACATAAATGTTTCGGTTAGAATTTGTCTATCCTTGACCTCACTGAGCCGACTCGGGGACTCGAACCCCGGACCCATGGTTTACAAAACCATTGCTCTACCAGCTGAGCTAAGTCGGCTCAGTAATGTCAAATAGAATAGAAAATCTGATATGAAAAACCGGCAGATCTTGCCAGTTCTTCTAGAGAATAACACGATTATTAGAAGATGACAAGATGGTTTTTGCCTATTTACCGTTTTGACAAAAACCCCTATTTTTAGCCTAAAACACGCCATTTATATTGTATTACTGAGTAATCGCATATCGATATCCACATCAATGATCTGAGCACCACCTTCGTTGATACTCAGGTGATGCCCTTCTGACCGCTTCATCCCCTCCCTCGCTTATACGAGCTCACAGCTACCAAATGCCTCACGAATGGCATTTGCTTGCGTTATCGTTAATCGAGCTTGAATGACAAGTGAATCACGGTCGAGTGACCGAACCTCAACCTCATCATCTTTGAAGTCGCTGAGAATCAGTTCGAAGTCTTGAATTGAACTGGCTTTGATAAGATACTCGTGCATACGCACCTCCTTAATCACGATTATATCTACTTTGACCTATTATTGACAATGGATCTAAATTTATTTATAGTTCTACTACAGAAATTGGTGCAATTCGCGCCATATTTTATTAACTAGATCTTTTGATAATCTAGAATACATGGGTCGGTACCGAAGCGGTCAACCGGGGCAGACTGTAAATCTGCTGGCTTTGCCTTCGCAGGTTCGAATCCTGCCCGGCCCACCATCCTTCGCTTGCGAAGGATGTCTTACCGAAGCTCCTCAAGGAGCGAATGTAGGCACATTGATCATACTCTACAATTCAATCTGTGAGCTACGGATCGGCGTGCCATCCTGACAATAAAACAGCTTAATATATAAACAGCTCATCGAGCTGATTTTTTGTTTGTTCAATTATATTGTTCACCTATTTTTTAAGCTTATTGTAATACCACAACCAAATAGAGAAAAAGATAGCAAAGGTACAAGCAATAAGAAAAACCAATGTATTAAATTCTACGAGCAAAGCAAAAATGCAAGCCAAAATGGCAAAAGAAGACCAAATAAGTTTTAAGAGCAATAAAGCTTCGTATGTGTCTTTTGATGCATTATTCCGCAATAAAGAAACACCTCCTATTCCAAACAATGCAGCCGCGACCAATCTTGTAGTTAATGGATCTACTATTCCCCATTGCAAATGTCCTAAAACGAATTCTGGGGCGATAAAAAGTGGGATCGCGATTAAGGCATCAACAAGGAAGTGGATTGTAAACCAGGTTTTGAGAGATTTGGGAATCATAAAACAGTCTCGTTAAGACTGTTTTATTTTAGCATATTGTTTATAATTCTTTCTCCAATTCCTCCAACAGCTTCTTAGCTGATTTAGAAATCTTACTCGGAGTTTTCACGATTACTTCTACCAAATGATCCCCTCGTCCACGTCCATGAAGGCGTTCGATTCCTTTTCCTTTGAGACGCAAGACGGTTCCACTTTGAGTTCCTGTTGGGATTTTTAGCTCTACAGGTCCGTCTACGGTTTCTACTTCTACACTTCCACCAAGGGCTGATGTTGGAAAAGACATCATTGATTTTGATAAAATATCATATCCTTCTCGAGCATAGAGCTGGCTAGATTCCACAAGAACCTCTAAATATAAATCTCCTGTTGGGCCACCTCGTAAACCAGCTTCTCCTTCTCCTGTAACTCGGATGGTTTCTCCATTATCTATTCCTGCTGGAATTTTGATTTCCAATTCTCTTCCCTTCACTTTTACTCCTTGTCCGTCACAAGTGGTACAAGGTTTTTCGAATGTTTTTCCTTGCCCTGCACATTTACGACAAACGGCTTTTGTTTGAAAGTTTCCAAATGGTGTTTGCTGTACATGCATGGTTGTCCCTGTTCCTTTACAGTCTTCGCAGGTATTGATTTTTGTACCTGGTTCGGCACCATTTCCGGAACAATGGTCACATTTTTCTGTTCGTTCTAAAAAGATTTTTTTGTTCATCCCTTTTACCGCATCAATAAAATCTAGTTTTACACGCATGCGTAAATCATTCCCTCTTTGTGGGCCAGTGGATTGACGACGAGAACGACCACCACCAAATCCAAAGGCTTGGCCAAAAATATCACCAAGGTCAATATCACCGAAATCAAATTGAGCTCCACCACCTTGTTGTTGAGCATATTGTTGCCAATTAAAACCACCAGCACCACCGCCCCCAGGGCCAGCAGCACCAAATTGATCGTATTGCGCTCGTTTTTGTTCGTCACCAAGAGACTGGTAAGCCTCATTGATTTCTTTGAACTTTTCTACGTCACCATCTGGTTTGTCGGGGTGGTATTTATGAGCCAGTTTACGAAAAGCTTTTTTGATTTCTTCTTGGTTGGCAGATTTATCTACCCCAAGTGTTTGGTAATAATCTTTAGACATTTGTATAAAGTATCACCCCTGACTCGCAGGGGTGATGATTAAGCATTTATTTTTTTTCTTCTTCCGCGTCCTTTGAAGTTTCATCAGAGTCAGATTTCTTCTCTGCAAACTCACCTTCTACTGGTTCTTCAGTTTTTGCTTCACCTTCTGGTTTAGCTTCTGCATCAGCTTGAGCTTTTTGAGCGTCTGCAGCTTGTTGGTAGAATTTTGCTCCAATTTCTTGAGCTTTTTTAGAGAGGTTTTCTCCAGCCATTTTAATAACTTCGGTATCTTCTCCGTCTTTTACTTCATTTACTTTAGCAATAAGTTCATTCAACTCTTTTGTTTCTCCTTCAGAAATTTTCTCTTTATTTTCTTCGATCATTTTCTGAGTTGTATAAACCATGGTGTCAGCAATATTTTTTGCTTCGGCTAATTCTTTTCGTTTTTTATCTTCATCTGCATGTGCTTCTGCATCTTTGGTCATTCTTTCGATTTCTTCATCAGAAAGTGATGTTGAAGCTTGAATCGTAATAGATTGTTCTTTTCCAGTGGCTTGGTCTTTTGCGCTTACATTTAAGATTCCATTTGCATCAATATCAAACTTCACCATAATTTGTGGAACTCCACGTGGTGCAGGCGTAATACCAGAAAGCATGAATTTACCAAGGGCTTTATTGTCTGCAGCCATTTCTCGTTCTCCCTGTAATACATGGATTTCTACAGATGGTTGATTATCGGCTGCTGTTGAAAAGATTTGTTCCTTAGATGTTGGGATTGTTGTATTTCTTTCGATTAATCTTGTAGAAACACCACCCATTGTTTCGATTCCAAATGATAATGGAGTCACATCTAATAAAAGAATATCTTTAACATCACCTTGTAATACACCCGCTTGAACAGCCGCACCTAAAGCCACTACTTCATCTGGATTAATACTTACATTTGGTTTTTTTCCAAAGAATTCTTCTACCTTTTTCAAAATCAAAGGCATTCGAGTCATCCCCCCAACCATAATAACTTCGTCGATATCTGATGGGTTCATTTTTGCGTCGGCTAGAGCATTTTTAATTGGCACTAATGTTTTGTCGGCTAATTCCATCACCAATTCTTCTAGTTTTGCTCGAGTCATTTTGATCACTAAATGTTTGGGACCAGAAGCATCGGTTGTAATAAACGGTTGGTTGATTTCTGTATCTTGTGCAGAAGATAGCTCATGTTTAGCTTTTTCTGCAGCTTCTTTAAGACGTTGTAAAGCTAATTCATCACCAGATAAATCGATACCAGAATCTTTTCTAAATTCATCGATTAACCATTGAATGATTTTTTGGTCAAAGTCATCTCCACCAAGGTGAGTATCTCCATTGGTAGATTTTACTTCTACTGTATCTTCTGAAACCTCTAGAATAGAAACATCAAATGTTCCACCACCAAGATCGTAGACAGCAATTTTTTCTCCTTTTTTCTTATTAAATCCGTATGCTAAAGCAGCAGCTGTTGGTTCGTTAATAATACGTTTAACGTCTAGACCTGCAATTTTACCAGCATCTTTGGTTGCTTGTCTTTGTGTATCATCAAAATACGCAGGAACAGTAATAACGGCTTCTGTAATTGTTTCTCCAAGTTTAGCTTCTGCATCTGCTTTAAGTTTTTGCAAAACCATGGCAGAAATTTCTTGTGGAGAATAATCTTTATCTCCCATTCCTACATTTACTCCTTGCCCATCTTGTTTCATTTGAAACGGGAACAATTTGATATCTCTTTGTACTTCTGTATCTTCCCATCGACGACCGATAAGACGTTTTACAGAGAAGATTGTATTTTTGGGATTTGTTACAGCTTGTCGTTTAGCTTGTAAACCAGCTAAACGTTCTCCACTTTTAGAAAGCGCAACAATAGAAGGAGTCGTTCGATTCCCTTCTGCATTTTCAATAATTTTTGGTTCTCCACCCTCAATAATAGCCATTGCTGAATTTGTTGTACCTAAATCGATACCTAGAATTTTGCTCATATAATTTTATTTACAACTGACGACTAACTACTGACCATTGACGTCTATGTAATTAGGGTTGTTGATCTTAATCAGATTTAATTATTACTTTATTATGACTGACAGCTAACAACTGACCACTGCCCCTACTTTGGCGAATGGTCAATTGTTAGTTGTCAGTAGTTCGCTATTTTATTTCTTCTTTTTTCCTTTTTTAACCTGGATTTTAATTTCTTTTACCTTTTTTTCTTTTGTCTTTGGCATAGAAATTTTCAGAACACCTTCTTCATGTATCGCAGATGTTTTTTCGGCAATAACATCTGCTGGTAATGGAATAGCTCGATAAAAACTTCCTGTGCTGATTTCTCGTCTGTAATAGTTTTTATCGTCTACCTCAGTTTTCTTTTCTGTTGATCCTTTTACATGTAGAACACCGTCTTTGATTGAAATAGTAACTTTTTCTGGATCAATATGCGTTACTGGCATTTCTACAATGACATTCGTTTTATCTTGGTAAACATCTACAGCTGGCATAAACCCTCTCATATCTCGCACCATGCGTGCAGGCATCATTTGATCGATCATTTTATCGAAGTCATCCCATGAATTATTCATTGGTGACCATTTTGAAATATTCATATAGTTTATATTGTCATCTCGACCTTGTGGAGAGATCTTACAACTTTATTAGAAGACCTTTCGGTAGGCTCAAGGTGACAAGATTAAGAGTTTTATTTTTTATTCAGCAACGATGACTCGTGCTGCTTGAATAACTTTGTCATTTAACTTATACCCCCCCATGACTTCTTCTAAAACCTCACCACTTTCTTTCCCTTCTTCTGATCGACTTGTCATTGCCTCATGAACACTTGCATCAAATTGTTTCCCTACTGTTTCTATTCGTTCTAATCCATTTTTATCCATGAAGTCGTTTAACTGTTTTTGGATTTGATGAAACCCTACCATCCAGTTTTCTGTTTGTAGCTCTTTTGGTACATACTTTAACCCTTGATGGAAGTGTTCGATTACAGGTAATAGATCACCGAGCATTTTTTCATTTGCAAATTTTACGTATTGAGCTTGCATTTGAGCTACTTCCTTTTTTAGATTCTGATAATCTGCAGTAGCTCGCAGATAAGCATCTTTATAATCAAGATTTGCTGCTTTTACGACTGTTTCTTCATTTTGATTTTCTGACCCTTGTTCACTGCCCCCTAATTCTTGTTCGTCAGTTGTCATTGGTTCGTTGTCATTTGTTTTCTTGTCCATATTATTCTGCTCTTAAAGAGATATCATAGCGAATCCCTTCGAGTCGTTTTAAGTTTCGTTTAGTATCATCATATTTTTGACGCAATTGACCGACAAGGTCAAATTGAATCATCGAACCTACGATTTCTTGAGTGATTTGGAAGTATTTTTCTACTGTATCATAATCTTGTTCAGTCGCTCTTAAGACCGCTTGTCGAGTTAATTCTCCTGTCATATCTGCTAATCCACCCAAATATTGGTCGGCACCAATTTCAATTCCTTTGATTTCTCCGATCTTACCTGCTGTTAAAGCTTGATAAAATAACTCAGCTTCTACATATTCCTCTAATGCAGCTAAATAGGCTCCTTGTAATTTGAGCTCAGGATGCTTTTTTAACAATCCTTTTTGTAAATCTACAAAGATTTTCTTTACAGCTTGTAATTGCGTTTGTGCTTTTTTCTTATCTGCTCGATGAAGAGAAAAGATTGCTTGTTTTGCTTCTCGAATAGCACTATTAGAAACTTGAATCAATTTATGACGCATTGTTCTATGGGTTGCATATTCTTTTCCTAGTTTTTTTAAAAAAGTTGTATTTAACATATTACATCTTATGAATTAAGAAGTTCTTTTGAATAATTAAGCAAACCGATTGTTTGGTTATAATTCATTCTTGTTGGTCCTAAAATCCCAATAACAGCGTCTTCTTGTTTACCAAGACTTGCTTTACTCAAGATTAAACCACAATTAACTGAGAATGGATTTTGTTTACCAAGGAGAATTTGAATATCGTGATTTGCCGTTTCATACAATTCAACAAGGGTTTGGTCTAATGCATCTAAAACAGATGAAATATTAACAACTGCTTCTGGTTGATGAAATTCTGGTTGAGAAAAAAGATGTGAAATACCTGTATAGTAAAAATCATTTTCTGCAAAAGCAATAAAGACAGTTTGACCAACTAGTTCAGCTAATTCCTTGGCAAGTGCTTTTGTATATGGCTCTCTCTCTTTTGCCTCTTGAAGCTTTTTCACTTGTTGTGCTGTAGGTTTTTTTGGTTGTAAGAAATTTGCTAAGTAAAATTCATATCCCTTTATCGTAGGAATACGTCCAGCAGATGTATGTGGCTGGATAATATATCCATGCTCTTCTAACATCGCCATTTCATTACGAATTGTTGCCGAGCTGACATTTGATTTTTCAGCCAATAAACCAGAAGCTACAGGTTCGGCAGTGCGATTGTAACTTTCAATAATTTGGCAGAGAAATTGTGATTGTCGGTCAGTCATATATTTACAACTAACAGCTTACTACTGACAACTGACATTATCTCTATATGTCAGTTGTTAACCGTTAGTGGTTAGTTGTCATTTAGCAGTCTTACCTTTCGAGTGCTAATACCAGTATATGAATGACTTTCTTTCTTGTCAAGGTTAAAATTGGTAATTACACATTGACAATTACGCAATTATCTGATTTAGTTTCTATTCAGGGATTCACCCTGCCTATATCGCAAAAGAAAGGCATGGAGATAAATGAATGACTCGAATACTGGTCAGACGAACCCAACAAACAATTGGAACAAGGAGGAGTATGAGCGCCTCTCCGACCGATGGATTGGCTCATATATCCTGCTCGCGGTGTCATCCGTATCGGCACTACTCCTGATCAAGGGGTATAAAGAGCACTTTGCGTGCTTATTGTTTGCAGGCATCCCCTACTTCTTCATTCGGTACCTCATAAGCCATCTACGGATTGCTCGAGAAAAGCCGATTGACCGAAGCAGAGGGTATGACAGGTTACACCTCACATTCACCCTTACCCACTCTGGGCTTTTAGCCATAAGTGGATACGTTCTTTGCAAGCAACCCCACCCTCTACTCAACTTCACCGGGTTCATCGCGATCATAACGGCATTCATTGCGATCTTGATCACTCTCCGGTTCTACCAGCTCAACTGGGATGGCAAGAAGCCTGAGTAGCACCATGGGCTTGAGGAGGAAACTCTTCGCTCATGAAAAAGCCGACTCCGCAAATGCGTCGAGTCGGTTTTAGATTTGCCCCCTCCACCAGACCTCCTCCCCGTCGCCGGGAGAGGAGGGAAAGCGTTTAGTCAAAGAATTTTATTAGTGCTCATCATAATCTGATCTAGAACTTTATCTATATCAGTAATCACTTTAGAGTTTTCAAAACGTATCTCATGTATACCTAACCCTTCAAAATATCGAGTACGAATATGATCATACTCAACTTGTTCTGCATTCATGTGATGAGAACCATCCAATTCAATTACTAAGCCCAACTTTTTACAATAAAAATCAACAATGTATCTTCCTATACTGTGTTGCCTCCTAAATTTGAAACCATTTAGCTGTTTTCTCCGTAAATGCTTCCATAATAAATCTTCAGCTTGAGTGGACTTACTTCTCAATTCCCGCCTAAGTTTCTTGTATTCAGATTTGGTAAAAATTTCACCCATAAACTCATACTCCCTCACCCCGTCTTTCGACCCCGAGCTCAAGACCCGAGGGGCGA
>CAYGRO010000001.1:125746-190585 GCA_964352335.1 uncultured Gammaproteobacteria bacterium | reverse complement strand
GGTCTTGAGCTCGGGGTCGAAAGACAAGGGGAGGAGAATTTTGCTCATAACGTTTTCCCCACTCTCTCTGCGAAGGGGAGGAGGTCTGGTGGAGGGGGATGTGTCTAACCTATTTTATTTCCTATGCTACAATAACTTATATGTCAGATATTAATATTACAACAGAAAAACAACAAAGAAGTTTAATGCAAGTTCTTTTGACAAGTGGGTTGCTTGCAAATCTTTCTACTGCTTTAATTTCGTATATCAATTCTTCTTTTTTAGAAACAATCTTACCAGAAAAATGGGTTGGGCTTATGTTCACGGTTGGATATGCGATTACTTTTTTGGTTATTCAAAATTATGCCAAAATTATTCGACGATTTACAAATTATCGAGTTGTTTTAACCATTTTTGCCATTGAAATTGTTTCTCTTCTTGTTTTAGGTTGGAATCCTTATCCAATTGTTTCGCTGATCGCTTTTGTAGCGCTGGTTGTTGGATATAATGTTGTTGTGATTAACTACGATATTTTTCTTGAAGAGCTTTCTAATCAAAAAAATGAAGGAAGAATTCGAGGGATGTTTTGGACTACGGCAAATTTAGGTTTTTTACTGGGGCCATTTTTATCTGGAATTTTATCTGGAATGTACGGGTTTTCAGCGGCGTATTTTGTTTCGGGGATTATCTTGATACCTGTATGGTTAATGATCTTTTTTGCTTATAAAAACGAAAAACACACTACATTCAAACCGCATGCTAAATTATTAGCAACAATAAAAAAAGTACATCAAGATAAAGATTTACGTGGAATTTATTTTATTGCCTTTGCTTTGTATTTATTTTATTCATGGATGGTTATTTATACGCCTATTTACTTATTAGAATCTGGTTTTTCTTGGGAGCAAATCGGTTCACTCTTTACCGTTATGCTTGTGCCTTTTGTTTTGATTGAATATCCAGCTGGATGGCTTGCTGATAGATATTTTGGGGAAACAGAAATGCTTACTTTAGGGTTTGCCATTATTGGGATTTCAGTTTTAGCGTTATTATATGCCTCATCATTTTGGGGAATGATGTTAGTTTTATTTTGTTCAAGAATTGGTGCTGCTTTTGTAGAAATTATGCGTGATGTCTACTTTTATAAAAAAGTGGATGAAACAGACTTAGATTTGATTAATCTGTTTAGAAATACTCGGTCAATTGCTTATATGATTAGTCCGGTATTGGCATCCCTTATTTTGGCACTAGGATTCGGTTTAGGCCATGTATTTATGACTTTAGCGATATTTCTCTTCGCAATGACTATTGTTCCATTTACGATTGAAGATACGCTGTGATTTACCACCCCTCAGTCCCCCTCCTACCTTAGAAGGGGAAGGTAATACTAGACACATTTTCTTCCCCCTCTATAGAATGGAGGGGGTTAGGGGGTGTTAAGTTGTCAAAACCTCATTGACAATTAGGCCTGTTTTCTTGTATTGTAGTACTTCAAAGAAAGTGTTTTTTATGTCGAAAAAATATCATATTCTTACACTTGGTTGTCAGCAAAACCGTTCAGATTCCGAACGGGTTTCTTCGGTTTTTCAATCGATTGGGTATTCAGAAGCTATAGACGAAAAAGATGCTTCGGTATTGGTTGTGAATTCTTGTGCAATTAGACAAACATCTATGGATAGAATTTATGGAATGTTGCGTCATTGGCGGCCAAGGCAAGAAAAAGGAGAGTTAACAACAATTTTAACTGGATGTATTTTAAAACATGATCGAGAAAGACTTGGAAAAGAATTTGACCATATTGTCGACTTAGAAGATATTCCAAAAATTCCAGAAGTATTGGGTGAAGGAGCTGCTTTAGATTTAGAACATTATTTTGCTGTAGCGCCAAAACATAATTCAGAATTCAAGGCCTTTATTCCAATCATGACTGGTTGCGATAAATTTTGTACCTATTGCGCTGTTCCCTATACTCGAGGAAGAGAAATTTCTCGCCCAGCACAAGATATTGTGAATGAATGTAAAAAGTTAGTGGAGCAAGGATATAAAGAAATCACTTTACTTGGCCAAAACGTAAATAGCTATTTAGGAAAGATCGATATTGAGCAAGAAAAACGTGGATTACTTGTCATGAATAGAAAAGCTGAGGAAGCTGGAGAAGCGCCACAACAATCAATCGATTTTTCTGATCTTTTGCAAATGGTGGCAGATATCCCAGGTGATTTTTGGATTCGTTATGTGACAAGCCATCCTTATGATATGTCAGATAAATTGATTGAAACCATGGCGAAGAATGAAAAAATTGTAAATTGGATTAATCTTCCTGTTCAAGCTGGTTCAAATGCTATCATCAAAAAGATGAATCGACATTATACGGTCGAGCATTATAAAGAACGTGTAGCTAAAATTCGAGAATTATTAAACCCTATTGCATTATCTACCGATATTATTGTTGGGTTTTGTGGAGAAACAGAAGAAGAATTTCAAGAAACGCTAAATTTAATGTCAGAAGTTCGGTACGATATGGCCTATTTAAACAAATACTCTCCTAGGCCTGGAACAGTAGCTGAACGAAAATATGAAGATACGATTCCATGGGATGAAAAGAAAAGACGAGAAGAAGCCGTTAATGAAATTTTGAAAGAAACTGCTTTGGAAAAGAATATGCCCTATGTAGGAAAATCGGTTCGTGTTCTTGTTGATGAAATCAAAGAAGGGAAAGATGGGATCAAGACGAATAAAGGAAAAACGGACCTTTGGAAAAATGTTCATTTCGATTCTGCTCGAGATTATACCGGGCAATTTGTTGATGTGAGCATTATCGAAGTTAAATCATTTGGAATGAAAGGGGAGCTTGTTTAGTTCTTATTCCTGTGATTTCGTTTGATATGATGCCAATTTACTAATGTATGAATACCCCGAACTTTTAACCTTCAACTTGAAACCTGTAACTCATCACTCATAACCCATATCCCATTTATGTCTTTACCCAAAATCATTGCTGTCGTCGGAACAACAGCTTCAGGGAAATCTGATATGGCTTTAGATTTGGCAAAAAAATTTAATGGGGAAGTAATCTCGGCAGATTCTCGACAAATTTATAAAGAAATGGATATTGGGACAAATAAAGAACCAGGTAAACTTGTTCACACTGAGCGCAATGATGTTAAGCATTGGGTTTTTGATGAATACGAAGATAAGTTAGAGCAAATGAGTTCTCCATTATCTTTACAAGAAGCGGTGGAGTCAGTTTATGAAGTAGATGGAATTCCTCATTATATGATGAGTGTTGTTTCTCCTGCTGACGTTTTAACTTTAGCGCATTTTCAAACACTTGCTTTTGGAATTATTGAAGATATTATCCAAAGAGGGAAAACACCAATTTTAGTTGGCGGGACATCTCTGTACACATCAGCTATTTTAGAAAATTGGCAAATTCCAGAAGTGGAACCAGATAAAGAATTACGAAATGAATTAGATCGATTAAGTGATGTAGAGCTTATTCGGTATTTAGATGCAGTAGATAGTAAGTCAACAAAAAAAATTGATTTAACCAATAGACGAAGAATGATTAGAGCTATTGAAATTGCTGTTCAAGGGAGAATGAATAAATCTTTAAATAAGCTAGATCCTAAATATCAACCACTTTACTTAGCGCCAACAATTGATCGAGAAGAAGTTTATGATCGTATTAACCAACGTGTAGATAAAATGGTAGAACTCGGATTAGTCGAAGAAGTAAAAGCTGTGGGAGAAAAATATGGATATGATGTTGTTGCCATGACAGGGCATGCATACCAGCAAATAGGGAAATATTTACAAGGTGAATGGTCTTTAGAGCAAGCCTTGGAAGAAAGCAAAAAGGTAACGCGTCACTATGCCAAAAGACAACTTACTTGGTGGAGAAAACATGGGGATGTGAGGTGGTGTGAGCTTGGTGAAGCTCAAAAACTTACAAAAGAATTTTTACATCATAAAAGCTAAAAATCTGAAAAACTAAAAAGCTAAAAAAATTGTTATTTTCGTTTTAGTGCAAATAGGATTGTGACAAAAATATTTTTTAGTTCTTTGCATTCAGCTTTTAAGGAGGTGAGTCTTGTTTTATTAACATTTTCTGCTACTTCTAGAATAGAGAGCCAGTGAACTGTTTCATTTATCTCACGTTTGATGATGGAGAGTATATGTATTTTTTCTTTAATTGTTCTAGATTCATTCATTTCATGATAGTTTGCTCCAATTGACGATGATGATCGAACTATTTGTAGCAGTATTGGTTTGATCAAAAAGTCATTTTTTAAAGTATATGAAAACCGAACAACATTTCTTGCAAATTCCGTTGTTCGGTTTTCTAATTGTTGATATTTCCGCCCACTCATAATTTATCAGATGAAAAATAAATAGTGGGGCGTTTTCAGTTTTTTAGCTTTTCAGATTTTAAGTTTTATTTAAGTAATCTACTCACCATCTCCTTCACTCTTCCTCCATCAGCATCACTTCCAACTTTTTTCATCGCAGCACCCATAGCTTTGCCCATATCTGCAGGGCTTGTTGCTCCTGATTCTGCTAAAGCTTCTTTAACAGCTTTTTCTAAATCTTCATCTGACATTTGAGCGGGAAGATAGTTTTCAATTTCAGAGATTTCGTATTCAGTTTGTTCAATTAGGTCATCACGTTTTCCTGCTTTAAATTGCTCTAAAGCATCTTTTCGGCTTTTCACTTCTGACTTTAAGATTTTAATAATATCTTCGTCATTTAGTTCTTTTCGAGTATCAATAGTTACTTGTTTAAGCTTGGCTAAAACATGTCGTAAAGCCTTATATTTCTTTTCTTCTTTTGCTTTAAAGGCTGTTTTATAGTCATTATCGATTTGATCTTGAATTGTTGTATCCGCAATTCGATCGTTCATTGTTTGTGCAAAGGGTTGTTTTGTTTCTTCTTCAGACATAGGTGTAAAAGTGTAAAGTGTAAAAACGTAAAATTTATATGATGTATTTCTCTCATAGGGCAACGCCCGTAAGGAGACCAGCCTGCCGGCAGGCAGGGATGTCTCGCGGAGCGGTAGCGACTAGAGACAGAGAGGTCATTTATGAAAGCAACTTCTTCAAGGTTTCAATCGCAGCCTGAGGATTCGCTTTTCCTTGAGTATTTTTCATCACTTGTCCTAAAAGGAATTGAATAGCGTTTTCTGTTCCATTTCTATAGTCTTCAGCAACTTTTGGATTGTCTTCAATCGCTTTTTTAGCGGCTTCTTCTAATGCTCCTTCATCATTTACTTGCCCCCAACCTTTTGTTTCTACGATATTGCTAGGGTCTCCACCTGTTTCATGCATGATTTGAAGAACTTTTTGACCAATAGAAGAATTAATTTCTCCTTTATGAAGCATCACAATCAACTCTGCTAAGTTTTCTGGGTCTGCTTTAGTGTCTGTGATATTCTTTCCTGCCTGTCCGGCAGGCAGGTCTTCGTCAAGTAAAATTTTCATTAATTTACTTGTCATCCATCCACTTGCTGATTTAATCAACTTACTTTTGTCTTTTTCCCAGTCGATATTGGCATCTTTACACCAATTTTGTAATTCAGAAATAACATTTTCTAAATATCCAGCTAAATCAACGTCGTATACAAAAGCACTTACTTCCGTAGGAGTTAAACCATATTCTTCCATAAAACGATCTCGTTTTTTTGCTGGAAGTTCTGGTAATTCTGCTTCAAGCAAGCGTAAATCGATTACACCTTTTGATTTGGCATCTTCATCTAAATTATAGCCAAATCGAATAGGGGGTAAATCTGGTTCTGGGAAATATCGATAGTCTGCTGAATCTTCTTTTTCTCGTTGTTCTTCCGTTTTTTGTAATGTGTCATTCCATCCACGTGTTGTTGTAATATCTGGTGGGTTTCCTTCATCCCAAAGTTCGGTTTGACGAGCGATTTCGTATTTAATAGAGCGTTCTACAGCACGGAAAGAGTTTACGTTTTTGATTTCTGTTTTTGTATATAGTTGCGATTCACCGATTGGTCGTAAAGAAATATTTACATCACAACGCATATTTCCTTTTTCCATATCGGCGTCTGATACATTAAGGTATCGAACAATCGCTCGGATTTCTTGCAAGTAAGCTTTAGCTTCGTCTGCATTTCGAATATCTGCTTCACTTACAATTTCCATTAATGGTGTTCCTGCACGATTAAAGTCGACAAAACTTCCTTGGTCAGAATGCGTTAATTTGGCTGCATCTTCTTCTAAATGCAATCGGTTTACGCGGATTTCAGATTGTATTCCGTCTTCTAAAGTTACTTTGAGTTTTCCATTGATTCCAATTGGTTGGTCGAATTGTGAAATTTGGTATCCTTTTGGAAGATCAGGGTAAAAGTAATGTTTTCGGTCAAATTTTGAAACTTCTGGGATTTCACAATTTAGCGCCATTGCGGTCATGGCAGACCATTCAATAGCTTGTTGGTTAGCGACTGGCAATGTTCCTGGGTGTGCTAAACAATAGGGGCTAATAGCCGTATTTGGTGGTAATTCGTCTGCTCGATTATCTACCGGGGCAAACATTTTTGATTTAGTTTTTAGCTGTACATGGACTTCTAGTCCGATAATAGCTTCGTATGCAGACATAATGCTAGAAAACGGGCTTTTTTTGTTAAAAAAAGAGGCCCTGTAAAGAGGTTAAAGTGGTGTAACTCTACCAGAAAATAGGTATGATTTCAATATTTCCAATAAAAGGAGAATTTGATAGAGTTATACCACGAAAGGAGTGTGTTCATGCCCGAGTTTGTCTTGCGACTGCTGGGGAAGTCCCGCACTCGCTTTTTTGATTTCTGCCAGGAAGTAGAGATTTTGCGTAAGATCTGGCATGCCGGATCGATAAGCGGGGTCGCTGCCCTAAACTGGTATTTGGAAAGCTGGGAGGTAAAGGTCCTCATCATCTGGTCGGCACTCTTACTCTCTTTTGGGTATGAGTGGCTCAGAAAACGAGTAACGATTCCATTGGTGAGGAGTCTGGAGCGAGAACATGAAACTGCTGGTGGTCGAACCACTATGGTGGATTTTCTCGTGGGATGCGCTATTTGTGTGACCCTCTTTCCACAATTTGTCGTGACCGTTGCTTTGCTCGTCACAGCATGGTGCGATCCAGCCGCTGCTTTTGTTGGACAAGCGAGCAAGGTGAAAACGAGGTGGCGTAACTCCCGAAAGTCGGTTGAAGGAACGTTCACCTGTGCTGGAACAGCTTTTCTCGTAGCAGCGCTTTGCTATAAGATGAAGCTTTGGCCTCTCTTACTTGTCTCTGGTATCCTCTGCTCCATTGTAGAGTTGAAAACCAAGCAATGGACAATTCGCAGCGGACCATTTGCAGGGCATCTTACCCCTGCTGACAACTTTTTTATCATGCTAACGGCTTCGTCGTCGCTATGCGTGGTTGAGTTTCTGCTTCGGCAGTAACAAAACGAGCCCCTACTTCTCTCATGGAGTAGGGGCTCGAAAAATATCTTTTTTGTTAAAAAACAAGTTTGCCTTTTGCTTTGGCTTTTGATGGGCTGCTTATTGGCTTACCAATTTCTTTTGCAACAACTTCCCAAATCAATGCATGAATTTCTTCCGGGCTTAACATTTCTCCTTCTGGTGCACATTTAATTAAAAAGGTATTAGGCATGGTTTCAGCAAGTTCTAGTAACGTTTTTTCTGTATCTTTTTGATGTTCCATGTCTGCTTCGTGCATATCTTTGCCTTCACCGCCGATATAATCTCGATGCCCTTTTTTTTCTACAAGTTTCGTCGCGATAGCTGGGGGAACATGTAAGAAAAGATTAATATCTGGTTCAGGGATTTCAAAAACATTGTATTCCAAATTTTTTAACCATTCAAAATAGTTCGTTCGTTCTTTTGCGTCTTTAATCTTTCCTCCTTGATGCATCATATTGGCAGTGACATACCGATTACAGAGAACAAATTTATCTTCGCTTAACCATTTTTTCATTTCAAAACTTGCATCGTATCGGTCAACGGCAAAAAGGATAGAGCCTCGGTATGGTCCAACAGATTGAGAGTCGCCGTATGCTCCATTTAAGTATTCTTCCACAGGGCCGGCTGATTTTTTGCCGTATTGAGGGAAGTCTTTTGTTTGCGTGTCGATATTTTCTTCATGTAATCGATCTAAAAGCATATTAAATTGAGTGGTTTTTCCACTTCCATCAGTTCCGTCGATTACAATTAATTTTCCAGCCATAGAATTGAGCGTTAACAAGTTAAGGGTGTTTATCACGGTGGTATGATGCGAATATACGAATTTATACTAATCTACGAATATTCTTCAAATTGGTTAGCGATTAATTCGTAGCCTATTTGCAGATTCGAATGCATTCGTAAATTCGCATCACACTCTCCTAGATGAGCTTGTTTCTTAAGGACTTAACTAAGTCTATTGCGAAGTTGTCGGTCATTCCTGCGATATAGTCTTTTATCACAATAGCTTTTGACACAGTATTGTCAATTAATTTTTGTTGATCTTCTGGTAAGTGTCTTGGTTCTTCATAGAGACGAGCAAAGAGTTCTTTTAATAGTTGTTTGCCTTCATGTGTGAACTTACTTACTTCTTGAGAGTGGTAGAAGTTTTTATAGAGGTATTTTCTTAGTTCTAATGTGGCCTCTTCAATGGCAGGGCTATAGTTCGCAACTGGTTTATCTAAAGTGTAAATATCATCTACGGTTTGTATATTTAGAGCTGTAATGCGAGAAGAGGTGTTTTCTGTAATATCTTTCGAAAGTAAATGTAAAACAGATCGCACTAATTGTGCTTGAAAAAATGGAGAATCTTTTTCTAATTTTGTGTATCGATTACGAATAACTTCTAAAGCAAGTTGCCCTATTTCTAATTGCAAGAGATCATCAATTTTTAAAATAGTTGAACGTAATCCATCGTCAATATCATGTGAGTAATAAGCGATTTCGTCAGCAAGGTTTACAAGTTGTGCTTCTAGGCTTGCTTGATGTGGCGTTGTCGCAGATTTCATTTCCCAAGGGACATGATGTTTTTGAATAGCGGCGCGAGTTTCTTGGGTTAAATTTAGTCCAGGGAAATCTGGATAACTTTGTTCTAATTCAGTTACTATTCTATAACTATGTTCATTATGATCAAATGCTAAATTAAATTCTTGCATCATTTCGTGTAAAGCATATTCTCCTTCATGTCCAAATGGTGGGTGGCCAAGATCATGAGCTAAAATAGCCGCTTCTGCCAGGTCTTCATTCAAGCGTAAAGACCGACAAAGCCCACGCACAATTTGAGCGCCTTCAATACTATGGGTTAGTCTATCTCGAACATGGTCATCTTTTGGGCTAACCAGTACTTGTGTTTTATGTTTTAAACGACGAAAAGCTTTGCAATGAATAATGCGATCACGATCTCTTTGAAAAGGAAGCTTGGCGCTATGGTGTTGTTCTAGGTAAACTCGTCCATGTTCTCCTGCATTTTTTATTGCATAGGGAGCAAGATTTTGGTCAAATTCTTTGATCATTTCTTCATGCGTTCTCATAAATCTGAGGTTAAAGCTGGGCGACAAATTCTACTAATTCATCTATAGCAACGTCTTTATTATTAAATCGAATATGTTCAATGACATTTGGTAAAGAGAGAACCATTTCGGAAATCGTAGCATCTTGTTCAGAGAGTAAAATAGTTCGAATTCCTTCGTTGAATGCGAGTTCAAGTGTCATCCCTACACCGAGTGATGGGCGACCCACATAAGCGATGATAATATCCGCTTGTTTAGCGGCTTCATGGTTTCTAGGATGGATCTCTTGTGGATCAGCATGTTTAGGAACATGAATATCACGATGAGGAATGAAGGCTTCATACCCATGCTCTTCCAAAGCTTTTCCAATAGCTTCATACCAATTTAGATATTCTTCGTCAGCAAGATGCGTAATAGCTCCTGCGATATAGGCGATTTTATTCATATGGATATGAGGCATGGTATATGGTGCATGGGACAATATTGTTAAATACTACGTGTCCGATGGCCCATATACCATGTATTTATTTACGTAATGAATTAAGACACATGGTAAAGACTTCTTTTAATTGATCTAAAGCATGTTGAGGGGAATCAAATTCAATATGTTTAATCAGGTTTGGACTTCCCAAGACCATACGAGAAATATGGGTCCCTTTTTCACTGATTAAAACGAAGAGCGTATTATTTTGATTGGCAACTTCTAATTCCATCCCCACTCCCAATGATGTTTCTCCCACATAGGCTACCATCATATCAGCTTCTCTTACCGCCTTGCTGTCTGCATGGTAAATAAATTGTGGAGTTACCATATCTGCATTTTGTTCAATATCTACATGAGGAACAATAGCGTTTATTCCAAGCTCAGTTGCCATCATCCCAATTTTGATATACAAATTTTTAATCTCAGGGTCTTTGAGATGGGTAAGTGGTCCAGCAACGTATAGTGAGAATGGTTTTTCCATGTTATTTTTTTACTTTGTAGTGAAGAAGAATGCTATCAGCCGTTAAATTTGTAAGATGAATTAATTCTAAATCTAAATCAATTATAGCTTCAGACAAAAGTGGGTGACCTGAGCCAAATAATTTAGGCTCAATCGTTAGATAGATTTCATCTACTAAGTTTTGTTCTAAAAAGAGTTTATTAATTTGAGAACCACCACCTAAAACAACTTGTTCAAATTCTCGTTTGGCTAAATCTTTTAGAATGGCTAAAGGCTCGGCATTGGTAAACTCTAAAATACCTTCTTCTTGCTCTAATCCTTCTGGGGTTCTCGTCATGATAAGGTTTAATCTGTCGGGTAATGGGCCAGGAAAAGTGTCGAATGTTTTTTTTCCATAAATAACAGCGCCGACTTCTTTGGTAATGGTTCGAAAATGTTTTTTATCTTCTTTGCTTGTCCAGTCGACAAGTCCGCCTTGATGTTTGGTAATGAAACCGTCGGCAGACATGGCCATGACAAGAATAACAGTGGGTCTAGTCATAAGTTATACAGCGATAGGCGCTTTAATAGGTGGATGAGGGTCGTATCCTTCTAAGGTAAAGTCTTCGTATTTGAAAGCAAAAATATCTTTTACCTCAGGGTTTAATTTCATAGTTGGCAATGGTCTTGGTTCTCGAGAAAGTTGTTCTTTTACCTGGTCAACATGATTATTGTAAATATGAACATCTCCAAAAGTATGTACAAATTCTCCTGGTTCTAGTCCTGTTACTTGAGCCATCATCATTGTGAGTAATGCGTATGAAGCAATATTAAAAGGAACACCTAAGAAAACATCGGCACTTCTTTGGTAAAGTTGGCAAGAAAGTTTTCCATTAATGACCATAAATTGGAAAAGACTATGACATGGTGGGGGGGCATGATGATCACTTTTGATAAGCTCTTGAATTTCACCAACATTCCAACCACTTACCATAATTCTTCGTGAAGTTGGTTTGTTTTTAATCATATCGATGCAGTTTTGGATTTGATTGATCTCTACACCATTTGGTCCTTCCCATCGTGTCCATTGTTTTCCATAAATAGGACCAAGTTCACCCCATTTTTTTGCAAATTCATCATCGGTTTTAATATTTTCGACAAATTCAGCTAAGTGAGCTGTCCATTCTTCTGAATACCGAGGGTATTTTTCTTCTAAGTTATTTTCTTCTAAATAAATTTGGTAAGACCATTCATTCCAAATACGAACATTGTTTTTTACAAGGTATTGAATATTTGTAGCTCCTTGTAAGAACCATAATAATTCATGAATGATTGCTTTTAGGTAAGTTTTTTTTGTTGTTACAAGTGGAAAGCCATTTGCTAGGTCAAATCGCATTTGATAACCGAAGATACTTTTTGTTCCGGTATTAGTACGGTCATCTTTTTGAACTCCATGATCAGTAATATGTTGCAAAAGGTCTAAATATTGTTTCATAAGGAAAAAATTATTTGCTGAATTAAATCTTTTTCGGTACTATCCTAGTACCTATTGTATTAAACCTGCTAGATCATATGATTTTATCTGATGGAACGCTTAAAGAAATGATGGCAAAAGGAGAATTGGTTTGCGAACCTCTTGTGCCTGACTCTATCCAATGTAGTTCAATTGACTGTCGGCTCGGAACCAACTTTTTAGATGTAGAAGATAAGGGGATGGAAATTATCTCGCTTGATTCTGAAATTACGTATAGAGAATTTGAAGCAGATTCTATTACCATTCCACCACGTTCCTTTCTACTTGCTACCACTATGGAATATATTAAACTTCCAGATGATGTAACCGCTTTCGTAGAAGGCCGAAGCTCTATTGGTCGTCTTGGTCTCTTCATCGAAAATGCTGGTTGGGTAGATGCTGGTTTTGAAGGACGAATTACCTTAGAACTTTACAATGCAAATTCACTTCCTATTCGCTTAGAAGCTGGACGACGCGTTTGCCAATTAGTCTTTTGTAAAATGGATAAAAAGGCAGAGCATCCTTACCGAGGTAAATACCAGGGGCAAGTGAAAACAGTAGGAAGTCGAATTTTTAAGGACAATGAATTGCAAGGTTAAGCCTAAGTATTTTATCAAAGCTTAGCGGAGTACGGAACTTTACAGATAACCTGGAATATTGTCTGGTTCGAAATAAATTAAGAAAAAGCCCTCCAAATGGAGAGGCTTTTTTATTTGTAAATGGTTATACCCCCTTTGTCTGTCAGACATCCCTACTTGCCGACAGTCAGGGCCCACTTGGTAGGGGGAGAGACAATGAAATGTGGATATAAATTGCACTTTTTAAAAAAGAAGAGAGTTTTTTACTAGACATTGAAAGAAAGATGGGATATTCTTGTAATACCCCCCTAGGGTATTAAAATAGTATGGATTTCATTAAGTATTCATTTAAAACACTATGCTCGCTGAAACGAAAAAAAGTGCCTTACATCGTTTAAAAATTATCAAAGGTCAAATTCAAGGACTTATTGATGCTGTGGAAAGTGATAATTATTGCCCCGATGTATTAACGCAGTCACTGGCTGCGCAAAATGCGTTAAAACAAGTGGATGCAAAATTGCTTGAAGGTCATTTGAATTCTTGTGTGAAACGCCAAATGATAGAAGGGAAAACAAAAAAAGCGGTTGACGAATTAATGAAAATTTATCAATTAACAAGAAAGAGTAATTAGAGTATGTCTGAAATTAATAATGAGAAGCGAAAACCCAAGGAAACAATTCTCTATGTAAAAGGGATGCATTGTTCCTCTTGCGAAATTTTGATTGAAAAACGTTTATTAAAAAAGCCACAAGTCGTTACCGCCGATGTTTCGATTAGTGATAATAGTGCCAAAGTATATGTTGAACGAGGGGAGTATATAGATTTAGATGAGTTGAATGAACTTTTCAAAGAAGATGGGTATGAGTTTTCAAAAACTCCATTTCCTAATGACAAGGCACCCTTATTTTCGTATACATCTGGTGAGCTTGTATTGAATAAACAAAAAGTAAGTACATTCGTAAAAACATTGGTAGTTTTTCTTTCCTTTTTATTGCTCTTTTTTATTTTAGAGAAAATGCAATTTGGAAGGTTTATCTCAATAGATGGATCTTCTTCACTTATTGGCTTTTTTCTTCTTGGTCTTGTTGCTGGGGTTTCTAGTTGCGCTGCTCTTATTGGGGGGATATTACTTTCACTTATTAAGCGTTGGAATGAATTATATCTCGGTCATGAAAACCAAGCGGCAAGAAAAGTTCCACATATTCTTTTCCATTTTGGAAGATTAATTTCCTTTTTTCTTTTAGGTGGGCTTTTAGGGTTATTAGGAGAAGTTGTTTCCTTAGACAATGCTACCGTTTATGCAACTCTAGTCATTGGTGTTTCTTTGATCATGTTTATTTTGGCTTTGCAAATGTTGGGGGTACAGTGGGCTCAAAAAATTCATTTTCGTTTACCAAAATTTATCACAAGAGCCGCTGCGAATGAAAATACTCTTTCTGGAAAACATATCCCGTTTCTTACGGGTGTATTAACCTTTTTTCTACCTTGTGGTTTTACACTAATTGCTCAAGGTGTGGCGCTTACAACAGGGAGTTTTTTCCAAGGTGCGATGATTATGTTTTTCTTTGCACTTGGAACGTTACCGATGTTATTAGGGATTAGTATTACAGGACTTACATTAACAAAAAAGCCAAAGATGACTGCGAAATTTTCCCATATTGCTGGACTTATTGTCCTTTTCTTTGCGCTCTATAATGTAAATGGTCAATTAAATGTACTTGGATTACCTAGTTTAAGCGATATTGATTTTACAAGCGAAAAAGAAGTAGCTGTTATTTCTGAGCAAGTTATTAATGGAGAAAAACAAGAAATACAAATCATTGCACAAGGATTTGATTATCTTGCGAATGGGCCAACAGTCTTTACTGCTGATACGCCAACGACATTGCTTGTAGATAATAAAGGGGTATTAGGTTGCGGGAATTATCTTGCGTCTCGAGGGTTGATTTCTGGTTTCGTTTCTCTTGTTCCTGGATTAAATGCAATTGACTTAGGTTCTCCCACAAAAGGAAGCTATAAAATAACGTGTTCTATGGGGATGGTCCCACCTTTAACAATAACGTTTCAATAGGTATGGAAAAAATAACAATTCAAGGAATACATTGTGATGCTTGTCAAAAACTTATCTCAATAGAATTAGAAGATGCAGGGCTAAAAAAGTTTGTGGCAAGTTTTGTACAAGAAGAAGAGAATTTGGGCACACTTTCACTTACGGAAGAAGCAAAAAAAGAAGACAGAGAAAAAATTCTTACCATTATTAATGCCATGGGTGAATATAAGGCATCGTAACTTATTTATTTTATGAAAAAAGATACTTATCCAGTGATTGGAATGCATTGTGCTTCATGTAAACAGCTGATTGAAAAAATGGTAAGTAGAATTGACGGTGTTCATTCTGTTACTGTGAACTATGCAAGTGAAAAGATCTATCTTGAATATGATCATACAAAAGTTTCATTAAAAGATATTAAAGAAGCGGTAAAAAAAGCTGGTAATTACCAATTAATTGCTACAGACATTGTTGAAGAACAAGATCATTCAAAAATGAAGCATGGAGGTCATATGGATCATGCCTCGGCTTTAAAAAAGAAAGACTATCAAAAATTAAAACGAACTGTTATTTGGGTGGGAATAGGTGCTATTCCTTTTGTTTTACTTATGGCAAGGATGATTGGTATTTCAGTGGGGGTATTTAGTGGTAGTCATAATCCATTGGGTATGTTCACTTTGAGTAATTCATCGTATTCAATCAATCTTTTCTTTTTGATTCAGTTTTTGATTACTACTCCAATTTTATTTATTGGTGGAAAACAATTTTATACCAGTACTTGGAATGCTCTTAAGGCGGGGGCAGCAAATATGGATACATTAATAGCCTTAGGAACAACAACAGCATGGTTGTTTTCTGCGATTGTTACATTTGCTCCTTCGGTTTTTGGTTCAATTGAGGTTGATGTATTTTATGAAGCAGCCGTCTTTATTGTCTTTTTTATTCTCTTGGGAAGATTATTAGAAGCTCGAGCAAAAGGACAGGCAAATGATGCCATCAAAAAATTACTTGAACTCCAAGCAAAAGATGCCGTTGTTTTACGTGATAATCAAGAGGTACGAATTTCAATTGAAGAAGTAGTGGCTGGAGATATCATTGTGGTTCGCCCTGGTGAAAAAATCCCTGTTGATGGAACAATTATTAAAGGTTCAAGCACTTTAGATGAATCTATGGTTACGGGAGAGTCTTTACCTGTAGATAAAAAGATTGGGGATAAAGTTATTGGTGCAACCATTAATAAAACAGGAAGTTTTCAATTTACCGCAGATAAAGTTGGTAAAGAAACCATGCTTGCTACAATTATTCAAATGGTTGAAGAAGCTCAAGGGACAACGGCTCCTATTCAAAAAAGAGCTGATGCTATTTCTTCTGTATTTGTTCCTGTCGTTATTGCAATTGCGATTAGTGGTTTTCTTTTTTGGCTTTTTGTTTCACCACAATTAGGGTTTACGCAAAGTGAGGGTTCGTTATTACAGTTGGCCGTCTATATCGCGGCAACAATATTGATTATTGCTTGCCCATGTGCTCTTGGTTTGGCAACTCCAACGGCGGTAATGGTCGGTACTGGTAAATCAGCAAGTAAAGGGATTTTGGTTAAAAATGCAGAAAGTCTAGAGCAAGCTCATAAAATTCATACCATTGTCTTTGATAAAACAGGAACACTCACAAAAGGTAAGCCAGAAGTAACAGATGTGTTTTTTGCGGAAGAGGTAAAAGAAAATGAAGTTTTAGCTTTTGCTCATGCAATTGAATCTTTGTCGGAACATCCGTTGTCAGATGCGATTGCAAAATTTAGCTTGCATAATAAATTGTCACTAGACGTACAAGGTTTTGAGGCTGTAGAAGGTCGTGGTGTCTCTGCTAAAATTGATAATAAAACTGTATTGATTGGGAATGCGTTACTATTTAAAGAAAACTCCATTCGCGAGAATTCTGTTTTGATGAAGCAATCGGCTAATTTAAGTGTAGAAGGAAAAACGGTTGTCTTTATGGCAATAAATAATAAGCATGTTGCGACCTTTGCATTAGCGGATGTCATTAAAGCAGAAGCAGAAGTTGCCGTGAAAAGATTACATGAGCTTGGTATACAAGTTGTTATGTTAACGGGAGATAATAAAGTGACAGCAACAGCAATTGCGAAACAATTAGGTATTGATTCTGTTATTGCTGAAGTTCTTCCTCAGGATAAAGCAAATAAAATTAAAGAATTACAACAACAATATCCAAATCAAGTTATTGCGATGGTTGGTGATGGTATTAATGACGCACCTGCACTGGCACAAGCAACAATTGGAATTGCCATGGGAACAGGGACTGATGTTGCGATTGAATCAGCAGATATTGTCTTAGTCAACGGAACATTAGATAAAGTAATCGAAACAATTGAATTATCCAAGTTAACACTTGGGGTGATTAAACAAAACCTCTTTTGGGCCTTTGGGTATAATATTATCGCTATTCCCGTGGCAGCAGGAGTTCTTTACCCTGGGCTTGGTTTATTGCTATCTCCCGTTATTGCTAGTGCTGCGATGGCTTTTAGTTCAATTTCAGTCGTCTTAAATAGTGTGAGATTAAAATCTTTAACCGTGAAAAATAAATTGTATTCTAATGGGGTATTTTATCTATCCATCTTTATTTTCATTGTTTTGGTTGGTTATCTAGGGTTTTCATTAGGAGCATTATAATGACAAATAAAAAATCACCCTTTATTCAGGGGTGATTTTTTATTGGCAAATACGTTGCTCTACCTATTTTTGTACATCGCGCTTGATTGTATCAATCAATTCACGAGCTGCTTCTTTTCCTCCAAGTCCAAAGGCTAGTCCACCTGCTAAGGCAAGCATTCCGACTAATCCCATGAATAATGTTTGGATTAATTCTTGTGCAATTTTAAGATGTGTTAATGCAGCTAGAACAGTAAATGTAATAATTGCCCATTTTGCGATAGCTGATAAAGCTCCTGCCGCAGAACTTAATCTACTTGCTTGAACCGCTTTATGAACAACTTTGTCGACAAAATTTCCTACAACTAAACCAACAAGTAAGATAACAACAGCAATAATAATATTTGGAATATATAATGCAATTGTTTCTAAGAAGTTTGTGATTTGGTCTAGACCTAAAATTTCGGCTACAGCAATAAGAACAACCACGATAATGAACCATTTAACTAGCCACCCTACCAATTTAGCTAAATTAAATTCGATTCCAGCATCAGCAAGACTTTTGTCTAAACCTGCTTTATCGATAATATCATCTACTTTTGTAAACTCGACAACTTTTGTAACGAGTTTACCCAGCCATGATGCAGCTAGCCAACCAATGACCAATACGAATAATGCCGCAATCATACTTGGAAGTAAGTTAAGTAAACCTACCCACACTTTATTAAAAGACTCTAGAACTGTTGCTGCAAATGCAGCGAGATAATTGGGCTCCATAGTATTATTAGTTTAATAATTAAACCGCCAGGTACCAAGCTCCTGCCAAGAGAACAAGGGAAATGACGCTAATAATTGAAATGATTTTCAAACGTATATCCATATTGTACAACTGACAATTGACCACTGACATTTGACTGTAGAGAATTGTCACAGTTTATTTAGTGAGCTTAGATTTGATGAGGTAGCCGATAGCTCCAGCAGCTACTGAAACATTGAGGCTTTCTTTCATTCCTTCCATTGGAAGATGTACGACCTCATCACAAAGGTTCATGATTCGGTCAGATAAACCTCTTTCCTCATTCCCTAATAGAATAGCAGTTTTTTCGCTAGGATTCCACTTAAATGCGTTAAGTGATGTTGACGTTTTTTCTAAGCCGACGATAGAGTATCCTTCAGATTTTAGTCGTTTGATGACTTCACTTGTGCTTTTTACGTACTCCCATGGAACAGATTCCTCTGCCCCTAGAGCGGTTTTTCCAATTTTTGCTTGTTTTGGCGTTCCAGTAAAGCCAGTAAGATAAATTTTTTCTACCCCAAGAGCGTCGGCTGATCGAAAAATGGAACCGACATTATAAAGTGATCGTAGTGAAACGAGGATGAAGATCATAGTTTTTAAATACTCCACCCCGACCCTCCCCTTAGCAAAGGGAGGGAGGTAAGAGATGCTGTTGTACTTCCCCCTCCTAGGATAGGAGGGGGTTAGGGGGGGGGCTTAACTTACTTTTTCCCAAGTTGAATCAATTGACCACAAGCTGCGTCAATGTCGTCACCCATGGTTCGGCGTAATGTAACAGTTAACCCTTTTGATTCTAGATAGTTTTTAAAAGCTGCGATTTGTTCGTCTTTACTTCGTTTGTATTCTGAATCTGTAAAATTGTAGGGAATTAAATTGACTTTAACTTTTCCAATTTTATTAACATATTCAGCAAGAAGTCGAGCATGCTTATCGGTATCATTAATTCGGTCGAGCATGACATATTCAAAAGTTAAATGATGTCTTTGGTTGCCAAATTTTTCTAAATATCTTTTTGCCCAAAATGCTAGGTTTGGTAAAAACCCTTCATGTGAAGTTGGTACAATTTCTTTTCGAGTATTTTTATCAGCACTATGTAATGAAATAGCGAGTCGTACATGTGGCCATTGTTTGTCGTCGAGTAATTTTTCTAAAGATGCCATATGCCCAACTGTTGAAACGGTAATTCTTGTTGGTCCCATATCTGTTTGTTCGAGCCATTCATTCATTGTATCTCTGACATTGTCATAATTGGCGAGTGGTTCACCCATGCCCATAAAAACAATATTGGAAATACGTTGATTTAATTCAGGGTGCTTTTGCAAATACTGTTGCCAGAATCGATATTGGTCGACAATTTCTTCTTTTGTTAAATTTCTTGTAAAACCCATTTTTCCAGTTGCACAAAAATCACAGCGCATGGCACATCCAACTTGTGATGAAACACAAATGGTCCAATAATCTCTTGGGTTTTTCATTAAAACCGTTTCAATAGCTGATCCATCTTCCAAAGTCAAAGCTGCTTTATGTGTGTCTTTTCTTTTATTTGTTTGGATTAGCTTCTCTTTTACTGTGATAAAAGGGACTTGGCTCTCTAATACTTCTTGTAATTTTGCTGGAAGAGTTGTGATTTCTTTCCAAGATGAAATTTGTGGTTGAAAAAGGGCCTTTTGGATTTGTTTAAAACGAAAAGCTGGCTCTTTTGCTAAGAGCTTAGAAAGTTGCATATTTCTGGTTACAGGTTTGTTTGACATAGAATCGTAATAATACCTAGAAATAGTAGTTTTGTCAATGAGTACAAGGTTATTTATTTTTGATATTATATACTCTTACCTTTTTCTCATGGTATATGAGACATGGGACATGGTTCATTTTTAACAACGCTGTTTGTGAATTGAATTATGCGCCATGTACCATGATCCATGCTCAATGTTATGAATAAGCGTTTATTTTTTGGAGGAGCTGTACTTTTCGTCTCCCTTGCTCTTACAGGGTTTGGTTGTAAACCGAAAAACCCAGAAACAGTTATCAAGCAAATGCCAAGTGCAATGGTAGATATTCAATCTGCGAATTATAAAATTGCTTTCTCTGGAAATCCTTCTATTTTTGATGAAGATGCTAATTCTTCTTTGCAGCAAGTTGCTCCTGGTGTTAATTCTGTAAGCGTAGAATTGTCTGGGCAATTTACTCGTGAAGATCAATTGCTTGGTGAATCAATGGGAAGTTTTCTTATTTCTGCAGAAGGGGAACAAGGGTTTAAGGTTGCAGGTGATTATGTGGGAACAAATGAATCAAACTTTTTTCAACTTACTGAGTTAACAGGGACTGAGCAATTAGGATTACCATTTGATTTAGCCGGTATCTTAAATACGTGGGTGATTGCTCCTAATGATCCAGAAGCAATGATGATATTAGAAGGGAGTATGGACGATGATGAAGAATCTGAATTAACAGATGATCAAGTAAAAGCAATTGAAGATGCATTTAAAGATGCAACTTTGTTTAGTGAAACAGCGGATTTAGGGGAAGAAAAAATTGAAGGAGAAGTAACAACAAAATATAAAGTTGTTTTAGATAAAGCTGGTATTTTAGCATTTGTCACTTTGGCTTCTGAAATCAGCAATGATCCTATGACTGGCGAAGCAAAGACTGATTTAGGTCAATTGATTGATCGAATTAATTCTGGTGATACCTATTTATGGATTGGGAAAAAAGATAATCGGCTTTACCAATTTGAAGCAAATCCAACGGAATTAAACGGTGCCAATGTAAAACAATCAGCAAAAGTAGTTGTAACTTTGTATAATTACAATAATGCCAGTGCCGTAGTTGCTCCGAGCGATGCTATTTCATTTGAAGATGTTATGGCAAAAATAATGGGAGGAAGTCTATTTGGTGATTTAGAACTTTTTGGTGGTAGTATGGATTCAATACAAAGCAGCGGAAATATGGAAATTGATGATGCAAAAGCATTCTTAAAAAATTTAGAAGGTGGAGATGCTGTTGACCCTGCAGATTTGGAAGCTGCGTTTAAGGCATTGGAAAGTCTTTAGGCATGGGGCATTAGTCATGGGACATGGTACATTAAAAAATCAGCCTGTGTGGGCTGATTTTTTTGATCTGATTTTTTTGGCTATCCTATTTCACAACTATATTCACACATGGAATTTACACATGCCCATTGGCCATCAGAACAGTAGGAAGTATCTATACCTTGGTCTAGGCAGTCATTGGCTGTTTGGCATTGGTCAATTCCTAAAGCTGCTGGGCAAGCCATTTCTGTGCAGGCAATTTGGCCATTTAGACCACAAGAACAGGTATTACAGCCATCATCAGCTGTAAAGGATTCGCCTACTTGATAAGGCTTTTCATTATAATAACAAGCTATTTGTTGGTCGCTAGTGCTACATCCTGCTCCTAAAAGGGGGAGAATAAGCAGTAAAAAGAGGGTTTTTTTCATATGAGTCTATTATATCATGGTTATCCCTAGTATTTACACACACCTTGACAAAATACCATAAATATGGTATAGTGTTTTCAGAAAGGTGGTTCAAATGAACCCGCGCACTTTGCCGCGTATGACGTCAATGTCGGAGTTCCGTCGTGCTCAGAAGGGGGTCATCCAGTGTGATGAGACCCGGTGGGAGCGCTTCGTGCACTCCAAGTGGGGGCTTCCGCTCCTGATGACGTTGATCACGTTGGCGTTCATCGCCGTCATGATCATCGTGGACCTCGCGTTCGAGGTTTTGTAACACATTACAGAAGGGATGAGATCGAAGCCCCACGCTTTGATCTCGCCCGTCCCTTAGAGAGAAATTCGTTTTTCTTTGAGGAATAAAAATGAGCTCAATGCGAGCTCGTTTTTGTTTTGACTAGATTGAGGGTTTGTCATTGTGCTCGCCGCACGGGCCTTCATTTTTTGAGCGACCAAAAAACGAAGCAAAAAAGTCGCCGGGGTAGTAGAAGCTTCTTGTATGTTCTTGCACCGATTTTTGTTCCCAGAAGCACGACTACCCCGGACCCCATTTAGCGCATGGTGGATTATTCATTTTTTTACAAAAAAACTACTAGTGAGTACACGAGTAGTTTTTGGTTTGATCTGTTGTTTACCTAGGTTTTTAATTTATATCCTGTGTGGAACATGTAACTGGTGATGGAGAAGGTGATGAGGAAGATGATGGTTGTGATTGTGAGGGAGATTGCGATTGAGATGTCACCGACGCCTAAGAAGCTGTATCGGAGTCCGTCAATCATATAGAGGATTGGATTGAATTTTGAGATAGAAGCGAGGACTCCTGGTAATTGGTCTACGGAATAGAAAACACCACCCAAATAAATTAAGGGGTTGATCACAAAAGTTGGGATGAAGTTTCCTTTATCAAAGTCGTCGGCAATAACTCCGATCATTGATCCAAGGGAAGCAAAGATACCTCCAATTAAGAAAAGGAAAAGGATAATCAAGAATGGATGGGTGAAGGGAACTGGTGTAAAGAACATTCCAACAATTAGGGTCACAAGAGCAACGGCAAATCCTCTGATCATGCCTCCGAATAAATACCCAAAAGCAAGTTCAAGCCCGCTTAAAGGGAGCATGAGTAAGTCGGCAATATTATTTGAGTACTTAGAAATAACGAGAGAGAAGATTGGGTTTTGTAGGGCATTCATCATTAATCCCATGGCCACAAGACCTGGAACAAGCACCGTTAAATAACTAAATCCGTCTGGGGTTTGCACGCGACCAGCAATAGCAACGCCGAAGACAACAAAAAAGAGGAGGTTAGAAATAACAGGGGCAAGGATGCTTTGCTTCCAAACATCTTTAATACGAAGCCATTCTTTTTTCATCATGGTTAAAACACCACGGGTATTAATCATCATATTAGTTTTTTGTTAGGTTCAAGAAAACATCTTCAATTGTTGGTTCAATCACTGTAAAATGGGCGACTGGTAAATCGGCTTTGGCAACTACTTGAAGGACTTTTTTATAATCAACTTCTTCAAAAGTTAAAACCAATTCAGTTCCATTTTGTTTAGGGGAAAAAATAGTGAGTGATTCTGGGATTGTTGTAAGTGCTTCTGTTAAGGCAAGTTTTAATTCTCTTGTAGATTGAAAACGATCTTTTAAATCATGTTTATTATCTAGGGCAACAAGTTCACCTTTTTTTAGAATCCCAACGCGTTCAGCTAAGAGTTCTACTTCTTCTAAATAATGAGTCGTTAAAATAATCGTGGTCCCGCTTTCGTGTAATGTGCGAATTAAGTCGTACATATCATGACGTAATTCTACATCTACACCAGCTGTTGGTTCGTCTAAAATGAGAATTTCTGGTTTATGCATCATGGCTCGGGCAATCATAAAGCGTCTTTTCATTCCACCAGAAAGCCAACGAGGATTTGCTTTTAATTTGTCGTCTAATGCTAATTGTTTTAGCACTTTCATCATATGGTCTCTATCGATTGGCAGATTGTAATACCCAAATTGTAAGAGAAGTGCTTGTTCTAAAGTTAAAAACGCATCAAAAGAAATTTCTTGGCCAACAATACCAAGTTTCATTTTAGCTGCTCTATGGTCTTTAGAAATGTCTACACCGTCTACAATGGCTGTTCCACTTGTTTTTTCTGAAACGCCTCCTAAGATATTGATCAATGTAGATTTACCAGCACCATTTGGTCCGAGTAATCCAAAGAGTTCTCCTTTTTTAATTTCAAAAGAAACCCCTTTGAGGGCATGTACTTCTCCAGCTTTTGACTGGTATGTTTTTGTGAGGTCTTTTATTGTAATTGCATTATTCATAGTTGAGAGAGTGTAGCAATGATTTTAGTGTGAATCAATGGAGGTTATTTTTTATGAAGCTTCCGACTTGTAATTCATAATAGGCCTTTTCTAATTCTTCTTGGGTATTCATGACAATTGGTCCTTGCCATGCAATGGGTTCATTCAGTGGTTTTCCTGAACATAATAAGAATCGAGCAGATGAGGACCCTGCTTTAAGTGAAAGAGTGTCTCCATTCATACTAAAAAGAAGTATTTGACCTTGTTTATATGCAATTTTTTCTGAGTCGGTGGTTCCAATACTTCCTTCTATTACGTAGATAAACGTATTGTACTCATTCGGAATAGGGAGCTGAAATTCTTTTCCATGTTCTACTATTATGTCTAGATAAAAAGGCATGGCCATAAGTTCTTCTACAGGCCCATGGGTATCTTGAACCGTTCCAGCAATTACTTTTGCCGTGGCATTTTTTCCAATGGAAATTTCTGGAATCATTTTAGCGGTGATGTCTTGGTATCGTGGTTCAGACATTTTGTGCTTTTTAGGTAAGTTGACCCAGAGTTGAAATCCTTGAAGACCAGGAATACTTTTTGGCATTTCTTCATGTAATATCCCGCTACCAGCACTCATCCATTGTACTTCTCCTGCTCCAATTCTTCCTTGATTTCCAATCGAGTCATGGTGCAATACTTCTCCAGATAAAATATAGGTAATCGTTTCTATTCCACGATGTGGATGCCAGGGAAAACCTAATCTATAATCAGCTGGGTCTTCACTACTAAAGTCATCGAAAAGTAAAAATGGGTCAAACTTAGGTATTTCAGGGTTTGAAAAACCTCGATGAAGTTTCACGCCTGCACCCTCGAGAACGGTTTTTGTCTTGATAACTTCAACAATCGTTTTGTTCATAGAGTTAATCTGTTTTCAACTTTTTAATAATGCTTTTTCCTGCCAATTGCCCAGTTGCCCAAGAGGCTTGCAAATTGTATCCGCCGGTTACACCATCTACATTCATTAGTTCTCCACCGAAATAGAGATTTGGCGTAATAAGTGATTCCATTGTTTGTGGATCGATTTCTTCGGTTGATACTCCGCCTGCGGTCACAAATTCATCACCTGGTCTACGTTGTTCTAAGGTGAGTTCTAAGTTTCCAGAGAGCAAGTGGCTCATTTTTTTTCGTTCTTCTTTTGTTAATTCAGCTAATTCTTTTGTACGCTTTACTTGTGCAATCGCAACTAAACTTTCTGCTAAACGTTTGGGGAAAAATGTTTGGAGAAAGGTAATAAGTTGTTTTTTGGGTTCATTTTTTATTGTTTTTAAAAATGTTTGTTCCCAGTCTTCAAACTTTTTTTCTGCATCTGGAATCAATTGAATTGTCAGTGGGGTGGCTGGTGAAATTTTTTCAAAGGCGATTTGAGAAGAGAGTGAAAAGGTGACTGGTCCAGAAATTCCAAAATGGGTAAGCAAGACAGGTCCCTTTACAGCTGTTTTTTTATATCGTAATTCTGCATTTGGTAGACTAATTCCAGATAAGGCTTTTGGCCATTCTTCTTGTACAACAAAACTGTTTAATGATGGGCCTAATGGGGTGATACTATGTCCAAGTGCAGTAGCAAATGCATAGCCATCTCCAGTAGAGCCTGTATGTCTATACGCATTTCCACCCGTTGTGAGTATTACAAGATCAAAGTGAAATTCTTCCTTTGTTGTTTTTAGCAAAAAGTGCTCTTCTTGTTTTGTGATTTCTTTTACATTCGAAAGCAAATGTAAAAAACCATTTTTTTCTTTAAACATTGTTTCAAAAACAGCAACAATATCATGCCCGTCATTTGATTGGGGAAAGACTCGTAAATCGTCTTCGGTTTTTAATGGGACACCATGCTCTTCAAACCATTCATATACTTTGGCTGGGGGGAATTTAGACAAAGCCGCTTTTAGAAATTCAGAACCTCTAGAATATTTTTTTAACAATTGTTGTTTGTTTTGTAATCCTGTTGTCACATTACATCTTCCCCCTCCACTAATAATAACCTTTGCTCCCAGGTTTTTATTTTTTTCAAATAAATGAACCTCGCAATTTTTGCCAGATTCTAAAAGGGTAGCAGCAGCCATCATTCCAGCTGCTCCACCGCCGATGATTGCGATTTTTTTTGTCGTTTTCATAAAGTTATCCTAGCAGAGAGAAATAAATGAAGACAGCCCGACGCTCCCGAGGGGGAGGTGGGCTGCTGATCTAGGATTAGTTTCCTAGCTCGTCGAGGAAGTTCTGCCAACTGGCAGACTTTGGGTCACCATTGGCCTGACGATAAGCCTCGAGTGCTCTTGCCAAGAATGGCTTGATTTTTTTGAGACGGCCAGTTTTTCGCATGGGGAGGCAGACCGTTTCAATGGTATACCACCAAGCTTCCGACTCGGCGAGGCGATGAGGTGCGTTTTGCAAAACATGGTGCTCTACATGATATTGCTCATGGAGCATGCTCATCACCATTTCGTCTTCGAGAGCTTCTAGATCCTCACCTGATTCTTTGTACCATTGCATTGGCACACAAACCCAAATGGTTAAGGTGATCCTCCCTTCATGAAGACTGACCGCAGCCATCACTTGGGATTGGATTCCGGTGTCCATATTGAAATGAACATCCCCTCCGTCTCTGGTTCTTTGCAGGAAGCGAGCAAAGCGTTCGCGAATGCTCGGTTCTGGGTAAGTCAGTGCCGTCTTGTCGAACATTGGGAGCATGAGGTTGCTCACAAAGTAGACTTGCTCCATGGTTGGCACGGCCGCCCCCGGAAGGAGCGTATGGGTTGCCCGCGTATTAAGCGGGGCGATACTTACCGACGGGGCTGGGGGAATAGGCTTCGGCTGCCTTTCCTTTTTTGAGACCAGCAACCAGCTAGTTCCAATAACGAGAAGAAAGGCCACCACCAGGGCGATACGGTTCTTATTGTTCATTAGGTCTGTACTGTCCTTGTGTTTTTGTTGACAGTAAAAATTAGCATCATTTCTAGCATAAGTCAATGATTTCAGCTCTTCTAGACAAATATCCCTCCATTTGCTATATTCTCCATACCCTCCTTAACGGGCGGGTTTTGTTTATCTTCCTTCGCTCCTTGAGGAACTTTGGAACGATAAATCTTGTGGAAAGACAATTTAATATTTGGGCCGGTAGTGTAGCGGTTATCACGTCTCCCTGTCACGGAGAAGATCGCGAGTTCGATTCTCGTCCGGCCCGCCATCAAAAGCATCGCTAAAACTAGCGGTGTTTTTGATTAGGTAGATTGGCACGCAATATTTTGCTAAGATTTAGCATATGAATGATTTAATCAAAAAAAGACTAATCGAGTTAGCGAAAAAAAAGATACTAGAAAATGACTCATCTCATGATATTGACCATGCTTTTCGTGTACTTTCTATCGCTCAAACACTAGCTAAAGATGAAAATGCTGATTTAGAAATCGTTATTCCTGCTGCAATTTTTCATGATGTGATTTGCTACCCTAAAAACCATAAAAACAGACATAATAGCTCAATAGAAAGTGCTTTATTTGCAAAGGAAGCTCTAGAAAAAGATAAAGATTACCCATCAGAAAAAATTGATTTAGTATATCAATCAATAATTAACTGTTCTTTTTCAAAAGGGACAACAGTGGATTTTATTGAAGGTAAAATATTACAAGATGCAGATAGCCTAGAGGCAACAGGCGCTATATCAATAATGAGAACTTTTGCTTCTGCAGGATCTATGAATATGAGCTTTTATAACACGCTAGATCCTTTTTGTGTTAATCGACTTCCTGATAATTCAAAATATGCTTTAGATCTTTTTTATACCAGACTATTAGTAATAAAAGACAGGCTTCATACCAAAGCTGCAAAAGAAATAGCTGAGCAACGAACGGCCTTTTTATTATTATTTTTAGACCAACTCAAAAAAGAATTAGTTCAAAACAATCTATGAGTAATAGTTTAAATGAGATGATTCAGCATGAAAACGAACAGTGGAGCAAAATTTTTTCTAATGAATTAAATCAAACAAGTTTCAAAAAGTACTCTTCCTACTGGTGGGAAGAGTATTACGAAGAATTATCTTATTTTGGCAACACCATAATGCAAAAGAACAAATATAATTCTATTCTTGAGCCTGGCTGCGGCTCTGGCAAAGCAACGCTACTATTAGATAGTAATTATACTAAAACCCTATTAGACATTTCTCCCTCGGCATTAACATATGCTGAATTTTTATCACAAAAGCTAAACCAGAATGAGATTACTTATCAGGAGGGTAATATATTTGAGATGAATATCCCAGATGAATCATTTGATTTTGTTTGGAATATTGGAGTTATTGAGCACTATAAACCTAAAGAAATAAGTTTGATTATTAAAGAAATGATCAGGGTCTCTAGTAAAAATGGATCAATTGCTATTGGTATGCCTAATTTCTATTCTGGCCCTACGCTAAAAGCATGGATTTTAAAGTATCTTAAATTCATTCCAGGATATAAACTAGATACAGAGCATTTTTACTCTACCAAATCAATAATAAATATTATTGAAGTAGCAGCTAAAGCATCAAACAAAAATGTTGGCTCCATAAATATTGATTATTTCGGGAATCCTTTAATTATGGAAACGCCTAAATTTTTTATTAAAACTATTGGATATATTGCTAAAAACTTATTCAAAAGAAATAAGTTTTTGATAATGATTAGTTGTACTTTTATATAAATATGTCAGAAAAATTTGATCAAAGCCATATAAGCGAACATTTGCCGGATAAAGAATTCAACAAAGAAAAATCTAAAGAATATATTGAAAGACTTGTACTATTGTTCAAATCTCATTTCAATTCTTTAGGATACACAGAAGAGCCCCCCTTATTGGTTACCTCTGGTATAGACCCTACGGTTAGGTTTATAGGCTCTCATATTAGTGTACTAAAACCTTATCTACTTGAAGACAGGATACCGGAAGAAGGATTATATATTAAACAAGATTGTTTAAGAACAAGGAATACAAATAAATTGTTCGATGATGAATATAATCCTAACTGGGGGTCATATTTCCCTAGCATTGGAGCTCTCAACAACCCTGACCAGCTTGAGCAATCATGTTCAAATGCTTTTTCATTTCTGCAAAAAGCATTAGGAGTTTCAAATAAAGATTTATTAATAAGGATACACTCATCGGACAATGATCTTTTAGATGCTTGTGAAAAAACTGTAGCTACTATTTCAAAGGAAGTAGATACAAAGCCCTTATCTTTCTATCGTCATAAAATAGGTGTCAAAGGAGTTAGAGGAAGAAATTTTAACATAGCTATTAGAAATGCTAAATCTGGTGAATTTGCTGATATTGGAAATATAATAATGCTTGAAAATGATAAGCAAGGACTTGGAGTTGAAACGGCACTAGGATCAACCATGATTCTAAAACAAATGTTTGGATTAGAACATGTTCAAGACTGTCTCCCCGTATTAGGATTGGAAAAAATTGAAAATGAAGCAATCAAAAGAAAATTCGAAGATTCTATAATCACCTCGAGTTTATTATTTGGAGAAGGTCTCCGTCCTTTTGGACAGCATAATAGAAATAGAATATTGAAAGAATATGTAAGATCTTTGAGTTACTTTCGGGCAAAATCAGGGATCAATATAGATGATCTTGAGCAAATGATTACTAGCTTTCAAGAGCGAGCACCATTCGATACAGACCCTAGTGTGCCGCATCTTCTTATAGATATAATTAAAGCACTTGAGCGAGATCTAGAATCAAGACAAAAGCTAACTACTAATGAATTAAAGACTAAACAAGCTTTATCTAAACCAGAATAACTTTATGATTAAAAATACAATACGACCAAGGAAACTTGAGAAAGGTGATCATATAAGAATTATTGCACCATCAAGAAGCTTAAGTTTATTGACTGATGAAATTATCGCAGAGTCAATCAAAAACTTAGAAAAATTCGGATTTAAGTTATCATTCGGGAAAAATGTTTCAGAATTAGATGAATTTATATCATCATCTGTTGAATCTAGGGTATCTGATTTACACGATGCATTTAAAGACCCAACTGTAGATGCAATATTTAGTGTTATTGGTGGATATAATGCTAATCAATTATTGCAATATATAGATTATGACCTTATCTTAAAAAACCCCAAGGTTTTTTGTGGTTTCTCTGATATAACAGTTCTTGCAAATGCTATCAATACTAAAACAGGAATGATTTGTTATATTGGTCCTCATTTTTCTACATGGGCGATGAAAAAAGGTTTTACTTATACAAAAGATTATTTTGAAAAAGCTTGCACTAATTCGGAATCTTTTAATATCGAGCCCTCAAAAGAGTGGAGTGACGACCAATGGTATCTTGATCAAGAAAACAGAGAGTTCATTGATAATTCTGGTTATTGGATTATCAATACGGGGCATGCTCTAGGACGAATTATTGGAGGGCATATGAGATGTCTTAATGCTCTTCAAGGGACAGAATACTGGCCAATGTTGGAAGACTCTCTTCTTATATTAGAAGAAGATGCTGAGATAAATCCTCAATTATTCGACAGACAGCTTCAATCTCTAATACATCAATCAGATTTTTCTGGAGTAAAAGCTATCTGCATCGGACGTTTTCAAAAAGAAACAAAAATGTCTAAAGATTTATTAATGAAAATTATTAAATCAAAACAAGAACTACAAGATATCCCTATCATAGCAAATGTAGATTTTGGTCATACTTCGCCATTGCTTACTATGCCAATAGGAGGGACAGCAGAGTTAACTATAGTTAATGAGACAGTTGAATTTAAAATAATTGAGAATTAATCTATGATACCCGACAATCTGAAAGAGGAAATGTTTAAAGATGACCAGATTTTTATTTCACTAAACAAAGATTCTTGCGCAATACCAAAATATAACCCTGCTTCTCATTATAAAGATCTTACAAATAGCAATTATTTCCGTGCTTTAATAATTCTTAGACACTATTTGAAAAAAATTTCAGATTATTATTTTAGTAATATAGTTGGAGCCAAAAATATTGATTTATTTATGATTACACCAAGTGTTTCATCTCCAATGGGTCCAGGATCTGACTCAGAACCACTACCAATTCAGTTTGGTAAACATGTATCAAATCTAGTCGATTCGTCTCAGTTTGGATTCGAACCTATACTTATGAACAATATAGATAAAGTATATTGCTATTTACCATCTATGAGAGGAGAAGACCCTGACAAGCGTCATTTAAATCAATTTTTTCATTGCGAAGCAGAAATCTTGGGGGATCTCGATTCTTTATACCCAATAATAGAATCCTATATCAAACATCTTGCAGCTACACTTTTAGAAATGCCAAGAATTATTAATAAAATCAGTTTAAATCCAGAACAAACTAATTTATCTTTAACAAAAATAATGCAGTCAAAGACGTTCCCTTCAATCTCTTTTGATCAGGCTGTTTCTAGTCTAAAAAAGCATGGTTTTGAATCACTTATTAACTTTACGGAACATGGCAGAGATATTTCTTCTGAAGGAGAAATAAAATTAGCTAATATTTTCAAATTCTTAACCCCATTCTGGATCAAAAATTTTGATAGAGATAGAGTTCCTTTTTACCAAAAACCTGATGAGAATGATGCAGACAAAGTTATCAATGGGGACTTAATATTTCCACCAATTACTCAGAACTCATTTGGAGGAGAAGTTGTTGGGTGTGGAGAAAGACAAAACTCTTCAGAAGAAATTTTAGAATCATTAAACAGACAAAATATAAGTCCATTATCATATCAGTGGTATATAGATCTAAGAGATATGCCTAATTATAAAACAACATCTGGGTTTGGATTAGGATTAGAAAGATTCATAACTTGGGCATTATGTCATGATGACATCAAAGACACTATTCTGTACCCAAGATTGAAAAACATTAAAACTTACCCATAGCTCCGTTCCACAAACGGTTATCACGTCTCCCTGTCACGGAGAAGATCGCGAGTTCGATTCTCGTCCGGCCCGCCACGTAAAAACAGCAGCTCGTACTGCTGTTTTTTCGTAGGCGGGAGTCGCGTGCCAGCTTGCTGGTTATACGCGACAGGACCAACATTGAACGCTCCCGTTCACGTGGCTCAGCCATGAAAGTACACTAATTTTACTGTCTTTTTTTTGATATCCATGGAACTAGTTGGGGCTATTGTGTTACTATGAGAAAAATTAGATTCAAAATATATGAGACTAGAGACTGAAGATCAACCCAATGAAAAAGATAAAAAGTTTCTTTTTGATCAACTCCAAAAATACAATGAAAAATATTCTCCAAAAGATAATAATAAACCTTTAGTGATTTTTCTTAGAGATGATTCAGGGGGAATTAAAGGAGGGATTACAGGAACCTCTTATTGGGATTGGCTAAATATAGATACATTCTGGATTGATGAAAACTACAGAGGAAAAGGTTTTGGGAAACAATTACTTGAAATGGCAGAAAAAGAAGCGCTCAATAGAGGGTGTCATAGTATTCATCTTGATACCCATGATTTTCAATCCGTAGATTTTTATAAAAAGAATGGATATGAGATAGCTGGTCAGTTAGATAATTTACCAAAAGGCTTTACTAGGTATTTGCTGAAAAAGAAATTAAGCTCGTAAGAAAAACACCCTCCTCATTTGTAGAGGGATATTTTCTATGATAAATTCTGTTTATATGAAATACGTATCTATCATCTCTCTTTCAGCTATCCTTCTTTTGGGGGCAAGTTGTAATAACGGGGAGCAAAAACAATCAACGACAATTGAACAAGAAAGTTCAGCTCCATTACTATCACCAAAAAACCAAAGCATACCAGATTATTATGCGCTTGATGAATTGGATATGGCTATTGAAGCGTATGCATCAAATAACGCTTTTCTCATTGGTGCACTGGGGTATTATCCGGATTACTCGGGGCCATATAGAATGTACAAAAGCTTAAATCAAGCTCAGCTTTCTTTAAGATGTGATAGCTCATTGCTTGTAAGAGCTTCTGGTGAAATGCTTCCTTATGAATACTGTGAATCTAATAGCCAAGACCTTTTAACACAATACGAATTTAGCGCAGGTGGAAGTGGTTTCTCTACAGGTGCTGGATATGTTGAACGTTGGTCAAAGATTTATTTGCTTAAAGAAAAAGAAGCCTCTAAAGTTTTTTCTTGTGCTCTTATTCAACCAGTTCTGGCGGTAGATGCAAACCAAAATGAATTAGAATTAGTGCGACAAGAACTTATTTCAAACAATTTAGTCTCTCGTACAGAAGAGATAGATTATGAACGAGCGAATCAATTAATTTCAACAAAGGCCTATTTAGATATTCTCCTCAAGAGCCCTGAGAATCAGAATCAATTAAATGAATGTGATAATTCATTTGAAAACTTTAGATCATAATTTCGCCCCAATAAACAACGAAGCCCACGAATGGATTACTCCGTCGTGGGCCGCTTCCCGTTTTTTTTGATTAGATGAACTCCTTTAGTGCTTGCTTTACCGTCTGAAGCTCGGTTTCGGTAACTTGCTTGTTTTTTCTTTTTGAACCATGCTCCACCACAATCTCATCCGGGGTTTCACCAGACTTTCTCCCAAAAGAAATGAGAAAGCCTCGTATCACATGGGTGAGGAATTGTATCGTGACGCAATTTCCCGTTCCTTGTGTGACCTCCCTTGAAGGGCAGTGGACCTCGGCCGTGTAAATTGGTTCTCCCAAGACATCTTTGGACAAGAATAGTTTGATCGAAACCGTCTCGGTATTATTCACAGAGTACCTCCATACTAGATCCATGAAAGGTGATTAAACCTTTTTTTGGTTTTGCTGTCAATTACTCCAATAAACAACGAAGCCCACGAACAGAGGTGAACTCCGTCGTGGGCTAATTGGCGTTTCTGTCGAGCCATTCGCGAAGTGCGAGCTCAGCTTCTTTTCCCGAGACTCTGCCCGATGGCAGGATGTGGTGGTCGTCGTAGAAGAGAAAATGTCCTTTTTGGTGGCAAACCTCGGCGAGGTCTTTTTCTTGGCACCTCATAACAGAGGATGCTCGGATAATTGATGGCTTTTCGATTCGCAGTATGGCATCGAGTTCACCCGCCCAGAAGATTTCCTCTAGTGGGATTTCTCTCGCGTCTAGCTGTTTGTAGAGCCAAGGCGAAAGACTTCTCGTCGCTTGGCAGTTGATGTAATTGGGGTAGAAGAAAATATTCAACGGAATCTCCTTAGGTATTGGGTTAAGGGGGAAGTTAACAGATATTAGTTAATATGACAAGGGTTTAGCTAAAATCAAAAAACACCTGGTTTTAAACTAGGTGTTTTTCGATTGAAAAAAAGTTGTATTATTCCGTCGTCTTTCCATCAAAATGTTCTTCGCTTTCATCTGCTTTGGTTACATGAACAGTTCCATCAAGATGATTTGGTGGAGAATAAACTGAATAGAGTTTCATTTCTTCTGTTCCGGTATTGATGACATTATGTTTGGTTCCAGATGGGATAACAATGGCATAATCATCTTTAATTTCATGTTCGACATCATCTAAGATTGCTTTTCCATTTCCTTGTTCAAGACGAATAAATTGGTCTAGATGATGTGTTTCTTCTCCAATTTCATCACCGGGTTGGATATTCATTAAAACTAATTGGCTATTCTTTGCTGTATACAATACTCGGCGATAATCGGTATTTTCTAAAGTGAGTTTTTCAATATTTCCTACAAATCCTTTCATAAAATCATGCGTTAAGTCTAAGAATATTAATACAATTTAAGAAGATTTATCTTCCGTATGTTATATTTATAACAGATCGGCCTGGCTTTATCAAAAGAATTTTTAACTAAAGTAAAAGTTTTATGCAAGAACCCTTATTTGCAAATCATCCAATTCGACAATGGCTGATTAAAGAGATTTATGTTTCTGATTGGATTTATTTTGATGGTTGGTCTTTGGTTCATCTCATAAATGGTTTTCTTTTAGGGTTGATTCTTGCTCAGTTTTTAAAAGGAGTAAAAATGTATCTAGTGGCGTTTTTGATTATTGTTCTCTATGAGCTTTGGGAAAACGCATCTGGGCAATTCATTTTTGCAACCGAACAGCCTTTAGATTTTACTTGGGATATCCTTATCGGAATGGTTGGCGTGGTTTTGTTTCAAATAACTAGATGTATTATAAGAAAATAATTAGGTCGTATGAAAATCATTAAACATAAAGACAATCTTCAAAAGAAAACCTATACCTATGAATTGATTGAGCCAATAGGGAAGAATTTTGATCCAGATTTTAAACCAGAGTTAACTCCAAAGGAAATGCTCAAACTTGGAGTCTTTGGTGGGTATTATTTTATTGGTGGAGAACCTGAGTTTCCAAAATCTTGGTTTACCAAATCTAAGTTAAATCCAAAAAACGAAAAAGAACCTAGCTATAATTTTTTTGAAGTCTCTGCCTCTCAACCATTAGAGGTTTGGCAAAAAAAAGGATGGATTCACCCAGATGATCCTCATGGTTGGTTTCAATGGTATTGCAGGTATTATTGGGGGCGCAGACATATAGATGATGACAGGCAAATAAAACGTTGGCGGCAAATGGTTCGCCATATTGCACAAATAAAAAAGAATTGTGTAAGAGGGGATTTATCTTGTAGAAAAAAACAACGCCAAGCATTATTGCATTGGGCGTATGATTCGCGGAAGATGTAGGTAGCTGGAACCCTCCCTCGTTCAGCCAGCCTTGCGGACTAAACATTTCCCTCCCTTTTCAAGAGAGGGAAATTTGTTTTTATGATGCAGCTCTCCCTCTCTTGAAAAGGGAGGGAAATGCGCCATGCCTAAAAGGCATAAGCGAGGGAGGGTTCCCGAAAACAAAAAAACGTCCATAGGGACGTTTTTTGAAATCTTATTTGATTGCTTCAACAACTTTTGTGAAAACTTCTGGGTTGTTATTTGCAAGGTCGGCCAGGATTTTACGGTCTAGTACAATGTTTTTCTTTTTCATTCCGTCAATCATTGCGCTATATTTTGTTCCGTTTAATCGAGCGGCTGCATTGATTTGGACATTCCATAATCGACGACGAGTACTCTTTTTATCTCGACGGTCTCGGAAAGAATTTTGACCGGCTTTAAGGATGGCTGTTTGGGCTAGCTTGATCAAGTTCTTTCGACCAGCGTAGTATCCTTTTGTTTGTTTGAGGATATTTCGACGACGCTTTGCATGCATCATCCCACGTTTTACTCTTGGCATAGTTTTATAAATCAGCAATTCTGTTAGGAATCTACTGGATCATCAATTTAGTTATAAGGCATTAATTGGTCTAAAGCTTTGTGCTCTGCTTTAGAAACAGGCATATCACTTTTCTTTCGTCGACCTGCATTACCAGTGTCTCGAGAATTGAAGTGACCTTGTCCAGCACGTCGTCTTTTATATTTACCTGTTTTTGTTTTCGCGATTCGAGATGAAACAGATTTCTGGGTTTTCATCTTAGGCATAGGTTTTAGATAAGTTGTAGGATGTAGGCGATAGGAGAGAGAAAAGTTCTCGCCTTGCGTCTACATCATATACAATTATTTTTTAATGTAAACAATAGTAGTAATACGATGTCCTTCTTTTTTTGGAGCTTGTTCAATTACAAGTTCTTTTCCTTCTGTTGCTTCTTGTATTTGTTCTAAGAAAAGAGTTGCTTTGTCGAATGCTTGTTTAAGAAAAGCATTTTCTCTTCCTTTTACAATGAGTTCGCTTTTTACTTTATGACCTTTTTCTAAGAATTTCACAGCTTGTCTTTTGCGTGTTTCTAGGTCATGTTCGCTCATTCTAAATGAAAGTCGAACTCCTTTTGTTTCCAATACTTTTTGGCTAGCCTTTTGTTTTTGCTTTAATTTTTCTTTTTCATACTGCATTTTCCCGAAATCCATGAATTTAGCCAATGGTGGTTCATCTGTTGGATTCACCTCTACTAGATCTAATTTTCGTTCTCGGGCAAGAGCTAAAGCCTCTTTTGTTGGCATAACACCAAGCATTTCTCCTTTTTCGTCAATAAGACGAACTTCGGGAACGCGAATTTTCTCGTTTGCACGATATTGTGTTTTGTCAGGCTTGTATTTCTTTTTTCTATACGTTCTTCGCATTTTTTGTGCTTAAGTTAGCCAATATCTTCTCTTGTAGAGAAAATGGCATTCAATGGCTAAAACCATTGAGATTGAAAACAACCCCGTCTTTTAGGGTTGATAGGATTATAGGATAAAAGCTTTAAAATTGCAAGGATTAGCGCCAATAGCGAGGGTCTGGTTGTATTCCAAAGGTTTGTTCGTAATTTTCTTTAGTCGCTTTATAGGTTTTTCCTCCATCTGGCGGTCCTGGTGTTGGGTCATGGTGAATAAATCCGCCGATGAATTCTGAAAACTCTTTATAATAACGAGTAAACATAAGCATTTCATGCCAAGCATCGTCTACTTTAATAGAGGGGGAAATGCGAGATTTGGTTCGCACACTTAAATACAACATTCGCTTTGCTTCTTTCAATAAGTTGGTCGCATCATCTTGTGAATACCCATGTTCTTTTGCAATACGCGGGATAAGCATTTCGGGGCTTGGGTAATTGTCAACTTCTTCTAATGTGGGAGAAAAATTTGATGTATCCATATAAAAATAGTTTGCCGTATTTTTTCCAAAAAGAAAAGAGCTTATCATAAGCTCTTTTCTAGATCTATGAAGTGAAAACTATTCACCTCCACCACAAGATCCACCTTCGCAAGAACCTGCTTCTTCACCTTCTGCAGATTCCATTCCTTCTTCTTTGTGTTCTTCACCAGAACAAGATCCACCGTCTCCAGAGCAAGAAGCTCCTTCTCCGTCGAATAAGAACATAGGGATATGGTTAAGGGTTAGTGTGGATATTTTATCATTGGGGGGTGGAATAAAAAAAGAGTGGGGTGTCAATGGGTATGGTATAATATAAGCACCTCACATCAATGCTATTGCTGTGGGGTATTTTTTATGCGAGATGGTGGGAGAAGATCAATTCGGTTACGAATGCATGATTATTGTTCGATCGGATATTATTTTGTCACGATTTGTACCAAAGATCGATTAAGGTTATTTGGTCACATAAAAAACGGCAAAATGAATTTATCAAAATATGGTGAAATTGCAGAAAGGTTTTTACAAGAAATACCGAACCATTTTCCAAATGTTGTTGTTGATGAATTTATTATCATGCCCGACCATGTGCATGCGATGATTCATATCAAGAATCATGTTGATCACCAGCCGGCACACACCCCACGCGCCAAACCCGATGACGCCAACGGCGACGGAGGGGCGCAGCATGCTGCGCCCCTCCGTCGCCGTTGGCGTACGAATCATTCCCGGGTGGGGTGTGTGCCGGCATATGGCGTGATTAAACCTGGTTCATTATCGGCCATTATTCGGTCATATAAATCTGCGGTTACGCGTGAGGCTCGGTTGTCTGGATTTGATGGAATAATATGGCAACGAAATTATCATGAAACAATTATTCGAAATGAAACCCATTTATTTAATGCGAGGAGATATATCATTAACAATGTAAACAAATGGAATGAAGATTTGCAAAATTTAAAAAAACAAAACAAAAACCCACCGCTAGCACCATGATGAGTCCTTGTTGAGCACTATGCTCAGACCCTGGTGCTGGGTGGGCGATTTAGTTGAGTCGAGTGAAGAGATCCAGCTCTTTCGCTCGCTCGATCTGGAGGACGAGGCCTCCTCGCTCGAGATTGTTGTCGTTCATGGCCACCTCTCGGGCGAACTCCGGTGGTTGATACCGGTTGAGGTTGTAGAACGTCTTCTTGAAAATGCCGTAGCACTCATCGAAGACGCTGCCCAGTTCCTTGAGTTGTTCCTCGAGCTCGCGGGTCTTGAGGGCCTTCTCCATCTGGCGCTTGATTGGAGTGATGGAGTCCTCAGGGTGATTCTCCCTGAGGAGGATGTTGATCATCCAGCTTAGGTAGACGATGTACAACCTCTTCCGCAGCTCGTCGTTTTTCTGGTTTGCTGGTGTCTGCACTCGATGACTCTCATTCTGTTCTTGTTTGGCGTTCCGGATGTAAATGGTTCAGTATGAACCACTTACATCCGGGGCCAGTCTATCTGTGAAAGATAGACTGGCCCATTTACTGCGACACTCGCGCATGATCTGACAATCGCGTTTTACTGGGGCTCGATATTCGTAGCGGTGATCAATTCCGCACGAATGGTTCCTTTCGCAAAGGCTCTATTCGAGGTGGCCCAGGATCTAGCAACCGTTATGGCATGATTGCATTCTGCACTTTGCAGAAATGAGAGACTACATGCCGCCTCCGACTCAACCAATCGGGTTCTCACAGGTGGGATAGCTACCGCAGGTGTCTCTACACCTCTTCGGCTAATTGTCACTAAGACAGCGGTAGCTTGGTGCCCTCAGTCCGCAGCGCGGTATGAGGGGGTGATGGATGTGCTTGTTTTGGTTTTTACTCACCGGGGAGAACTTACCGGGAGCAAACCTCTATAATCGCATAGTACCCTCCTTGGTTTTGCGACTGTGTACGATACTATAAAAAAGGCGGAGTGTCAATAGGGGATACAAAAAACACCTTCAAGCGAAGGTGTTTTCTGGTGGAGATGGGGGGAGTTGAACCCCCGTGTAGTTAGGTTTTAATCAAGAAGACTACATGTTTAGTTTGTCCTAAATTTTCGGGATGCTGCCTTAAGACAAACAAAATGACAGAATCCTTATCCCAATTTTCTTAGTTACAAGTGAGGGAACAAATGTAACCCAGTCTTCTGATATGGCACCGACTGACTCCTAGAAGACGTCAGAGAGTCGATGAGTTTTAAGCGCTTAGGCTAAAACTGGAACCGCGCTGAACGAAAATGCATTAGCAAGAACGTTTTTAGCGCGTGTAAGTGTTTTTGCACTTATCATTAGATAGATCTGTATTTACGAGGAAAATCTATCAACCTCGACATGCCTTGTTGTTAAAGAATCCTCCTATCGATTCCCGGCATCCCCGCGACGCAGTCGCACTCTAAGTCTAGAATCTTGATCTAGAAATAGAATCAACTCCGTTGCGAGAAGGGGAATCAGTCCGTTGTCAGTGGTCAATTGTCAGTTGTAACAATTAAACCCCATAATCTCGTTTCATTCTTTTTTTAATATCCTTGTCTTTAAGATCTTGTCGCTTGTCGTATTTTTTCTTCCCGCGACCAAGTCCAAATTCTAATTTGATTTTATTTCTTTTTGTATACACTTTAATCGGAACTAATGTAAGTCCTTGTTCATCTTTTTTTCCCATGAGCTTGATCATTTCTTTTTTATGCAAAAGCAATAATCTTGTTCGGTCAGGTTTATAGTCAGGTAAATGTCCTGCTTTCTCATATTTTGAAATATGCATATTCAAAACACTCGCTGTTCCATTGGTCAAAGTTACATAGCTTCCTTTTAAATTGATTCGTCCTTTTTTCGCCGACTTTACTTCTTGACCCGTCAATACTAAGCCAGCCTCATAAGTTTCGAGGATTTCATAGTCAAATCGGGCTTTTTTATTTACGGCTAATGTAGGCATAGAATTAGGATAATAATACAATAAATATTGGTTTTTGTCAACACAAGCCTTGTTCTACCTGTATATATACGCTATAAATAAGTATCTCGTAATCAAGAAAAGAGGAGTTATGTCAGATCAAGAGGGTCAGACAGAACCTTCTTTTCGTGCCTTCATCGGAGACTTGGTTTGTATTAGCATTGCGCTATGTGGAGCAAGTATTCTGGTGGTGGCAACTAAGCTCATGGAGAAACGTCGTAAGATCTCATCATAAAATCCGTTTTTGTGGTGAGGAAAAAACAAACAAGCCTGGGGAGGGCATATGTCGGGTTCGGACCAAGTTATCGTGAAGCATGAAAAGCAGTTGGCCATCGTGCATGGCAAGACCTTAGAAGAGGTCGGTCGTCTAGTGACAGGGGAACTCTTTCGTTCACCCTATATCGAGAGCATCACTCTCGTGCCAGACCACGAAGGGACGGCGCAGGGCCAGATCATTCTGGTCTTGACCATCAACCCCAACCGTCGAGGGAAGTGGGAGACACTCGACTCGATCAAGGAAGCTGAGTGCACGCCAGGTGGCTTCGGTGCGATGATCAAGGACTTCCCTGCAGAGCAGGTAGGAAGTACCGTGCTCATTCGTCGTCGCTTTCGCATCCCGCTCAGTGTCATCCGGTACATCCAGATCGACATCTCTGGCCGTAGCCGAGATCCGGGCGATTCGCTCTAGGTCAGTAGACCAACGAGACGCACAAGTCGTGCCCCTTGTCCTTCCTGGACTTGGGGCCGTCTTCATTTTTTAGAGAAGTATTGCTAGTATCAACGTATATGAAGATCAATCAGCAATTATCAATAATCATTGATCAGGTTTTAAAAACGCTTTATCCAGAAGCGGAGATTAATTTTGTTTTAGAACATCCAGCAGATTTAACGCATGGGGATTACGCTTTAACAGTTGCGATGAAATTGGCTAAACAATTAGGCAGAAATCCAAGAGAGATTGCAGAAGAAATTATTGCTTCTTTATCTCATCATAAAGAATTACATTCCATAGTAGATAAAATGGAAGTTGCTGGTCCTGGGTTTATTAATCTTACAATTTTACCAGAAGTTTTTAGTACAAATTTACAAACGATCGACGAAAACTTTGGAAAGAACACTCTCTTAGAAAAGAAAAAAGCGATTGTAGAATATACAGATCCAAACCCATTTAAGGTTTTGCATATCGGACATTTAATGAATAATACTTTAGGAGAATCTTTTTCTCGTATCATTGAATGGTCTGGCGCAGAAATTAAAAGAGCTTGTTATCAAGGCGATGTTGGTATGCATGTGGCCAAATCACTTTGGGGAATTATTGCGATGGGGGTAGAAAATATCCCTAAAGAAAAATCATTGTCTGAACAAGTAGTGTATTTAGGCCAAGCCTATGCCAAAGGTTCTACCGCTTATAGTGAAGGAGAAGAAAATGTTTCAGAAGCAATCAAAAAAATCAATAAACAAGTTTACGAACAAAGCGATGAAACATTAAATGATTTATATGCATGGGGAAGACTAGTAAGTCTTGATTACTTTGAATTGCAATATAAAATACTTGGAACAAAATTCGATTACTACTTTTTTGAAAGCAAAGTTGCCAGTACAGGCATGGCTTTGGTAGATGAATATTTACAAAAAGGAATTTTTGAAGAAAGCAAAGGCGCTATTATTTTTCCTGGAGAAAAATATGACCTTCATACACGTGTCTTTAAAAATGCAGAGGGCTTACCAACGTATGAGGCCAAAGAATTAGGGTTAGCAAAGATTAAATACGAAACCTATCCATATGATCTTTCGGTTGTAGTGACAGGGAATGAAATCAATCAGTATTTTCAAGTGCTCTTAAAAGCCATGTCTTTTATTTACCCAGAGTTACAAGAAAAAACCAAGCATATTGGGCATGGAATGTTACGTTTACCAAGTGGGAAAATGTCTTCTCGAACAGGGAGTATTATTGCAGCTGAAGATTTGATTAATCAGGTACAAGAACAAGTCTTGGCACGAGATACTGTTTCAGATTCTGAAGTTGCAATGAAAATTTCTATCGCTGCAATCAAGTTTTCTATTTTAAGCCAATCTGCTGGTAGCGATATCATTTTTGATTTTGAAAAAAGCCTTTCGTTTGAAGGAGACACTGGTCCGTATTTACAATATACTTATGCTCGGTCTAAATCTGTGTTACGAAAAGCAGAAAGTTTAGGCTTACAAGCAATTGCCGAATTACCAGCTGATTGGCAAACAACAGAAGTAGAAAAAATTGTTCTACGGTTGCCAGAAGAAGTAGAAAAATCATTAAAGAATTATTCTTCTCATTATATTGCGAATTATTTATTGCTTTTAGCACATACCTATAATTCTTGGTATGGAAATACAAAAATTATTGAAGAAGGGAATCCTCAAACTTCTTATAAGCTTGCTTTAACTAAAGCCGTTGCTCAAACCATTAAAAATGGACTTTGGTTATTAGGGATAGAAATTGTAGAGGAGATGTAATAGTAAAACTAAAAAACTAAAAAACTGAAAAGCTAAAAAATTGTCTGTTTTTTAGCTTTTCAGTTTTTTAGTTTTCTAACTTTTTTCAAAAAGAAGAACCCTCGAGCCAATGCGTAAACATCGATTCGAGGGGTCAGAATAGGCGAGACAGTGAGGGGGCGACCTCAATAGGCGTGGGGTAGAAGATTTCCACCTATCCGAATGGCTGTCTCTACACTCACACAAGGACTCGAACCTTGAACCTCGTCGTTATCAATGACGTGCTCTAACCAATTGAGCTATATGAGCTTGTTGTTTGTGGATGAAGGGTCTCGAACCCCTACCTTCGTCACTTTTGATGACGTGCTCTCCCTGTTAAGCTACATCCACGGGCGAGTGAGCCGAACAAGCAGTTATGTATACTGGGCTTGTTCAGTCTTTGTCTCTACGTACCGTTACGGGCTAGTATCGTACTTCTCCGCCGTATTACTACGACCAAGTTTCGGACTAGTACATAGTTACTCCAACCTTCAGGCACTGACGTTTTGGACTTCTCGTCGGCTCACTCATGTATTGTATTCCTCTCAAAAAAAAAGCACCTGCGAGAGGAGCTAGACGAGAGAGAAACGAATTGCTTCGTGTTCATAATGTAGCATTGGTGGGTGTTTTTGTCAATTTACCTTAATGTTTTTTTACAAAAAGAAAGCGCCCTCGAAATGAATCGACGGCGCTGAAACAGAGGTTTACTGCGACACCCCAACATGAGCGGGTCTTGGGGACCAGGCTCACGAATCTCCCTAACACCAACCAGTGTTTTTCTCCAACAGGGAGAGGATTTCCTTCTCTAAGGGGGGTGAACGTCTCGGCAGTAAGTCTGTCCCTTCTCGATTGTTCTTAGGCAATGGAGAAGGTGGTTCGTTCAAAAGGATTCGTCTTGTCTTTACTCGGAATCTGGAGAAGTACCAACGAGGTAGTTCTCATGACAGAAGTCATCTCAAATGAGACAGGGTTTCCTTTTTTGAGCAAATAACGCAACAACTCACTTCTTTACGAACGTTTGAAGACAATATCATAAATGCTCATTTTTGTCAATAGATGGCTTGTCTCATCCCATTTTCATTGGTACACTCGAAGAAAGAAATCACGTCTCATGAGACATGGATCATGGGGCCATTTTTAATTCAAATGATTGAAATGAATCATGCACCATGTGCCATGTTTTAGAAAAAATATGATGGATAAAATTATTTCGCTTTGTAAACGTCGTGGATTTATTTTCCCTGGGTCCGAAATCTATGGAGGACTTGCTAATTCTTGGGATTACGGTCCTTTGGGGGCGCAAATGCGCATGAATTTAAAAAAGAATTGGTGGAATAAAGTCGTCGAGCAACGTCAAGATATGGTTGGTTTAGACGGTGCTATTTTAATGAATCCAAAAGTTTGGGAAGCATCTGGTCATGTGGCTGGTTTTTCTGATCCTTTAGTAGAAGATGTCGTAACACATAAACGCTATCGAGCGGATCATTTAATTGAAGAAGTATTGAAAATGAATGTAGATGGCCAACCAATTGAAGCCATTAATAAAATCATTCAAGAACATAAGCTTAAAAGCCCCGACGGAAATGATTTGAGTGAAGCCAAGCAATTTAATTTAATGTTTGAAACAGGAATCGGGAAAACAGAGGACGACAAGACGACGGTTTATTTGCGTCCAGAAACAGCACAAGCGATGTTTGTAAACTTTAAAAATGTTTTAGAGACGACAAGAAAACGTCTTCCATTTGGGATGGCTCAAATTGGAAAAGCTTTTCGAAATGAAATAACTCCAGGGAATTTTACGTATCGAACATTAGAGTTCGAACAAATGGAAATTGAATATTTCCTAAAAGAAGAAAATTGGGAAAGCTCAATTGAAGAATGGGCAAAATGGATGGAAAATTGGGCAGCAGAAATTGGTGTAGATACAAAAAAACTTCATCGTTACGAAGTACCTGCAGAAAGTTTGGCTCATTATTCAAAACGAACAATCGATTTTGAATTTGAATTTCCCTTTGGAACAAAAGAACTTTGGGGATTAGCTTATCGAACAGATTTTGATCTTAAAAATCATACTGAACATTCTGGTGAAAAATTAATTTATACAGATCCAGACGATAATACAAATAAATTTACCCCACATGTTATAGAGCCAACTTTTGGTGTAGACCGAACATTGTTAGCTATTCTTATTTCTGCATATACAGAAGAGCAAGTTGGTGGTGACGAGCGGGTAGTTATGAAATTCACCAAAGAGATGGCACCAATACAGATAGCTGTATTACCATTATCTAAAAAAGATGAATTAGTAGATCCAGCACAAAAAATTCTGGACCAATTAGCAAAAAGCTATCGAACAGAGCTCGATATCACTCAATCAATCGGGAAACGATATCGTCGGCAAGATGAAATTGGAACACCGTATTGTATTACGGTAGATTTCGACACACTTGATGATCAAGCCGTGACGGTAAGAGACCGAGATACCATGGAACAAGAACGGATTAAAATCGAAGAGTTGAAAGGATACTTGGGGGAGAAGTTTGGCAAATAGTCAGACACGAAATAATATAAGTTTTGTCCTTTACCGCCCCCAGCCCCTCCTAGAAGGAGGGGAGAAAAATGTAATGCTGAGTGTAGCTGCACCCCTCCTTCTAGGAGGGGCTGGGGGCGGTATTGTTTAGGCACAAATAATCTATAAACGAATCTATGAATACATTCAATAAAAAAACTTTCTCAAATGGAGTCCGTCTTATTACAGCTCCATTACCACAAGCGGAAACAGCAACCATTATTGTTATGTTTGCTACTGGTTCTCGGTACGAAACAAAAGAAATCAATGGGATGTCTCATTTTTTAGAACATATGTTTTTTAAAGGGACTCAAAAACGTCCAACGAGTTTAGATATTACAAAAGAATTAGATGGAGTAGGGGCGGAGTTTAATGCTTTTACTTCTAAAGATCATACGGCTTACTATATTAAAGTTGCACATAGACATTTGCCACTTGCAATTGATGTTGTGGCTGATATGTTACTCAATTCTAAATTTGACGAAACCGAATTAAATAAAGAAAAAGGAGTTATTGTAGAAGAAATTAATATGTATGAAGATAATCCTTTAATGTACGTTTCGGATGTTTTTGAAGAAGAAATGTATAAAGAAGGAAAACTAGGTTGGCTTATTGCCGGTTCTCGAGAAACGGTACGAGCGACAACAAGAGAAGCAATGGTAGATTATAAAACAACACATTATCGAGGTGATAATACCGTTATTACTGTTGCGGGGAATTTGCCTGCAAATATTGAAAGCATGGTAGAAGAAGCTTTTGCTCCATTAGAAGGAGAGACAAAAGAAAATGCATTTGGGTATGAACCATTTACTGTTGTACAAGATTCACCAAGAGTAAAATTGATGTATAGAAAAGCGGAACAAGCTCAAATTGGTCTAGGTGTTCCTGCCTATGCCTATAATCATCCGGATTTACCGGCGGCTACTTTACTTGCCACGATTCTTGGAGGAAATATGAGTTCTCGTTTATTCATGGAAGTTCGTGAAAAACGTGGATTAGCGTATATGGTACGAGCTGGAATGACTGAATACCAAGATACTGGAAACTTCATGGTACAAGCTGGATTAGATAAAGAACGTATTGCTCCAGCTATCGAAGTTATCCGAGCAGAAATGCAAAAGCTTGCGCAAACAGCTGTAGACGAAGCGGAATTACAAAGAGCTAAAGACTATATTATTGGTAAATCGAGTATTAGCTTAGAAAATACCAGTTCATTAGCTCAGTTTTATGCAACGCAAGAAGCCTTAGAAAATACTGTGAAAACTCCAGAAGAAAAATTTGCGGCGATAAGCAAAGTAACGAGTGAAGATGTTTTACAAGTAGCCAAAGATATTTTTGACGAAAAGAAATTGACTCTCGCTATTATTGGGCCGTATGAAGATGCGACACCATTTGAAGCTTTGTTAAAATAAAGGAAAAGAAAAATCAGCTCTCTTATGAGCTGATTTTTTATTGGTCTCTATTGAATAATCTTTTCCACCAACTTTTCTTTTCTGCTTTTGGTTGTCTTGGGATTGCTGAGCTTAAAGCATAGGTTAATTTGATGGCTAGTTTTTGAGCACCTGACTTAGCTGTCTCTGTTGGATCTGGTTGTAAATATTCTTGAAGAGCCATTGGGAGTTTTAGAAATTCTTCTTCAGCATGTTCTGCAACAAAATCATCAATAAATGTGATTATGTCGGTCTCTTCTTCGGCTAGTGGCAAAATACCACGTACAATTTCGTCGATGAAGGCATCAAGTTGTTTATTGTATTCTGATGATATTGTTGGTTTTTCTTCATCACTGGTTCTTAACTCTTTTCGTTTTTCTATAACTACGAGCATCAGTCGAGCTCCAAAAAAGGTAAGTGCAGATTCTCTTCTACCAGTATCGATTGCCGAATCTTCTCTTAATGCATCAAGATATTGTTTGATTTCATCTGGTAGATTTTGAAATTCTTCTTCTGCAATTTTTTCAAGGATGCTAGTGTTATTTTTAGGCATTTCTAGTAATTGTGCAGAGTTATTTGTAACAATTTGGTTGAGGATATTTTTCAGCACAATACTGTTTTTATCACGACTTCGTTCGTTCACTGGTTTTTGCATGATGGTTTCTCTTTGTTTTTGTAGTTGAGCTTCTTTTTCTTTATTGATAGCATTATTTTTCGTAAAAGATTCTTCTAATGTCAGTTCTTCTACATGTTTTGGCATTTCTTTGCCTTGGTCAAAGCGTAATTCTTGGATAGCTCTATTACCAAGATAAGCAGAAAGTTCTTGGTACATGGTATTGCCAAGATCTTCGGTAAGTACCCATGAGATAGCGTTCTTTAATTGTGATTCAATTAAAGGGCTTACATTACGTGTAAAGAGCCAATAATCACTTGCAATTGAGGGGGAATATTTTTTTGCGATTGTTTTGAATTCTTCATAGAGCTCAGCTAAGTCGACAAATGGTTGTTTATTTTCTGTGAATTCTGGCTCGCTTAATAATTCTAAAATAACTTCTTCTTTTTTTGGATCTGGCTCTGAATAGGTTTCGGGCGTTTTTTCAGCAAGTCTTTTTTCGATCGCTGCTTGCATAATACCTGCATGCGTTGGGTGGTTCATTGAACCTGCGTCAATATAGCTTGCTAGCTTCTTCCATGCTTGTTGAGGTATTTGATCTCGCTCAACTCCCATCGCATTCCATTTGGCTGCATGTTGTATCGCTAAAGGTTCAGGAAAGCCAATAGACCTGGCATTAAGAAAACTATTCTCGGCTTGTTTTATCCGTCTTTGTTGGGGAGATAATTCTTGATTGGAAAATTGTTCTTGTGACATATCCGTAGTATACAAAAGAATCGTACATTTAGCACGATTCTTTTTCCAAGATATGGAGGCTCTACTTATAGCGCGTAGAGAAATGCTCCAATGAGAACAATTTGAGCAATCGCTCCAGGGATTGGTTTAACCGGGATTTTGTGGATTAATGCATTATGTACTTTAAAATGCCAGTCATAAAACCATTGGATTTTTGTTTTTTTCCAAACTTCATTTAATCCAACGAGTAGATCTGGTAGAACACTTCCTATAACTCCCCAAGCAACAGCCACTCGATTAACATTGGCATAGGCCATAAGCCAAGCAACAATAATAATTGCAGCCGCTGAATCTGTAACCAGTACATAGTAGAGTTTTTTAAGATGTTCAGTTTTCTTTTCAAAGTAGTTTTTTACTTGATGTGCATCTCCGTGTGGAATAAGATCCATAAGAAAATGAGAAATAAAACCAAGTAAGAAAATAACAAATAAATTTTCATTTACTTGTTGTCCTATTAGTGCGCCTGCTGCTACATGTCCTGCAATAAACATAATGCTCGTTTAAGTAAAATCAGTATTAAAAATCTATCATAGATAGACAATTTGCTCAATTAATAGGGGAGGAGTAGAATGAGCGTAATTTATGAACTGCTATGGAAATTAGTCAATTACAAAAAGAGGTCAAAATCTTTACAGAAAGTCTTGGGTGGGATGATACTCCTTCTCTCGACAAATTTGACCATCTTCATGAAGAGCTCATTGAAATGTCTCGCCATCTTCGGTATAAATCTGAACAAGAGCGAATTGATTTTGTGAAAACAAATAAAGAGTTATTTACAAGTGAAATGGGCGATCTCTTTTTTGGTCTTTGTCGATTAGCTAATCAATTGAATATTGATTTGGAAGAAGGATTCAAGCAAACAGCAGAAAAAGTTAAAGCGAAGTACACGCAAAAAGGAAAAGAGCTAAATATCATTCGAGAAAATGAACCAATGTAGTTGTCGTCTTTATCAACTTCTCGCTATAATACAATAACTATGCCAAATACAACTCATTATATTGTAAGCGACTATATGCGAAAGGATGTAGTCGATATCAAAGAGACAGCTACTTTAAAAGAAGCGGTCACTTTAATGGTGAAAAAGAAAACAAATGCATTAGTTGTAACAGATGAAACTCGTCATGTGGTAGGTATTATTACTTCTTGGGGAATTATTGAGGCGATTGTTCCAGATTATTTAGAGTCAGATAAACATTTAGCTGCATTTGCTGCTGGAAATGTTTTTCAGGATAGGGTAAATCAATTGGCTGATAAAGCTGTTGTAGAAATCATGAGTAAAGAAGTACATGTAATAAATCCAGATGATACGCTGATTCATACTGCTACACAAATTTCACAATTTCATATTAGACAATTACCTGTCGTTGATAATGATGGGATATTAGTTGGATATATCAACCATACAGATATTAAACGTGCCATTGCAGATGTGCTTGGTATCAAATAAAAATAGATAAATGTTATGAATGTTCTCATGGGTTTGGCAGTTGCCATTTTTCTCGTTGCTTACTTTATTATCATTACTGAAAAAGTTCACCGTACCGTTATCGCTCTTTTTGCTGCAGCATTAATGGTGATTTTAGGAATAATTAACCAGCGTCAAGCAATCGAAGGGATCGATTTTAATATGCTTGGTATTTTAATTGGGATGATGGTTATAGTAGGCATTGCCAAGCATTCAGGTATTTTTCAATATATTGCCATTTGGGCAGCGAAAGCGGGGAAAGGGAAACCAATCCCTATTTTTATTTTACTGGCAATTATTACCATGGTATTTTCTGCCGTATTAGATGATGTAACTACGGTTTTATTAATGGTACCTGTAACCTTTGTTATTGCTCAAAATTTACGAACAAGCCCAAAACCATTTTTATTTTCTGCCATCATGCTTGCCAATATTGGAGGGGCAGCAACTCTTATTGGTGATCAGCCAAATATTTTGATTGGTTCTGCAGCAGGACTTTCGTTTAATGACTTTTTATTTCATATGGGGCCAATTTCTTTGGTTGTTGGTATTAGTACACTCGCGCTATTGGCTCTACTCTATCGCAAAGATTTAGTGGCTAATGAATTAGCACAAAAATCAATAATGAAATTCAATCCAAGAGATGCTATTACCAATAAGGCTTTATTAGTAAAATCTCTTATTGTCTTAGGTTTAGTTATTCTTGGTTTTTTAACACATAACCAAACAGGAATTGAAGGGGCCACACTGGCACTTACGGGGGCAGCTTTATTGTTATTGATTACTTTGCATGAGCCAGAAGAATATATTCGAGATTGTGAATGGACAACCATTTTCTTTTTTGTCGGTTTATTTATTATGGTGACAGGACTAGAACAAGTTGGGGCGATTGAATTGCTTGCAGGCGGATTAATAGAACTAACAGGTGGAAATAGAAGTATTTTGTTGATGGCGACATTATGGGGAAGTGCTATTTTTTCTGCCATTGTTGATAATGTTCCCTTTGTTGCAATTATGATTCCATTAATTAAAGAATTGGGCTTAGCAACAAATCTAGATGTCACACCTTTATGGTGGGCACTTGCAATGGGAGCTGATTTTGGTGGAAATGCCACATTAATTGGGGCGTCTGCAAATGTTGTTGTTTCTGGGATGGCAGAAAAAGCCGGGCATAAACTTTCATTTGTCGACTATATGAAAACGGCGGTGCCATTATCATTACTGGCAATTATCCTTTCAACTGTCTATATTTTTATTCGGTATATCGTTTGATCATTTGTCAGGGATCAATTTGTACATTGGTCTTAATTCGTAGATTCGAGTTCTTTTGCCGTTTTGCAACTTTGCAATTTTGCAGTTTTCTAACAATATTCCCATGGATTTCATTCTGTTAATTTTGATGATTCTTATTTTGCTTCCATTAGCATATGCTGGTTTTGTTTTTGCGCCTTGGGTTCCTACTCGAAAATCAGATCGCCAACGCATTATTACATTGGTAAAAAAATATGCACCTGAACACGGAAATTTATATGAATTAGGTTCAGGAACCGGTTTAGTATCGTTGGGGATTGCACAAGAATTACAGAAAAAGGTCATTGGAATAGAATTCGTTTTTCCACTTTTTTTCTATGCAAAAATTAAAGCATTGTTTTCACAATCTCAAGCGGTTTTTTTGTGGAAAGATTTTTTTAAACAAGATTTGTCTGACGCTTCTCTTATTTATCTTTTTGGAACGCCTAAACCACTAGCAGGTAAATTAAAAGAAAAGTTTGAAAAAGAATGTAAAGAGGGAACTATTATTATTTCCTATGTATTTGAGATTCCTGGTTGGGAGACAGAATATGTGAGCAAGCCGACAGAAAAAGAGTTAAGTATTTTTGTCTATAAAATGAAGACTGCCCGAGACCTTAGAGGTCGTCGGGCAGTTTGATCCGTCCAGAGCGGGGCTGGAGGAGTTCGAGGATAAGCTCTGGAAGGGCTTCTCCTGAGCAAGTGGTGTCACACCCGCTACGCATGAGTGATTGGCCAAACATGTCATTGGTGGAAACTCCAATAATGACGAGTTCATAACGCTTGAAAGCGAATTTGTCTTTCACTCGCTGTAGTTCAGCAGACACGGCTGACATCGTTCCCGCTTCTGGGTCGATGGCCTGCAGAACGCTAGCATGAGAGATGATGAGAAAACGAAGGTCTGACCAACGCTCCTCAGTGTCGATTTTGTTGATTGCTGTATTGAGCTCGTTATAGCGCTTATAGAGCATACCTACCGAGGTTTGCTCCTTAATGCGTAAGCCAAGCTGTACTGCGTCCCATTGTTCACTACCTTCTTCGAGAGAGGCAATGATTGTGATAGTCATATTCTACCTCGTTCTTGGTGGTGGTTGGGAATGCATTAGTATAGTCAAAATAGGGAAAATTGCAAAATAACTTGCTTTTTTGGTAAATATATGTTGTAATAGTCTTGAACAGCGAAACAACTGGTCATTGCACCCATGTTGTTTTTTTATGATTAAAGTTACTTTTTATGAAAATAGTTGCTATTTGTTTCGGATATAAACTGAAAAATAGGGAATATGGAATTTTGGCAGAGAAAATTATTCAGCCATATTTGTGGTTATATGAAATCGCAAAAGAGCGAGGAATAAAAGTAGTATGGACCAATATTCAAGAATTATCAGAAAAAGGATTTGCCTCTTATTATATTTGGGACGGTAAGAACTTTGTTGAAAAGAATAAAAATCTCAAGCCGGATTATATTTTAGATCGTTCAGCCTGCTCAGATAAGCGGATGCCAATAAAAAATATGATGCAAGAAATGGCTCCCTCTTTAAATCCTCCACGAGTACAAATGATTGCAGAAGATAAGTTCATGACCCATTTAATGTTTCCTGAAATAACGATTCCATCTTATTTGGCGCATAATAAAGAAGAATTATCTGCAATTGCTAAAAAGCATAAAACTACACGAAAATGGGTTACGAAATACCTTCGTGGTATTTGTGGAAATGGAGTAGAAATTTCTTCCTCAAAAAAAGTTGCTCAGTACAAAGGAAAGTTTCCAGCGATTATGCAACCATTTTTAGATAGTAAACAAGGAATCCCTAGCTTATTTAAAGGGATTCATGATTTACGAGTTATTTGTCTTGATCATAAACCTATTCAAGCATATATTCGTACTCCTGCTAAAGGTAAAGAGCTTTGTAATATTGCTCAGGGTGGTACACGAATTTTTATTGCTCTTTCTGATTTACCTCCTCAAGCTAAAAAACTTGTACAAGAAGTAACAAAACGATTAAAGCCTTTTCAAAATACAATGTATTCAGTAGATATGTTGTTTTTGAATCGTAAAACACCAAAGCTTATTGAAATGAATCATAATCCAACTTTAGAGATGACACCTGGTCATGAAAAAGAAGTGAAAAAAATTCTTGTGAAATTTGTCGATCATATTGAAAAATATCTATGAAAAAAATACGATTCATAAATATCACTCGAGAAAAAAATGCAGATATCAATATTCGCTTTGCCACCGCTTGTGCAGAGCGATCTATTGATTATATTGAAATCAACCCTGATGAGTTTTCATTTACCAATCCTTTGAAAGTAAAAAAGGGAGATTTATTGTATAAATCTAGTGTTGGTAAACGAAGCGCTATTGTTCAAAGTTTTTTATCTCATCAAGAACCAATTACATTGCACAAAAATTTAGAAAGAGTACTTATAAGCTATGACTCATTTAATAGATACCGATTAAAGCAAGTTCGTCAGCCAAAAACAATTGATGCATTACCAAGAACACCAGAGGATTTAAAAAAAGCTTCCGTTGCCTTGGGGGGATTCCCACTTATTATCAAGGTGACAGGTGGAAGCCATGGAGTAGGGGTAATGAAAGTAGATTCATTGTCTGCTTTAAATTCATTGGCAGATTATTTCAAAGGAAAATCAGAAAGAGTGATTATGCGAGAATTTATTCCAGGGGGACGTTCTGCTCGTTTAATCGTTTTAGGTGGAAAAGTTATCGATAGTATTGAATATAGAGCCCCTAAAGGAGATTTTCGTTCAAATGTTGGAGCAACTCCACTTGTTCAAAAGAAAAAGTTTTCAAAAGCCATTGAACAATTAGCTGTTAAAGCAGTTGATGCAATGGACTATGATTTTGGCGGTGTTGATATTCTTATCCACCGTGGAAAAGGGTATGTTGCAGAAACAAATTTCCCGTGTTTTTTTCCGAGATGCTCTATGGTAACAGGAAAAGATATTGCTGGTGCTATTATTGATCACTTAATTAAAAAACGTTCTTTAATCTTAGAAACTGTATAGAAGATCCTGTAGAACGGGAGATGCTCTTTACAATGAATCAATATGAAAAAAACAGTAGAACACAAATTCAGTATCTATACACAATATCTTGTAGATGAAGCTCGTTCTCGAGGTATTTCTGTAAAAGGGTTTGGGAAAAAATATGAAAGCTATGCAATTTTGGAATACAAAAAACATCGTGAATTTATTAAGCGCGCTGGTACTAATAAAACGGGGTATGTAAGCGGTGATATTTTTAATGATAAATATTTAACGGCTCAAATTTTACAAGATCTAGCTTTGCCATCGCCCGTTTGTCTTTTAACAGATTCAAAAAAAGAATTAACAGCATTTTTACATAAGCATAAACAGATTGTAATTAAACCAACGGACTCCTATGGTGGAAAAGGTGTTACGGTAAATATTACAAAGCCATCTCAGTTTAAAAAAGCAATAGAAAAATCTTTAAGTTGTAGTCGAAGATATAAAAAAACAGTTTTAGCTCAAAAACAATTAAAAGGAGAAGATCATCGTATTCTTGTGGTGAATAAAAAATTTGTTTTTGCGGTAAAGCGCGTACCAGCTCATCTTCTTGGTGATGGAAAATCTTCTATTAATGATTTGCTCCTTTCATGGAATAAAATAGTTCCAGTTGCTAATAGAAAAATTAAAATGACAGATGAAAGTAAGGCATTACTCAAAAAGCAAGGAATGAAATTAACCGATATCCCAACTCGTGGCCAAAGAATTGCATTGGGAATGCTTTCAAATTCTCATCGTGGAGGTATTTCTATTGATATAACTGATTCACTTTGCAAAGAAGTAAAACAAATGGCTAAAAAAATTGCGAAGTATTTTGATGCTGACATTATTGGAGTAGATTTTTTTTCTACAGATATTTCAAGGCGACCTGGCTTTATTACTGAATTAGAATCTGATCCAGGTTTAACCATTCATCATGAACCAACCATTGGTAAGTCTCGAGATGTGGCGAGCAAGATTATTGATATGTTGTTTCCGGAGACTGTTTAATTGTCGCTACCCTCTTACTAGCTACTTTGCTAAAAGCTAGTAGGAAAGTAGGAGAGTAGGCTTTTGCTAAGATGGTTGGCACCTAGAGATGGGTGTTTTTTTGTATTAAAAAAAGACTTGAAAAAGTCCCTATAAAGGCGAAGAGGTGGAACTGGTCGGTTGCTCGGGAGAGCGATGACTGGTTCCACCTCAAGGCGGTTGCGACGAATTGTTGTGGCCCAGCATGGTGCTAGGCCGCGGACGTGGTGTGAGCCTCGGAAGGCTCGGTCTTCTTCGCCGAGATCGAGTTGATCTTGGCGTCGAGGGCGGCCGCGAAGGCCTTTTCGATTTCGTTCATGGATTCCTCCTATCCTGTACCTAGCATAGGACAGAATATCTGGGTTGTCAAGAGCGGATTCGGGTTCGGTTGGCGACGTCTTGGCAGTTGCCCCAGAGCAAGCAGAGACGGTCCACGGCGTCTCCCTTTTTCCCCATCTCGATGTAGTCGGTGACAGGTGGTTGACGTGGTTCACCCAACGGTCGATGTTGCTCAAGCTCAGCTTCGACCTGCAGGCTGAAGCGCTTGGTTTCCTCGTCTTTGGGGAATTGCATCTTCATCAAAGAAGCTTTGATCTCCGCTCGGCCAGGAATGCCGTAGATGAGGATGTGACTGATCCCCTTGAGGACAAAGGGTTCAAGGCCCCAGACGAGCCACCCGACACGACGGATTTCTTCTCCCAGTTCTTCAGGGGAGTTGAAGTGGTCTAGTATGGGCCACATGATGTTGTAGAGGAATGGGGGTTGGTGTCGATTGGTAGAGATCCACTGTCGAGCTTCTTCGGCCCGAGAAAAGACTTTCGGGTCAACACCAGAAAGGATATGTCCCATCAAGATCTTGAACCGGTTGCCAATAGCCATTCCACTCGTATAGTCGGTGATGACCGAGACACGAGACGGCACGGGAGTATTCTCGAGCACGTAAATGCTCTCTTTCTTGTTTTGTTGTTTGGTAATACAAAACAGTCCTCCTTGGACTGCTTTGCCAATAAAAATATTCAATGCTTATTTAATACTTTTATCGTGACATTTGTTTAATAAATAGCATGAAGCTTTTACTTGGTCAATAAATGAATACAACCCCGCCCGCTCTAGCCATGTCTTGCGACTCGGCGAGCGGGAGCGGGGTTGTGTGGTTCCACCTCCACCTCTTAGATATCTGCATTGAGCAGCTCCTTGATAAGTGGGATGGTTGTTGCTAGGTCTTCTGGCTTGTTCTTGAGCCTGAATGTGGACCCGAACTTTTGGGCAAATCTGTCGATGTAGAGGTTGTTCAGCGGATCTTCGGCCTGTCTTGAGAGGATGAAGATCCGTTTGATACCAAGCTCCATCGCAGCACGCGCCACTTGAAGACCGTCGATCTTAACACCAAGTGCGATATCGGTGATGAGAAGTGAGACGGTATCCCTTCTCTGTCGAAGAGCAGAGATGGCTTGCCCTCCACAGTAGAAGTGCAGGACTTCATGCTCGGAGAAGTGGTTTTGTAGGAGTGGGAATAGTCTGTCGCTGAACTCTTCCTCGTCTTCTACGTAGATGATGATGCTCATAAGCAAGACTTCCTTTCTGGTTGTTCCAATGAGTGTCGGATGGTCACTTCCAGCTCTCGCAAGCTTGCTGGCTTGTTGAGCGTCTGGAAGTGGATTTTGTCTTTGAATTTGAACAGCGCCGTTTTTAGGTTGGTGTCGTCTCCACTCACCATGATGGCAGAGGGGAGGCCTTTCGCGATACAGGCCTCGATGACATCGAAGCCGGACACTTCGCCCATGTCGCAGTCAGTGATGACAAGACTGATGTTCTCGTCATTCTTGACTTGTGAGATTGCCTCGAGCGGGGACTGATGGGTAACCACCGTTACTGATGGAAATTTGCACTCGAGGAACTCCTCGATAAGGAGGAGCATTACCTTGTCGTCATCGACGCAAAGGATTTTGCACATAATTATTAGACCCTTTCTGTGGTCATTTTCATCATAAAGATAAATACAAAGATTTATCGCTAAGATGAAAAAACAATCAAGTAAATATAAAGAAAATATCACATTTTGTCAATCAGGGAGTTTTCGCTTTTCAAAGTGGTTTATTTTCCCTATAATCAAACGACAATAATTAATCATTGATTAACTTTTTTTTCTATGAATAAGCGCATTTTAGGACTGAGTATCGCTTTGATGAGCACTTTATTGCTCTCAGCAAGCTTGGTTATTCAAGCACAAGCAGGAAGTTGTACAGAACCTGTTACAACCGTTAAATGGACTGGTTCCGTTAACTCAACCGTTAATATGCGAGATATGACTTGTATGGATAGTTCCACAGTTGGAAGTATTTCTGCAGGACTTACCGTCGATATTATTGGAGAAGCAGATGGTTGGTACCTTGTATTAATGAAAGATGGAAGAAAAGGATATGTTTGGAATACATTTATTACGGTTACTGGTCGTCAATTTACAGGTGAAAAGGGTGATGCTGTGAAAATTGAAACAACGCAAGCCAAAGAAACAACTTCATCAAATGAAGTGAAAGACACTGAGCTTTCAAGAAAGCTTCGTGGTTATATTTTGCTCCAAGTAGAAAATCATGGGGAAGCATGGTATGTGCATCCAGATGATGGACGTCGTTTTTATATGAAAGATGGAGCGACTGCTTATCAAATGATGCGTGAATTTGGTTTAGGTGCTTCTACAGCAGATATTAATCGATTACTAGCTGGAGATAAAACATTAGCAACACAAGTAAAAGGAAAAATTGTTTTAGCTGTAGAGCTTCATGGAGAAGCGTATTATATTAATCCAACAGATTTATCAGTTCATTATCTAAAAGATGGGGCAGAAGCATATCGCATTATGCGAGAGCTTAGTTTAGGTATTTCTAATAAGGATTTAGAAGAAATTTCTTTTGAAAGTTTTGATGTTTTTCTTGCCGAAAAACGAGGAGAAGAAATTCCTGATGTAAAAAATGAAATCCCAGAAGATGATGAATTAGAAGTTTTTGGAAGCATTGGTTTAAGTGGTCAATTGATTGATAATACTGTTCATCTTTCCTGGTCAGTAAACCAAACAAATGTTTCACGAGGATTTAAAATAGTTTATGGTACAAAAGTGAATCCAACACTTTCTGAGGATACTGCCATTTTTGTAGACGATGAAAAAATAAGAAAAATGGCATTTAAAGTAGCAAGTGATGGGCGAGAGTACCATTTCCGTATTTGCCAATATACAGGAAAAACATGTGGTGTTTATAGTAATGATATAAAAATATTTATTTCTGAAAACGATGGTTCTTCGGTTCTTCCTGGTGGATCTATTCAATTATCAGGCGTATTAGAAAATGATGTTGTAAAGTTGAGTTGGCAAAAAACAAGCTTAGATTCTTCTTTAGGATATAAAATTGTTTATTCAATTGATCAATTACCAACGTATCCAGAAAATTCTTCTATCTATATCGCAGACCCAAATGCTTTTGAGTTTAGAAAAGTAAATATGCCTGCAGGTAAATATTATTTTAGAGTTTGTCGTTATACTGGAGATGCTTGTGATATTTATAGCAATGAAATTGTATTAAATGTACAAGGGCTTGTAACTTCTGGTGTACAAGAAAGTCCTTATCAAGCAGGTACGATTCCACAAGGAGTAGATTTGATTGCTTTAAATGAATATTGGGCAGGAAAAATAAATAACCTACGAGCAGAAAAAGATTTACGTGAATTAACATTAGAACAACGTTGGGTAAATACTGCTTCTGAATGGGCTGGATATATGGGTTCTATTAATTCTGCAACGCATACTCGCCCAGATGGAAAAAGCATGCACCAATGGATTGAAACAAAAGGTTTACAATGGACAGTTCGTCATAGTGAAGGTGGGTGGAATGATAATTACTTTACAGAAAATATTGCATGGGGGATCGCAGATGGTTCAACAGAATCTGTAAAAAAAGTATTAGATGATACCTTAGCATTCTTTCTTTCTGAAGCTGCAACAAATGGTGATCATTATCGAACAATTTACCACGAAGATTGGAATAGCCTTGGATTAGGTTTTTACTTTAAACCAGATTCAAGTGGGAAATACAAAGTTTTTGTTACCATGCATTATGGTTCAATTATTTTAGACCCTGTTATTCAAAACCAATAAACAAAACATCAAAACAAACAAAAGAGACATCTTATCAGATGTCTCTTTTGTGTTACGGCCGACGAGTATACAGCGAGATTTGTACTGCTGTTGTCAGGTCGGCCGTTAGGTTGTGCGGCCTTCGCTAGCCGAAGATAGTGCTACTCGTTGATGAGCAACTGCCTTCTGTAGTGTAAGGTATGATTTTCCTCCTTTCCAGCCTTTTTAGGCTGCTTCGGTGGAAGCGCATGTATGCGCTTCAAGTGAGGGAGTCAGTAACTGTCAAAGATCGAGCTCTTCAACGGCACCTCCTTTCCTTGGGACTTGGCGGTTCAGTGGGTGCTGATTGCGAACGTCGTGGTGTGGTAGCTTTTCATGCTACCAATTTGGAAGTTCAGCTTCACGATACTCCATGTTATGTTACTGGAATCAACTTAGGTAGAAGCTAAGTATGTCAGGAGTGTCCAGGGTCACTTAGTCCTGAAAAATATAATAGCAATCACAAAAGGGATTCGCAAGTAGTTGATTTTATTAAAAAAACAGGTAAAATAGGCGAACTAAGTTAATTGTCGATTATGCCTGAATTGCCAGAAGTAGAAACCATTCGAAGAGATTTACAATATGCCATTTTAGGAAAAGGCATTCGTAAAGTAGAAGCGCTAACTGGGCGTTGTCTTAAAAATGACGAAAAAGAATTTATTTCCGTCTTGGAAGGAAATAGATTTGAACAAGTAAGACGTAGAGGAAAACTCTTATTTTTTGAGCTTGCCTATGGTGATAAAACACTTCTGATTCATTTAAAAATGACTGGACAACTTATTTGCCAAATTCCTGGCGGTCTTATTGTCGGTGGGCATCCGATGGCAAAGATTGATGAATTGCCAAATCAATATACGCATATTGCCATTCACTTTGCAGATGAATCTATTCTCTATTTTAATGATATACGAACCTTTGGATATCTTCATCTCGCCAATGAAGTGCAAACAGCCACAGCTTTGAGCAAATTTGGCATTGAACCATTAACATTAGATTTTACTTGGGAGGCTTTTGAAAACCTATTTGAACGCAGAAAAACTTCTCTTAAAGCGCTTTTACTCAATCAACAAGTTATTGCAGGTATTGGAAATATTTATGCAGATGAAATTTGTTATCGAGCTAAAATTCTACCAGATCGATTGGTTAATATGCTTACCCGGCCAGAAAAGAAAAGACTTTTTACTGCTTGCAATACTATTTTAGAACAAGCGGTTGCCAAACGTGGTACGACATTTTCCAATTTTGTTGATGCTTCTGGAAAAAAAGGCGGGTATATTGATTATCTAAAAGTCTATGGACGAGAAGGGGAAAGATGTGATCGATGTGGAGATGATTATATTCAAAAAACCAAATTAGCCGGGCGAGGAACCCATTTTTGTGTGAGTTGTCAGAAATAGCTTTTTGTCACTCCCGCCTACTTGGGGATGACAAGGGGCTTGAGACATTTCTTTGGAAAAATTGTATAATGGGGTAGATAACCATTGATTTAAAATCTATGAAGCTCAATAAAATACAGGCTAATCACATGGAGTTAACAGAGCCAATTCGAGAATATGCGTGGAATAAAATAACAGAGTTATCAAAATTTTTACCAGAAGGGACACATGCATCGGTTGATATTTTATTAGAACGAACAACAAATCATCATCAAAAAGGCGATGTTTATAAAGCAGAGGCAAATATTGATGTACCAGGTCAATTAATAAGTGCAGAAGCTGTGCATGCCGATTTGTATGCCGCAATAGATGCCCTTAAAGATGAAGTAGGGCGAGAATTAAAACAATATAAAGAAAAGCTTACCGATAAACAAATGAAAGGAGCTCGACTAGTTAAAGAAATGCTTCATTCATCAGAAATTTTATTAGGCGAAGAACCTGAAGAAGAGGAAGAAGAAATCATTTAGATCGAGGTTTTATGATAGAAATAGGACAAATGTATAAACACTATAAAGGGGGAGAATATAAAATTCTTGCATTAGCCAAACATTCAGAGAGTTTAGAAGAGATGGTTGTGTATCAAAATATTCAGGAACCAGAAAAAATTTGGGCAAGGCCTCTAGATCTTTTTTTACAGCCTGTTGAGCAAGACGGCAAAGAATTGGTTCGCTTTCAATTACAAAATAACTTAGAATAAGATTATTCATTCTCTATTGTTAATCCTATTTTATGTATTCTGAATTTGGTTTTTTTATCGCTTTTTTAGCGGGGCTTGTTTCTTTTTTATCTCCTTGTGTTCTACCAATTATTCCTGGTTTTTTATCGTATCTCGCAGGAACGTCTTTAGACGAATCTAAAAATCATCGACTGGCTATTTTTGTAAATAGTCTCTTTTTTGTTTTAGGTTTCTCGGTCATTTTTGCCTTACTCGGAGTTATCTTAAATACCATTTTAGCTTCAGTCGCTTATGATGCCACTCTTTGGGCGGGGCGAGTTGGTGGTGTTATAATTATTTTCTTTGGGCTTTACTTAACAGGACTTATTAAAATTTCTGCCTTAGAAAAAGAACATAAGTTTAGAGTAAAGAAAAAATTCAATTCAAAATATCTCACATCATTTGTCTTTGGTGCCGCCTTTGCTGCTGGTTGGACTCCTTGTGTTGGTGCAGTATTAGGAGCGATATTAGGATTGGCTGCAACACAACCAGGTGCCGCCTTTAGCTTACTACTTGTTTACGCACTAGGTTTAGGGATCCCATTTTTATTGGTGGGATTATTTGCTAGCCCAGCCGCTAAATTTATTAGCAAATTTTCTAAATACGTTAAATATATTAATGGTGCGTTTGGTGCGCTTTTAATTATTTTAGGGATTTTGGTGTTTACCAATTCATTAGCATTATTTGCTAATTTTGAATTTGCGACGGAATTGTTAAGTACGGTTGAGACGAGGTTGGTTAAGTAGAAGTTTTTAGTTGTTCTTTACAACTGTGCCAACGATTTTATCATAAAATGAGCAAGTGACACCTGAACATCCCTAATTTAATAAATCAAATTCTTTCCATTTAAAAAACTGGGCGAAGCCCAGAAGACAAAAAGCTATTTCATATAACGTTTGCGTGTGTGATGTTTCCGAAGCAAATATGGGTGAAGCGAAGCTGAACCGCATAGCCAGTGTTATATGATGTTTCACTCCTCCTGTTTATTTAACCAAGTGATCAGTATAGCCAAGGTCGACAAGTTTTTCGTACGCTGACCACACATTCTCTGGTATCTCTTGAAAAATTTGATACCCTTTTTCTGGGTAGATTTTAATCCTTTGTAAGTCGCCGACCATGATATTTATCACCTTCTCAAGCGGAATTTCATCGTTTGGGTATTTTTCAAAAGAAATTTGGGGCGATGTTACTGCAAGTTTTTTGTCAGGCCAATGCTTTTTAAATGTCGCATAACTCCTTCTTTCCATATATGGTTTTTGCACAACGATAAAACTTTGCGGATCAAGATCTTTTTCTTTTAGCAACTGTTGCGTAAATAAAATATTTTCGCCAGTGTTCGTTGATTTATTTTCGATCAAAATTGCATCACGCGGAACTCCCATATTCATAGCAATAGTTGCGAACTTGTCAGCCTCAGCTTCATCCCAAATTTCTTTTGTAAAATTTCCAAGGCCACCAGAAAAAATTATAATAGGTGCCAATCCTTGAAGATATAATTCTGCGCCTCTTTCGGCGACCCTCAAATCATGACTACCCAGAACTAAAATGCAATCAGATTTTTCAAGAAATTGATTAACGTGGTGGTAATCCCACAACTTGTTTACTAATTCAAATGTTTGTTTATCTATCATAGTGAGGAGGGGTGAAATTTCAGCTAACGTTTGCGGTCTATGCGATGAATCGACATGGTATGGTTTTTGACCATGGTGATATGTCGAATAGACCGCTGTTGTCGGTTCGTGAATTTGTTTTTTCCCATCAAGTTAATTTGTTCAGCATTGCTAGGATATCCCAGGATGCTGCAGACAGAATGTTGTGGAGGTAGTGAATAATGACCGCTATCCAGATGGTTCTAGTTCTTAGGGTCACAACCGCTACGATTGGTCCGAAAATCAGGGCTGTGTAGAGCATTTGATAGATCAACTCACCAGTAGTGAGGAAGAATATGTTTTTTAGGTGCCACAGTCCGAAAAGGAGAGAGGAAATGATAATGGCACTATTCTTTCTCATCTGTTTTGTGAGCCACTCAAGAATGAATCCTCTGAAGATGATTTCTTCGTAAATCGGTACAAATAGAATGCTAATCGAGAGCGGGTATCCAAATAAAAGCCCTGAACTCTTGAAATCCCAGTACCCATAAGCAGTTGTGATGATGAAGAGGGACACAATTGATACCACTTGGATGGGGACTAATAAGAACCAGACCTTTCGAAATTTGAGATAGTTATTATTCACACTACAAATTAAAAGCTTTATTTAGAGAAAAAACAAATTAATGACCGACAACGTTCGCGCCTAGGCGACGCGCCTTTGCGTAGATGATAGGCTATTCGGATCATCGGAGCAAAGGCTTGTCGCTTAGGCGCTGTTGTACGACGTACATTTTTTATCATTCCTTTTTGCATTTAATAGCTTTTCTTCAAATGAAGCAAAACAAAATTTTTCTTTTTGGGCGGAGGGCAGAGGGGAATTTCCTCCAAAGGCGGATCAGCCTCTGGCTGAAAAGGGGTGAATGCCCGGAGCCCAAATGCATTTTTTTTAATTAGAAAAAAATAGGCCTGTGCTTGCTTTTTTGTCCAATTCGTGTTATATTATTTCGTTGTTCTTTACAATCACTCAATGGCAGATTTTAGCGCATATTTTGCGTTAAAATCTGTCATTGAACGAGGCTCGTCTGGGGTCTCCGCGCATGGTGTGTGGAGATGAGGGACGAGCCAAAAGAGAAGGAGAGCCATACCAATGGCCAAGAAGAACGTGTCGTCAATCGTTAGTGGGATGGGGCTCGCCACCGGCATCATCACTAGCCTCGTCGAGACTGTGCGGATGAAGGGGGGAACCGACGAGGACATCCACCGTCTGGCAACGCCGGATGGGAAGGACATCCTCGAGCGGATCGCCGACCTCATCGTTTCGCGGGACGCCCGCAAGATGACGGTCTGTGAGGACGATGTCCGCGACCAGCTCCGCTGGTGGGAGTCTTTCTACCTCGAGATCTACGGACTCGAGCTGAGCTTCTCCGACCTCCGCATCCCCGAGACGCGCGTCGGTCTGGGGCGGCTGCTCGTCATGGCCGGCGACATGACGGCCGAGAGGCTCTACAAGAGGGGCGCCGAGCTCTTCCCGTCGTGGAAGTTCATGGATGATGACCTCGTGGTCACGTCCGAGCGCGACCCCAAGAAGGGATCTTACGCCATCTGGCACCGGGGGCGTGTCGAGGCGGACAAGGAGCACAAGAACAAGTCCCCCAACAGGATCAAGGAGGAGAACATCACCAGCATGACGCTGGAGGAGCGCATCCTCTTCGAGCAGGAGCACTTCAAGCGTACTGGTGGTGGACACCTGGACGTGGTGAACGCCACCATGTGCGGAGGCTCGCGCTTCGCTTCCGGCTCCGTGCCTA
>CAYGRO010000001.1:105377-125646 GCA_964352335.1 uncultured Gammaproteobacteria bacterium | reverse complement strand
CGATTCGTGGCGCGCTCGCGAGGTAGTCTCCATAAAGTAAGTTCCGCTCTTCAGCTAACGGCTCGGTGTATGCATATTGTGATAGCAATATGGGTGAAGTGAAGCTGAATCGTATGCTGGTATTCTGTGCTGTGCCCTTTGTTCGTCGTTTTTATCATATCAAACCTTTGCCAGAATTGATAACAATGATTTTATCTTCCTTTTTTATTTTCAAATCAGGCAATACCCCAAAAACAATAGCGCTGGAAGGCTCACAATTTATGTACTTTTTAGCGAGTGAATAGGCTTGTTTTATGTTTTCTTCTGGTAACCTGATTACTTTGTGTTTGCTCCAAAAAAATGATTTCATTTTTGAGGCATATGGTGTCCAAGAAGTATGCAGTTTATCAGCAAAAGACGGATTGCTTTTTGGTGCAACACCGATAAGAGTAGTCTTCAGTTTGTACTTCTTCATTCCATTTAACAAGCCTACGAATGCCTCGCCACTCCCCACTGGTGTGATTAAAAAATTTGGTTTGTCGCCTTTGATTTCTTTGATGATGTCCTCATATGCTTCTTGCCAGCCATTAGTCACGTCCCAAATGAGTTCCTCCTCAGTTTCTCTCGCTAATGAAATAATCTCTTCAGGATTGAATATGTGAGACGATAAGTCAACCCGAATAACTTTGTGACAAACGGCGACAAGTTCTTTGTAGATTTTGGCAGGAAGTTTTTTATCGACAATGCAGATGACTTTGAGATTGGGGCCGGTAGCAAATTTGGCGAGAGAAATGCCAGCATTTCCGGATGTGATAAGTGCTAACTTATCAATATGCTCGTCCAGCGCTTTCTTGACGATGGCTTCTGAACGCCTATCTTTGTATGTCCCAAAAAGGTTTGTAGATTCGTCTTTAATAAACAGATTTGGCAGGCCAAATTTTTTACCTAAAACTTCCTCTTTGATTAAAGGGGTATTGCCTGATTTGTATTTCATAGTGATAAAATTATTGTGTCATTATATAAAAATATTTCTACAATACCAGAAATAAGGACGAAGGTCATTACACATAACGTTTAGCGTAATGCAAAGTTTGGAAGCGGAGACGCTAGGCTATGATCTGCGATCGTAGGCCGGAGCGAAAACTTCGCATACGGGTTGTTAGGCATCGTTTGATTCCATAAAATCAGCCGAGTCGAGCAATTGGTAAATTTCAATAGGAACCTCTTCATAAGGATGCGCTTTTTTTATGGCTTCAATGACACCGTTAACTTTTTCAGTATCGCATACAAATTCTATCTTTACTTCATCAACTTTTTCTACTATACCAACTTTACCTATTGCTGGGTTAGCTCCGTCTAGAGGTAAGAAATACCCATGTCCGCTAGTCAAAAAAGCGCAATAAGTGTAATTACCGATTTTGCCACCACCTGCTTTACCAATTGCAAGACGAACATCATCAGCAGCATCTATTGGGCAATAGGTTTGAATTTTAACGATATTATTTTCCATAGGAATCAAATGTTGCCTAACGTTCCTGCGTATGCGATGTTTGCCAGTGGTATAATTGCACGAAGTGCTTACCACTGGCAAATATGGGTGGAGGCTTGCGGAGGTACGGAGCAAGCCGTAACCGCATATGCAGTGTTAGCTGATGTAATTAAATTCGCGAGCGATAGCGAGCATTATTTGAGGCAATTTGGAAGACAAATCATGTAGATACCATTACACGATATGAGTTACCTCGATCGCGTGGCTTGGATCCTTTGAGCCTTTTTTCAAATATTCTTTGTAGTAATTCATTTGTCCTTCTTGATTTTCCACGACCAATTGCATTAACAATTAATTGCAAAAAAATCATTTGCCAAAATTTTGCATAGTCCGTGCCAAATTCAATATTGTAATTTTGGTCGGCGAAATATGTTCTTATGTCGTCTAACGTTGGTAGCCCTTTTTCTATATGTTCCATTGCAGCCGGTTTTACTTCCACATTTAATAGTTTGGAAATTTTGGCAAATAATGGCTCAAGGGTTGGTCGTGATGGATCACTGAATGGTGCCACTACTATCACTTTTTTACTCACACGAATCATTTCAGATATGAAGTGTGCCCTATGCTGGCGATCGATATGCTCGAGCGTATCAATTGAAATGGCGGCATCAAATACTTTATCTTCATACGGCAGTGTGTGGCCGTCGTATATTTCTGACTTAGCATCACCGTACCAAGCTGCTGAGTCGTTAACGGCCACATACCCGAAGTCGTTGCCAAGTATTGATGCTATTAACGCTCGCCTGTCATTATATCCACCGACATCTAGTATATTCATACCAGTGGATAGCCCGCTAGCAGCGAGAGCATATCGATGTTTTGGGTCAGATAACACTGTTGATGTTGAGGGTTTTAGTATCATAAATTTGTTGCAAAGGGAGTGATTTTAGAGATTTTACGATTTTTTTGCAATTAAAATTGCCCAAATAATTTTTCGGCGACAGCCGAAAAGAATTTAATTATTTCAGCTAACGTTCAAGGATATGAGAAGTTGCGAGGAACGAGCAACTTGGGTGGAGAAGTCTGCAAGACTTCGTAACCTCATATCCCTTGTTATATTCCCCAAGGGCTAAAATTTAGTGCAACGTTCCGAAGGAAAATTTTAGAGTTTTGCATTTAAGAACTATTCAAATAATCGACCGAAGGGAGTCCATTAAAAGCCAATAAAATTATCCCTCCATTACTTTTTTCAAATTACCCAAAATACTTTCCGTAAATGGTTTGCTCAATTCACCGCTAGTCATCCATTCAAAATATTCCATTTCAGTTTTGTTGTCATCAAATTTGCGATAAGTATATTTTACAAAGTAGTTTCCGTCTAAATCCGACAAAATAAATACTTCATTTTGTTTAAAGTCTACAACTTTATATTCATCCCAATTATCGCTCTCACCACGATTGCTATATCTTGTATTTATTTTTGGAGGATATTCGTCAGCAATTTCTTCTGAAATGGAAGGAATCCAGTAGTGAGTATTTTGGGGATTTGTCGTAAACTCAAATACTTCACCAATCGGTTTATCTATGATAACTGTAATCTTATTTTCTCTCATATTTGAAAAAGGTAATTAAAAGTTTATAAATTTTATTGGCTTTCTGTTCTTAAATGCAAAATTGCGTATAACGTCAAGCATGTGGGAAGGCCGAGAGGCGCGCTGGCAAAATGGCGGCGGCAGAGCCGCCTGGCCAGCAGCGCTGGAGACTTTGCGCGAGCTAGACATGCTCTTTTTTTTAACTCCTTAAAGGGAAAGATCAACACTGGGGATAGGTTTTCTTAATACGAATCTAGCGAGCCGCACATGCGTTGTTGGGGGATGTTTTCTTGATTTATTAACCAGAACAACCAAATTCTTTTCTTAATTTTGGATTAGAATTTGCGCGAATTATATTGAGTCCAAGGTTGTCTCCGTCTATTTGTATTGAGTGTTTACCAAGTAAATTTTCCTTAATTATTGCTATTTGTGATTTACCAGTACTTAATAGTTCAATCACAATTTTAGGTTGTTTGGTTGAAACTAGAGCGCAAATTCCTGTAGTGGGTTCTGCCAATTTTCCGTTGATCTTATATGCTACATCTCCTTCTATGTTTGAGGTTGCAATGTAAAAATATGGGTAATCGTCTAAGTATAAAAGACCATAATATAGTATAAATAATACTAACATTGTCAGTGCGAAAAAACCTGAAATATTTATGAGAAAATTGGCAGATGTACTTTTCATATTAGATCAAGAAAATATTCCCCTAACGTCAGGATTATAAGAAATTTTGCGACGAAGGAGCAAAATTTGGGTGGAGCGAGGTGCAACCGAGTGTAACCTCATAATCCTTGTTATACTCCCCGAAGGGCTGAAATTTAGTGCAACGTCCTGAAGGGAAGTTTCAGAGTTGCTCGGCGGCGGCGCTACAATTCATTCTTTATTTTATCAAGTAAGAAACTGAATTCTGTGTATCCTGCTTCCTCATTAATGTGACCTGCATTTTTGAGAGTAATCAATTCAGTACCAAGATTTTCAGCAAGAGCCTTGCCTTTTTTAAGAGGGACATAAGGATCATCCTCAGAATTGATTATAAAAAATTTCTTGCAGTTGTTCTTGATTTTAGCCCAATCAAAGCTTTTTGTAACAAAAGTTTTATTGAGTTCATCAAATTTTGAATTATTTAATAATCCTGTAAAACCAGCCACAAAAAAAGCGGCTTTGATTGGGCGGTTAAGATGTTCAAGAACATTTAATAAAAATGCAGATCCAAGACTATGACCAACAACAATAGAGTTTTCGTCCAAATACTGCTCATAATCTTTGAATATTTCCAGCCAATTTTGGAGAGATTGATTTTCAGAGATAGGAAATTTGGGGACGAAAACTCTACAATCTAATTTTTCAAGTTCAGATTTTAACCAAGGAAACCAATTTCCGTTTGGGTTTCCACCAGTGCCGTGAATTATAATTATGTTGGTCATAGTCTATTAGTAGCCGAGTAATTGAATATAACGTTTCTGCGTATGCGATGTTGCGTTAGCAATATGAGCGAAGCGTAGCGGAGCCGTATATGCCGTGTTAGGCGATGAAAATTTTCCCGGTTTTAGAATGATCAACTACAAAATCAACATTTGCTTTTGGTGAAAACTCTTCAAAACATTGTAAGTCATTCTTTTTCCAAATCCCATCCCAATATTTATCTTGTGGGTGATTGTATTCATCTCGATCTCTTTTTTTCCCACGTTCAATCGCTTCTTGTATCGGGCAGTCAATCCAGATAGTGCAGGAAAAGAATTTCATAAGTGTAGGACGGAATAGCCCAACGCCCTCAACTATAATAATGCCGTCATGATCAAGAGATATTTGTTTTTCTAATTTATTTGTTTCCCAGTCGAAATCGCCATACTTTATGTTTTGACTGCCCGATACAAACGGCTTCAAAACTTCATTTTCTAGACGTTCAAAGTCCATAACATCCCAAAGTTCATAGTTTTCATGAACATTGCTTTTGGAAAAAGAATCGATGCCAATTACTGGAGATTTCAATTTTTCACCGAGTGCTAAAGCAAATGTTGATTTACCTGAACCACCAAAACCTGAAATACCTACAAGAATTGGTTTAGGTAAACCGTTTATCTTTTCAATTATTGTATTAAGTATTGAATTCATATCAAATTTAGAGGGGAAATATTTTTCGCCTAACGTCTGGGATATACGAAGTTTTTCTGAAACAAAGTGGAAGAAAAATTTGGGTGAGGGGCGAGCCGAGCCCCGAACCGTATATCCCTTGTTATACGAGGGTGAGCATAACGCAGTGAAGCGAAAGCGCAGCGTCCCCTTGAGTTGAGAAAAAGCCCTTTCTATCTATTTTTTTCATAATAAAATACCATTCTATCTAAATACCAAAGTTTGAAGACACTTGATAGTATTGTCGAAAAAACTGTTATTTCTAAAAGGTTATTGTATGCCCCATAAATTAATACGAAGAAGAACAGTCCGTTAAAGAGATTTAGGACGGTAGGGAAGTCTTTTTGAAGAACCCCTTTTTTTGTCCATAATTCTTCACCTAAAATAGATTTACTCATCCAATTGTTTTTACTTTTTGGTTCTGGAAACAGTACAGGATTAATAGCAAAAAATATCAAAATTCCTATCAATAAATACCAATTTTGGAACCAAAGAGGTATTGGAATTAAGAAGAATGCTAATACACGAGTCCAACCACTTAAGGGGTTGGTGTGTCTTTTCCATATTTTTTCATTGAATATTTTCATATTATTGTTTCATTATTATTAAAGTTTATAAATTATTGTTTTAAGGGCTTTTTCTCAATTTCGTATAACGTGCCGGCGGGTGATCCGACGTCCTGATAGCGGCTCCGCAGGAGACGTTATCAGGATGTTGGATAGCCGCCTGTTAGACGATGTCGCGGAGCGACTCGGGTAACAGGTGGCGGTAGCCGCCGGCACGTTAGACAAATGAGCGGAGCGATTTTGTCTAACTCGTTTTTATGCGAACTTTTAACGAGAAAGGCGGGATAATGTTTGAAGATTACCCTATTTAAGGGTATAATTCAATAAGAATTGCTCCACCTCGCTGATAATCATATTTTTCTATGAATCAGCTATTAGAACAAATGGACGATGTATTGCGAGGGCGTAATTATAGTCCAAGAACTACCGAAAGTTATTTGCGCTGTTTACGCGCTTTTTTTATTTTCAAAAAACATAATTTGAAAGAACTTGATGAATTGGTGATCCGTCGTTTTCTTGCAGGCAAGCAAAAACAAGGTTTATCGGGGCAAACGATTAATGTGTATTTACAGTCAATTCTCTTTTTTTATAGAGAAGTATTATGTCTTTCTGTGTCTTTGCACATAAAAACATCCAAACGACCTCAACGATTACCGGTGGTTCTTTCTAAGCAAGAAATCAGGCAAATTTTAACTATAACATCAAATAAAAAATATCGATTGCTGATTTCATTGGCATATGGAGCAGGTCTTCGCATAAGTGAGGTTTTGAAGATACGGATGCGTGATCTTGATTTTCAGCAAAAACTGATTTTTATTCATCAGGCAAAAGGAGCAAAAGATCGTATGACCATTTTACCCGAATCTTTAATAAGCCCTCTGCAAGAGTATATAAAAGATCAATCGCCACAAGCATATCTTTTTGCTTCAAACCGAGGAGGGAAGCTTACGGCAAGATCGGCTCAGGCTGTATTTAAGCGGTCATTAATTTCGGCTCAAATTTACAAACAGGCAACATTTCATAGTTTACGACATAGTTTTGCTACACATCTTATCGAAGATGGAGTGAATTTGCGCTATGTTCAAGAACTATTGGGGCATAATAATATAAGAACAACACAAAGGTATACTCAGGTGACAACAACAAATTTAAAAAATATTCAAAGCCCTTTATAAAAGGTTTATGAAAAGTCTTTAGGTAGTAGTTGATTTAAAACAGCAAAACTTGAGAGTTTTGCTAAAATGAGTCAAAATAAAGGGAGTTAATCTGATATCTATGCATTTTCGAATTCTACTTGCTTTTGTTCTCGCCTTTACTTTTGTTGCACCAGTACATGCCCAAGAAGAAGTCTCCGCACAAGTAAGTACACAAATTTTAGAAATTTATAATCCTTTTACTTTTGAAAAAAAAGGGGAAATTGTTTTACCAGAATTGTTTGAAGATATTTCCTACCAAATTGCTGATATGGGAACAGATGGTCAAGCAGAATTAATTGTCGGTGCTTCTGCTGGGCAAGATCCTGAGATTCGTATTTTAAGAAAAGATGGTTCAGAAATTCGTCGGTTATCTGTTTATACTCCAGGGTATCGTGGTGGGGTTTTAGTAAAAGCGAGTGATGTAAACCATGATGGTTCAATGGACCTTATTACGGGAACCAGAGAAGGTGGTGGGCCTCATATTAAAGTGATGACCTCACATGGTGAATTAATCAGTGAATTTTTTGCTTTTGATGCTCATTATACCGGTGGAGTTACAATTGCCGTTGGTGATGTGGCCGATACATTCGGTGGAGACGAAATTTTGGTTGCCAAAGCAGAAGGGAATCAAGCTGTTTTGCGTATCTTTACTTTTGATGGTCAGTTAATTTCTGAATGGTATCCGTTTGGAGAAGACTTTTTAGGTGGGCTTAATTTAGATGTTTCTCCTACAGGGCAAATTCTTGTTTCTCGTGCTTTTGGTAAAACGCCTTTAGTAAGAATTATGAATCGTTTTGGTGGTTTAGATGGAGAATTGATGGCCTATTACGATGAATTCCCTGGAGGAGTACAGGCGCAAGCTATTGCCAATCCAAATGGTGGTTGGGATATTTTTACCGTCCCTGGTTTTAGTGGTGGTCCTCATGTGGTCAATTTTAATACAGAGGGGAGACAGCTTTCTCCCGGGTTTATGGCTTTCGCTGGTGAGTTTAATGGTGGTCTTGTTTTTGAAGAAGGAGATATTGACGGAGATGGTCAAGTAGAATTAGTGATTGGAAAAGAGACATTAGGAGTTGGTCCTCATGCAACGATCAAATCTATTGTTGTAGATCTTTCGGACCAAACGCTTACTCGGTATTATAAAGGGAAAGCAGAAAAAACTTATTTAATTTCTTCTGGTTTAGTAAACCATCCAACACCTGTCGGAGAATTTTCCATTACAAGAAAGCGTGAAAAAACTCGTATGGCTTGGGTCTATGGTCCGGGACATCCAGATAATTATGATTTACCAGATGTGCCTCATGCAATGACCTTTGTTGGCCCTTATAATATTCATGGTGCCTATTGGCATAATAATTTTGGTCACCGAATGAGTCATGGTTGTGTAAATATGTCTTTACCAGATGCAGAAGAACTGTATAACTGGACAGATATGGGAACAACCGTAATTGTTCAAGATTAATAATAAGATCCCCGCTTATGCGAGGATGACAAAAGAGTTTCTATGAAAAATCAATCTCGAATCATTACTTTAACTTTGGTAATTGCACTTATTGTGTTGACAATCTTTTTGTTAGAAAAAAAGAAAGTGCAAGAATTCGGCGAATTTGATTCGGTTGAATTATCTGCTCCGAGTACTGGCATGGATCTTTCTGAAAAAGAAAAAATGTTTGAAAAAGCAAAAGAAATTACAACGCCAGATGGATTTATCAATGGAGAAGCTATTGATATTGAACAATACTTAGGAAAAAAAGTCGTTATGATCGATTTTTGGACCTATAGTTGCATTAATTGCCAAAGAACATTTCCTTATTTAAATGCTTGGTATGATAAATATGAAGATGAAGGGCTAGTTATTATCGGGATTCATACTCCCGAGTTTGAATTTGAAAAAGAATATGAAAATGTTGTTGATGCTGTTGAGCGATATGGTATTAAATTTCCTGTTGTCTTAGATAATGATTTTTCAACATGGCGAGCCTACCAAAATAGATATTGGCCAAGAAAATATTTGATCGATATTGATGGGTTTATTGTCTATGACCATATCGGAGAAGGTGGGTATGAAGAAACAGAAGAAAAAATTCAAGAATTATTAGCAGAACGAGCAGAGCGACTAGGGGAAACAATCACTCTTTCAGATTCTTTTGTTGAGGTAAATGGAGAAGTTGCTTCTTTTGTGAAAAGCCCAGAAATTTATTTTGGAGCAAGTAGAAACGCTGCTTTGGCAAATGGTGTACCTTATTTAGAAGGATTACAAGTATTAGAATTACCATCAAAACTAGAAAAAAATGGGTTGTATTTAGATGGTTCATGGCAGGTAAATAAAGAATATATTGTAAATACTTCCGGTCCTGCAAAAATTGTTTTTCCCTATGAAGCTGCCAATGTCTTTATGGTCGCTAGTGCAGAAAATGATCCTATTGATCTTATTATCACAAGAGATGGTAAGCCGTTAAATCAAGCGAGGGGGCAAGATATCGAATTTAGAAATGGAGAAGACCATGTTATGATTGAGAAAGATCAGCTCTATCGTCTTATTGAAGATGATTCTGGTTCTGCTGAGCATACGATAGAAATACTTATTCCAGAAGCTGGCTTTCAAGCATTTACCTTTACATTTGGATAATCGATTACTGTTCTCTATGTCAAAAAAACCATCTTATCTCATTGTCGTTTTAGTTATTATCTATTTATTTGGTCTTGGGTATTTAGCGCTTAAAAATCAAGCAAGCAACTCTCCTTCATTTGCTGAACCGAGTGGTAATCAAATTATTGCTCCAGATGGATCGGTATTGAAGGGGCCTACCTCTCCACCTGGTCTAGCTCCAATAAATCAATCTCCTCAAGATCCGTTGAAACAATCAACTGGGCCTACCATGCCACCTCCTCAATAATGATTTTTCGAAAAAACCTGTACAAGGTTTTTTCTCATTAGAATTTTATGTCTAAATCTCTTCAATACGATTATTCCTTCATGATGCAAGACGCTATTGGATCGCAAGGAATAAGTGATGCTCAATTAAAGAAGGTCAGTCCTCAATTAAAAAAGGCTCATAAAGCTGTCCATGCTTTATTAGATTCTGGAGAACAAGGTTTTATCACAAACCTTTTTGATAAAAAAGAAGAAAAACGAATTTTACAATTGGCAAAGACAATACAAACACAGTTTACTCAAGTACTTATTATCGGAATTGGTGGTTCAGATCTTGGGGCACGTGCTTTACAGTCTTTTTTCCCTAAAGAAAAAGGGATTACATTATTTTTTTTAGGGGATACAACCGACCCTGTAGAAATAAATCGTATTTGTAAACAAATTAATTGGGAAAAGTGCGCGATTAATGCAATTTCTAAGTCTGGTAATACCGTTGAACCGCTTTCCGTTTTTCTATCTATTCGTGAGAAGTTGATGAAAAAAGTTGGTAAAAAAAATCATGCTAAACATGTTTTTATTACAACAGAATCTTCTGAAAGTGTATTTGGTCAATTAGCAAAAGAGAATGAATATGCACATATCGTGCACCCCAAAAATATTGGGGGTAGATGGACTATTTTAAGTATTGTTGGATTGCTAAGTGCTGCAATTACAGGGAGTGATATTAAACAATTAAGAAAAGGGGCGCAGGAATATTATTTGCAAGCCAAGAAGCAAAGTCATAATTCAGCAATGCTTTATGCTGCTTTGCATTATCTTCACTTGCAGAAAGGGAAGTCCTTAGCTGTTTTAATGCCTTATACCTCACAATTAGATTTACTAGGTAGTTGGTATAGACAATTATTTGCAGAAAGTTTAGGCAAAGAAAAAACAAGAATGGGAAAAAAAGTGCATACCGGTTTAACGCCTCTATCTGCGCATGGCCCTAAAGACCAGCATTCGCAGGTACAATTATATGCGAGTGGTCCATTCGATAAGGTTATTACATTCATTCGAATTGAAACAGATTCTTTAAAGACTCAATTACCTGCACTACCGCAATCACATCCTGCTTCATTTTTATCTAAAGTCTCATTGCATAAAATTTTACAAGTGGAACAAGAGGCGACGGCTTTAGCTCTTACAAAACAAAAGCGAGCAACAGGAACGATAAGACTAAAAGAAGTATCAGAATATTCTATTGGTCAGCTCATTTGTTTTTTTGAATTGGCTTGTGTTTATCTGGCAGAATTAATGGATGTAAATGCATTTGATCAACCAGGGGTGGAAGAAGGAAAAAATAATATGTATGCACTTTTAGGGAAACCGGGTTACGAGAATACGAAAAAGGCGATTGTAAATAAACAAAAAACACAAAAAAACTATATTAGTTAATTCTCTATGAATGTATCTCAATGGAAGGAAATAACAGCTAAAGAAATGCAACAACTAAAGGTTGAGGCGCTTTGCATTGGGTTGAATGAAAGCCAGATTATGGATTTCGCTGGATTACAATTAGCACGATTTGTTGAGCAACAATATCCAAGGGTGAGTAAGCCTTTATTGCTAATTGGGCCTGGAGGAAATGGATTACATGGTTTAGCATCGGCTCGTTTTCTACAACTATTTGGCTATAACCCTCTTCTTTTGTTTTTATATCCAAAACAAAAGCTTTCAGATCTAGCTTTTGATTATTTACAAATCGCGACTGCTTTAAAAATACCTCTTTATTTTTCTACTGATGCAAATTCACAGTTGGCGCTAAAGGAAGCGGATATTTTTCTTGATGCATTATTAGGTTATGGGGGGAATGGAGGTGTGAGAGAGCCATTAGCAACACTTATCAATCAAGTAAATGCGAGCTATAAACCAACTATTTCTATTGATCTTCCCTCAGGTTTTCATACTTGCCATTCAGACTCTAATGAAGTTTGCATTAAAGCAGACCAAACTCTTACATTTATCTCTCCAAAACAACATTTTTCCGATAAAAAACGGAGCCAGTATTTAGGAGATCTTTATTTAGCAGAAGAAGGCGAATTAGATCATTTTATGAAACTATCTTAGTTTCATAGTCAGTTCTGATGTAGTTGGTGAGTAGGGTTTTTGAAACACTCTATGCTACTATTGTTATAATAATTAAAGACATAATCTATGGATTCAGCACCGCATGATCAAGCGCATACTAAATCAAATAGAAATTTTGCCCTTTATTTTAGAAATTTTATCTTTGGGGTAGAAGACAGTCTGGTTTCTACAGTAGGACTTTTATCTGGTATCGCTATTGCAGGCGTTCCTGCTCCTACAATTTTTTTAACAGGCATGGTACTTATTTTTGTAGAAGGGTTTTCCATGGGGGTGGGCAGTTTTCTTTCAGAAGATTCTGGTGAAGCGGTTATACATCAAAAAGAAGCGAGTAGCCATATCACGGTAAGAGCTGCGATTATTATGTTTGTCTCCTATTTTCTCGCTGGTTTTATTCCATTAGCTCCATATATTTTATTTGATGTAAAAATGGGATTTCCTATTTCGATTATTGCTTCTCTTATCACATTATTCATTTTAGGTTTAATTGCTGCACATGTATCGGCGAGAAATTATCTTAAAACAGGGATCAAAATGTTACTTATTGGTGGGGTTGCGATTGCCTTAGGAGTAGGGGTTGCCTTATTATTATCAAGCTATAATTTAGCTATTTAAGGATTTATGAATATCATTTTACTTGTCACTTTGTTAAGTGCGATTACAGGGTTTTGTATCTCGGCTTATATTTATTTTAAAAAGAAACCTCAGTCAACAAAACCAATGGTTTGTCCTATTGGTGGGCATTGTGAAGATGTTGTTGGAAGTAAATATGGAAAAACATTTGGGATTGAAAATACATTACTTGGAATGTTGTATTATCTCCTGATTGCCGTTTACATGCTCACATTATTAGTGAATCTAAATTTACCTCAGGCAGATACTGTAAGTCTTTTAATAAAGCTTGCAACAACTGGTTCTTTTCTTTTTTCAGCTTATCTTATTTCTGTCATGCAGTTTAAACTAAAAATGTGGTGTACTTGGTGTATTGGTTCTGCGACTTGTTCCACAATTATTTTTATTTGCACTGTGTTTTTACTTACTTAATACGCACTTCATATGAAATTAACAACTGGCGATAAAGCGCCTACATTTTCTCTTCCTGATCAAAAAGGAAAACTACATAAACTTTCTGACTATAAAGGGAAGTGGATACTAATTTATTTTTATCCAAAAGACGATACACCTGGTTGTACAAAAGAAGCTTGTGCAATTCGAGATAATTTTCCAAAGTTTAAAAAATTAAAACTACAAGTCCTTGGTGTAAGTGCAGATAAAGTAAGCAAGCATGAAAAATTCGCAGATAAATACGAATTACCATTTACTCTCCTGTCTGATGAAGAAAAAACAATGATCAAGGCATATGGAGTTTGGGGGAAGAAGAAATTCATGGGGCGAGAGTATATGGGAATTAATCGAGTCTCTTTTTTGATTGATGACAAAGGAAAAATTGCTAAAATTTATCCTAAAGTAAAGCCAGCTGATCATGCGGAGGAGGTTTTGGCTGATTTAGAGGAGCTTAGGAAGTAATATAAAATTGCAAATCGGCAAATCTACAAAACTGCAAAATGATGCCATTTTGCAGTTTTGTCATTTTGTAATATTGTCGTTTCATGGGGGTATGCTAAGATTAGAGATATTATTGAGTATTAACTAGAGGGTCTATGTTATCGAATCGTTCACTCAAGTTCATTATTGGTTTGTCTGCAGTAGCAGGGGTCATTTTGCTCGCTGGAATTATTTTTCTGGTAATGGATAAACTAAGTTATACCGTTTATGACCAAGACACTCTAATTCAGGGTGATCTTATTGTATCTGCGGGTAATCCAATTAAACTAAAAAACAATGCAAAATTAACTATTACCGGAGATGCAGTTATTGAAGACCAAGTGCGTTGTATTGATGGCGGTGTAAATTTGGAAATACAAGGCGATTTGATTGCGAAAAATGAAATGAATTGTGATTCTGATCCAGAAGAGGTGGGGGCAGAAAATGCTGGTATTAATTTAGTGATCAAAGGAAATGCGATTTTTACTTCTTCTTCTAAGGTTGTCTCAACAGGTTCTGTTCAATTTGTTGATGATGAGTCTAAGCTGGTAAGATCTCAAGAACAAATTGATGTACGTCATGAAAATTTAGATCAGCTTGAAGGGACGGGTATTGGGCCTTTGGATGAAGAAGGAGAAGATTTCACAATGAATTTACCGTCTAAATCAAGATTGGGTTCATTTAGCGATATGCTTGTACCAGTTGCTCATGCCCAAATCCAAGGACAATTGTCACCCCCTAATATTGGTGTTGATATTGATTTTGAAGCTCTAGAACAAGCAGAATTAGAGTTGTTGATTGATTTAATGAGGCAGTATATTGCGAGTGAAAAACCAGATGATACAAAAATTCAAGAGTTTGTGAAAGAGATTATTGAAAGAATGGGGTTACAGTTAGATGACACAGACTTTTTTGATAAATTAACAAAAGCTGATATTTATTTGACTTTAGTAGAAGCTCCGAACCCAGAAGAATTAACACGTTGGTTTTTTGAGCGAGCATTAATTCAAGGAGAAACCGTTGTTATTGTACAAGGGGAAATTATTATCGGTGATGGACGAAAAGCTCCATTTGATATTGATATTAGTGACGACTTTAAACGCGAAGGGAATGAACAAGAGAAGCCTAAACGAGTACTGCTAAACTATGATTTTTCTGATGATAAAGGTCTTGCTTTACAAAATATTACAATCACTGGATTAGATGGTGTTCACTATGGTGGTGTTACGGCACCTGATTGTACATACAAAGGCCAAGATGGTGGAGATGCAATGCGATTTACCGGAAGAGCAGGAAGAATGCGTATTGGAAATGTAACGTTGAATAACGGAGATGGTGGTACAGGTGAAACAGTTGTTTCTCCAAGAGGTTGTACAGAATCAAAAATGACTGGGGGAGAAGGTGGTAAGCCAGGTAATATTAGATTAGTAGCAACACAAGAATTTGTTATTGATGGTTCAGTTTATATTGTGCCTGGTGAAGGTGGACAAGGTGGGGGAGCGAGAGCTTCAATTAAACTAGATTCAATTGATAGATGTCCTGCTGAAGATGGAAAGCCTGTAGAGGCTATTGGAGGTGATGGAGGAGACAGCAAACAACGATTACGGACATCTGGTTCTGTGGCTGGTTTAGGTAATGTGCAAATTGATCCTTCATTTGGTGGAAATGGTGGACCAGCTATTGCTGATGGAATAGATTCTGTTGCAAGTTCTGGAGAAACCTGTGGTTGTGCCGGTGGAAATGGCTCTCCTGCAACAGCAAAAGGAGGAAATGGTGGAGATGCTTCTCGCACAGATGGGAGTAAAGGAGGAAATGGTGGAACCGCAACAGCATTTGCTGGTTTTCCAGGAGATGGTGGAAGTTGTGGTGAAAATGAAGGTCCAGGTGGAAAAGGAGGTGATGGTGGAAATGCGATTGCAACACCTGGTGCGGGTGGTAATGGAAATCAACAGGGGGCAGACGGGCAAGTTATAAATGAAGTAGGTGGAGATGCTGGTTTTGGAGGTAATGGGTGTTCAGAAGGGAAAGCTGGGGCAGTCGGAACAGGGCAAACTCCTGGCCTTGAAGCAGAAGATGGAGATAATACCTGTAAAGCAGATGCAAAACCTAAATCATTCATTTCAGTTATTCTCTTTAATGGGCTTTCTATTCCAGTATTTCAATTAAGAGTAGCTGGTCCAGATGCTTGTGATGGTGATCATTGGCATGGTGGTCCTGCAAAATCAACCACAGGAGAAATTGTAAATGATCCCGCTCCTGAAGCTTGTGGATTTGGAAAACGAAATGAAGTTATTCCAATGGATGAAGCTGTAGATCAAGAAAAAATGATTGAATTATTTGGTCCATCTATTACGGAGCATTTAGTTATTAGTGGAAACCAAGAAATGACAAAAGAAGCCCCAGCGAATGATTGTAGTATGGTTAGAATATGTATGGTAGGAGGATCATGGATTACTTGTCCTGGGCAAGAAGACATTGTGGCTCGTAATGCTGAATTAGGTTGCTAAGTTAGTAGGTACAAATCGAAACGCCGCTCTACAGGGTTACCCGGAGCGGCGTTTTAGGTTGTGCAGGCTTGTGAATTGAATGCGATTATGGCTTCTTTGCTCGCCGTCATCGAAACAATTTCGCTTCCTAATGAGCGAATGGCGTTAACCGACTTTTGCAATGGGTTTATTTCACCCTGCGCAATCATCCACAGAATGAAGATGATATACGAGCGTCGGATCTTCCACAGCTTAGGAAATAGTCCTCGAGGCACATTGCTAGCGTGCATGCACGAGTCATGCATGAGGCGCAAAATGGGCTTGAGTATTGCACAGAACTCTTGGTAGCTCAGGCCGCCATTGAGATTTACCCCTAGTGCAATCGCCTCATAGACTGTGACAGGCGAGTGGGTATTTGGGAAACGCTCTTTTGCAAGGTCGATGACCTGCAGAACTTGAACTCCGTGAATGTCTACTCCGCCATCGCTGTTGAGCACAGCCTTTTGAAGATGGTGCGCGGTGTCATTGATCCGCACTTGGCGAGCTGGAGACTCAACCAATAGGTGTAGCTGGTGATTTACCAGATCACTGGTTGTTGGAAAGGCTTTGTCCATCTGAACGAAAACAGGCACCAGTGCTTTCGCAAGTTTATGACAAATCCAGTCATTCCAGCATTCTTCGAATGAGAAAAATGGTATCTGCATTAATCTCTCTTCTTCAGTTTGAGGTGTGGTGGAATTTGGCTGACGATCACCGTATAGGTGGGGGGCGACAGCCTATTCGCCGACCAGAGGGGGAATCCCATCAGCTGGTATTGGAATGCCAAGTGGATCATCTCGTCGTCTTCTGGTTTTTTCCCCGTAGCAATCATCCAAGCGACTGTTCTGTAGAGCTGGCGGAAGTTGTTTACCAGCTTATCGAGAACATCTCGCGAAAGCTCTCCATTTTGCTTGCCGACCGACCGCAAGTAATTGGTGCAGAGCTTGTCGTCGATAGACGCGAATAAGAGAAACGAAGTTTCGAAAATCTTCTCGAAGTCATCGACAATGCTTTGCGAGACATGCTTCATGGGCCTTGAGGCGCCTGCTCGCATTTGCTTGTGGAATGCCCCCATAAGCCTGTCATGGCTGATGGATCCAAGTTCTGCAAGCGTTACCACTTGATCGATCTTGGTGGGGACACCCTGGTAATGGGTGTTTTGGGCCGCTGCATTTAGCAGGTTCTCATTGGCTGGGTTGATCCGGGACAGGCTCCCTTTGACCAACCATGTATGTACTTCGTTCATCATTTTGATGCCATTAGCACCAAAACGTTGTTTTGCTAATTTTCTCGGGTTTGTCATTTGCTCTCCTTTCCCAAGAAAGCTATCCTATCATTGAATATCAATAAACTCAATTCTATGAGTGATTTTAAAGAAAAAGTGCTTAATATAGTAAAAAATATCCCAAAAGGAGAGGTTTTAACCTATAAAGAGGTTGCCAAGCAAGCGGGGAATGAAAAAGCTTCTAGAGTTGTTGGTTCGCTCATGGCAAAAAATCAAAATAAAGAAATACCTTGTCATCGTGTTATACGTTCCGATGGAAAAATTGGCGAGTATAATGGATTGCAAGGTGAATCTAAAAAAGCGTTGTTAGAAAAAGAAGGAGCTATAGAATAAAAACTGAAAAGTCTAAAATCTAAAAACCTGAAAAAATGACGTTTTCAGGTTTTTAGATTTCTCTGTTTTTAGTTTTCAAACTTGGGTCTTACTTGGTCACCGTAGCGTTCTTTACTAGTGGGGTGAGAATTTCCTTTACGCAATTTTCTTCGTTCTTCAATTGGTAAGGCAAAAAATTCTTTACATTCTACTGAACAACAATTAGTAAATTTTTCTGAACAGTTTTCGCATTGAACAAAAAGAAGATGGCAAGTTTCGTTCGAACAATTGGTTTGTCTATCAGATGTTTCTTTACATTGGTCACAATGCGTTAAGATATCGTCGGTTAATGCTTCTTGTAAACGTTCGTCAAAGACAAAGTTTTTTCCTTTAAATTTACTTATTGGTAATTTACCTTCTTTTGCCGCATGTCCATAAGCAATAATACCTCCATGTAATTGGCTTACATCTTTAAAACCATGGTGCTTTAAATAAGCACTCGCTTTTTCGCATCGAATACCACCAGTACAATACAGCAATAACTTTTTATCTTCTTTTCCTTTCAATTCCTCTTTTACTAAGGGAAGTTGATCTCTAAATGTATCGACATCAGGAGTAATCGCTCCTTCAAAATGACCAATACGGCTTTCATAATGGTTTCGCATATCGACGACGATAACATCATCATCTTCCATTGCTCTATCAAATTCTTCTGGGTTTAAATGATTTCCAACATTGGAAAGATCATAATCTTCTGGTGTTAAACCATCTGCTACAATTTGTTTTTTTACTTTGATTACTAATTTAATAAAAGCTGGTCCATGGTGAAGCCCGTATTTAAAGGGGACATCTCTAAATTCTGGTCGAGCATCTAATGCTTTTCTAAATGCATCATGCTTTGGTTCTGGGACAGAAATCTGAGCATTGATTCCTTCTTCTGCAATATAAATTCTTCCTAATACTCCTAAGCTTTCCCACTCTTCATAGAGTTCTTTTTTGAAATCTTCTACATTTTTTAATGGGACATATTTATAAAATGAAATAGCCATTCTTTTGAATGGTTCTTGGGCAAGTTTTTTTTCTAAAGTCTCGCGATCAAAATTGTTAGCATACTTGAACATAGTGGAAACTACTATACTAATATTTTTTACCTCTGTCAATTGATGTTTTAGCACCTCATGGGCTATTTTGCTATACTTTAAATGCGAATTAATGATAAATGAAAGATTTATGCATCAGAATTATCTTCTAAAAGCACTAACTGGGCTACTTATTTTGTCTCTTCTGGGGGCTGGATGTAAGACTGAAACAAAAGTAGATGTTAAATCAGATACATCTATTACGCCAATTCCAGCACAACAAGAAGAATCTTTACCTATAGACGATACAGTGAACGAAAACAAAGTAATGGAAGAACCAAAGCTAGAATCGGAAAATGACAATATGGCGGATACTTCTGTTTCAACAGACTTAGATACAAGAGTTGAATCAGAAATTACACCACCTCCAGTTGAATTTAAACCAGAATCAGAAACAAAAGTAGAAGCGAAAACAGATCCAGAACAAGAACAACCAAAAGAACCAGAATTAAAAGTTTTCACTATCGAGGCTAGACAATGGGAGTTTTCTCCTGCTGTTATCACCGTAAACCAAGGAGACAGGGTACAGCTCAATGTCACAAGTACAGATGTGCAACATGGAATCTCTATTTTAACTTTCGGGGTCAGCGCAAATCTTCAGCCAGGAAAAACAGTCACATTAGATTTCATCGCCGACAAAAAAGGAACATTCTCAATGGTTTGCAGCGTTTTCTGTGGAGCTGGTCATGGTTCTATGAAGGGGAGTTTGATTGTGCAATAAACTTAAATTTGTTTACGAATAATAAAAACCGGTCAAAGACCGGTTTTTATGTTTGTAGTTAAATTTTTTTCCAATATTCGATTGTTGTTTTATTCATCCCATTTGTTTCATAGAATGACTGAGCAATAGTGTTTTCTATATCTGTATGTGTTGTCATATGATCGCATCCTTTTTCCTTGAAGGCTTTTATTAGTGTTCGAAATAGTTTTTTTGCATACCCTTTTGTTCTAGCTGTTTTTAAAATATACAATTCGTCAACATACCCAAGTTTATAGAGCTTATGTGATTTTCTTTGGTCAATAGACCCCCAAATATAACCAACAATTGTATTATCATTTTCTGCGACAAAAAAGAGATCGCTTTTTATATCTTTTGCCTTTAGTTTCGCGTATGGTTTAATTCGTTGATGAAAAATAGAATTCTTCTTACTAAACAAATCTCTTCTGAGATTATTTAGTTCATCCATGAGTGATTGAATCTCTTTCAAATCTTTTTGTTTAGCGGATCTAATAGTCATATTTAGGCTAAGTAGTTTAACTACTAAAGAGTAACTGTTTTACTTGAGTGAATCAACTTCACAAAACAAAAACTCCGCATATAGCGAAGTTCTTGTGGTGGGTGATGAGGGATTCGAACCCCCGACCCTCTCGGTGTAAACGAGATGCTCTAGCCAGCTGAGCTAATCACCCGAATGAGTATGTTGAATTGTATAAGTGACATGCTCATGACGACCGACCCTCTCGCCCCTTGAGGGGGAGATGCTCTAGCCAGCTGAGCTAATCACCCG
>CAYGRO010000001.1:9579-105277 GCA_964352335.1 uncultured Gammaproteobacteria bacterium | reverse complement strand
CGACCCTCTCGCCCCTTGAGGGGGAGATGCTCTAGCCAGCTGAGCTAATCACCCGAATGAGTATGTTTGAATTGTATAAGTGACATGCTCATGACGACCGACCCTCTCGCCCCTTGAGGGGGAGATGCTCTAGCCAGCTGAGCTAATCACCCGTATTAAATTATTCGGCTAAACCTTCAGCCCCTCCAAAGGAGGAAATGCTCTAGCCAGGTGCGCGTCCCTCGTAGCGTAGCGAAGTGGGAAGCTAATCACCCGTGGAAACTATAATTTCTATAGTTTTATGATTGTAAACAAAAGTTCACTTTTCTGCAAGTATTAGTCTGGTTTGGTGCAGATGGAGGGACTCGAACCCTCACCCACTTACGTGGCTAGGCCCTCAACCTAGTGCGTATACCATTCCGCCACATCTGCCTATGGCAAAGACGCCTTTAGGGGCGTCTTTGAGAAAGCTTCGTTTATGCTGCTTGAACCTCTTTAACTTCTTTAAGACGTTTCTTTTGTGTCCGTAAGAATCCAAGGTTAGCACGACGTACTTTATAGTGTTTCACTAATTCAATTTTTTTGATTGTTGGTAAGGCAATAGGGAAGATTTTTTCTACTCCTACTCCTTCAGAAGTTTTTCGAATTGTAATAGTAGCTCCAGCTTCTGATCCACCACGTCGGCGAATTGTAAGTCCTTCAAAAACTTGAATACGTTCTTTTTCTTCACCTTTTGCATTTACATCCTTAATAGATTGATGAAGTCGAATAGCCATTCCTGGTTTTACATCTCCAATTTGTAGTTCTTTATAGACTTGTGTGCTTTTTTTCTTTCTTGCCATAGATTTATCTGCCTCAGAGATTCAGTGCTTCATTGCTGTAAAAGACGTATCAATTAAGCTTGATGAAGGTAAATGCTGAAAACGTTTGAAATAAAGACAGACTTCCCTAAAAGAGGTAGGTCTGTAAATGTGCGAGAATTATAGCCAGAAGCTCTTTTTTTGTCAATTATTTAGGCTTTAGACATAATTTCACCAATAATTGCTGCTACTTCTCTTGCTGTTGCATCTAATTCACCGTCTTTATTGATTAGAGAATAATCATAGAAATCACGCATAGCAAGCTCTTTTTTGGCTGATTCTAGACGTAATTCAAGGTCAGACTCTACCATATTTGGTCTTCTTCGCAATCTTGATTCAATTTGCTCAATTGATTCTGGTTCTAAAAATATAAGATGAGCTTGAGGTAGAGCTTGTTTTACATTAATCGCCCCTTGTACGTCGATAATCATTAATAATTGCTTACCTTCTGCAAGAGATTTATCAACTTCAGATTTAGGGCTTCCATACATATGGTCATGGACAACTGCCCATTCTAGAAATTCTCCTTGGCCAATCATGTCTTGAAAATGTTTTTTAGTCACAAAATTATAATGAACCCCTTGTTCTTCATTTTTTCGAGGTTCACGAGTTGTGGTTGTTAAAACTCGCCGTAGGTCGGGCATGAGTTTTTTTAAACGTTGTTCAACTGCATTTTTTCCGACTCCAGATGGTCCAGAGAGGACGAAGAGATTTCCTTTCATAGAAGATAATTGGTCAATAGTTGTTAGTTTATCGATTATGGATGATTCGAATCTACGAATGAATACTAATTTACAAATATAGTACAAATAATTTTTTGTTTTCTCCCAGACGTAAGGATGGGGGGCCTGCCTGCCGGCAGGGATGTCACTCGGAGTGACTACAGACAGAGGGGGCTTTTTACTTTATTGTCGACAAAAAGGTTTCCAGTTCTTTTGGAAGAGGTGATTGTACAACAACCTGGTTTCCTTCTAAGTCTGTAAATTCTAATTCCATTGCATGTAAAAAGATTCGTCCCATGTCGACAATATTTTTTTGTCCGTGAATGGTATAAATTTTGTCTCCAACAATCGGATTAGCCAATGACATTAAATGGACTCGGATTTGATGTGTGCGCCCTGTAAGTGGTCGTGCTTTTACAAGATCATATTGTTCATAGCTCTTTTCTACTTCGTATTCAGTAATGGCATCTCGATCTGCTTCTGAGAGCTTTTCTACGCGGGCAGCCATACGACCATCTTTTTTACTTCTACCAATTGGTTTATCAATAATTCCTTTTGGTTCCGTTAAGTGATCATGCACTAAAGCAAGATAAGTTTTTTTGATAAGTCTATCGTGAAATTGTAGTTTCAGCAGATTATACATTTCAGAACTTGTTGCTAATACCATTGTTCCAGAAGTGTCTCGGTCTAAACGATGGACAATTCCTGGTCGGTCGACATCTCCAACTATTTTTGCTTCTGGATAGTGTTCAATCAACCAATCTGCCACAGTCGCTTCATGCATTGCTGCTTGAGCACTATGAGCAAGCAATCCTGCTGGTTTATTAATAACCACATATCCATTTCCTTTTGCAAGGATTTCTAAAGCGGGAATAGGATCCTTTTCTATTTTTGCAGGAGGAGTAAAAGCAATAATATCATCAATTTTTAAAAATTGATGAACAGTTGCTTTCTTTTTATTTACCAAGACTAATTCTTGCTCAATGAATTTTTTAATTTGACTTCGAGAGTATTGGGGGAGTCTTTCAACTAAATATTTATCTAGTCGTTTTTTTGCATCTTCTGCAAGTGCTTTGTAAGTCATGTGTTTTTTATTAAATCGAGAGCTTCTTGTTTTGTTGTGATTTCTTTTTGTAATTGAGCTTCTCGAGCGAGTAATAAGGCTGCTTTAATCTGCGGTCCAGGAGTAAATTGTAACTGAGAAATAAGGTCATCACCTGTTACTAATGGAATCGGCAGTGTACCTGTTGGCGCCATTTCTTGCAACCGTTGCCATAATTTTTCAAATGGAGCAATGGAGTTGATGCTTTCTTCTGTTTGTGAGCCTAGTAAGTCTGCAAGCATCAGATGAAGTAGGTTTTGTGAAGGAAATCGTTCAGAAAAAAATAATTCTTCTAGAGTTGTTAATGGAGAAGGCGTATTTAGATCATCAATAGAAAATAAATGATTTTTTACAAGCCAGCTGAGATCACTGCATTTGAATGAAGCATATTCTGTTCCACCTAGATGTAATCGTTTGCAAATAGCACCAGCTAATTGAGCCCCTTTTTCTGCATGTCCATAAAAATGAATTTGATCTTTGGTATCTGTAGAGCTTACACCTGGTTTTCCAATATCATGAAGCATAATTGCCACTTTGCTTAAAACAGGAAGTGGGTTGGGAAAATAGTTTTGATACAATGTCGTTTCCGTCATTTCAAATGATCGTAAAATATGACTATAAGCAGATCCTTCTAAATGATAGGGAGGACTTTGTTTACATGTTTTTAACTCGCCTACTTCTGGTAAAAGTAGTTGTAAAAGATGTAATTGATCTAAAAGCGTTAAGCATTTGATTGGGTTTGCATCTAGGGCTTTTAATAATTCTTGGCTGAGTGTTTCACGAGAAACAATCCATTCATTTTCGATTTGATCATTTAAATGTTGGCCTAGTTTTTTTATTGTCTGTATTATTTTTTCTGTAAGGGCAAAATTAAGTTTGCAAGAAAATCGTATGGCCCTAAGCATGCGCGAATAATCTTCTTGAAAACGTGTAACAGCAGAACCTACAGTACGAATGATTTGTGCTTCCAAATCTTTTTGCCCAAAAAAAGGATCAATAATATTTTGGTTTCGTAAATTATAGGCCATTGCATTAATCGTAAAATCTCTTCTTGCAAGATCGTCTTCTATAGGTAATGTATGGTCAGATTGAATGGCAAAGTCACGGTATGCTCCTGTAAAAGAAAGAGATCTTTCTGTACGGGGCAGGGCAATATCAAATTGTTCTTCACTTTTTTGTGGACGAAACTTAATAACACCAAATCGTTTTCCTACTAAATCAACTTTTCCAAATTTTTCCAATTGTTTAATTAAATCGTCTAAGGGAAGACCTCGGGCAATAAAATCAAAATCTTTTACAGGTAGATTGAGTAAGGTGTCGCGCACAGCACCTCCCACGACAAAAACTTCCAATTCAGATTCTTGGTTCAGTAAATCTTGCCAAAAAGGCCATTTTTTTAAATCAAATAAAGCTTTCATAACCCTATTCTACCACGTTTTCATTAAGTCAATTGTCAAAGGTCAATGGTCAATTGTTTTTATTGACTTTTTCCCTAAAATATAGTATATTTTACAGTCTTTGGGATGTACCCAAAGTGTTCTTTTTATTATCTTCAAGCCATTCGAGGCGAGAGATGAGTCATCACGACAAGTCCCCCTCGTGGGGCAAGGAGAATTCATGAACCGCAACGAGATGATTGAGAAGCTCGTACGGTTTCTCGTGGCCTATCAACTTTATCGACCTGAAACGGAGAATCAGTTGGTGGCCTTGGTGCGTCATCTATCCTCTCTTGAGGAGGTGCAGACGCCCGAGGTGGCCATTCTGAAAATCCGTTCCTTCAACCTCCTGCCAGATGTGCGCATACAGGACCAGGCGATTATCGCAAAGTGGCGAGAGACTTTGCTGGGATCGACGCAGTCGCTCACCCAGCACCAGTCACGAAGCGAGATTGTCGACCCACGAACTTTTGGGTCTGAAGCCATGGTTGCTTCACAAGCGATCGGCGTGCATCGAAAGATCTTGAAAAAAATTGGTGAAGGCGGAATGGGGGTTGTCCTCCTCGTCATGAACCAGTTGCTTGGTCGACGTGAGGTAATCAAGCTCATGAAGGGCGAGGATCCAGAAGACATTGTTCGTTTCCGCAAGGAGGCGCAGGCGATGGCTCAGGTAAATCACCCGAATGTCGTTCAAATCCTCGAGGTGGGGACGGCGAAGCAAGATCTTTTCCTTGTTCTCGAATTTGTAGAGGGCGAGACGCTCAAGTCTCGTCTAAAGCAAAACGAGGTCATGGATTTCGCATCTGCCCTAAAGCTGATTCGTCCAGCCATCGCAGGGGTTCAATCTCTGCATGAGCGTGGCATCATCCACCGCGATCTCAAGCCTGAAAACTTGATGATCCGTGCTAAGAATGGTGAGCTCGTGGTCCTCGACCTCGGACTTGCTAAGCAGAACGGTGGACGAGAGGCTTCGGTTGATCTGGGGGCATTGCGGATGAGCCAAGACGGCTCGGCGCTGACTCAGACCGGACAGCTTTTGGGTACGCCTCAATTCATGGCCCCTGAACAAGCTTGCGGAGAACAAATCACTCCGTCTACTGACATCTGGGCTTTTGGCGCCATCCTCTTCGAAATGTTGAGCGGTGAGCGCTTGAATCAGGGGGTGACCATGATCGATACGCTCACTCGCTTGCTCAAGAATGATCTTTCGGCCTTTGCGCGTGAGAAGTTGCAGGATTTGGGCTTGCCCGAGTTCTGTATTGATCTCGTTGCAAACTGTGTGCACAAGTCATCAACTGACCGCATGCAGTCCTGCCAAGATCTCCTCGACGTCGTCGACGGCTACTTCGCCAAGATGGAGGAAGAGCGCATCGCTTCGGTTGAGCGCGGAATCGCTGCTCAGCAATTGCTCAGCGCCAAGCAGAAGAGAATTACGCAACTCCTTTGGGCTGGTGTCATTGTGGCACTTCTGTTCATTGGGCTGATTTTCTTCTTCGCATGGGGAAGGAGCGAGTCAGAAAAGCGGGTAAAGGCAGAAGCTGGTGCTCGCGAAGAAGCACTCGCTCGGGTGAAGGCAGAAACGCTGGCCAGGCAAGAAGCTGAGGCGCGGTTTAACCTCGCCGAAAGCGCGACGCGAGCATCTGCTCAAGTCGAAGCGGCTAATCAGCATATTTCCAATGGTCGCTGGAAAGAGGCGAAGACTCTCCTTGAGGGAGTGCTTGTCGATTTCCCCGAACAACGGAATGCTCGTCGATTGCTCGTAAGAGTGTATGACGTTTTGGAAGATTCGAAGCGAATTGAGCATTGCCTTTGGCTGGCTCAACAGAGCTCGGGGACTTCGAAGCAGAATTACCTTTTACAAGCCGTGATGGGTATAGATGCGATGCAGGATACAACGGTTGAGGCCATCGATCGTCAGCTAGAAGTGGCTGACCCAATCATTGAAGAAATGGTTGGTCTGCATTTGGACATGGCTAAAATCTTGCGAGCGCTATTCGCCGCCAATCGTTTGACGGTCGGTGGGGGGCAGCGTGAGGGGCTTAATGCCAAAATGCAAGCACTTCGGAAGGCGGGAGACTTTGCAAAGGTCTCTCATGAGTCTTGGGAAACCAGATTCCTGCTTGGTCTTTACCAGGTGCTTTCTTCTCAGCTTGCATGGGCTTTCGAGCCCAATATGCAAAGGCCTTCGTCAGATCGTCTGCGCATGTATATGGCTGGATGGTCCACTGCCTTTAGCACGATGAACGAGGCAGCTCGTGCTAATCCCGATTATCACATGACGCTGTACTATCGTCAGCTCTGTCGACGTGAGCTTGCCCGGCTCATACGTCTGGACACGACGATTACGCAAGAAAGGCGAGCGTTTTTCGCGATTGCTGAGCTTGCACCAGCGTTTCAAGACCTCGAACGGTTAGAAATCATGCGGCCGGGTTCACCACAGGAGGCGCTTAATGTCGCTGACTGTGCGCTCGAGTTGGCGGCCCCTGTGGTCTATACCAAGGACAAGCGTAGGTGGTATGTGCAGCGAGCACTCCAACATCTCAAGAGCTGTGAAGAACGGCTCGAAGAGGTAACCTATGCGCCAATGAAAGAACTCGTCTACCTAGTGAGCGCAAAAGCGCATGCTCTCAATTGGCAACTCAATGAAGATGCCGAAGCAAGGACGATGGCGCGGGAGTATCTCAACCGTGCCCAGTCAGCAAAAAAGGATGGCGAACACAATGCCGTCTACCTGACTGTCAATGAGATGATTCAATAGGGCACAAAGACCGCAGAATTCTGAGAGGAGCAATCCAATCGGAAATCTGTGGTCTTTTTCGTTATAAACGTCGTTTAAAGATCTAGGGAAGTTTGATTCATTCGATTAAAGTCTTCTAATGCTAATTGTCTAGAGAGAGATTTAAGTAATTGTAAATCTTCTGCTTGTAAAATAAGTAAGTCACCAATTTTTTCATATCGGTGAATTTCTAAAAGCGCTTTTTTAAAATGATAGCGAATAACTTGTTTAGCAAAATGACCGATTTGCCCAAGTCCATCAGTTAAGACTTGGTTGAGCTGTTGGTGCTGTAGAATAGAAACATCAATAATTTCTTGGTAATGGTCAAATTTAGTAATAAGAATTAAATCAGCATTCATTCCTTGGTCTAAACGAAGTTGTTTTTCTTCCAAAGAAAAATACGTTTCTTGCACTGGGCCTTTAGAAAGAAATTGTGCTCCGAGTTGTGAGATTTGATGAGTAAATTCTTCTACATCTTTTAATCTATAAGTCAGTTGGAACATATTGTATGGGGGGACGGATCAGGGGGAAAGATTAGATAGTGATTAAAGGAGAGGAGAGGTTTTTGCAGTTTTGCAACTTTGCATATTTGCAATTTTACGAACAAACTACTCAAATAGTTTCACAAGAGTTGCATGAAGTTTTGGGTTAGCAGCAATCATTGATCGATCGGTTAAGTTCCATTCTTCATTATCAAAATTTGTGACTTTACAGCCAGCTTCTTTTAATAAGAGAGAAATAGGTGCATAGTCCCAAACCTTACTTCCCATTGTCATATACCAATCTCGTTTTCCTGCTGCAATATAAGCCCCACTTACAGCTGCAGATCCGTAGGCACTTAACCAAAATTTATTTTGTGACCAAGCTTTTGAAAGAGCATTTCGTAAGGCAACCTTTTTTTCAGAAAGATTTGCATTTGAACAACCAAATGTTTGTTTCCAATTTTTTTGTTGAGTGCAGTTGATTTTTTCTTTATTTAAAAAAGCTCCTTGGTCTTTTTGCGCTTCATAGTATTCGCTAAAAATAGGTAAGTAAATCCCTGTCTGGGTGACTTGTCCATTTTCAATATGACAAAGCATTGTTCCGAAGAGGGGGATAGAAGTAGCAAAATTATTTGTGCCATCAATTGGGTCTAAGATCCAGTAGTTTTTTTCTTGTAAACTATTTTCCTCAATCAAATGATGGTTTGATTCATCTTCTTCAGAAATAATTCCTTCATTTGGATAAAATTGTTTAATCTGTTCTGTGATAAATTCATGTATTTGTAAATCAGTTTCCGTTACATAATCACTTTGGTCTACTTTTGTCCGGAATTCTCCATCTATACCAAATTTTTTCTGAGCAATGGCCCCAGATTCTTTTAAGGTCTTTTCTATAAATTGAGCAATATCCATAAGAAAGGTTAACCGATAAGGTTTCTATTTTAGCACGACTTTCACAGCCCTCTCTAGTTGCAAAATAGTTGCATTTAGTTTAAACTGGATTTATAACTATTTTCTAAGGCGTATGAGAAAATTTTTACCTATCATTTTGCTTGTTTTTCTTGTTTTTTTAGCAAGTTGGGCAGTTATTCAATTTACTCCAATACAGCAAGACACAATTGATGTCTCCAAAACTCAGATTTATTCATCTATTGTACCGATAGCTGATCTTGTTGAAAAACTTGGAGGAGATTTTGTTCAGTCATATGCATTGGTTCCTGCTGGGGCATCTGTACATACTTATGAACCAACTCCTTCGCAATTACGTGCAATTGATTCAGCAGATCTCTATGTCAAAGTCGGAACTCCTATAGAGTTTGAAGTTACTTGGCTCGACAAGCTGCTCGCGATAAATCCACAACTTAGCGTTATAGATTTATCAACTGGGATAGACTTAATTGAAAGCAGTGAACAAGAAGAAGAACATGTAGAAGAAGATCACGAACACGAGCACGAAGGGGGAGATCCACATATTTGGTTATCACCGAAGAATATTCTCCAGATGATTCCAACGATAACCAATGCGCTTATAGAAAAAATGCCTGAACATGAATCCTATTTTCTCGTTCAGCAACGAGACCTTTTACTGCGCCTCACGAAAATTGATAATGAAGTTGAAGCAACATTAAACAGTTTTCCTCAACGTGAGATTATTGTTTACCATGATGCATGGGCTTACTTTGCAAGAGATTATGAGTTAAACTTGATTGTAGTAGAAGAAAACCGAAAAGAGCCAACGGCGAAACGAATCCAATCTGTTATCACATTGGCCAAAGAAAATGAGATCTCTACTATTTTTGCCTCACCAGAATTTAATACGCAAAGCGCAGAAACAATCGCAAAAGAAGCCGGTGCCGAAGTTCTCTTTATTTCGCCATTGCCCGAAGATTTACTCAATGCCTTTGATCAAATTTCACAAGCCTTTGCACAGGCCTTAAAAAAATGAAAAAGCAACCAATCATCTCTGTAAATAATGTTTCATTTGGATATACAAAAACTCCTGTTATTGAGAGTGCCACTTTTGATGTGTATAATCGAGACTATATTGCCGTCATTGGTCCAAATGGGGGAGGGAAATCGACGATGATCAAATTAATGCTTGGTCTCCTTGAGCCAGATGAAGGGTCAATTTCTGTTTTTGGAGAGGCGCCAGATAAAGCTGAAGAGAAAATAGGGTATGTGCCTCAACATTTTCACTTTGATTTTGATTTTCCTATGCGTGTCTTAGATGTTGTACTAATGGGAAGACTAGGGCATCGAGGTCTGTTTAAGCGCTATACTGAAAAAGATAAACAACTTTGTCTTGAGTCGCTCAAAAAAGTAGGGATGGACGAATTGATTAACCGTCAAATTAGTGAGCTTTCTGGCGGGCAACGTCAACGAGTATTGATTGCGAGAGCATTAGTAACAGATCCTAAGCTTCTTATTTTAGATGAACCTGCTTCTGGGATTGATGCAAAATGGCAAGAAGAATTACATTTATTATTGCGTGAATTAAATAAAAAGATGACTATTCTTATTATTAGTCATCATATCGAAATTATTTGTGATCATATTAGTAAAGTGCTCTTTGTTAATCGAGATGTGCACTTACATCAATCCGTGCCGGAAGCGGTAAAGCATATTGGAAAAGCTTATGGTTTCCCTGATACATTTACCTTAAAAAATATTTGCCACTAATATGTTTGAATTATTGCAATTTGAATTTATGCGAAATGCCCTTATGGCCGCCGTTTTTGTCGGTTTGGCTTGTGGTATTGTGGGGACATTCGTTGTTCTAAAGCGCATCGTCTTTATCAGTGGTGGAATTACTCATGCGGCATTTGGTGGTATTGGGCTTGGTTTTTTATTAGGGATTAATCCAATTTGGACGGCCGTTCCTTTTGCTTTGCTCTCGGCTATTATGATTAGCCTTTTAAGCAGAAAGCAAGACATTAGCGAAGATTCTGCCATTGGGATGCTCTGGACCGTTGGGATGGCTTTAGGAGTCTTTTTTATCGCCTTAGCGCCTGGCACTGCTCCAGACTTATTTAGTTATTTATTCGGGTCTATCCTTACTGTTCCTGCTTCTGATCTTTGGTTTATGTTTGGGCTTGATATTTTTATTCTTGTTCTTTCTTTACTGTTCTTTAAAGAGTTTCAAGCAATTTCCTTTGACCCAGAGTTTGCTGAGTTACAAGGAGTACCAGTTAAGTGGCTTGAATTACTCTTATATTGTCTGGTCGCTTTAAGTGTGATTGTTCTCATTCGTGTTGTCGGGGTTATTTTGGTAATCGCTTTATTAACCATTCCAGCCGTAATTGCTAAACAATTTTTATCGCAAATGAAACCAATTATGGTGGTTTCTGCCTTCCTTGCAATCATTTTTACTGTCTTAGGGCTTCTTCTTTCCTATCAATTTAACTTACCAGCAGGGGCGAGCATAGTTCTTTTATTAGCTGGGATCTTTTTTCTTGCAACTGGTTTAAAAAAATTATCAGCATAATTTATGCTTTCTAAAAAGCTGTATCCAATTTTAGCGGTTAATATTCTCGCTTTACTCGGGTTTTCGACACTCTTTTTTGCTAGAGAAAATTATGAATTTATTCTCTATATTGCTGTCATTGTTTTTTTCTTATTCCTTATCTTATTTACCAATAAAAAGATTGGGTTTTCACTTTCTGTTCTTTGGGGGTTAACCATTTGGGGTATTTTACATATGTCTGGTGGTGGAATGATGATTGGTGATCATGTTCTCTATGCACAAATACTTTTACCCATTTCTGAGAGTTATCAAATACTAAAGTATGATCAACTTATTCATGCCTATGGTTTTGGTTTATCAACATTGGTTGTCTATGAATTGCTGAAACCACTATTAAAAGAAACCCATGGGAAATGGGTTCGACTAGGTATTGTTATCGTAATGGCGGGAACTGGTTTAGGGGCATTAAATGAAGTAATCGAGTTTTTTGCTACTGTAATCATGCCAGAAACAGGGGTTGGGGGATATGTAAATACTGGTTTAGATCTTGTTTTCAATTTGATTGGAGCAACCATTGTTGGTGTCTTCATTTTGCGTAAAGAAAAGAACGCTATGTTAAAGGTTGCGAAAGAATAGCGTACTCAGAAACGACTTTTCCATTTACAAGATGCTCGGTAATAATTTTATCGAGTTTTTCTTTATCCAAATTTGCATAAAGCGTTCCTTCTGGGTAGACAAGGGCAATTGGCCCTTGATCACAAATACGTAAACAACCAGATTTCGTTCGGGCAATAGTAGCAAGTGATGGATCTGGTTCTATTTCTCTTAGTTTGAATTTGAGGTAATCCCAAAGCTCACTCGCATCTTCACCATTTGTACATGGTCCTTGAGCCGTGCATAAAAAAATATGACGCTTATGTAGATGATATCCTTTTTGTTGGGCGATTTTTTCTAAATCGGATTTATTTGATTGTAGAGGAAGCATAAAATAGTTTCTAAAACAAAAGACCTTCATTATGCGAAGGTCTTTTTGTTTAAAAAGTTTAGCTTGCATTTGCAACTAAGTCTAGGTCGAGTGTAAATGTGTCGTCTACAGCTTTTTCTGCAATATTATCGAAGAATTTGACAGAAAGAAATCTCATATCATAAAGAGTTCTATCAACTGTAATAACTCCTTTTGCTGTTACTTGGTTATCAGTTAAGTCGATTTCTGCTGGAAAAGTTAATGGGTTTGTGATTCCTTTGATAGTTAAATTTCCACTGATTTCGTAATTATTCCCATCAAGGTTTTTTACAGATGTAATCACAAATGTAGATGTTGGGTGATTTTCTACAGAGAAAAAGTCATCGCTTCGAAGGTGGTTCATTAATCCTTCATTTGGTTCTTCATTTGTTAGTGTCATTGAATTCATATCGATTGTGAATTCACCACCAATAATTTCTCCTTCTTTAACTTGGGCTGTACCGTTTGAAATTGTAATATCACCTTGATGTTGCCCTGTTACTTTTTTAGCTAACCAATGAAGATTACTTTCTTCGGAGCTTACTGTATATGTTGTTGCTCCTTCTACCATTGAAGTAGAATCATTTGTTTCCATTGAGTCTGAATTTTTTTCCATCATTGTATCCGCGACTTGGTTAGAGTCTGTTGATGAAACAGTTGTTTCTTGAGTTGTTTTACAAGAGCTACCTAATAATGCGAGGGCTACAATTGCTGTTGACCCCAATAATACCTTTGATGTTGTCATAGTATCGTGATAATAATTAATGTAATCAAAATAATAAATGAAATGAAAAAAAACAGCAAGTCTGATAGAGGTGGATAAAAGATCATGCTATGATAAATCTATGAAAAGACATCATCATTTTATTTTCCATCTATCTGTGATTGTAACAGGTTCATTAATAGGCATTGCTTTGGGCCTATTGTATTACTACGATTTGGAGCGCCATTTTATTTCACAAGCAGCACAAGTGATTACTCCAAGACAGCATTTGTATGAACAAGCTCATAAAAAGGGGTTAGATGCAGAATTACTGAATAGAATTGTTTCTTGTGAAAGTCATTGGAAAATGGTAAAAAATCCAAAGTCGTCAGCCTATGGTTATTTTCAAATCCTTGATAGAACAGAACAGGGGACACCCTATTATTTACAAGGGAAGTCCAAAACAGACCCTTTTGTAAATATTGATATGGGGATTTATCTCTTTGAGCATTATGGCTGGCTACCATGGACAGAATCAAAACCATGCTGGGGATGGAAGATTTAATAAAAGTTCAATAGAAAAAGTCTCGCATATGCGAGACTTTTTTGTTATCTTCCAATTTTTTCTAGCTCAATAGTGATAAGTTCAAACCAATCTGCATATCCAGCATCACTTGGATGTAAAAAATCTTCTGCATAATATTTTTCTGGGTCTTTTGAGAAAGGATCTTCTCCTGCCTCTCGAAAGAGATCGACATAGTTGATATTCGAGAATTTATTGCTTTCGGCAATAAATATTTCTCGTAATTTTCGAGTTCTTGTTTCTAGTAAATAACGAGTTCCGGGAGGAAATAGCTTGACTGTCCCTAAATTGCCTGTGCTTACGAAAATGATGTCATCTGCCATTGTAGAAGCGATTGTGAGTGCTTGGCTAATGTTTTTTTCCGTTTCTTCATAGGGCCTAAACCGAATAATGTCATTTCCACCAATATCAATTTGCATCAAATCAAATCTTTGATCCTGGATTGATTGTAAATCGTTTAGTAGATCGATTGTTTTTTTTCCATTTAGTCCCATATTCACAATTTCTGCTTCTGGGAATCGTTGGCTATACAAACCAGCTAAACTGTTTATTGGTGATGAGGCTCCTATTCCATAGGCAGTACTATCTCCAATAATAAGAATACGCATTTCAGGGTTTTCTATTTTTTTCTCAAATTTTTCAGATCGCTTAACGACTTGTTTTCCAATTTGGATATAATAGAAAAGCCATGCAATTTGAAAAAGAATAATGCATCCAATAATACCAATAAGTAGAAAAAATAGTTTTAGTTTCATACAAGCTTACATTAAATGGATTGATTCAGATTATCGTTCTTTTGCATTCTCTTCTTCCAGTAAACAAAGAGGGCGCCGAATAGGATTATGCTGGATGTTAAACTGAATACGAGTCCAACAATTTTAAAGGTGAATTCACTTCCTAGCCGCTCATGAAAATTTGTATCTAATAGCCACCAGCCACCATCTTTGCTTTCGAAAGTAAAGCTTGTAGGAAGACCAGATAATTCCCAATTGACTCCATCATCTGAAGTGCTTTTGGCATCAAATGTCCCTTTTATTGTATAGGTTTTATTGTCATTTTCTGTAATGGTTTTGGTGTCCAATGTATATGCAATTGGTTGGTTATTCAATGCTTGGTCAATTTCTTTTTTTAACTCAGGTCTTGCGTCAGAGGAGATCCCGTCAAGAATGGTTTGAGTTGATCCATTATTAATGGCCTGCACGATTACTCTAAGAATTTGCGCTAGTTCTGCTTGTACGGCGCTATTTACTTCTTGCGCTTGGGTTTGAAGAGGAAAAATCAGCAAGCTCAGTAATAAGTAAGTGGCTAGTAAGTATTTTCTCATAAAGAAATACGATTATCTTTGATCAGGTCTTTAAGGTCGCTTGTTGTTTCATCACTTTTTGTAAGAGTGATTTGTTCGATTACATTTTGTCCTAATCCGATCAAAAGTTCAGAACTTGTATCGCTCATAAGACCTTGTCCTACAATTTTTTGATGTGATGATTTATTCCCATTTGTATAGGTAATATCAATTCTAGAACCAAGGTATTCGACAGTGTCAGGTAATTGCACCACAAGGGCAGTGTTTTTACCACCATCATTGAGTAAAACTCGTGTAGGTTCATTTAAATTTGCCCAAATAATATCGGGGTATCCATCATGATTAAAGTCAGAGGTTAATGGAGTTGTTCCATAATAAGGGTTTTCAGCATTGGCCGCTTCCGTTGCAGCAATAAAGGCGTTTTCATCAGTTTGCATTAATAATCTGCTATCAAGTCGTTTAATTTTATGTGCAGGCCATTTAACATAACTTTCTGAAACAAGTAGGTCTTGCAATCCGTCTAAATTTAAATCAGTAAATGTTGCTCCCCATGCAAATTCAAATCCATTGAGACCTGTTTCTGCTGGTGCGAGAGAGAAAACAAAATCTCCTTTGTTTTCTAATAATCTCCATTCAAGATCAAGTACTTGATCTGATCGTAAGTCACCACGAGCACTTTTTGCTGGGATTGTATTTCCGACATTTGAGAAAAAGAGATCTTGATCGCCGTCATTATCATAATCAGCGATCGCCATTCCCATCCAAAAACCAAGATCGGTTACTGGTTCTAATGCTGTAAACGTCCCATCTGTATTATTTTTATAGATGATAACTTTATCGGTATTGGTAGAAAGGACAAGGTCTTGCCAAGTATCATTATTTAGGTCTACAAAACTTGCTTGGAATGTATTTTGGCTAAATGTGAGGCCATATGCATCCGTTGCATCTGTGAATGTATTGTCTCCATTATTTAATGCAAAAACATTGGCGGTTCGGTTTGACGGATTGTTAAATGTAGCCAGTTTTAATTTCTTTGCCGACTTAAAGGTACTAATATACAAGTCTACAAATCCATCTTTATTAATATCACCAGCTGTAATCGACATTGGTACTGCATCTTGCTCAAAAGCTAGATCCGTTTTTTGATAGGTAAATTTTCCATTTGAGTTGATAGCTAAATAAATTCCATCTTCTCTTGCAATAATTAAATCAGTATCATTATCTTTGTCTATATCTATCGAAATGGCCCCACCTGCAGTAGAGGTATTTGTTGCAAGTCCTGTTGTTTCAGCAATATTACGAAATCCTGATGCCGTATATTCAAATAAAGAATCTGGTTCGTTTTTCCCACCAGCTAACCAGAGTTCTTCAGTTCCGTCATTATTGATATCAATTAATGACGAACCTCTAAAAGCATAGGTTGTATCATTGTATGTATGTGGGGCATCAATTGAGGCTTCGGTAAAAGTTGGGATAAAATTTGTTTCAGTTGTGACATTGCTGAGTGCTTCCATTGAGAGTTCTGCAACTTGTTCTTCTGGTTGTATAAATGGTTTTACAAAGACAAAGCCCCCAATCAATACAATAAGCACACCGACGAGTAAAATGACTTTTTTCATAGAGTTTATTCAATTTCGAATAAGTGATTTAAATTTTTTACAATGTATCTCCAAACCAATCCATACAGAATCATCGCAAGAGGAATGATTGTATACTGAATTGCTGTATCTGGAAACTGAAAGAGCTCCACTGGGATGTTTTTAGCAAAATTTCCATAGAGCGATAGTCCCAGTCCATAGAGAGTTCCGACAATCCAATAACGAGTTGTTGTTTTTATCTTTTTAAAGCGACCGGCAATAGCTAATTGCAATACATTCATTCCTCCAAAAATAAAGGGAAGGGTAATCGGTACGAGTGAATAGATAAAACTTGATTCCGGGTAAATATACTTAAATACCCCTAAATAACATAGTGGCCAAAAAATGACAGGGAAGGATGATCCTATGATAAATGCTTTCAAATAAATTGTTTTCATATGATTGATTGTAACAAAGGTATTTTAAACTGAACAATGGTATAGTATAGTTAAACAATTAATAGTATTTAATTTTCGTTTATATGAAAAAACTTATAGGCCTAATTCTCCTTATTATCATTGCTGGAGGGGCATATTACCTCATTTCACCATTATTTCTTGATAAAGAAGTAAATGATGAATTTCCTGATTTAGATTTATCTTCACTTCGTATTGATGAAATGAAAGATCGGGTTATGAATAAGGCAAAAGAAGTTACAATGGATGATTTAAAGAAAATGGTTGAATTACCAGATGCAGAAACATTTGAAGCACTTTCAGATGAAGCAAAAGAATCAATTGAACGATCTATCGTAGACAAAATGTCTGGATTTGAACCTGTAGAAGTAGATGAAGAAATGGAAGATGCAATGAGTGAAGAAGCAAAAGAAAAAATGAATGAAACACCAGCAGTAGATCCTGTTCTGTTAAAAAGCGGTACATTTGTAAATGCAGATAGCTTTCATAAAGGAAGTGGGGAAGCGCATGTGGTTTTATTACCAGATGGTGAAAAAATTGCTCGGCTTGAAGATTTTCGTGTAACAAATGGACCAGATTTATTTGTCTATCTTGTTAAAGATATTAACAATCCTGGTTCAGATTTTCTAGATCTTGGTGCGTTAAAAGGGAATCTTGGAAATCAAAATTATAGTATTCCATCAGATGTAAATATAGATGAATATGCTGGTATTGTAATTTGGTGCAGAGCATTTTCTGTCTTATTTTCACCAGCCGATTTTAGTTAGCGGTATGATCAAGTCATCATTGATAGTATAAATGGAAAAGCATGACAAGAGCAGATAGAATCCGATTTTGGTTTCAGCTTATTTTTCAATTACTGCTTCTTAGTGCGGGGGCTTTAGCTATTTTTACACAAAACTGGATTAATATTGCCATTGCTTTTATTACTTTGTTTTTAACAATACTTCCAAGTTTCATAGAGCGGAGGTATCGAATTAATTTCCCTTCAGAATTTGAACTCGTTGTTTTAGTCTTTTTAGTGCTCTCACTTTATTTAGGTGAATTACATAATTTTTATGTTCTCTTTCCTTGGTGGGATTTATTTTTACATGTGCTTTCTGGATTCATTTTAGGGCTTGTCGGTTTTGCATTAGTTCATGCATTAAATGTTCATCAAGTACGTATAAAATTAAGCCCTGGGTTTGTAGGGCTTTTTGCTTTTGCTTTTTCTGTTTCCCTTGGTGTTGCTTGGGAAATTGTAGAATTTGCTGTGGATTCGTTTTTGGGATTCAATATGCAAAAATCAGGGCTGGTTGATACTATGTGGGATTTGATTGTTGATACTCTTGGTGGAGGTGTTGTTGCAATACTTGGATATATCTATTTAAAAAAAGATCGTCGTTTAATGGAAAAATTAGAAAAACGATTATTGAGAACTGGGAGGGGTAAGTAATTCTTCTAAGGTAAGGTCTGTATAAAGTGTAATTCCTCTAAGCACATAAAAAAGCGCGATACCCATAATAATCATGGAGGGGAAGGCAATAATTGGATAACTTAATCCCGTGAGTTTGCCTAATTGGCTGGTGTAAAGCTCACTTCCTGGTTCAGCTGTGACAATAGTAATTGCTAGAAAATAGTTTAAAACAGAAGAGAGTAAAAAGGATCCAGCGATACCATAAGTTCCTTTTCGAATACGTGCATTGAATGCAGGTATTTTTTGTTTTTCTTCTAAGATTGTATGAACGCGTTCATAGTCAATTGCTTCATGCAATAATTTTTCAATAAATGGATACTTTGTTCTAAATACTAGAATTAATGTACCTAAAATTAATGGCACACCAGCTTCTTTAATCGCCAGCCATTCTGTTGGGATTTGTAACAATCCAATTCCACCCGTTAAAAAAATACTAATGATTCCAATAATCGAAAAAAGATTCGATTCACTATTTTTTTTATAATCCCAGATTCCGTAAGCAATCGGAAAAGCAAGAGCGACCACAATTCCCCAGGCTGGCCCTAAATAGGCCTCTGAGCTAAATCGAACCAAAATGACTGTTGGAATAAGAATGTTCACAAGAACATTAACTAACTGGTTCGGCTTTTTCTTTTTCATAGGGCTGTCTGAATAATAAATTTGATATGCTATTAGTTTACCACTTCTTGTAGGTAGCGCATCCCCAATTGGAACATTTGTTCAATCTCATTGCTGTTTTTGTCACTTGACCCAAAATCACGTAAAAGTGTCCCTAAAATTCGTTCACAGATTGCGGCTTGAAGTTGGTTCTGGTCTAAAAAGATTGTTTTTAGATGTGGAGCAACTAATTTAACCCAATCATCAATCCCGCTTTTCCATTGTTCATAAGGAGTAGAAACAGGAAGTGACATGATTTGATCTGCCCAGATAATAAATGCTAGTTCATATCCGCGTGGTACCATTTTGGTATGAGCAAAATCTGTTAGATAAGCCTCACCAGTATTGGCAATAAAGAGTTCTTGCGGTTTAAAATGACCATGCACCCATTCTAATGGAATGTCTTTATAGAATTGTTCAAAAAAGCCGAGACAGTCTTTATAGATCGATTGGAATTCAATCGTATTAAATAAAGGGAGTCCTTGTTCCTTTCGAAGGGCTTCTGCTTTTAAAAAATCAGTAAACCATAAATCAAATTTTTCTTTTGTGTAGTTTAACGAATCTTTTTCTTCCATTTGTGTTAATGGTCGATGGGGTGTTTTTGGGAAGTGCTTTTTGTACTCCAAATAAAGATCAATAAATACGTGTCTTTGATTATGTAAGAGTGGGGTTGTTAAAAAAGAACCATTGTCTAGGTGTTCCATAATAAGCCAACCACGATGCTCGTCTAATTCTTTCGATGCATATAATTGGGGTGCGAGTAATTTTTTGCTTGTATTGTTATGTAAAAATGCCTGCAATGATGATGGCTCATCAGTAAATCTAGGGTCATTGTACACTTTTAAAACAGCGGGTTTGGAATCATATTCTCCGAGCAAAATGATATTTCTAATATGGTCTTTTTTATAGTAAATACCATGATACAATTCTTTTTTTATAATGAATTGTTGTTCGCTTGCAATTTCTTTTGCCCATGTCAATATCAATTCATACTTCATAGAGTTTTTAGTGCTTCATGAATATGTGGCAAGGTTTTTTTCATCCAATAACTATAAGCGGTTGGGTCAGCATCAATCGATTTTTCTAGATCTTCTAAAGAAATCCATTTCCAGTCATCGGCTTCCTCTGGGTTTAGTACTGGAGCGTTATTGTGTCTTCCAATATAGACATGTAAATATTCATGTTCAGTTAATCCATTGTCAAAATCTACTTTGTAAATAAGTTCGGTCACTTTTTTAAGTTCTGTATCAAAACCCATTTCTTCTTGTAGTCTTCTGTGAGGGGCAGAATCATGGTCTTCGTTTTCTCTTTGATGGCTACAGGTTGTATTTGTCCAAATTCCACCACAATGGTATTTCGTTTTTGATCGTTGTTGGAGCATGAGCTCATTTTTGTCATTAAAAATATAAATAGAGAAAGCTCTATGTAAAAGACCTTGTTTATGGCCTTCCAGTTTTTCAATTGTTCCAATTTGATTATCTTGTTCATCTACAAGAATGATTTGTTCTGGCATAATGTTATATAAATGATATGCTGATTCTAGGATGATCTTTCCATTTGGTCAAAGATCAATGAACACATAATGGTCCTATGAATAGTTTAAGTAAAATAAAAAATGGCTTCTTAGTGTTAGCCATTATTTTGACAATTCCTTCGGTCTATCTTTTTGTGAAGAGCGCTTTGTTTGTTTCCTCCGGTATTGAGACTTCAGGAGAAATTTTATCCGTGCGATCTTCTTCATCAGAAAATGGAACAACATATTTACCCACGGTAGGGTATGAATATGAAGGGCAATTGTTAGAATTTGAATCGAATGCTGGCACGGGAAATAGACATAAGTATATCCAAGGAAAAATTATCTCTATTCTTGTTAATCCTCGTAATCCTAAAAATGCAAAAGTTAATTCAACTTGGGAGCTCTGGGCGGGAACAATTGTCGTTGGTGGATTAGCTCTACTTGTCTGGCTTACGTATGTTGTTCTTATCTACAATATTTTCAAGCGGAAGAAATTTATTACCAAAATAAAAAAAGATGGAACAAAAGTTGATGCCATTATTGAACGTATTGAAGAAGAAATGATCAGTGCGAGTAATTCAGGGGTGACTGTTCGCAAAACCGTTTTTCGTGTGTATGCAAAAGATCTACTTGGTCAACGAGAGCAGGTTTTTAAAAGCGATCGCATACAAGTAGATCCTCGTGCATTTGGCGTTCAACCCGGAATGCAAGTTATTGTCTATGTTGATCCAAAAAAGAAGAAAAAAACTTATATGGAGTTTCCTGGGGTTGCAGAAAGCGAGAGCTTTTACTAACTAGGAAAAAAGCCTTCAACAAAAAAATCACCACAAAGGGTGATTTTCTTGGAGCGGGTAGCGGGAATCGAACCCGCATGTTCAGCTTGGAAGGCTGACATAATGAACCATTATATTATACCCGCGTACTTTTCTGTTCGAGAGATAATTTTCGAAAGAAAAAAACACAATTTCTGCGTCTTGGTAAGAGATTATCATACGAAAAAAACTTTGTCTAGTGGACGAATAGCCCCCTTTTCCCTTATTGTATAAGAACTAAATTATCTCATTTTTATGAATAATCGATTTTACTTCTTCCTTTTTTTTGCCCCATTGTTATTAACAGGCTGTCTTAGTAAATCACCCAAAACAAATGAGGTGGTAACACCTAGTTCAAATCAAACTGCATTGAATATTGACTCATTTGATGATATTGACCCTGCTCAAGTTACAGAGAGATTTACTGTAAATGGGGAAACCTATGCATTGGTTCAACAACCAAGTGATACAATTCCACTAAGTGTGTCTGACGACTTTAAATTACAATTCTTAGGATTACTAAAAGAAAGTGGAGATGATGCTTGGATTAAAGTTGCTCAAATTGAAGATATTGTAGAAACGGGAGAAGATCTACCTAAAAATAATCCAATCGCAGTTTGGGAAGAAAAGGGAACTATTCGTATGGGGGTTGTTGATCAACTGGGGGATAAAAATGGTGAAGGTATTTTTAAAGTTTTCGTGTATAAAAACGATCGTATCTGGGTTCAAGAGTCTTGTGGCTATTATAGTCCTGAACAAGGAAATTTCCTTAATTTTGATGATCGCGTAAAATTTGAATATTTTCAATTTAATTCTATTGATAAGCAGTATCAATCTGGTCCAATATTTGTTAAAGAAGCGGGAGAAGAACGTATGGTCAATGAACCAGCTTGCGACAATGTATTTGTTTCTACGATTATCGATTAAGTAGCTTTTTCATTTACAAAGTGATAAATTATAATCATCAAATAGTGACAACGACTTGTTGTTAAAGGTTAATTGTCAGTCGTCAATTGTATTCTTATGCCCATTCAAAAATTATTAGAACAGCTAAATATCCCGGAACGAGAAGCTATGATTTATATCGCTTTGCTCAAAAAAGGGATGACCACAGTTGGTCCAATTGTGACTCAGACAAAATTGCATCGGCAATTGGTGTACCAATCTTTAGAAAAACTAAAATCAATGCGCATGGCTGCCATGGTCATGAAAAACGGTCGCCAAAATTGGCATGCAACAGATCCATCTATTATTTTAGAGCAATTAGAAAAACAACAACGCATCGCTAAACAGGCCATAGAGGAATTAGAATTATTGCGAGCAAAAAATTTAGACGATGTGCATGTTGAAATTCTCTACGGAAAAAATGGTCTCATTACAACATTAGAGACAGCTGTGCAGTCTGCGGCCAGAACAGATAAAGTGATTCGTATTATTGGAGGTGCTTCTGATAAAGAGTTTTATGATCTAGTTGGAGGATGGTATCCAAAATATCAAAAAATGGCATTAGACCAAGGAGTGAAGAAAAAACTGATTGCCCCAGAAGGGTATACTTCTCGGTTTAGTAACCATTTCCATTCAGAGCCAGGGAATGAAGTAAGAACTTGGCAAGCAGGGTTGTCGACACCTACGTTTAATAGAATTACACAAGAAATGGTAAGTATCGAAGTCTACGGCAAAGAACCAATCATTATTCAAATTAAAAATCGTACAATTGCAAAGTCCTATATAGAGTCATTTGAGTCACTCTGGAAACAAGCAAAAAAATAAGGTAAACTACATCTATTATTTATTACTAATTATTTTGAGGGTATGGAACAAACATCACAAACAATGAAAAAACTTCCGAGTTTTTCAGAGCTTCTTACAAGTGCAAAAGACATGGTCATGAAAAGAAAGGAACTATTCTTTCTTTTAGCAGCACTGCCTGCAATTATTCAACTTATTGGGGTGGTATTATTAGCTGTAATGCCCGCACTAGCTCCATTGTCAATTTTATTAATGATTGCCAGCATTATTGTTACTTTATTGGTGACGATTTCAATGGTCAAATCTGTTGCAGATGAAGGTATTACAGACTGGAAAAAAGTACTTACTGAAAGCAAGGCGCTATTTTTGCCTTATTTATTAACATCAATCTTGGTTGTAATCGTTATCATGGTAGGATTTGTCCTATTTATTCTTCCTGGAATCTTCCTTTCTATCGCATTAGGTTTCTATAATTACGCCTTAATCTTAGAAAATAAAAGAGGATGGGATTCAGCTCAAAGAAGTAAAGAATTAGTAAAAGGGTATTGGTGGGCTATTTTTGGAAGAATGTTTCTATTTGGCCTCGTTATCGCTCTACTCGCTGCAATTTTTGCAGGAATTATTGGGGTTATGCAATCAGAGGTTCTAAATGCTATTGCATCTGCAATTATCAATATCATTGTGACTCCAATTGCTGTGGCTTATAGCTATTTGATTTATAAATCACTTCAATCAATTAAAGGAGTATCAACGATGACGCACGAAGCTTAAACGAATATTCAGCTACATATTTTAAGAGAGAGGTTTATCCTCTCTCTTTTTGTTTTATCTAATATTAGCCATAAATAAAGGCTGGTAAGCAGAAGGTATTGACAAAAACATCAAAATATGGTATCATTATTTTTGTAACCTTGAATTTGGTTACATTTTAGTTTAAGGTCTTTATTCAGCGAATCGTCTATCACCCGCCATTGATTAGCAATGCTTTAATCGATATAAGGTGCTAGAGGATAAGCATTCATTAAGCTCATCTCTTTGGAGATTTCAATGTATATTCTGATTCTAGATGAAATCAATACTGAGGTGGCAAGGAAAGTTATTGTATGAAAAAACTAGAAGTAAACACTTCTGGTTATACAAAAACACAAGCTATTCTCGTAATCTTAGGGATTACAATGGGGACACTCTCTCTTATTCAAACAACAAGTGCGGCTAAATGGTTACCAGTAGGTGACTTAACAAATGCACCTGTTATTGGAAAAGAATATATTCGTCCACCAGAGCAATCAATTGTCATGCTTGCTGCTTCTGAAAAAGAAGAGAAGCAAAAGCAATTAGAAGAAGAACGATTAAACCAAGAACCTGCTGCTACTGTCTATATGATGGCTTCAGCGTATAATAGTGTTCCTGGTCAAACAGATGGATCTCCTTTTCGAACAGCCAGTCTTACACAAACTCGAGAAGGTGTGATTGCTTCAAACTATTTTCCTATCGGAACAAAATTACGTATTCCAGATCATTTCGGTGATCAAGTCTTCCGTGTAGAAGATCGTATGAATCCACGATATACCAAAACATTGGATATTTGGATGGAAGAAGTTTCAGATGCTAAACAATGGGGACGACGTCATATTAAAGTAGAAGTTGTCCGATATGGTTTAGGTCGAGGAGTAGATACATTATAAACAATCAACGCCCTGCGGGGCGTTTTTTGTTATGCTACAATATTAAGAGAAATTCACGAATTTGTTTTATGCAAAAGAAGTTTGAACTCATCTTAACTATTTTTGGTTTGATTGCAATTGCTGGATTAGCGCTCATACTATCTGTTATTGAAAAAGGGCAAATGCAAGATGATGCTATTATTGTTTTGCAACAAGTAGAAGAAAATGCATCGGAAAAAGATTTAGTTTACCAAGGATATCAAGATTATAGAGTGCTTGAGCCAGAGCGTGTTGCTATTTATGCACAAGAGTTCTTTGGAAGCATCCTTTTTGATTGGGAGTTGAAAGAAACGGTTGATCAAGATCTTATCGTATCAGAAATACGCCTACATTATTTTAATGGGAGTATTCGGTATGTTACTTTATTTGAAACTTCTCCAGCCAGTGACTGGATTCGAGAAACAGAATATTATTATACGGAAGAAGGGAAACTAGGGGTTCTTTCAAGTAAGCTTAATACCTTTTATGGCAATGTAAGTGTTTTAGAAGAGCAAATTTATCTAAATGGTGATTTAATCGATCAAAGAAAAACAACAAAAGATTTAGACACCTTAGAATTAGTAGATAGATCTTATCAAAATCAACCAATTCAAGTATTTGAGACAATTCAAGACCTTTTAGATGAGCTAAAGATATAAACATTGATCAATACCACAGAGCTTGATATAGTAGCTTTTACAATGTTCCTCTTGTTTTGTGATATGAGAGGCTCGGTAGCCAAGTGGTAAGGCAGAGGTTTGCAAAACCTTTATTCGCGAGTTCGATCCTCGCCCGAGCCTCCAATATCATAAAGAAAAAACTCCTTAAATGTGGAGTTTTTCGATTTTCTAAAAGTTATCCACACGTCTTCGCTGAAGCTTCGATCTGCGGGGAGTTGATAGCTAGAAATTTAGGAGAATTAATTACTGTTGTCATATATTGACAACAAGTTTTTGTGCTGGTAGTATTTAACTTAACACGTAGCAAATTTTGGAAAGTTCATTCACATTATTGACTGGTAAGCGAAGTTATCTATTTGCATATTGAAGGGTGTCGACTGCCTTTTATGAGCAATGAATAACTTTGCTGATCAGCAAAGAATGTGAGGAGGGCCCTGGTTTTCTTCAGTCGACAACCAGTGAGCTTCTTTTTTTTTTCCAAAAAATTTGCTTTGAGGGTGGGTAATACAAGTTTTCTTTCTCGTAAACTTCTATTACAGACTCTATATTTATAAAGTCTGCGCTCTTTCCAATTACACTTTGGGGTAAGGAGTTTTCCGCTCGTCTTCGGACAAGCTGATAACTCCGATCCCTTCAGCTTTATTCTCGTTAGCTGAAGAGGTCGGGGTTAGTAATCTCCACTTCGGAGTTAATTAGCTTCACCAGGGGTTGGGGGAGCATTGGGCTCTCTCGACATACGCAACTGTTGACCAAGATGTCCTGAAATATGGACTGGTCAGATAACGGAGATTTCAATGATCGCTCACACCCTCTCGCACCCGGTTCTCGTTCTCTTCACTGCGGCCATCGTCGACACCTTCACCTCCATGGCGAAGCGCGTCAGCGATCGCACGAACACCACGATCACCGCGGTCACCGAGACCCCTCTCAAGACCTCCAAGCCGAACAACGGCAACGTGACCACGCAGATCACGATCTCCACCCAGAACGCGGAGATCCTGCACGACGTCTTCGAGGTCGACAGCGACACCAACATGACGCCGCGCGTCTTCCTCGAGCAGCTGCAGGAGTACGGCCTGATCACTCCGGCCAACGTCCTCAAGATCAAGCGCTCCATCGGCGCCGCTTCCAAGACCAAGATGGTGTTCAACACCATCCCTGCCTGGGTCATTGCCCAGATGGGCTTGACCGAGCAGTTCGACAACTCGCTGATCTCCTTCCTGAACCTGCTGAACGGCGGCTCGATCACCAAGGCGATCAAGAACGTGCGCTTCCAGCACGTCACGGTCGTCGACAACGACAAGGTCAACATCGGCAGCACGACCCGCGTGATCGACTTCGACCCCAACACCTTCATCGAGCAGGACGTCGTGACGTTCCTGGTCGTGCAGGGTGCCAAGGTGGCCATCCCGGTCTTCGTGACGGCCAACTACAACCTCTCCAGCTGCGACCTGACCTGGACCCCCGTGACCTACGGGACCCGCCAGTTCCAGGCGATCAGCGAGAGCCTGGTCGAGGGTTCGCTCAAGCTCGAGCCCTTCGGCTACAACCGCGCGATCTTCTCTCGGATCGGTGGCAAGTACTTCGCCCTCATGATGATCCGTCAGCAGCTCGTCGACACCGACCAGTCGACCCGCCTGATCGACTCGATCATCGCCAACCTCGACGAGGCCGTCGGCGACACGGACCGCTTCCTCAAGGGCATGCTCCAGACCGAGCCCAAGACCATCTACGGTCAGAGCTTCGGTGACGGCAACAACGGCAACTACGCCGGCTAGCCATCCACTAGGCTCGTGAGCAGCCTAATCTAACTCGTCTCCCGACGAGACTCACGCATAAGAGCCCTCCCGCTTTGCTTTATCGCAGGCAGGAGGGCTCTTTCATTTGTAACAAAAAATCCTGCTACTAGTGCAGGATTTTTAGAGATATATAGGTGAGTTTGTTTTCTTAATCTACTGGCTGAAAACTCATTTGCATAGTATTAATTTCTTGCAAAATTTTAGCTGAGCTTTCACCTTCTGGGGTATGAATAGCGTAAAGAGAGACAAAGGTATTCTCTGCCGTTTGTACGATGATATCGGAACTATTTCCTGCGTCTAAAAAGGCAGAGACAATTCTACGAGCTGGGAGATTATTTAATTTAAAGTCTTCTGTTGATTCAATAAATCCATCTCCGTATCGAGTTGCTACAACTTCATCAAAAGAACTATATTGACCATCCTCATAAAAACTAATGGTAAAAGTACCTTTTTGGTTCCCAGCACGTTCAAAACGATATCGATCTACAGATCTATCAGCTTCATGATTTGTTAAATCCCAAGTTAAAACTTGTTCAATTTCAAATCCTTCATCAAGAGTAAACGTATTTGTTTCAAGATTAATATCGACAAACTCAGGTGGATCAACAAGTGTATCTTGTGGTAAATTTTGCTTATTTAAAAGGAAGTTTGTTAATAGCAAGGGGATAATAACAAGTGCCCCAATAACAATAACAAAGCCTATAATGATTTTTGATTGTAATTTCATAGTATAAGCAGTCTAGCAAAAACAGGGGATCTGGCAAATCTTGCAAAATCAAGACACTTTATGCTAGTATTTCATCAAATCGCAAGAGCGGTTTTTTGTTCACTTTAAAAATAGTCCAATCCACGTTTAGTGGGCCCGTAGCTCATCTGGTAGAGCGCCTCGTTTGCACCGAGGAGGTGGCAAGTTCGAGTCTTGTCGGGTCCACCAAGTGTGGATAATCATTGCCCCAGCCATGGGGTTTTTGTTTTCTAAGAATTTCTAATGAAAATCAATTAATATGTAGAGCGCCTCCCCCTCGAGGGGCGAGGAGGTGGCAAGTTCGAGTCTTGTCGGGTCCACCAAGTATTTAGGAATAAGTCCCCACATTTTGTGGGGTTTTATTTTTGACATAATCTATGATTCATTACGTATACATTTTAAAATCACTTAAGGACAATAGGTACTATATTGGTTATACGACGGATATTAAAAACAGAGTATATGCTCATAATGAAGGTTTAACGAAATCTACTAAAGGCAGAAGGCCATTGAAGTTGATTAGTTATAAAATGTTTGATTCAAAAACAGAAGCAATGAATTATGAAAAATTTATAAAATCATCCAAAGGATTTAAAACGAAAATAGAATGGATTAAAGAAAATGATACAGATCATATCTATTATTGACAGGTAGAGCGCCTCCCCCTCGAGGGGCGAGGAGGTGGGGCCTCGAGGCCTCAGGTCCACCAAGTATTTAGGAAAATAAGTCCCCGCATTTTGTGGGGTTTTATTTTTGTTTTTTTTAAATTGACTTTTCTCTCTCTTCAGCTATACTCCTCACATCCCCAAGCTTGTCCTGGCAAGGGAAACTCTGTATCGACTGCGCAAAGCGCTGAAATCGGTCAGAGTACCAAATTATGCGGAGGTGTCACTCGTTGACATCTCCGTTTCCTATTACCCCAGAAAGGGATTGAAAATGGCAGAGACTGGTAGATACAAGCGTGTCTTCGAAAAAGACATTGAGCGAAAGGCATTTGGCCGACTTGCTTGCATGGTGCACGTAGGGTATATCAAGAACCCGCTCAAATTGGACATACGCGAGCAGTTCTATCTCGCGCAGGATCTTGGAATCACGTTCGAGTGGGTCAATCCTGAGCACCAACACGAGTTGGGCGACATCAGTGAGTTGATCAAGATCGCCGTGATCTTGGTCAGCAACGACATGGAAGAGCGTCCTCTCCAAGAACGGTTCCAAACGACCATGGAGGTTCTGGAAAAGGCTGGCTAGGCGATTGCCTCCAACAGCTTCAAACAAAAAGGCCGAGTTGCTCTTCTGCGACTCGGCCTTGGTTCTTTTTTAGGAGAAGTTATCCTGCTTGTCCAAAGGTAAAAAAGCTTGCAATTTGTGTGAGCAAGCGAATATGTAAATTTGTAATCGCCAAGATTCCTACAAAAATAAATAAAATCCCAACAAGCTTATAGCCAAGTCGTCCTCCTCCAGATGTTTTTAAATATTTATCAAAAAAGGGAATTGTTCCAAAATTTCTAAAAAGCCATTCAGATTTCCATGTGATAATAAAGCCAACTGCCATGGCCAAAAATCCAATAAGAAAGCGCATAAAATTCTATTCAAGTATTATTGTACTATAGTATCATATTCTGCTTAGTTGAGTATCCAAATAAGGAAAAAAACGCTATTCTATACATAATTGTAATAAAAGAAAAATACATACGTTGTCATAGTCAGAAAAGATTAAAAAATGGAAATGACCTTTATTCTTGCCTCATTCGTTCACTCAGCCATTCTCTCTTTATCACAGCATTTATTAGAGAAAGGAATGATCTTCTTCAGCTTACAAAAAGAGGAAGATTTTGCATTGGAGAATGAAAAGGAATTAGTAAAGGCCGCCAAAAATGGTGACTCTCAAGCTTTTACTCAATTATACAATCACTATTTTCCAAAAATCTATTCTTATCTCATGCGTCGAACGGGGCATGAACAAACGACAGAGGATTTAACTTCTCAAGTATTTCTAAAAGCATTTAATAAATTACCAAAATTTGTTATTACCTCAGCGCCTTTTGGTGCTTGGCTTTTCCGAATTGCAGCCAATACACTTACAGATTACTACCGTAAAGCCAGTAGAAATAAGGAGTTTGCCTCAGAATCATTACCAGAAAAAATGGATGAATCTAAATCAGCTTTAGAAGAAGTGATGACAAAAGAAACCAAAGAACAGGTATTAACGCTCGTAGGGAAATTATCTAAAAAAGATCAACAAATGGTAGAGCTTCGGTTTTTGGCAGAATTAGGGGTAAAAGAAATTGCTGCCGTTGTAGAGCTTAGTCCAAATGTTGTCTCTGTCCGAATTTATAGAGCCGTGAAAAAATTACAAAAGCTTACAGAAACAATGAATCAATAAGACACAGGAATTCTATGAAAAAAAGATTTCAACAAATTGTCGACACCCTCTTAAAACGTGGAAATATTTCCGCGGAAGATCGTGCTGAATTAGATAGTGATGAACAAGCAATTGTTGATACAGCTAAATTATTGATTTCTGCTCGTCACGAAAATAAACCTTATCGCATGGAATTTAAAGAAAATTTAGAAAAGAAAGTTTTAGCTTTGCTTCATCAAAAAGAAACAAAGCGACAAAAAACGAAAAAAACAATTTGGCGAGCTTTACATATTAAAACATTAGCAGGTTCTGGAGTTGCTCTTGTTGCCGTTGCTGCAGTGGTTGCTTTTTCTCTTTTTCAACAAAGTGGGCTTATTAATATCATTAAACCTGGAGAAAGTGGTGGGATTTTAATACCAGCTGTTTATGCTCATGATAATTTTACAATTACCCCAGAAGTAGTAGATAATTTTGGAGTTATATCTGAAGAGACAGATTTTCTTCTTACAAGTCAGTCAAAAATTTCTAAAAACGACTTAGAAAAGTATCTACGTTTTTCAAATGATTCTGCTTTTACAATAAAAACAATAAAGCGTGGTTATGAATATACTATCGATCCTGTAGAGACTTTAAGACAAGGAGAAATTGTACAAGTTTCTGCGGCAACCGTTATCGATGGAGAAGAGGGGTTAGAACCTTTTACCTATCATTGGGTATTTGAAGTTGCGGATCATTTTAAGATTCAATCTACAGCACCAGCAGATAGAAGTGTAGGGGTTCCTGTAAATAATGCAGTAGAAATTATAGTAAGTCATACCAAGACGCAAGATATTTCTTCTTATTTAGAGATCCAACCAAATCATTCAGTAAGAATCGAACAAGATTTTAGAACGATTAAACTTATACCAGAAACTCCATGGGAAAAAGACGTTTTATATACAATCACACTTAAAAATGGATTTGGGGTTCAGCCTTCATTTATTCCTGCATCTGCAAATCAATCTGAATGGCAATTAAATTCAGATTATCAATTTTCGTTTACAACTGGTGAGTCAGCGTCATTAGTGGGTTCTAGTTTCAGTTATACATCTGAAGTTTTACAAAGTAAGCCAGGGGAATCTGTCCAAGTTTCTGGTTATGGTTATAGATTGCCACAAGATGCACCGCTTAATGTAAAAGTGCATCGTTTAGATGCGACGGTTGTAGATCAAGTTATTGCAAAAACCTCTCGATTAGATAATTGGATTCCAACACAAATCAAAACACAAGCCTCAAAGCAATTGCTACAAGAATTTGGATTAACGAATCCAATTGCAGAATATTCTATAAATGGAGAAGAAGAATATTCAAGAAATTTATTTGCATTAAATGCTTTACAAACTGAAGGAGTTTATTTAGTAGAGGCTTCTATTGCGGGGCAAGTGGATTTATTGTATTGGTCTGTTTCTTCTGTTGGAGCTTATATTCTTTTATCAGAAACATCAGGTTTAGTTTGGACTGTTGATACTGAATCAAATCAACCACTTGAAGGAGTAAGTGTTTATTCTCGTGGTCAATTACTTGGAACTAGTAATCAAGAAGGAATTGTGACTGTTTCTGCGATTCAAATTGCTCAATTAAATCAACAAGAAGCATTTAAGCTTGTGCAAGGTGAGCAGACAACAATACATCCTGTGAGAATTTGGAATGATCCAAAAGATCAACAACCCGAATACACTGGTTTTTTTCACCTTGATCAATATTTAGTTCACCCAGATGACACCATTCGATATTGGGGGCTTATCGATCGTGAAGGTGGATCATTAAACGAGGTTCGAGCTGAAGTTACCTTATGGAATGCCCAATATGGATCATATAGTAATGTGAAAGTACAAGAAGAAATTGTCTCAGTTAATGATCAAGGGTTTTTTACAGGTTCGATGCAATTACAGGATTTACGTGATGGCTATTATTCTTTTACCATTTATGATGGTGAGCATTACTTTAAAGAACAATCATTTGAGGTAACAGTATTTGCTACACCTGAACTTTCTCTTATTGTAAATCCTCAATATCAAAGAATAGAAGCAGGGGAAAGTAATCTCGTAACTATTTCAACAGCTCGATTTGATGGAACACCAGCCCGATTTATTGATTTACAAATTTCTGGTGATTATACTGGGGTTGTTTCTACAAATGAATTAGGAGAGGCACAAGTAACGGTTCCTTCTCGTATTGATTCATGCGGAGAGTATGGTTGTAATTCTAGTAATTTAGCATTGCTTAGAGTTATTCCAATTGGTAGTTATGAAACGGAAGTTGTTGGAAATGCTTATTGGACAGTAACTCAAGATTATACTGATATTAAAATAGAAACGAATGAGAAGAATCAACAGGTAGAGGTCTCAGCTAAAGTTAAGGGGGTTGAATATTTAACAAATGATGAACAATATCCAAGCGATGGAGATAAAAAAATGCATATCGCTCAAGGTGTTCCATTTGAAGCGAGCGTTATTGCTATTACATCATCTAAGTCTCCTTTATTTTCTGAGCTTAATCCACTCACAAATGAAACAGATTTTTATTATGATTTTTCTACCAATGAAACGACAGTTGAAAACCAAACTGGTTTAACGAATGAATTAGGGGAAGTGAATTTCTCATTTACCAAACAAGAAAATACAAATTATAAAATTATTGTGAAAGCTTTGGATTCTTTAGGTCGGTATGATTTAGATTATACCTATCTTACTGATTATTCATTGCCATTTGGAAAAGTCTATGTAGAAAATGAAACAGACGAACCATTTATTCGTCAAAATGGAACGAGCTCATTTTTTGAACAAGAATTTTGGGTGGATTTAGAAAATGAGGATGTTCAAGCTTATCAAGTTGGTGATTCAATTGGTGTGAAGGCTATTTTAGGGGAAGCAAATATGAGTACGTTACCAAATGATGCTGCGACACTATTTTTTACGCTTTCACCAAATCTTAGTAACTATTTTGTTTCAATGACAAGCCGTCAAGACATTGAACTTACTGAAGAGTACTTACCAAATGTTCATATTGGCGCTGCGACAGTTTATGAAGGGAAAATCTATTTTACACATTATCGATTACTAGAGCTTAACCTTAGTTCTGATCCCTATGAATTAACTATTTCTGTAGATACAGATAAAAATGATTATGCTATTCGAGACAAAGTGAAGTCAGAAATTACTATTACTGATACGAACGGGAATCCTGTAGAAACTTTGGTGAATGTAAATGTTTTAGATAAAGCTTACTTAGATTTAGATGTTTTTGCGGGGAGTCAAAATCCATTGAATGATTTATTCAGTCGGCAATACGAAAGAATTCTTGTTAATACCGCAACACATAATTCTACATTGGGTCCAGATGGCATGGGGGGCGGAGGAGGAGATGAACGAGTAAATTTCTTGGAACAAGCGACCTATCAATTTGTACAAACAGATAAAAATGGAAAAGGAGTCGTTGAGTTTGAGTTGCCTGATAATATTACTACTTGGGTGATTGTTGCGACGACTGGTACAAATCAGTATCAAGGTGGGTTAGGGAAAAAGGAAATTACGGTTGCACAATCATTTGTTGTGCAAGCCATTCAAAGTGATTCTTATATTCTCGGAGACGATATCATTGTGTCAGCACGAAATTATTCTGACCAGCTTTCTGCCAAGTCAGAAGTTACTTATTCTCTTTATGGTCCATTATTGGCAGAAGAGGGGAAACACTATAGTTTGGGTGATTTTCCGATTTCTACGAAGCAAGAAAAAGCAGAGTCTATTGCTATTGTTGATTTTCCGATCGAAACAACTGGTGTAGGGAAATATGTTTATGCAATACGTGCACTAAGTGGGGAATATGAAGACATCATTATCAAAACATTTTCTGTATTGCCAGGAAGAAGTTTAACTCAAAAGCAAGAGGTTGTTACTATAGAAGAAAATTGGCAAGCTATTGTTCCAGAAGAAGCTGAGGGGCGTGTTTCGGTAAGATTTGCATCGCCTTTAGGTGCAAATGCCTATACAGCTTTATCTCGATTATGTTCTTGTGCAAGTAAATTAGATTATATCGTCGCTCAACAAAAAATTACTGAATTGAAGCAACAATATTTTGATCTTCCAGCTTTTGGTGGAGAGGATATTATTGGTTCTGAGTACAAACACCCAGATGGTGGTTATGCTCGATTTCCATTTGGAAGTGGTGATAGTACATTAAGTTCTTCTATTGCGACATTATTAGGTGATAAAGCTCAGACACAAGACTTACAAGCTTATTTTGAATCTCTCTTGTCTGATGATTCAACTCCAAATGAAATTTCGCTTGCATTGCGTGGTTTGGCTGGTATGCAAAAGCCATATTATGCAGAATTAAAAGCATTTATAGCTAATGAAAATATTCAATTAGAAGACAGAGTTTTATTGGCGGATGCCTTTATTCTCTATGGAGATTATAATCAAGCACGATTAATTCTTGATGATATCTTGGTGAATACTGCAGTAGAAAATGGACAACGTTATTTTCAAGCGGAAGGAATTGATAGTACAACTCAAATCCAGTGGTATACAGAGTTAACTCGATTGATTGCATTTACCGTTGGAGATTCTTCTTGGAAAGAGTTTGATGCATATCTTAATGCGCAAGAAAGTATTGTTGACCCTATTTCATATACCCGATTCTGGGAATTGCGTTTAGAGCGACAGCCGATTTCTGAAATGTCTTTTGTAGTGATTGCAGGCGTAGAAGAACAATTTGTTACATTAAAAGGTTTTGAAAGCTTTGGTCTTAATCTCACAAAAGAACAATTGCAAACACTTTCTTTAGAATCTGTTAGAGGAAATGTACAAGCTCTTTATCAATATGATGTAGCAGGACAAACTCCACAAAGTATTGAGGGAGTAACGGTGAGCCGTATTTATGAACAAGGTGCTGGACCTACAACTGTCATTAATCCGAATAAAGAAATTGATATAGAAATTGAGGTGCGCACTAATGCTTCTACTGCCTATGGAAATTATGCCTTAACGGATCTATTACCGAGTGGTTTACAAGCGATTACTCGTGGAATGAATTGGGGGACGGAATATTCTCGATGTGAACAGTCGGCTTATGATACATCTGCGCATAAAGCAAAAGCTTTTCTTGTTCTAAATAAAGAATGTCCACGTATTCTTATTCGATATAGGGCACGTACTGTGGCAACTGCTGGGGAGTATCTTGTTGAGGGGTTGAGTTTGATAAAACTTGATGATCCTTCTATCAAGTATATTGGTGAAAATGAGATTATTACAATTAGATAACATTGAGAAATATTCATTATGTCTACTTTTTTTAAGTTTATTATTGCAGCCATCATTATTGGAATAGGAGTTACCTATTGGTATATACGTTCTACAATAGAGCCAGTACAATTTACTCCAGTGCAAATAAATCAAATAGAAAAAACGCCTTCATAGGCGTTTTTTTATGCCCCCACTGTCACTGTGTTTGGAAAAAAGGGGGGGGGGCGTGTCCGTATGGTGCAAATGAGGGAGACTGCCTTTCGACAGGCAGGGATTCACAAATACATTTCATCTAGCCATAGTCTCATGGCGAGAAGCATTTCGTCTAATCTTGCTCGAGAGTCGGCACCAAGTATTGCGGCGCAAACAGTTTTACCTTTTGGTGTTTTCATCTCTGCGATGACATGATAGCCTGTTTCATCTATGTAACCAGTTTTAGCTGCAGTATAAACTGAATAATCTAAGTCATAACGAAGGGAATACAGGGTATGAGTAAATATTTTTTCTTCAGCTAGTGTGGTTTGGAATTTATAATAACTATAACCGGCGTATTTTTTTACCATTTCTTCTTTATATACTTGGCATCCACCATGAACGAGATCTTTGGCTGTGCTCATATTCTCTAACGACAAACCACTCGGTTCTACCAGGTGGGTATTTGTCATACCTAATTCCTTTGCTGTTGCATTCATAACCGAAACAAATTCATCTAGTGAAAAAGCAACTGTTCTTGCTAAAGCATAAGGTGCATTATTTGCGCTCGCTATAAGCATTCCTGCAAAAGCATCGAGTCGGGTAAGGGTGTCACCAGATTGCATGCGAATAATTGGGATAAAATCTTTTGGGTTTACATGAGGGCGTAAACTTGTTTCATTATCTGCATTTGTAAATGATAATAGTTCTGACCAGTTTTGTGGGTAGAGTAATATCGTTTTTGCAGTAAATAATTTTACCAAACTAGCAGTTGGGATTGGCTGTTCTTCTGCATGATAATGAAGCGGTTCTAATGTTTCTGCGTCTATAAGAGCAGATGCTGTATACGGTTTGATTTCTCTTCCTGATTCTCTTAAATACCAAGAAGTGAAATCTTCATAGGGCGTTTTTTTCTCGTAGGCAAAAGTTTGCAAGGGGGATAGCCCTAAAACGAGGATTAAAAGCGTTTGTATGGTTATTTTTTTCATAAGTAGAACTATTTTAGCAAAAGTTGCGTAAAACCCCTAGTTTTGGTTATAGTATTGACGGATCGGCGTAAGAATTGTATTCTCAATCGTCGGATTGTTCTTTTCAACCACGTACCTTAGGAGGGTGCTTTGACTGACAAAAAGCGGCGCCCTCAGGTGCCATTGTATCAACCGTGTCCACGGTGTAGCCCGGCCAAAACGGCTAAGCGCTATTCTTGGGTTCGTGACATTAACCCCATGATCGAGGAGGGGATTCTCGAATTCAAGTGTGCGAAGTGCAAGCTTCTTCTTTCGATCACCAACCAGGGTCATTTGAAGAAGCCAGAAGAGCCCAATGTTGCTAAGGAGATTGCTCGCACTGCTTCAGATCGCTTTAGTCGGCGAGAGCTGGCAAGGCTGAGCGATACAGGTGGGACTGTGCGATTGGTTTCGCGGAGTCAAATTCCTAGCTCCGTTGAAGTTGTTGTGAACAACCCGTCCGAGGTGGTGTCCATTGGGACGCCTGTTGTCGATGAGGTTGCTGCACATCTCGCTGACTGTGATGGGGCTGATACGGTGAATGACTCTGTCCAAGTGGAGTCATGTGACCTTGCTGCAAAGTTGGTCACTGGTCGTATCAATATCGCCATCGCGAAAAAGGCTGTCTTGCACGATCGCTTCAAGCTCATTGAGCAAATCGGTCTTGGAAGCAACGGCCGAGTTGTTCGTGGTCTTGACCTGGCGACACAGCAAGACGTGGCTATCAAAATTCACTTCAATACCGTTGGCGACTCTGAGTCCGTGCTCGAGTTGTGTAAGCGCGTGAGTCGGGCCTTCGAGTTGCAGGGAAAGATTCTCTCTCCCTACTCGGTGCGTCCAATCGCGCTTTTGGTAGAGGACTTTGGACTTGTTTCTGTTGAAGAGTTTGTTGAGGGCCAAAACCTAAAACAAGCTGTCCAGAGCAAGGGAGCCTTTTCTGAAGTGGAGGCTATTCATATTGGGCTTCAGTTATGCTCGGTGCTACAGGTTGCTCACGATGTGCTGAAAATTGTGCATCGTGACATCAAGCCTGAAAACATCGTGATCCAGAGTGACGGTACCATCAAATTGCTTGACTATGGCTGCTCTCGAAGTAATGCCGAGGACAAGCGAGACGGTGGAGGAGTTTCTTTGGACGTCATTGAAGAGCTTGTCACGATTAATACGGAGACGGAAACCCTTTCCATCGCCGGGTTGATCATCGGCACACCCGACTACATGTCCCCTGAGCAGGTGGACGGTCAGCGGGTGACGATCATGTCAGATCTTTGCTCTGTGGGGGGGACATTGTTCTACCTTGCAACAGGGCAAAAGCCATTCCATGGCAAGAATCTGGGTGAACTCTTCAAGGCGGTGCTCTATAGGAAGCCTCCGCATCCAAATGACCTTTTGCCCGAGGGGTCACCAAAGCTGACGAAGAGGTTCTGTAAGGTCCTCAAGAAAGCGATGGAGAAAAGCCCAGAAAAAAGGTACAAGACCCCCGAAGAGATGAAGCAAGCCCTCGAAGCTTGCCTCTCTAGCGAAATCAAATTGAAGCCCACCAGCTTCTTTACTTCCTTTCGCAACTGGCTTAACGGCCGGTAAACACCACCCCTGAAAACTCGCAAGAGAAGAGTAAGGCGGTGGTGTTTCTATTTGTGTATGTTTTCTTATTAAAGAATGTTGGTCAATGCGCTCGCCGCGCGGGCCTTCATTTTTGGGCGGGCAAAAACGAAGCAAAAACCCGCTGGGGGAACTTGGGAGCTTCTTGCTTGATTTGCACATCTATTTAGTTCTCAGAAGCGCAATTCCCCCAGACCCCATTAGCGCTTTTTTGATTGTACGTATGCTTGTTGATTGAAGACAAATTTTGTATGATGGTAATACAAGTTAATCTATTTTTATGGCGAAAAAGAAAAAAGAACAAACGAAAGAGGAGGCGAATAAGGCTGCTAAATTAGCAGAGAGTGTTATTTCTAAAATTAATACATTGGCTGCAGCTGGGTTTGGTTTGGTGGCTGCTTTGGCTTGGAATGATGCGATTAAAGCGGCATTTACTTTGTTTTTTCCTAAGCCAGAAGAAAGTGTTTGGGCGCAGTTTATTTATGCTTTTGTTATTACAATTATTGTGGTGATTATTACCATTATTTTAGGAAAGTATTCGAATAAAATTTCTCAACGTGTAACAGGGAAAAAAGCAGATTAGTTGAGAATAAAAAATTGATAGTTTAAATAACTTGCAAAAAGGATCCATGCTAAATAAGGGAGGAGGAGCATGGATGCTTTTTTGTTTATTTTGGAAAAACTAATCATAGTAGCAATAACGGTTAGGTCTAATAGAGCAATCACTCCTAGTGAGTAAGCAAAATTTTGTGCTCCGAAAAAGATTGGTGACCAAATTGCATTAAGGCCTAATTGAATACCATAAAGTGTAAGTGCTTGTTTTTTCTGTTTATGGTTACTTTTCCAAATAAGATAACATGCATACCCCATGAGCAAATAAAGCGTAGTCCAGACTGGGCCAAATATCCAATTTGGGGGGGCAAGTTCTGGTCGGTTTAGCGTTGCATACCAGGTTGGGATAGAGTTCATAGTAAAAAATGACCCAGCAAAGCCGGTGAGAAGAGGAAGGGCGAGTGAGATGAGAAGTTTTTTCATAGGGAGATAAAGCTTTAAGTCTAAATTTATTATAGCAAACAAAAAGACCCAGGAAAGTCCTGAGTCTAGTTTGGTAGCGATGGGTGGAATTGAACCACCGACCTCTGCCTTATGAAGGCATCGCTCTAACCCCTGAGCTACATCGCCATATTTGAGATATGTAAAAACGCTGCGAGGCAACGTTTTCTTGTATGAGTATATTGCCTATTTTTGAAGATTTTGTCAATAAGAAAGCAGGTCGCACATTGAAGTACGACCTGCGATGCATGCCGGAGCAAGCGTCCTCCTGGGTTGGTGTTACTTGGCGAGTTCTTCGTTGACCCAGGTCACGTTGTACCCGGGGCTATTGAGAGGCCACTCATTTGGCTCCTTTTCCTCTTCGGTGAGGAATTGTCCTGGGATTTGCTGGACCTCTGTCTCAGCTTTGACCAGGGTTAGGAGAAAGTTCGTCCCGTCGTCCTCATGTGGTACGCCGTTGATGAAGAGGCCGAGGGCGAGAACTTGTGCGTAGTCGGGGAGGGACTCGATGTCTTCGATCGTATTGATCTGCGGTTGCTCTTGGTTGATATTCCCGAGCAGTCGGACATTGAGGTTGAGGAATTGGACCTCATGAATTCCCGTTTCAGAGATTTGGACGTCTACCGTTCGGGTGGTGTTTCCAAACCGCATCGTCACGCGAGGGTTACGCTCTCTTAGTTCGTTAGGGCTCATCTCCGACTGGAGCGTGTAGATGAGCTTGTTGAACGTGAGTGACATGGTGGTAACGGTGCCAATGCCACCTTCGAACAAGCGCAGGGGTGAAGTCGACTGAGTTGTCACTCCTGCGGTATTGCCGTTGGTCGCTCGAGCCACGATGAATGGCTTTGAGGGACCAGGCTTTTTTGACAGAGACTTCATGAGCGGGCCACACCCACTTGCACAAATCCCTGAGAAAACGACGATTGCTATAAGTAAAATCCGAGTCATTTGGAAACCTCCTTCTTCCATTTTTATCTTGTGCTTTTGGATGAGGTTTGTCAAATATGAACCCCTGCCTGCCGGCAGGCAAGCTCCCTCGCTTGTGCTCTGTGGGCACGGCACATTTCCCTCCCTTTTCAAGAGAGGGGAGCAGTAAAGAGACTTTAGCTTATGGTTTCTTCTATTGTTTGAATGACCTGTTCGATATTTTCATAGACTTCTTCATTTTTGAATCGTAAAAACTGCACACCATATTGTTCTAAAAGTCTTTGTCTTGCTATATCTTTTATTCTTACAAAATAATCTTGATAAATAGATCCATCTACTTCGATTGCAAGTGATTTTTCTCTACTATAAAAGTCAACAACATACCCATTGATTGGGTGTTGACGAAGAAATTTTATACCTTTAAGTTGCTTTCTTCGTAAAAAACTCCAAACAATCTTTTCTGCAGGAGTCATGTTTTTTCGTAAAACGCGTACAGATTCGATAAATGACTTACTCACTGGTTCTAAATAACCTTTTTCACTTAACTGTTTATAATAAAGATCTGATAACTTAAATTCTGAAAACTTTAGAGACATAAAAAAACACCCCAGCAAGATATTGTGGGGAGTTCTTAGATCATTATATCAGAAACTTCGACTAATGAAAATCCCTCTCTTGAAAAGGGAGGGAAACGTCTAATCCACAAAGTGGATTGGACGAGGGGCTTGCTGGCAGGCAGGGGGTCACGAATTAAAACCCAATCTCCATCATCACTATTTCTGGCGGATTAAATAATCTCGCGCGTGGACCAGATTCTCCTAATCCGCTGGTGATGAATAATTTTACTCCATTGTAATCAAAAAAACCTTGGTCATATTTTTGGCCTAGCACATTTGGGATAATCCCGATTGGACCAAGAAAGGGGAGGCGGATTTGTCCACCATGTGTATGGCCAGCGATCACTAACTGTACCTCGTCTTCTGGTTGGAGTTGTTCGATAATATCTGGATTATGGGTGAGCAAAATAGAGGGGAGTTCTGGGTTGGAGCGTGTTTTTAATGCTGATGATAGATCATTCCTATTTGTCCAAATTTCTTGAGATCCTGTTATCCAAAGTTTGCCACTAGCTAATGGACGGCTTTCATCTTCCATAAGTATTACTCCCAAAGAATTGAGTTCGGTCCTTATTTTTTGAGCCAATTCGTCATCAATTTCATCATCTGCTCCTGATAAATCATAATCGTGATTTCCTAAGACGGCATATGTTGGAATAGTTTGAGTGAGTGTTTTTAATGGGGCTAGGTAGCCTACTTCCTCAATTGAGTCTGAAACAAAATCACCTGCAATAAAAACAAGGTTTGGTTTTTGATCAATAATTTTATTAATGACCTTTTGCAAGTAATCTTCTTTTTTGTATGGCCCAACATGTAGATCTGAAATGATGGCCACAGTAATAGTTTCCTTTGGTGAATCTGACAAGTTTATTGTTTGATGGTCAACACTAACTCGTTTTGGTGCAATAAAACTCCCATAAAAAATAACCCCCCAAGCAATGAATGCCAATGTTATAAATGAGAAGGATTTTGATCGGTTGAGTTGTGGCTTCTTTTTTTTGATAAACCAAATAGCAATGAGGATATCAAAAACTAAAAACCCAAAAATAAGAATGTCAAAAAAAATGTTCATAATGCGCTTGCGCGAGACATGTTTAGACGTGCCAGATTAATCCAGACGAACCAGACACAAACAAAGTCAGTTGTCAGTGGTCTGTTGTGAGTTGTACAAACCTAATTTGCAAAAAATGCTTCTTCAGATTCTTCGTCAACAACTTCATCTTTTGCACAATAACCGGTATAACCCCCAGAAAGATTTTTAACATTGGAATATCCCATCTCTTTTAGTTTTGCAGCTGCCTGCTCACCGCGTCCACCGAGGGCGCAGCAAGTAATAATCGTATCGCTTTTATTCGGCAAAATTGATTCTGCATCTGTTTCGATTTTTCCTAATGGAAGATGGGTTGCCCAGTCGATATGACCTTCATCCCATTCATGTTCTTCGCGTACATCTAAAACTGTTGGACGTTCGCCCTTACTTTCTAAAGTCCAAAATTGTTCACAAGTTAAGTTTGCTGGAACTTCTTCTTGTGGCTCTGTTTGATCCATTGGGGTTGTGTTTTCAGACATAGGAGATAATATTAATGATAGGGTAATCATAACATGTATTTACAGTGAAACAAGGGATATATTGACAAAATTGAGTATTCGTATTATTGTAATACCACTCCGACAGGAGCATTTTTGTTTATTAAAATTATCTCTACGGCGAGCCACGTGATTCGATCTATCGAATTTTACGTGGCGCGGGGTAGAGAAATTGGCATCTCGCCAGGCCCATAACCTGGAGATTTCCGGTTCGAGTCCGGACCCCGCAACCAAAAATCCATCACTTTGTGGTGGGTTTTTGATTACGAACCTTTGACAGTAAAAGGTTCGTCTTCTAATATGATCTTACTCAGATTATTGGGTATTGGTATTTGCTAAGGCACATGCACAATTTGTGCCCGAGTGGCGGAACTGGTAGACGCGTACGACTCAAAATCGTATGCCTTCGGGCTTGAGGGTTCGAGTCCCTCCTCGGGTACCACGTAAAAATCGCACTAGTAATAGTGCGATTTTTACGTGGGCAACGTGGCCTAGGTGACGAGGCTTATACGTTGCCACCCTATTTAACCGTGCGATTCACGTGACACAGCCAAGCCTTGTTAACGGGGAGGGATTTATAGAGGTATCAGGGGGGGGATTGTGGTAATATAGAAGCCTATGAAAGAACCACAATTTCCAAACAATAAAATCCAAAAGTATGATTGGTTTGCTCGCTCTCGTGGTAGGTTTGAGGATAATGAAGAATTGCAAGTAAGACCAGATGCAACCGAAGAGGAAAAAGAGAGAATGAGAAACGACTTTCAAAAGCTTGGCGAGTTATTTCAGGATATTCCAGTTGTTTGGATTATTGATGGCGCTCCCAATGTTTCATTACGACAAGATGAGTTTATTGGGTTGCATAAAGATATAGATATTTCGTTTGAGAGAGACGAACTAGAGACACTTGAAAAAGAGCTCATGAAAAGGGGATATGCTTTCTTTTGGTCATACCGTCAAGATGGAGACAAGGTGATGCAGCATGTAACGGCAGATGATTATAAAGAAGACGTTCCAAAGAAAAAAAGAATAATTGCAGCAATTGATGAAAGGGGGACAATACTTTCTGATGTCCCATTACCAAATATTGAAGTTCATATTGTTAAGCGAGATTCATCTGGCATCCCATTAGGGATTTATGATGGGAAATTACCTGAACGATGGCTGAAACCAGTAGAGGTAGGGTTTAACGGTGTTCAACTTAATATGTCTCATCCTGCTAGAGTTGCTTATTACAAGTTATATTCAACCTTTAGAGCTCCATATCATCAGAACGATCTAGACGAGCTGGTTAAGACAGGTGCTCTGAGCAATAAAGATGTGGATGATATTGAGAAGGTTGTAAATGAGGAATTTGGAGATAGTAAGGACGAGAGAATAACTGTATTTATAGAACGATTAGCAAGACTTAGAGAAATGGTAAGTTCAAATACTCAAGAGTAGTCATTGAAGTAATTGTTCTAACATCCTCCACAACGGAGTACCATAAAAAAGCGTACTCATGCCCTTTTTTGATTAGTGTTCAGATCTTTGTTTTCTGCTATAATACCCCTATCTATGGCTAAAGTAATTTCAATCGTAAATCAAAAAGGTGGGGTAGGAAAAACAACTACCGCTATCAACCTTGGTGCTGCTTTGGCAGCTCAAGGGAAGTTTGTTTTGCTTATTGATCTTGACCCACAAGCGAATGCTTCATCTGGTTTAGGGATAGATTATAGAAGTTTGGAGCATGGAATGTATGATGTTTTGATTGGAGAAAAAAACTTTCGAGATATTATTTGCACAACCAGTGTAGATGGGTATAGATGTGCTCCTGCGAATGTTTCTTTAGCTGGTGCTCCTGTTGAGCTTGTTGATATGGAAGAAAGAGAATTTCAATTAACAAAACAAATTTTACAAATTCGAAATGATTACGATTATATTTTAATTGATTGTCCACCGTCACTTGGTTTACTCACAATCAATGCATTAGTTGCTTCCGATGAGGTCTTAATTCCTGTACAATCAGAGTATTATGCTTTGGAAGGATTAGGGCAATTATTACAAACAGTAAATCTTGTTCAGCAACATTTAAAACCAGAATTAAAAGTACGAGGAGCTGTTATTACCATGTTCGATAAACGAAATAAATTATCACAACAAGTATTAGAAGAGTTGTATCAGCATTTCCCTTATCATGTTTATAGGACCGCCATTCCACGTAATGTGCGTTTAACAGAATCACCTAGTCATGGTCTCTCTATTTTTGAGTACGATGCAAAATCAAAAGGAGCACGCGCTTATGAAAGACTTGGAAAAGAATTTCTCAACCATATTGTGTAGATATCGAATCTACAAATTAAAACCAATCTACAAATAAATACATTCAGGATTCGTAGATTGGTCATAATTCGTAGATTCGATGATAAAGTTGGTCAATCACAAAAATCATAAACAAAGTTACATATGTCGAAAGGATTAGGAAAAGGACTTGGAGCCTTAATACCACAAGCTTCTAAACAAGGAGCGGAAGAACAAGAAGCAAAGCCTGTAACACCACAGGTTCTTCCTGTTGCCCAAAGTGAGAATCAAGGTGTTTTAGAGGTAGCATTGTCCAATGTATTACCAAATCCTGATCAGCCGAGGAAACATTTTGATCATCAAGCTTTAGAAGATTTAACTAATTCGATTAAACAACATGGTATTTTACAGCCTCTTGTTGTCATGCCTATTAGTGCTGGTGGAAAGTACGTTTTAATTGCTGGTGAACGTAGGTTGCGTGCCTCTGAACTTGCTGGGTTAAAAACAGTTCCTGTGATTGTACGAAAAGTAGATGAACATGAACGAATGGCTTTGGCGATTGTAGAAAATGTGCAAAGACATGACTTAAATCCTGTTGAAGAAGCCATGGCTTATCAACGATTAATGGATGAATTTAATATTACTCAAGATGAAGTAGCTAAACGAGTAGGGAAGAGTCGTTCGAGCATTGCCAATGCTTTGCGTATTCTTGTATTGCCTGATGAAGTACAAAAAGCAGTTGCGGAAGGCAAAATTAGTATGGGGCATGCTAAAGTTTTAGCGAGCCTAGATTCAGCTTCTGAGCAAGCCGTCTATGCAAAACAAGTTTTAGAAAATAAATTAACAGTAAGAGATTTAGAACAAGCAACAAAGGTTTCTCGAAAAGCTTCTCGCCCAAGTAATGGAGGGCGGTTTGACCCAGTGCGAGAAGCACAAGAAGAAATGTTACGTGAACGATTAGGGACGAAAGTTTCTATCAAAAAATCTGGCGAAAAAGGCCAGATTCAAATAAATTTTTATTCGATTGAAGAATTGCAACGTTTATTAAACGAGCTTACTTAGTCTTTCTTCTTTTTTAACTCATGAGGCTCAAGTTCTTTTTCCCATTTTGCTAGTTTGCGACGGTTATAATGTTTTATTTTTGAACGAGCTTGGTTTGTTTTAGCAGAGTCTAGCCATTTGATGTCTGGGCCTTTTTTGTTTTTATCTGTAACAACTTCTACAACGTCTCCATTTTGTAAAATTGTATCTACAGATTTAATGATTCCATTTACTTTGGCTTTAACAGCCTGGTTACCAACTTCTGTATGAATATGGTAAGCAAAATCGATAGGGGTAGAGTCTTCTGGTAAATCAATCACATCTCCTTTAGGGGTGAGAACAAAAATTCTGTGTTTAAATAGGTCTAATTTAACAGATTCTAAATCTTTAGGGTCTTTAATTTCTTGAATAATTTTAGCTAATTCTTTTACCCAAGAAACTTGAATTTCGCGTTTTGGATAAATAGATCCTTCTTTATACTGCCAATGAGCAGCAATACCAAATTCAGATTGTCTGTCCATTTCTGGTGTGCGAATTTGGATTTCTACTATATAGCCATTTTCAATCAAAACTGTTGTATGTAATGAGGTATATCCATTTGCTTTTGGGTGGGCGATATAATCTTTAATTCGTCCTTTAAGTGGTTTATATTCTCGATGAATTAAACCAAGGGTTGCATAGCAATCAGAAACCTTTGGAACGATTACTCGCAAAGCAACTAAATCATAGATAAGTGATAAGTCATTATCGTATCGCAGTAATTTTTTATAAAGGCTATAAAGATTTTTAATTCTATGTTTTGTTTCTATTACTTCAATACCTTCATCTTTTAAAATAGTTTGAATGCGTTCTTGTGCTTTATTGAAGGTGTTTTCATGTTCAACGAAATTTTTTCTTGTGACATTGTATAACCATCTATATTCTTCTGGGTGTGTATATTTAAAAGCCCAATCTTCTAGTTCTCCACTTAATTGTCCGATTTGTAAACGATGGGCGATTGGTCCATAAATTTCTTGAATTTCATGGGCAATACGTAATTGCCTTTCTGTAGAAAGATATTCAAGTGTTTGCATATTATGCAAACGATCACAGAGACGAATAATAATGACTCGAATATCTTGTGCCGTTGCAATAATAAGTTTACGCAAATTTTCTATATATTGCGTATCTTCTTTAAAATGGATTGCTCTTAGTTTTGAAACTCCTTCAACTAATTGAGCGATATCTTTATTAAAAAGTTCTTCAAGCTCTTCATAGGTTGCATCTGTGTCTTCTAAGGTGTCGTGTAAAAGGGCGGCTGCCATGGCATGTGAGTCCATGCTAAGGCGCGCTAAATTTGTTGCGACCAAAATAGGGTGGATAATATAGGGTTCTCCACTTTGTCGTAATTGTCCTTCATGTTTTTCTTTGGCAAATAGGTAGGCTTTTTCAAGTACATCAAAATAGGCATCGGGTACGTAAAATTGTACCTCTTTGACGAACGCCTTATATAATTGATCGACTGAATCTTGCATAAAATTAGCAAGTAGGAGGGGAGGAAAGCAATTAGCTACTTTCCTACTAGCTACGAGCTTTTACTTTTTGAAGTCTTTTTCTTGGTGGCTTTCTTCTTTGTTGTTTTTGCTTTAGGTTTGGTTGCTGTTTTTTTCTTTCCCCAATTTCGTTTTGGTGCTTTTCTTTTCTTCTCTAAAATATCAATAGCATCTTCTCTTGTAACAGTTAATGGGTCGATATCTTTTTTAATAGAAGCATTTGTTTCTCCATCTGTAACGTAATGTCCGTATCGCCCCAATTTAATTTGGATTTGTCCTTTTGAATTTGGGTCTTCCCCTAATTCAGCAATTGGAGTCATCATTTTTTTCTTTTGTTCAGCGGCTTCTGCAAAAAAAGTATTGATATCTATCTCATCTAGTTTAATAGGGCTGTATTCTTTCGGTAAAGTGATATTAATATCTCCTCCTTTTAAGTAAGGCCCAAAAGGTCCAATTTGTACGGTAATATCTACTCCTTCTTTTGTTTTTCCAACAACTTTTGGTAATTCAAGCAATGCTAGTCCTTCATCAAAAGTAATGCTTTCCATTTGCAAATCTCGAGAAAGTGAAACACTTTTTGGTTTATTCTTTTTCGCTTTTCGATCTTCTTCTGACCATTCACCTAATTGAACATATGCCCCATAACGACCGGTTCTTACATGAATAGGTAATCCTGTTTCAGGATCATTTCCTAAAATACGGTCTGGCATGATTTCTTCTCGTGTGAGTGTTTTGTCTTTTTCTTCAATGGTTGCAATAAAGGGTTTATAAAAAGCATCAAGCATTGGTGCCCATTCAATTTTTCCTTCCGCGATTTCGTCCAATGAATTTTCCATTTCCGCGGTAAATTCATAATCAACAATTTTAGGGAAATGTTCAATAAGCATGTCGGTGACAATACCAGCAATATCGGTAGGGAAGAGTTTTTTATTGTCGTCACGATCAACATATCCACGAGCAATAATGGTCCCAATTGTTGGAGCATAGGTAGAAGGTCGGCCAATACCGTGTTCTTCTAAAACTTTTACTAATGTTGCGTCTGAATATCGTGCTGGTGGTTCAGTAAAATGTTGAACAGGAGTAATGCTTTGTGCATTTACCGCATCTCCTTCTTTTACTTCCGGTAAGATTTTTTCTTTTGAAGCTTTATACACTTTCATAAACCCATCAAAAACAACAATGCTTCCATTGGCTCTAAAAGTATAATCATTTGCTTTTAAGTCGATTCCTGTTCGTTCTAATTTTGCTGGTGGTAATTGTGTAGCAACGGTTCGTCTCCAAATAAGGTTATATAATTTCCATTGTCCGGCTTCTAGTTCTGCTTTAACAAGATCTGGGTGTTTGTTTACATCGGTTGGACGAATGGCTTCATGGGCCTCTTGAGCATCTTTTTTACCTGTTTTATAAGCAACTGGGCCTTTGGCATAATTTGCTCCGTAGTTATTCGAAATAAATGTTTGTGCTTCGTTTAAAAACTTTTGTGCCAAATTTAATGAGTCTGTACGCATATAGGTAATATACCCAGTTTCGTATAGCTTTTGTGCAACGGTCATGGTTTGTTTGGCGCTAAACCCTAAAACATTATTTGCTTCTTGTTGAAGAACCGATGTTTTAAAAGGTGTAGGTGGTTTTCTTGTTGCTTGTTTTTTTGAAATTCCACTAACAATGTAAGTTGCTTCTTTAAGGTCATTAGTAATCGCTTGGGCTTCTTCTTCATTTTTAATATCAAGCTTTTTTACTTTTTCGCCTTTTCGTTCAGTTAGTTTTCCTTCAAATTCGATTTCGTTTTTTTCAAAAAGGCCATCGATTGTCCAGTATTCGTCGATATCAAATGCTTTTCGTTCTCGTTCTCGTTCCACGATTAATCGCATGGCAACAGATTGTACACGACCAGCAGAAAGTCCACGCCGAATTTTTGACCACAAAAGGGGAGAGAGTTTATACCCAACTAAGCGATCTAAAATACGTCGAGCTTGTTGAGCATCTACAAGATCTTGGTCTACTTGGCGAGAGTTTGCTAAGGCTTCTTCAATCGCTTCTTTTGTGATTTCATGAAATACAATTCGAGAAACAGGTTTGTCTTTGATCTTTAATGCTTCTAATAAATGCCAAGCAATAGCTTCTCCTTCGCGATCTTCATCGGTAGCGAGGATGATTTCTGTTGCATCTTTAGCAATTTTTTTAAGCGCTGTTACCTGTTTTTTTGCAGTTGTTGGGATGGTATAGGTTGGTTCATAATTTGCGTCAACATCTACACCGAGCTTACTTTTAGGCAAATCTCGAATATGGCCGAATGATGATTCGACAATATATTCAGATCCTAAAAATTTTGAAATAGTTTTAGCTTTTGTTGGGGACTCAACGATAACTAGCTTTTTGCTCATGTATTTACTCCTTATATATAAGAGGTGCTGTAAAGAGATTACACCACGTAGAATTAATCTCTGTCAAATTTTTGACACAAATGCCATGATGCCTTATTCAAAAATATCTGTCAAATAAGGCTTAATCATGTATTTACAGTTTTTTCTTTAGTGCATAGCCATATCCTGGGATATTTTCGACCAAGTTTTTTAGCTCTAGCATTGTTAATAAGTTAAATAATTCAGCACTTCTGCCAGTATAAGTAGCTAATAAGAGATCTATTGGTTGTGGCTCAGGTTTAAGTAGTTGAAGGACGAGAATTTCAATTTCGCTTAATCCTAATGGCAATTGTTCCGTTATAAGCTGTGTTTCTACTTTTAATGCATCAATAATATCTTGTGGGGTTGTTATGGTAATAGCTCCATTTTTTAGCAAGTTATTACATCCTTTACTTGTTTGAGAAAATATTGACCCTGGAATTGTTGCGATATCTCGATTGTAATCAAGGGCGTATCTTGCCGTTATAAGTGCTCCAGACTTTTCTGCTGCTTCAATGATAAGCGTAAGTGAAGAAAATCCAGCTAATATTCTGTTTCTTCTTGGAAAGCTTCCGTCATAAGCATTTGTTTTAGGGGGAGATTCACTAATAATCGCGCCACCAGATTCTAAAAGTTCTTGTGCAAGTAGGTCATGTCTAGAAGGAGTAATTTTGTCGACACTCGATCCAAGAACAGCTGCAGTATAAGTTTTTTGATTTATCGCTATTCTATGTGATTGTGCATCAATACCAAATGCAAGTCCGCTAATAATTCCTATTTGTTCTTGGCAGAGAGGAGGGAGGAGTTCTTGTAAAACGCTTTCACCATACCTCGACATTGTTCTTGTGCCGACAATGGTAATAAGTTTTCGCTGGTTATTTGGCAAAATACCTTTATAGAATAAAAGTGGTGGAGCGTCTGGGATTTCTTTTAAAAGATGCGGGTAGTCTTTATCTGTTTTAGCAATTGTCTGTGTATTTGTTTCTTTCAGCCGTTCTTGAAGTTGGAATAAGTTAATTTTTTTCTTTTCTTTTTGCAAGTGGTAGAGAAAATCAGTTGAAATGCCTTGTATATTTTCATTGTCTATTGATTCCCAGCATAATTTACTATCATAATGAAAAAATTCTAATAACTGATTGATTTTAATTGGGCCTAGTTTAGGTAAACTAAGTAATGCATAAAGATAAATATGGTCTGAAAACATAAAACCTCATTGCTCCGATTGCAACGAGGTGTGGGTGTTTTTAGTATACAAGAAAGATGTAGTAAGAGGAATAGAAAAAGTTTTTTGTTTGTCGCAAATAACAGAGGGGAATTTGTTTTCTACACACACCTTTATTAAGAGATTAAAAGAATTCTTTTCATGGTTACTGATTATTGACACGTCATAATTAGTTTGATAAGTTGGTAAATCAATTCTCCTATTTTGTCCGCTCATCAGTTGAAAGTATACTTGGGTTCCCCTCCTATCCCTTGTTTATCTTTCACTGACTGATGAGCGGATAGGGTAGGATTTTTAATTATTTTAGGAAAATTTGACAAATTCCTAGAGTTTTGATCACGTCTTTTTTAATTAACTTGTGGTTTTCCCTAAGTTTTGCCTATAATAGAGAGGTCTTAACTATTAATTCCTTTAAAAATATGGCAAAAGGAATGACAAAGTCTCAACTAATGCAGGCTTTATCTGACAAAACAGAATTAAGTAAGAAAGATGTAGTGGCCCTATGGGACGCTTTAACTGAACTTGCTTATAAAGAAGTAGTATCTTCTGGAGAATTAACTCTTCCAGGATTAGGTAAGCTCGTTAAAAAAGATCGAGCTGCACGAACAGGGCGTAACCCAATGACTGGGGAACAAATCCAAATTCCAGCTAAAACAGTTGTGAAGTTCCGTGTTGCTAAAGCTGCAAAAGACGCAGTACTTTAGTCCAATCTTTTTTTAACACGCTTTGTGTTAACAAAGAACCACCTTAGCAATAAGGTGGTTCTTTTGTTTTTAATATTATTTTTATTTGCTATACTATTTATACATAATTAAATAAAATCTATGGCTAAAAAAACAAAAGAGAAACAAAAACAAATACAAGAACGCCCTGATACAAAAGGACTTATTATTTTAGATATCGTTTTAGGTATTTTAACGTTATTATCTGTCCTCGTTTTTGGTGGTATTATTGTTGCAAGTGTTTATTCACCAATGAATAATTCTAAAATGGATGGTAAGCATATGATGGATAAAGATGCTTATATGCAAATGAAATCAGAAATGTTAAGTCTCAAGGATGAAATGAAAGAAATGATGACACCTTCTTATGATCAAAATAGTTGGAAAACGATGATTGATGCTTCTTGTAAGAGTTTTTCTGATGGATGTAATAATTGTGTAAGAGCCGATGTAGAAGGGGAAGAAGCATTAGCTGCTTGTACAAGAAAATTCTGTCCTGAATATGAAATGCCAAGATGTATGGATGATGAACTTATGGAAGAGGGGACAGGACCAGCAATGAGTGATCCTTTGGTATTGCCTTCAAACTAAGGTTTTAAACAATGCATTTAAAAAAGCTCTGAATTGTTCAGAGCTTTTTTGTGTTTGTTGTACTGATTATTGTTCATTAGCTTATTGCTGACGCTCGCCGCTAGGCCTTCATTTTTTGAACGACCAAAAAACGAAGCAAAAAAGTCGCCGGGGTAATAGGAGCTTCTTGTATGTGCATGCAACTATATTACTTCTAAGAAGCAACTATTACCCCGGACCCCGTTAGCGCTTAGAGAAATTACATTCGTGTTTTGGTCTTACATGAACCCTCTCGCCCCTGAAGGGGCACCCCTGCCTGCCGGCAGGCAGGCTCCCTTTTCAAGAGAGGGAGGAGGTGGTTATTCGTAGAGAATATCTTCTCCGGTTTGGTAGTTGATGAAAAAAGTTTCGGAAATATCGTCGATAGATTTATTCCAGTTTGTTCCGTAGAGTTCTTCGGCTATTACGGCGCTAGTGACCCATCTTAGGGTTCCATTTGTGTCGATTGCGTATACTTTGGGGTCACTTTGTATTTTGAGCATTTTTACTCCAGGGCGGTAGGTGACATTTCCACCTAGTGGGATAGAAGCAAGTTGTTCTTCTGTAATAGTTAAAACGGAAGCAAAGTCTGCATACCAACTAAAGTAAGTCCCACTATTGGAAAAGACATATCGTTTTCCATTAGCAGCACAATAGTAGACAGAAGAAGAAGTTGGAGATTTAATGAGACTATTTGATTCACAATTGCTAGCAGCAGTTGTCGCTGACTGTAAACCAAGTTCATGGTTAATCGTTGGTGCAGATATTGCGGCAGCTTCGGGGTCAAAATTAATTTCTAGTTCTGGGATTTCTCCTTCAGCAGCTTTTAAAGAAGGGTAGGGATTAATAGGTGTATCTGTTTCTGTATCTCTAATTTCAAAATGGACATGTGATCCTGCATTTTCTGCATTTCCACTATCTCCGAGCCAACCGATGATTTGTCCACGAGTAACTCGAGAACCTTGGCGTACTCCATCTGCATAGGCATGTTCAACGCCACCGTTTCCATCATCTGTTCCTGGGGTGTCGTTATTTAAGTGAATATAGACATAGGTATAGCCATCGTCTCCTTTAACCCAAATACCCCAACCATAACTTGGTTCTGGTACAGGAGCCCAAGAGACAATACCGTCATTAGCAGCGATTACAGCTGTATGCTTTGGAGCTTTTAAGTCGTTGCCCTCATGAGAGTGTTGATAGCGTGGATCACCAAAGTCATCGATATAATCGGCTCCACCTTGTACAGGAAAAGCAATATCAATAACTTGGGCTGCTTGAGTTTGTGCTTGCCCTGTAATAGGGAATAAGCTTAGAACGAGAGAGATTGTGAGTATTTTATATTTCATATGTACTTTATTATACACGTTTTCTCCATAAAATATTGCGCTTGTCAATAGGTAAGAATAAAAAAACACGCGGATATCGCGTGTTTTTAGAATCTAGCTAGCAAGCTCCGAGGGTGGGACTCGAACCCACGACCAATTGGTTACACATTATCCATTATTTTCATAATGGGGTGGACTATCTCATTACCCCGTCGCATAAAGCTATGGGGTATTGGGCGCTATTGTAGGATTATTGTTGGGACTCACCTACTAGTCTCTACACCTGCCTTCGCTAAAGCTACGGCAGGCAGGCCTGCCATTTTTGGCTAAGCTTGCTTGCGGGAGTAACTTCCCGGCGAAGGATTGGCTCGGGATTACCATTTAACAGGCTTCCCCGAATTCACCCAATTTTCGATAACGATTACTCGTTAAAGCTGCGTTTAATTTTCGCATGTTCTTCGCGATGGCAATTTGCACAAATCATGATGCATTTATTTAGCTCAGTTTTGATACGTTCCCAAGAACGAGTCATTCCTGATGCAGATATTCCAAATTCTTTTTCACGAGGATCAAGATGGTGGAAATCTAATGCTTCGATGCAAGTTTTATAGCCACAGCGTTGACATTTACCGCCCATATACTCAACAGCTTGTTCACGTAACTTTCGTCTACGTTTTGCAACAGCTTTTTTGAGATATTCTGCGCGGTCGCGATAGGTTCTTTTCTCTGCCATACCAGACTTTAGTTATAAAGAATGGGGACAGATATAAGTGTTTCACAGCCAACTGCTCTACCACTGAGCTACCTCGGAGCCCACAAGCCAGATTTTTCTATCAGAAAATGACCGCCTTTCGGTCATTTCGTAAAAAAACTATATCATAAGGTGGTCTTGGATGCAATAGGGTGGAGCTTACTTATTTTTTGGGTTTTTCTTTAAAATTGGCGTATAGTTTTTAAAAAAATTAAGTTCGAGTCCCACCCTCGGAGCCAAAAGCAAATCAGTTCGAGCGCTCAGAGAGCGTACGAATATCCAAAGCTCCCGATTTCGATCGGGTGCTTTGTTTTATAGATGTTTTTCAAATATACTTAGATATAAGAGATTATTTCATCATTACAAACTACTTATATGAAGAAGCAAAGACGTGAACAATGGTATTTAGGGTTTTTGGGATTCTTTCTCCTAATCGGAGTCCGAGAACTACTGCAGTCTGACGCTGACATTCTTGATGCCGCCTGGTTGGTTTGGGGTGTTTGGTTTATTTATTTCATTCCTACCAAGAAAACCGAAACCAATACCTGATTGTCTGCAAAAGAAGGTTCAAAGAGCTGAAACCGAGCCAAAAGATCATCGTGTAAAAACGGTGTTTTTTTGTATTAGAAAACCGCCTCAGAGAATGAGTCGCCGAAGCGATTCTCTTGTGGCGGTTGAGGCGACTCAGTTTGTCCTGATGAGCATAAGTTCTTCAAGCACTTCATTGAGGCCGAGCTCTGTTGCGACACGGGTAGCTTCTTCATCTGACTTGCCCATATGTTTGAGGGCTTGCCAGGATCCAGGTATGTGATAGTTGAAGGAAGCTAGGACATGCTGAGTTCCTTCAATGTAGTCACGATAGAGCCTGTGTGGAATCTGCTTCGTTCCTTCTTTGTCTGACCTTGCAATAAGAGCTTTTACAAGAAGGATTGCGGGGACATAAGCATGCGTGTCTCTCAAGGCTCGTTGTGTCATGTGGTGAGCACTGATACGCCTGGCCAGTAGCTGACGAAAGTTAATCGCAAACAGCTCCGTCACGGCCTCATCGAAGCCTTCGAAGTATCGATGCGAGCCAACGATACGATTCATTCCTACTTTTCCAGGGCCTAAAAATGAAACGAAGTGAAGGAGTTCATGCGAGAAGAGTTGGATAAAACGAGACTTTGTTCTTGTTCGTTTAATGTAGAGATGCTCTTTGCTTACAATTGCATCTACATACCCACGTTGTTCAGGCTTGATGACTGTATTGTTGAACTCTCCAGGTGAGAGTATGTGAATTCTTGAGTCAGGGGGGATGACGGTTTTATCCTCTAGGTTATCAGATATCATCTCCCTAGCTTGGTTGATAACGTTTTGTTCGAAAGTAGACCAACGAAGTTCGGTTGTATTCATTTTTTTCCTTTTTGTTTCATATCAAGGTAACAACAAAATTTAATAGAGTCAACTGATATTAATAACTAAAAAACACTGCTTTCCACAAAAAGTGTTTTTATCGGTTGATAATTTTTATGGCAAAAATGTGATATGATCTACATATGATGAACGAAGAAACATTTCAAAATTTCTCAGCTGCAGGGTTAGTTCTCCTTGTTAGCGTACTCTCGTACGGAGGTCTTGGGTCTTGTGTATATTTTCTGAGTTACGGAGCAACTGAATTTACACCATTCCTTTCAAAATTTGATCTATTCTTATCGGGGTTTAAGTTAGGATTATTTACACTTCCGTATTATTACCTTCTTACATTTCCTATTGGAAGTATTTTGGCGGCGATTAGTAGAAGAAAAAAAGGGGATAGTTATAGCAAAGTATTTAAGGACTTCTTCTTGATCACACTTTTTTCAATTCTTTTCTATACAATCTATCGGATTTGTTTTAGTTTGCTCTTTTAAAACTACTATGAATAAATCAACTAAAAGAAAAGACGTCCCTCAGATAAAACGAGTCTATGATTCTTCATCAAAAAATGATGGATTAAGAGTTTTAGTTGATCGGTTATGGCCGAGAGGTATTTCTAAAGAAGAGGCTTGTATTGATCTTTGGTTAAAGGAGCTTACCCCGTCAAATGATTTACGAAAATGGTATCACGAAGACAAGGGGAATCGGTACGAAGAATTTTGTAAAAAATATACAATCGAACTAGCAAAACAAAAACAAGTTAAAGCGGATTTGCTTGCCACAAATAAAAAATTTACAATTGTAACTTCAGTAAAAGAGATAGAAAAATCTCATATTCCTGTATTGATAGATTTTTTAACAAAAGGGGAGGCAAAGAGTTAAAAAAACATCGTCGCCACAAAAGCGATAATCAAATAGGTGACAAGATTATACGCACTATCTGAGAAAAACTTTTTCCAAAGTAATTTCCCTTCGGCCGCTCCCCATAAGAGGTTTTGTCCAATCATTGGGACAGTAAAAGCAAGCCAAATAAAGGGAATGTAATAATAGACTGCGGTTGCTGGTGCTCCGTTTTGAACCGTGTAGCTTGTTACAAAAGCAATGAAGAATGATGTAAGAAACGAAAGTAGTAATTGAGCTGAATAGATTTTTGCCATTTTAGGTTTAGCTTCTTCAATCTTCTTTGCTTGTTCTTCTTTAGAGAGTTTATCAAACCCAAGGTATTGCATATGCCATTTACCCATTGGTGTTTTATTTGAATACCAAAGAGTCCCCGTGATTGCACTAATGATAGCCCCTAATAAACTTACTAAAAGAATTGTTCCCATAGATTTTATTGAATAATTGTATGCATGTATTATAACATGAGCCTATCCGTATTCAACTATTTATCTTATGGTTATCAATTATCCTATTCTTTATTCATTCCGCAGATGCCCCTATGCCATGAGGGCTCGGCTTATGATTGCATTGAGTGAGCAAAAAGTAGAATTGCGAGAAGTGGTTTTGCGAGAAAGACCAGAGGCTTTGTATAAAGCTTCTCCAAAAGGAACTGTTCCTGTGCTCGTACTAGAGAGTGATCATATTATTGATCAAAGCATAGATATCATGTCGCATTTTAAACAATGGGTTGACCCCAGTATTTGTCTTCCTTTTCGAGATGAAGCATTGATCGAAGAAAATGATGGTGTATTTAAAAAATATCTCGATAAGTATAAATATCATGATCGTCACCCAGAACAGACTAGGGAGTATTATAGAGAGCAGGGGGAAAAATTATTACAAAAACTAGAACCGCTATTAGCGAAAAATAAATATCTAGGTGGAGAGACAATTTCTTTTACCGACTTAGCGCTTTTACCTTTTATTCGCCAGTTTGCTCATGTAGATATAGGATGGTTTGAGTCAACTGAATATACAGGTGTTCAGAGATGGTTAAGTGAGTTTAAAAACTCAGCTCGTTTTAAACAAGTCATGAAAAAATATGACCAATGGAATGAAGGTGATGAGGCTGTGGTGTTTCCAGAATGATTCTAGTTAGTAAAAATTAAGTCTTGGTCTAAGATATTTAAGAGCCAATAAAAGTGGACGTCGATCGTGTTAATGAAGATTAAGATGTTTTTTCTCCATCAAACAATATAAAAAAACTAACCCCCCATCTTGAAGTCCTTGAGGGAGGTCAGTGATGAAGGGTTGATGGTGAGATGGTGGGGGCTCGCGGGTGTTCTAGATGTGTGGGGTCGTTAAGTCGACCGCTTCCTTCATTGCCGCGTAGAGCTGTGGCTGGAACATGAAGGTCACTGCGCGAGTGTCTTCACAGTTCAGGTTCAGCTTGAAGCTTTCCAGTGCCTCTTTGATCGCTTCGGGCTCGGTTTCTCGAGAATCGAAGAACCCGAGGACGTGCTCGCACGTTTCACCGAATTTCGAGACCAGGTTTTTTCCGATCTCGTTCCAGTCGTCGCCGTCGTCGATGCCCATATCGACGATAGCCTTCTGGATCATGGGGATACCGACATCCAGAAATTGTCGGATGGTTGTGATGATCAGGACTACCCTGAACATGTGCTTTCGCCGAGTGTCCGACTCGTCTACCTTGTTAGTGGTGAACTCGATGTTGTACCATTCGTTGCTGGAGAGGTTGTAAATAATGCTGTCCATTTTTTGCCTTTCAGTAGCAGGTTTAGGACTAATGTTGATACCACCTAGCTAAGAAAAAGTCAAGAAACAATTATGCAAGGAATAGGTAAAAAAACGATCAAAGCTATTAGATGAGTATTTTGATGGATTGTGAAAAAGTATCTTGGTAAGTATTTTATACTTGCGTCGAGAGCTGTTTTTTGTGGAGGGAGTTGACGAGGTTAAGCGCATATTACATACTATCTTAGACTTCACATAGATGCACTCGGTGCTCTATGATATTGGCTATAATCGAAACCACAATGAGGGGGCTCTGGAGTCTCCTGTTGAGAGTTTTTCTTGACGAAGGAGAATAAATGACCAGTGAATCGGAACCCCTTGAGTCAAATGATGACATACCTCAAACCAGCAACCCTTCGGATACTCACATCCCAACTCTTCACGAGAGGATGACTGTAGATCGGTCCGACATTTCTCTTGCTCTGTTAATCAAGGAGAGGGTAGAGAAACGCGCAGAGGGATTTGCTAGGCGAGAAAATCCAACCTAGCGACAGAGGAGAAATCCTTGATTGAAACCGCTCCAGGACATTTCTTGTATCTGGGGCATTTTTTTTTGCATTGTTTTTATTCCAAGGAGGAATTATGAAGCTACTTTGTGCTTTTGGAGGGGAGAGTAATAACAGTTTTTTCGTACTACTAGGTGTAAATGCTTTGGCGGTGCGTTTTCGTTTGTATTAGAACGACTTATTTCATTCTCTTTATTCCTTTAAACCCAAGCAAGGTTAAAAAAATAATCACTATTTTCAAAAGGTAATGTCCACTTGGGTCTAATAACCTTTGTGTCATTAATGTATTTGTTCCTGCAATAAGATGCGCGATAAATGCAATTGGTAATGTCCAGATAATCCAATTCCGTTTTGGGATTTCAATCTTTATTTTTCTAAAAAGAAAAGAGAGCAATGGAGATAAAATCCATGCAGCTAAAAAACTGATAGCCAAATCAAATACTGCATAATCAAGCACACGGAATTGTCGCAAAGTTTCTAGTGAGATCATATGAATAAAGTATAGCAGGTATCTTGAATAAAGAGATTAATTATTTCTTTTACGTGATATACAAATTTTTGATATGATTAAAGCCTAACCGATAGAATTCTATGCCCAAACATCGCATTTACACAACCAGCTTTGCTAGTGTCTACCCGCATTATATTGCCAAAGCAGAAAAGAAAGGGCGCACCAAAGAAGAGGTGAATACCATTATTCACTGGCTTACTGGGTATACGCCCAAAAAACTGGAAGCTGTAATTAAAAAAGAAATAGATTTTGAAACATTTTTTAAACAAGCTCCAAAAATGAACCCCAAAAGGAAGTTAATCAAAGGAGTTATTTGTGGAGTGCGGATAGAAGAAATCAAAGAAAAAACAATGCGAGAGATTCGCTATTTAGATAAACTCGTAGATGATTTGGCAAAAGGGAAGGCCATGGAAAAGATTTTGAGGAAATAGAAAGGTGTTTTTTATACTCGGTAGTTGTATTCTGTTCTTCTAAGAGTGATTGAAATAAAAATGTCTATGAGGCTGTATATTAAAATATAGCTATATTAATATATTAGAATATTCTTATATGTTTTATCTATGATTATCATTAATGAATATGTGAAAATCGCGAAAATTCTTTCAAGTCCCAATCGAATGGGGATTCTCATTTTGCTTTCGGAAGCGAAAACAAATCTTTGTGTAAATCAAATTGCAGAGGCTTTAAAGATTTCTCAACCAGCTGCCTCTCAATCGTTAGGTTACCTTTCGGCAAGAGGGGTGATTGAAGGGATAAAGGTAGGGAATACAACTTGTTATATTCCATTAAAGACGCCATATGCTCAATCAATCTTTTCTATTATTAAAACATTTAAAAAATCCGTATGAATAAAAACAATCTACTTATTATCATAATCGTTCTTCTTGTGGCGGTTGTCGCTTTTTTCTTTGTATCAAATACTTTAGAGAATAAAGAACAAGAAACATCTCTAACAGGAACATCAACAACAATGATGGAAGATAAATCTGGTGAAGTCATGGATGATTCTATGATGAAAGAGGGTTCTAATAAAGCAATGGAAGACTCTATGGTAGAAGAGGGTTCTGACAAAGCGATGGATGACTCTATGATGAAAGATGATTCTATGATCAAGGATGATTCAGGAGAAGTTATGGAAAAAATAACTATAGAACAAGAGACATCTCAAAAGACAGAGATAGAAGTAATGACAGCTGGAACGTATGAACCATATGCAGCTCAAAAACTGGCTAATGCGCAAAATGGTGATGTTGTTTTATTTTTCCATGCATCATGGTGTCCTTCTTGTCGAGCATTAAATTCTGATATCGAAGCGAATATGTCAAAAATTCCAAATGGTTTGACTATCTTAAAAACGGATTACGATACACAAACAGAGTTGAAGAAAAAATATGGTGTGACAACACAACATACATTTGTTCAGGTTGATAGTGAGGGGAATCTGATCAAAAAATGGAACGGAAGTTTAACACTTGAAGATTTTGTTACTGAAGTCCAATAAATTATGACATTTTTTCTCATTTCTATTCTTGCGGGAGTATTAACGGTTCTCGCTCCATGTATTTTTCCCTTGCTTCCAATTGTTATTGGTTCATCCGAGCCAGGAAAACAAGAAAAAGGGATCTCTAGGCGAGCGATTATTGTGATTCTCTCACTCTCAGTTTCTGTTATCGTTTTTACGCTTTTGTTAAAAGCGACTACCTTGTTTATTACAATCCCTCAATCATTCTGGGCCTATTTTTCTGGGGCCATGATTATCTTGGTTGGATTAGCAATTCTTTTTCCCACGGCTTGGGCGAGAATTCCTTTGGCTTCTTATTTAAGTCGAAAAGGTGATAAGGCCTTAAAAGAAGGGAGAGATAAGCAAAGCGTTTGGGGAGATATTGTAATGGGGGCGGCACTTGGACCAGTCTTCACTTCTTGTAGTCCGACATATCTATTTATTATTGCAACAGTTCTGCCTGCAAGCTTTGGTGTTGGTCTTATCTATCTTGCTGGATTTACCATTGGATTAGCTTTTTCTCTCTTACTTATTGCCTATCTTGGTCAACAGATTGTCCGTAAAGTTATGAGCCATTCACTTGGAGCTGAACGACTCAAAAAACTCTTTGGCGTTTTAATTTTGCTAGTTGGAATAGCAATCTTTACTGGGTATGATAAAAAGTTCGAAGCCTTTGTTTTAGATTCAGGTTATGGTGCAACAATTAACTTTGAAGCAGGATTAATTGATAGATTTAGACCCTAGATGGTAACAATGCTAGTATAAATACATGAATACACTTAGCCGCATTATTACTGGAACAGTCATTACCCTTTTTGGGGTATCTATCTTTTTTGCATCACTTTCTTCACTTAAAGAAGGTGGTGTTTGGGGAATCATTTGGGCTTTATTGTTTATTGCTCTTGGTTTATACATTTTCTTCAATAAAAAAGAAGACGATATTGAGCAAATTAAAAAATAATAGGACAAGTATGATTATAACAACATCAACAGAAATTCCTGGGAAAAAAATTAGACAAGTTTTAGGTATTGTAAAAGGAAATACCGTTCGAACAAGAAATGTTGGGAGAGATATTGGTGCTGGATTAAAAAGCATTATTGGAGGAGAAGTTAAAACCTATACCGATATGACAACCAGCGCTCGTGATGAGGCATATAATCGGATGGTCAATGATGCCATTGAACTTGGTGCTGATGCTATTATTAGCATGCGCTTTACAACTTCTATGATTATGGCTGGAGCTTCTGAAATGCTTGCCTATGGAACAGCGGTGAAATTTGAATAAAAAGATTGGCGATACGTTTCAGATATTGTTTTGTAGAAAGACTATTTAAAAGATGTTGTATTAACTAAATATAAACAACGGTCTTTATGAAACGAGTTTTTGCTTTTTTAATGCTTATTTTTCCTTTTTTAGGATTTGCAACGGTTATCTATGCGGGTTCCGTTTTTTTGCATACAGAAGGAGAAGAAGTGGATGTAAAAAAAATAGAAGAACCACTTTCCGAATGGGATGAGTATTTAGCCAGTTTACGGAATTGGGAACGACCGGAAGGCCCAATTACCATTGCTTTACAAGCTGGACATTGGAAACATGAAGAAGCTCCAGATGAATTTCCTAATTTAGCAACAAATACAGGAGCAAGTGCTGGTGGAGTCGATGAAGTAGAGGTAAATTTGATGCTTGCTGAGCAAGTAAAACCTTTTTTAGAAGAAAAGGGATTGGTGGTAGAAATTCTTCCTGCAATTATTCCTCCAGAATATTATGCAGATCTTTTTGTTTCTATTCATGGAGATGGAAGTACTGATAAAACAAAAACTGGCTATAAAGCTTCTGGTTCTTGGTATGATCTCACAAGAAAAGCCAGTACATTTGCAGAAATAATGGAGCAAGCTTATGAAGCATCTACTGGTTTAAAAAAAGACCCCAATATTTCTAATCGAATGAAAGGCTATTATGCTTTTAATTGGAGAAGATATGAACATTCCTTACATCCGATGACAGTTGGTATCATTTTAGAAACAGGGTTTATAACAAATAATGCAGATAGGCGTTTACTCACGAGAGAATCGGAGAAAAGTGTTTATGGAATTGTGAATGGAATAATGACCTATATTGAGCAAAGTGAGTTGAGTCATTTGTTACATGATGAGGAGTTTTAGGTTTATTCTTTCGTGTCTAGAAAATGTAGATACCTTTTGCTAAAATCAACTTAGAGCTAATTTAAATAACTAAACTTATATGCCCAAAAAACAAACGAAATACATCGACGCATTTGTGCTGGTGATCAAAAAGAAAAACCTAGCAGCCTATAAAAAAATGGCTAAACAAGGTAATGATTCTTGGATGAAACATGGCGCATTGTCTTATCGAGAATGTGTTGGAGATGACCTCACTCCAGACATGGGTGGGTTTCCTTATTTGCCATTTCCAAAGTTAACAAAATTAAAAGAAGATGAAGTTGTTGTTTTTTCCTATATTGAATACGAATCAAAAACACATCGAAACCAAGTAAATAAAAAGGTACAAAAAGAAATGGAAGAGATGAGGAAAGATCAGCCAGACCCTATGAAAAACATGCCATTTGAGAGTAAAAAGATGGCTTATGGAGGATTTAAAGTTTTGGTAAGTAATTAGGATTTATATGACGGTTTTACCTAGTGGAGTTGTTCATAAATTACCAGCTGACTTAAAAAAGGCTCTGGCACGTAATAAAAACGTGCAAGCAGCTTGGCTTGATATTACTCCACTAGCTCGAAATGAATTTATTTGTTGGGTAGAAGATGCGAAACAAGAAAAAACACGAGAGCGTCGTATACGTAGGACCTGTGAGGAATTAGAAGAAGGGAAGCGGCGTCCTTGTTGTTGGCCAGGGTGTTCGCATCGTAAGTAAAATGAGTTTATTGATTAGTAAATAACTAAGAGAAAATATGAAAAATCCAATGGTCCATTTTGAAATCCCTGTTGATGATATCGACAGAGCACAAAAATTTTATACAACTATTTTTGATTGGCGAATAGAAAAAATGGACATGCCAGCAGATAGCTCTACAGGTGGTGCACCATATTACAGTGTCTTTACATGTGATGTAGACGAGAATAATAAACCAAAAGTTCCTGGTGCTATGAATGGTGGGATGATGAAGCGAGCTAATCCTGGTCAATTATTTACAAATTATGTAAGTTCAGAATCAATTGAAAAAACATTGGAGCTAGTTGAGGCGAATGGAGGAACTGTTCTCATGCCGAAAACAGAAATCATGAAAGATATGGGGTGGATAGCTGTTTTTATGGATACGGAAAAGAATGTTATGGGATTGCATGAAATGCCTGTAGGGATGAAAGATATTTCAGCTTCTTAATTCAGTTTATAACCTATGAATTCACTTGAGTTATTGCCTCCAGATCCTTTATTTGATTTATTAGCTGCATTTAAAAATGACTCAAATCCTCATAAAGTGAATCTAGGTATTGGTGCCTATGTCGCGGACAATGGAGGGCCATTTGTCTTACCTATTATTCAACAAGTCGCCAATGAATTGTCGATGGATAACTTTAATTATTTACCAATTAAAGGGGATCCTTACTTCTTAGAGCAAACAAGCAAACTTGTATTGGGAGAAAATCTGTATAATGAATCGCAATATGCCATGCAAGCAACTTGTGGTGGGACGCAAGCTTGTGATTTATTCGCAAACCTAACAAAAACACTAGGGATAAAAACGATTCTTTTTCCCACCCCAACTTGGCCAAACCATGAAAAGATTTTTTCTGGATTTTCTCTTGTCGAATTTCCGCATTTAAACAACCAACAAGAGTTCAATACGGATGGTTATACTAAAGCCCTTCAGTCTTTAAACAATGAACCAGCAATTTTACTCTTACATGGAGGGTCAACCCATAATCCAACCGGGATCAATTTTGCTAAAGAAGATTTAGAACAATTATTACCACTTATTAAAGAAAAAAAGGTTTTTGTTTTTGTCGATTTTGCTTATTTAGGTTTAGGGAGTTCAATCGAATCTGATGCAAAATTGCTTCGTCATCTCGTGTCAGAATTACCACAAATTGCGATTGCTTTTTCTTATTCAAAAAATGCAACATTATATTCTCATAGAACTGGGGCATTATTGATTAAAACAGCAGAGAAAGAGATCCTTGAATCCCATTTGCAAAGAATGGTTCGTACTTCTATTTCAAATCCGCCATCATTTGGTCAAATGATTATGAATGAGGTTTTCAAAAATCAAAAAGAAGTGTGGTTTACGCAATTAGATCAAATGCGACAAAGTATTGACCAAAGAAAATTAAAGCTTATTTCTGGCTTAGGGGGAAGCATTGATTACTTAGATAAAACTTCGGGGATGTTTGGTTTGCTTTCTGTAACTCCAAAGCAAGTTGATCAATTAAAAAAAGAGTATTCAGTTTATCTACCAGCATCGGGGAGAATTAGTTTTGCGGGTATTCAGCTAGATTCATTAGATTATTTGATCAATTCTTTAAAACAAGTGATTGGTTAATGCTTTTGCATTGATCTAAAAAGTAAAAGCAATAGCTGTGTTATAATCAAGGTACTAACTATTTACGTCGGTTTTATGAAAAAAATATTTACCTCTATTGCGCTTATTGCATTGCTCTTTCAATTTGGTTTGTTTATTCCATCTGTCTCTGCTGCAGAAGCAGAAGTACAAGAAGAAACAGAAGTTTCACTTGCATTAACAGATGAGGATATTAATGAAATTACAGATGAAGAACTTACAGAAGCTGAGCCAAGTGAACTACCTCGTCGTGAACATAGTGCGACGCTGGCACAACAAATGGAAGGTCTTATGCTTTTAGACGTAGAAGGGAATGGAGAAGTTTATTATGTTGACCCAGTAACGGGTGCCAAAGAATATTTAGCCGATGGAGCTGCTGCTCATTCACTTTTAGAGCGTCGGGCCTTAGGAATTAATGAAGAAAATTTTGCTTTGCTTGTACAAGGTGTTGAAAAAGGAGAAGAAAGCGTTTGTAGAACCAATGAATTAGGTACTCGATTAAAAGGACGAATTGTATTACGTGTTGAAAAACAAGGGGAAGCTTGGTGGATTCTTCCTGTAAATTGCCGAGCCTATTATGTTGGGACACAAGAAGCTGCCTATAATCTCATGAAAAGATTTAGTCTTGGAATTACAAAAGATAATCTCGCTCGTATTCCAGATACAGATCGTCAAAAATTAAAACGTGCTGTGAGGTTTAGTGTTTATGCCTATGCAGAAGAAAATGGTGTAGACTTACAAGAAGCACGAGATGCTGTTAAGGCAGAATTGGGAGATGTTCGTGCATGTCTCCGTGCAAAAAATGTCAGCTCGAGTGATGATATTGAACGAGGTTTTGTTCGTTCACATCTCAGAGTGTGTTGGGATGAATCTCAATTGCCGGTTATTAATAAAGAACGGCTTGTAGAAATTCGTGCAGATATTAGTTCTGCTCGACAAGAACGAATGGAAACGAGAAAGGAGTTGCGACAAATTCGAGTCGATAGCAATACTGAGCTTGATGTTAGGTAGTAAACAAATGCGACTTTATTACTCATGAAAAAAATATGAAAACACTCAAATGCGATATGTGCGAAACAACAGCAGAAGCAGAAACATTCGAACAATGGATGGAGAAGATGATGCCTCATTATCAAGATGCCCATGCAGAAATGATGCAAAAAATGTCAGAAATGACGGAAGAGGAACAAAAAGCATCAAAAGCAAAGTGGATGGAAGAGATGAATGCAAAATTTGAATCAGCATAAGCAAACCCAAGAAAACAAGGTGATAAACCTTGTTTTCTTATTTTTTGCTATAATAAAAGCATGATTGTTAACTCTCTTAATTTATGCAAATGGGTAATTTTTCTACAAGTCTTGCTGTTAAAGATTTAGCTGCTTCAAAAGCTTTTTACGAAAAACTTGGTTTTTCTATGATTCATGGCGATGAAAAACAAGGCTGGGTTATTTTACAAAATGGAACAACGAATATTGGTTTATTTCAAGGGATGTTTGAAAAGAATATTTTAACCTTTAATCCAGGTTGGGATCATAATGGCAAAGAGACAGAATCATTTACAGATATTCGTGATTTGCAAAAACAGCTTGATGAAGCTGGTATTGAATTTACCACAAAAGCAGAAGAGGGAACGGGACCAACAAGTTTTACTCTTATGGATCCCGATGGAAATGCTATTTTGGTAGATCAGCATAGAGATAAAGTATAATAAAAAAGAAATAAATTATACAAATATGTTTTCATTCAAAGAATACGCTGAATATCTAAAAGATAATCCTAAAGGCTATTGGTTTAAACGAAAACTCTACGGTTGGGGATGGGCACCAGCGAAGTGGCAAGGGTGGACAGTTGTTTTTATCTATCTTCTTTTAATTATTGCTTTTACTTTTACTGTAGATGGATATGCCACAGTTCAAGACATGCTCTTCACTTTTTTATTACCTCTTATCTTATTAACGTCTTCACTTATTCTTATTTGCTATAAAAAAGGTGAATCACCGAAATGGATGTGGGGAATTAAAAAAGACGATCAAACTAAATAGCTCATTCTTAAAAATAGTATTATGAAAAAAAATGTAATTATAATCGTTCTCGCTTGAGCTGTAATCTTTGGCGGGATTTATTACTATTCAATGGATAAAAAAACTGTGGCTGAAGACAATAATGTCACCGAAACTAATGATTTAGCATTCTCATTTGATCACACCGCTATTGCAAATGACTATGTATTAGAAGAATTACCAAATAGTTCAGGTGATGATAAAGATTTAGAAAAAGCCTATCTCTTACTTAGAAAAGCAGATAAAGAAGAATTGGATCGAAGCCCTGATGGGCGAGAAGGACCGCCTTCTCTGACAATTTACGTTTTTAATCAAAATGATACTGATCTAATGATGTGGTTGGAAGAAAAAGCAAACTTCACAAATTATCGTGATCAAGAAACTCAAGATGTGAAGGTTGGTGGCCAAGAAGCACTACAATATCAATGGGAAGGATTATATAAAGGGCGCTCGATTGTTGTTCCATATGAAGGGAAAATTTACTTCTTTGTTGCAAACTACAATGAATTATCAGATGGGCGATTAGAAGATTTTGATGCCTTATTAAAGACGGTCTCTTTTAGCAAAAAATAGGTTTAATCGTCCAAATACTTGATAAATACTCAAAAATAGGTTATAGTCAACCGACAAGATTTGAATTTTGATTATATACCTATGAATAGCGCTCTAAGAGCTCGCATTAAACATGCGAAAAAACCAACGGCTATCGGAAAACGACTGAAGAATAACATCAAAAAACGAAAGGGAGTTAAATAAAAAAGAACTGGCAATTGCCAGTTCTTTTTTTGAGAAAGTAGCTTTATTTAACTTCCATTTTTAATTCTCCGTCTACCATTGCGTCTCCGCCAACCATTCCTTCTTTTTCTTCCATTGTTTCTCCTTTTAACATCGTTTCACCTTCCATCATGGAGTCACTATCTTTCATTTTTTCTCCATCATCCATCATAGAATCATCTTTCATCATATTATCATTTGTTTCTACTTTTGTTGTTGCTTCACAACCTGCCCCTGTTAGTGTTAGGACAAGTAATAGTCCTGCAAATAGAGCTGAAACTTTTTTCATATAAATGCACTTAGTTATTAATACGATAATTTTAGCATAGATTAGAATTGATGCAAAAATTAGCCAAACCTTGCTTTTTTATTGAATACCATGTATGGTGCGAGTTCTTTTTATTACTTATTAAGAGTACAATTAAAAGGATTTAAGAATATAAGACAATACTATGGGTTACCCAAAGCGAGATGATCGATCAGACGGTGGTCGAAGAGGTGGTGGTTTTAAAGACAGAAGTAATGGTCGTCCAGATATGTTTAGTGCGACTTGTGCAGAATGTGGAAATAATTGCCAAGTACCATTTAAACCAAATGGAAGTAAACCTATTTACTGTAGCAACTGTTTTGAAGGTAAAGGTGGTCCAGAACCTCGTCGTTCAGGTGGTGGACGAGATTTTGGTGGTGACAGAGAAATGTTTAAAACTACTTGTGATGATTGTGGAGACACATGCCAAGTACCTTTTAAACCAACAAATGGGAAAAAAGTTTTTTGTAGTCCTTGTTTTGATAAAGGAGGGAGCTCTTCAAGAGATGGTGGGTCAAAAAGATCTGGAGGCGATGCGGCAACTGCGAAACAATTAGAACAAATTAATCGAAAGCTCGATATCTTGATGGATTTACTGAGAGATTAATTTTACCTAACTTTGCATTTAAGAAAAAAATACTGTTTAATAAAAGCAGTATTTTTTTAATTTAGTAAATTTAACTATGAAAATAGAAAAAACAGATTTTGCTGGTGGAACTTATTTTGGAATACGACAAACTGTGCCATTGAGCATTGCAACAAATCAAGACACTTATAGAGAAGTAGGCGAAAAGATATTTACCTATTTTGATGAAAAAAACATACAACCTATTGGCCCAATGACAACATTTTATTATGCATGGAATCAAGAAGAGGGTACAACAGATTTTGCTATCACTTTTCCTGTTAAACAATTTGAGGAAAGCGAGTTAGAAGGAACAGAATTTACTTTATCTAATGTGTCACCACAAATAGCTTTGAAATATGTACATACTGGTGGATATGAAAAGATGTTCCAGCTTCATCAGGATATGGGGGAGTATTTAAAAGAACAGCGTTTAGAGATGGGAGGTTTTGCGGTGGAAGAATATGAGGTTAATCCAAAAATGGAATCAGATCCAAGCAAGTGGGTGACTAATATTTATTACACAATTAAGTCAGTATAATAGCAATAAGAGCGCTTTATCGCATAAATTGACGTAGTTTTCTGCTCAAAGTAGTATAATCCAGTAGAATCACTTTACTTTTATCCAAAAGCGTATGTCTTCTAAGAAATTCTTGCAATCAATGCTTGTTTTTGGTGGGCTCATTGGACTTTTGTTTTCTGGCATTATTACAGCAGAGAAAATGAATATCCTTGCCGACCCTTTATATGCCCCCCCTTGTAGCATCAATCCTCTTTTAAGTTGTGGTTCTGTTATGCAAACGCCACAGGCTTCTGTTTTTGGATTTCCCAATTCCTTTATCGGTATTGCTGGTTTTGCCATTATGATTTGTATGGGGATGGCGATAATGGCACAAGCGCAGTTTAAACGGTGGTATTGGTTAACTGCACAGACAGGAATGACACTTGCAATCACTTTCATTTATTGGCTTTTTTACCAAAGTGTTTATGTCATTGGTGCTCTTTGTTTATACTGTATGGCTGTTTGGACTGTGACGATTCCAATGTTTTTGAGCTTAACCCTCTATAATCTGCGCAAGGAATACCTGCGTTTGCCAGAAAAATATAAGTGGATTGGAGCATTCTTAGAAAAATACAGATGGATTGTATTAGCGCTAATGTATGGCGTAATTATTTTCGCAATATTGATAAAATATTGGAGCTATTGGAAGACATTGATTTTTTAAGAAAAAACCTCCCAATGGGAGGTTTTTTCTTTTAGAGGGATAGCATGTATTATTGTGTGTACCAATCAAGCAATCGAACTTCTATCTCTTTTTCGCCGGCATCAACAAGTTGTTTAAATAAATTTATATCGCTTAAACCGTCAGGCCCTCTAAAGTGATAGGGAATAACTTGTTTAGGCATAAATTCTAATACTGCATCTGCTGCTGATTCTACCGTCATTGTATAGGGAAGGTTCATTGGTACAAAAGCAATATCAATATTTTTTAGGTTACGCATCTCTGGGATATCTGCCGTATCACCTGCAATATAGACACGTTTACCATTCTTTTCTAAGACATACCCGTTTCCACGCCCTTTTATATGAAAAGCATCATCTGATTCTGGTAAGTTATACATTGGAATGGCTTCGATATCGAAACCTAATTGTGTTGTTATTTCTCCATTGTTCAAAACAAGTACTCGTTTTTGTAATTGAATAGGTAATTCTTCAGAAACAGCTTTTGGTGCGATTAAAATCGTGTCATTAGTTAAGACGGATTCAAGTGTTTCCATATTTAAATGATCACCATGAATATCTGTTACAAGGACAATGTCTGGAGAGGGTTGACCCGCAAATGCTTCAGCTCCTCCAACTGGGTCCATATAAATGATGACATTTTCCCAATCTAATAGTGCGGATGCATGTGAAATTGGCGTAATCAAAATATCCTGGCTTTCTTCCATAGATTTTTCCATTGATTTATCAATAAATGGGGCTTGTGCTTCTTGTCCACTTTTAAAGTTTTGTGTAACAACGTAAATAAGGATAACTACGCCCAAAAGCGCAATAAGTGGTGCGAGTTTTTTCATAAATAGGTCTAGTTAAGTTATCTACATTATAGCAAAACCCTAGCTTTATTGACCAATAGACCATTTTTTAGTATTCTGAATAGCAATTATTGAAGAGCTCGCAATAGCGGGCTCTTTACTATCTTTTTTTATGGCAAAAGACAATGTCGTCATTCGTTTTGACGAAGTAAAATTTGGATACGATAATAAACTGCTTTTAGATGAAGTTAGTTTTTCTGTGCGAGATAATAGCCGTATCGCTTTGATGGGGCAGAATGGTGCTGGAAAAAGTACACTGTTTAAAATGATCAATGGAGAGCTCAAGACAAATTCTGGGCAAGTATTTATAACACCAAAAGATGCGACGATTGCAACTGGAAGACAAGTAATGCCTCAAGAGGCATTAGATCTATCTGTAAAAGCCTATTTTGAATCGGCTTTTACAGAAAAGCATTATGATATCGATAAAAAAATCAAAGATGTACTGGCTATTGTAAATTTAGAAATTGATGTTGAAAAAACAGTTCGTCAATTTTCTGGAGGACAACAAGCTCGTTTGCTTTTATGTCATGCATTAATCCAAAATCCTGATATATTACTTTTAGATGAACCAACAAATAATTTAGATCAAGAGGGGATTGATCAATTAACAATGTTTTTAATTCTGTATGAAAAAACAGTATTAGTTATTTCCCATGACGCAGAATTTTTAAACTCATTTACAGATGGCGTTTTATACTTAGATAGTTTTACAAAAAAAGTAGAGCAATATGTAGGAACGTATCATGACGTGGTAGAAGAAATTTCTGCACGTGTGAAAAAAGAACAATTGCTCAATGTTCGTGCAGAAAAAGATATCAAACGGCTTAAAGCTCAAGCTGGAGTTTTCGCTCACAAAGGTGGGAAGCTTCGTGGGGTAGCTAAAAAAATGCGTGATGCGGCTGAACAAGCAGAAGAAGATAAGGTTGATGTCCGACGAGAAGATAAAACAATCAGGCCTTTTACTATTCCTACACAAGAATACGATGCGTTTTTTGATGGGAAAATTGTGATAATTGATTCTGTTTCTATTTTGAAAAAAGGAAAACCTGTAGAAAAGAACGTAGAATTAGTTTTACGAAAAAATACCCATCTACTTATTTCTGGTCCAAATGGAATTGGAAAAACAACGCTTTTAGAAGCTTTGGCAACTGGGAAAGCAAAGGGGGTCAAAATTGCAGACTCAATTAAAGTTGGATATTACCGACAAGATTTTTCTACGCTTGATTTTGAACAAAAAGCTTATGATAGTTTATGGGAGGTCATGAAAACACCGAGGGATGAAGATTTACGTGCGATGGCTGCCAAATTTTTATTGGATGGGAAAATTTTAGAACAAACAATTAAGCATTTATCCGAAGGGCAAAAAGGTTTACTTTCTTTTGTTCGTTTGGTTATGCAAGAACCTGGTTTACTGATTTTAGATGAGCCAACTAACCATATCAATTTCCGTCATTTACCTATTATTGCGAAAGCCTTAGATGAATATGAGGGAGCGATGATTTTAGTAAGCCATATTCCAGAATTTGTTGAGCAAATACGAATAGATGAGCGGATCGATTTAGGAGCCCTTATTTAGGAGCCCTTTAAAGTAAGGCCAGTATATGGGTTGACAAATAAGGAGAAGTCATGTATCATGTCTCTAAAGCAAAACGACTCAAAGTACAGTGAAGATCCATCGATTTTCCTACAAGAGGCGAAATTTGTGGCTAATCACTAAACTACGTACCTATGACTGGAACAATCAAACGATTGACAGACAAGGGATTCGGTTTCATCGCAGTAGAAGGTGAAGAAAAAGATCTTTTCTTCCACATGTCTGCTTTAAGCGGTGCAACATTCGAAGACCTACAAGAAGGTGACGCTGTTACATTTGAAACAGAAGACTCTGATAAAGGGCCTCGAGCGACAAATGTGCAACGTGCATAACCTCTTTATCAAAAACGACCCGGCTTGCCGAGTCGTTTTTGTTTTGGTTTCGTGAACCCACCCTCGCTTGTGCCCTTTAGGCACTGCACATTCCCTCCCTTTCCTAGGGAGGGTGCATCTCTATATGTTTTTGATCTATTGCTTATTGATATTTGATTACTTATTCCAAATCTTTTTTATTGCTTTCCATCCGTATTTTGCAACAATCACTAGGATGAATGCATAAATAGAGTATTGAACAAGGAGTAAGAGTAAGACTAGTAGATTTACTGAAAGTGCTTGTACAATTTCATTAGCGCTTCGTACAGCTTCTTCAATTGCTGATTTCCATGAATCTTTAATGCGTTCACCATCAATATACTTTCGTTCAATAACATTTACGCTATAGGTTGTATAATCAAGTCGATCTAATTGTTCCGCTTTAGAACGTGCTAATCGGTCTAATTGTTCATTAATGCGGATTTTTTCTTGAGTAAGTCTTTCAATCAAGTTGATTTTACTATCAATAATAATTGCTAAACTAGCGGTGTCTTTTGTTTCTGTCGCAAGTTGAGAAATTTGATCGTAAGAAATTAGAGCATTATTTAATGTTTCTTCAATACGATCTTTTGATGCAAGTAAAATTTCTTCTTCACTTGTATAGTCATCTAAAACTTGTTTAATTGTTTGTGTTGATTCAGAAGTGTTTTCTGGGTCTAATTGTTCAAGTGTTTTTTGGATTTCATTTTGACTTTCATTTTTTACTTTAAAGACGTAATAACAACCTTCATCATATTGATTAGAAATAGAGAAAATTACATCATCTCTACCTTTCAAATCAAGAATTTTTTCACAAGTTTTTGCTGCATCACTTTTTTCATAAGTAATAGAATAGCTTGTGAATTCAAAGTCTTCTGCATCTTCTCCTGCTGGTGGTACTGGTTGATAGGGATGAGCTATTCCATCCGATGAAATATTGCGAGCAGATAGTTTACTGTCTTCTGCGTAATAATCACTTTCTACATAACCTCTGCTTGATCCAATCAATTGATTGGAAATGGAAGGGCTTTTTAAGAGGGCTGAAGAAGAAAGAAACTCGCTGACAAAGACAAGTACAATAAGTCCTAAAAGAATCATCCCTGCTATTTTGAGATACTTTTTTGGGTCTCTCATAATATCTTGAAAAAAATGCATAGTCGTTTTTTGTTTAAAAATGTTATACTACTTCTATTATAGCAAAATTTATCATCAATTATATGAAATATCTAAAATATCTAATTGTCGCACTTTTATTTGCTGGGCTTGGTTTTGGGGTTTCACTTTATTTTCAAAAAGCACCTCAGAAAGCAAATGAGGATACGATTCCATTAGATGAAGCTGTGAATCAATTATCGGTTACAAATTTTCAAGAATGTTTGGCTGCTGGAAACCTTGTACAAGAAAGTTATCCAAGAAAATGTACGCATGGAAAAAAAACGTATACAGAGAATATTGGGAATATTCTTGAAAAACAAGATCTTATTAAAATGACCTCACCATTACCGAATCAAGTTATTGATCAGCCATTAGTTATTGAAGGGGAAGCGAGAGGGAATTGGTTTTTTGAAGGTGATTTCCCTGTATTTCTTACAAATTGGGATGGGCTGATCATTGCAGAAGGATATGCGACGGCTCAATCAGAATGGATGACTGAAGATTTTGTTCCATTTCGAGCTGTTTTAGAGTACGAAGAACAAACTTTGTACAATCGAGGGACGCTTATTTTACAAAAAGACAATCCTTCAGATTTACCAGAATATGACGATGCTCTTGAGTTTCAGATCAAATTTTGGGAAGAATAGCGCTATTTTGAATAAATGATTGACAAAGTAGTTTATTCTTGCTATATTTAGGACTCATTAATTATGCCTTGAGCTAACTCAGGGCGACTCGAATCTTTTTTGTGTCTTAAGTGGCCTCCTAAGAATAGCGGGTCACTTATTTACTTTATGACAAAAAAAGATCAAATCCCGTCAAAAACGGGTTCGTCTTCAGAGACGGCAACAAAAGAGACATTTACTGGACTAGGGATTTCTGAAAAATTTCTAGCACTTTTAACACAAAAAGGGTTTATTCACCCAACGCCAATTCAACATCAAATTATTCCTGGTGCTTTAGATGGAAAAGATGTTGTCGGAATCGCACAAACAGGAACAGGAAAAACTCTTGCTTTTGGTATTCCAATGATTCAAATTTTGGCAAAAAATAAAGGACAAGGACTAATTTTAGTTCCTACTCGTGAATTAGCTTTACAAGTTGAAGCTGCTTTAAAACAAATCGGTGCTCCATTAGGATTAAAACTTGCTGTGATTATGGGGGGAGTCTCTCAACATAGTCAGGTAAGAGCTTTAAGACAAAACCCACATGTCGTTATTGCAACCCCAGGAAGACTAGATGATTTAATGAATCAAGGTTTGTATTCACTCAAAAAAATTAGTGTTATTACACTTGATGAAGCTGATCGAATGCTTGATGTTGGTTTTTTACCTCAAATCAAACGAGTTCTTCAACTTGCTCCTAAAGGACGGCAAACAATGTTGTTTTCTGCAACTATGCCAAAATCAATCTCGCTTTTGGCTAGTGAGTTTATGAAAATGCCATTGCGTATTGAAGTTGCTCCACAAGGTACATCTGCTAAAAATATTGAACAAGAAGTCTTTGTTGTTTCTAAAAACGATAAAATGCGTCTTCTTGATGCGGTATTAAAGCAATATGCAGATAGCACAACATTAATTTTTTCTAGAACTAAACATGGAGCTAAGCGTATTGCTCGTGATATTCGAAATATGGGGCATACTGCCACAGAAATTCATTCAAATCGATCACAAGCTCAACGTAAAGCTGCTCTAGATGGTTTCACTCAAGGAAAATTCCGTGTAATGGTTGCCACAGATATTGCTGCTCGTGGAATTGATGTTAAATCGATTACATTAGTTATCAACTTTGATTTACCAGAAAACTCAGAAGATTATGTTCACCGTATTGGTAGAACTGGTCGTGCGGGAAGAAAAGGAAAAGCGATTTCATTTGTGACTACTTCTCAAAAAGCGAATGTAAGAAAAATTGAAAAACTTATTCGACAATCTTTACCTCTTATTACTCATCCTGAGCTTCCACCAGCTCGAGAGCGATCTAAAGAAGATCGACATGCAGATAATAGAGATCCTAATCGTAATAGCAGAAAACGAAAACCGACAAGACGTTCTGGTTCTAGTTCAAATAGTAGATCTTCTGCTCCGAATAGACGAGATAGAACTCAACGAAGAAAACGAAGAGCAAGAATTACATTCTAAAAGAAAACGAGCCAGAAAATGGCTCGTTTTTTTTAATTAAAAACATGGTTGACAAAACACAGTAATTATGATATACTAATTCTTGTATTTATAAAACTATGTTGTCACATTTACGAAAACCATGGGTGCTTTTATTAGTTGTTTCAAGCGCAATGCTTGCAATAGCAGTTTTTGTGTATACAGAAATGGCCTCAACAGGAATCAATACCAATGATCTTCAATTAGTAGAAGCATCTTATTCACAAGATTCAACAGAATCTGAGTTATTATTCACAAATGAAGAAGATAAACCGTTTACACAAACATTGCCAGAGACTGTCTCGATTGACTCATATTTTTCTTCACCGATAAACAATCCTTTTCAACGTATCATAAAAAAACCATTTGGATTAATGATTACACCAGAAACTTCTCCTGTAGAAGGAGATCGTTTTAGTGGGACCCATGTTGGCGTAGATTTTGAAATGCTTGAAGGAGAGTTAAATGATGATATAGAAATTTTTGTTATTTGTAATGGTCCATTAAGAATAAAAACATTTGCTAATGGCTATGGTGGTGTAGCTGTACAAACTTGTCTCGTAGAGGAAGAAGAAGTTTCTGTTATTTATGGTCATTTACGTTTAGAAAGTATCGAAGCTATTGTTGGTGATAAACTCGTACAAGGGCAATACTTAGGTTTACTCGGTGATGACCATAGTGAAGAAACGGATGGTGTGCGAAAACATTTACATTTAGGTATTCGCAAAGGGGTTAGTAATGATATTCGTGGTTATATTAAAACGGATGATGAGTTAACTGATTGGTATGATATTTTAGATTATCTGAAAAAGTAATACGTATTTTATTTATTGAATAAAAAGCCCTGATTGGGCTTTTTATATTGTGAATTCCTGAAAAAAAAGAATTGTTGTATAGTAGAACTACTATTGATAGCTTGATTTTATGAAAAATATTTTTGTTTTCGCACTATTTGTTTCACTTGTATGTACATCGTTTACTGGTATTCAAGGTGTTGAGGCTGCTGTCCCGATGGACACACTTATTAAAGGAAGTACTTCTGCTTTATACTATCATGGACAAGATGGGAATAGGTATGCCTTTCCAAATCAATCTATTTATTTAAGTTGGTTTAAGGATTTTTCTTTTATTGAAACTGTTTCAGATGAAATTCTGGCAACGATTCCATTGAAAGGTGTTGTTTTATATCGACCTGGGATTCGTTTGGTAAAAATTACGACTGATCCAAAAACATATGCTGTCGATAAGCAAGGTGTTTTACGTTGGGTGGTATCTGAACAAGTAGCAATTGATCTTTATGGTACAAATTGGTCTAAGAATGTAGATGACTTACCTGATGCGTTTTTTTCAAATTATACAATTGGTGAGCCGATAGAATCTGGTGCCGATTTTATTCCTCAAACCATTGCTTCAGAAACCACAATAATTAATACATTGCTACAGATCAATCAAGGGTCAACGCCTTTACAATCTACAACTCAACCAGGTATTCGGACCTATTCAGGAGCAGATTTAGCGCCAGATCTGATCCCATTTGCGCCGTATGATATTCGATATAGGGACGAGGATGGAAGAATTTTGCTTAAATTTACTTCTACCTTTTGGAATGGGGGGAATGGCGATTTGATGTTATTAGCTCGTGAGCCTGAAGTGAGCGATACTAGTCATTCACATTCACATGATGAAGGGGTTGTTGACGACAGTCATTATGATACGTTTCAATTGCTCGATCAGGCTGGTGGTACTCAAAGGGTGCATTATGTTGGGGAATTATTTTTTCATACCTCTCATTCTCATTATCACTACGATAATTTTGGTGATTATAATTTGTATCCAGCTCGTGGGATTAATGCCAATAAATCAGAACCAATGGTGACACATAAAACAACCTTTTGTATGAGAGATGATTTGCGTGTCGATCTTTCTTTGCCTGGTGCAAGTAATCGCGCAGATTATCAAAATTGTGGTCTGACAGGCCAAGGCGTTTCCGTTGGTTGGGCAGATGTTTACCCTTGGACATTGCCAGATCAATTTGTTGACGTTACCGACATTTTACCAGGGACTTATACATTAACCTTTGAAGTAGACCCATTAGGGCGTTTTATCGAAACAAATACAGCCAATAATAAAAGCTTCGCTATTTTAGATATCAATCCTCAAGCACGAGGTGTAACATTAATCGCAAGTGGGGCAGCCTATGCTGGTGGAAGAAGTACTTTTCCCGATGGCATGCTTGTACGAGAGCAATCAAGTTCCGACTATTATTTGATTACGCAAAATACAAAAAGAAAAGTGATGAATAATGAAGTTCGTCAAAGCTATGGCTATGAAGTAACAGATGCTTTTATTGTGCCAGATGGTGTACTCGAATATGTTCCAACAACACAATTTGTGAGATTTGTAGAAAACTCTACGGTTTATATGCTTAATGACGCTGGTTATATCCGAAAAATCTTATCTCCAACGGTTCTTGGTTCTTATGCGGATAATGGAGTTATCGCAAATATTAATGCGCAAGAATTTCAATCATATCAGACAACAAATCTTGTATTACGACCAGGAACAGAAGATGTTTACGCTATTGATTCAAGAAAATTCGTTGGTGCATTAGATGAACTTGCGGTGCTTGGTAAAAATATCTTTTCTGTGCAAAGAATCAATCAAGCTGACTTTGCAAATTATGCTGTAGATATTATTTCTACTGGGCATGAGATTCCATGGGATATAGCCTTTTTACCAAATGGTGATTTATTGCTTACAGAAAGAACAGGGGTTTTTAGAAGAACGGGGAGTCAGAGAGCAGAAGTACAAATTGAAGATGTCATTCATTCTGGTGAGGGGGGGTTAATGGGAATTGCTGTGCATCCAGATTTTGAACAAAACCAATTTATCTATTTATATTACACATCAGATCTAAATGGTGGAACAAATCGAGTTGAGAGATTTCGATTAAATGGTGCGCTTTTACAAAAAGATAAAGTGATTATCGAAAATATTCCTTCTTCGATTTACCATGATGGTGGTCAATTAGAATTTGGCCCAGATGGGTATTTATATGTTGTGACGGGTGATGCAAGTCAGCCAAATTTAGCACAAGACATTAATTCACTCGCAGGAAAAACCCTTCGATTATATGACGATGGTCGTATTCCAGAAGACAATCCCTTTGGAACAGCAATTTGGTCTTATGGTCATAGAAATGCGCAAGGGATTACCTGGGATGCACAAGGGCGTATGTGGCAAACCGAACATGGTCGATCTGGAGCAAGTTCAGGGCATGATGAATTAAACTTGGTTGAAAAAGGCAAAAACTATGGTTGGCCAACAATACAAGGTCCTGAAACAGCTCCAGGAATGATTGCCCCTGTTTTAGAGTCTGGTGCCACAACAACATGGGCTCCTTCTGGAATGGCCTATTTAGATGGAAGCATTTATTTTGCTGGTTTACGAGGTGAACGATTGTATAAAGCAACGATTACTTCTGATGCAAAAGTGAGTGCGTTTACAGAACATTTTATTGAGCAATATGGTCGTATTCGAGCGGTGACAGTGGGGCCAGATGGGAACTTATATATCTCAACTTCAAATCAAGATGGGAGAGCTGAAGCACGAGAGGGAGATGATAAAGTAATAAAAATTTATCCCGACTTCTTATAGCTACAGTTATTATTGTAGAAAAAAATCGGCGTATTAACGCCGATTTTTTATATAGATGGTAATTGCTTTTTGCATGAATTTTGCGAGCTCTGGTTTGGTTTTATCATAATGTGCTGTAAATCGAGGATCAGAAACATACATATCTGCGAGGTTTTGATACATATCCAAACTACAGTCATAGAATTGATTTATCCCTTTATAGTGAATTTCAATTTGTTCCTGCACGGCTTGGTTTTCAGGCCCTTGTTCCATGAGGCTGGCAATCATTTCTTCATTTTGTTTTTGATCTGCTTTTATTTTTTCCATTTGTTCTTTTGACATTTTTTTGACTCGTTGCATACTTTGTTTATAAGCATCAGTTTTCCCCCAACGCTCTTTAACTTCTTGTTGGTATTGTTTTACATCGTCGTCATTAAAAGGGTCATAGAGTTCTTGTGGGGAAAGTTTTTGGTTTTTCTTCATAGAGTTTATTGTTGTATCTATGCTTTGTAGTAATTTATCCATGCGATGCTTTTTTAATCGCATGAGTTTTTTTTGATCTTTTAAGGCTTGCATGAGATTAAAGTTATCAGTATGCATCATTCGTTTAATTTCATCCAATGAAAATTCTAATTCCTTAAAGAAAAGAATTTGTTGTAGTTGGATTAAGTCTTTTTCTTCATACAATCGATACCCTTTTTTTGTATGAGAAGAAGGGGAGAGTAATCCAATTTTATCGTAATGATGAAGAGTACGAATAGTAATCCCCGCAAGATCAGCTAATTGTTTTACGGTATAAGGCATAGTTTTTGATCATTAATTGGGTGTCGACCAGTCACCTGATACTAGCATAAACTATAACGTAACGTAAGAGTCAAGTTTTATTATCACCAAGTACCTTGCATAGCATAGTACTACTTGCTATACTCATTTTATAATGAAATTTTTTATGACAAAAATCACTGAATTAGCCGAAAATACGAAGGCTCAAATGCGTAAAGGTTTTTTAGAATATTGCATTTTGCTCATTCTTTCTAAAGAACCTCGGTATTCATCTGATATTTTAAGTATTTTAAAAGAAGCAGATCTCTTGGTTGTGGAAGGGACTTTATATCCATTATTGAATCGATTAAAAAAAGCAGAGTTACTTGAATATGAATGGAAAGAGTCCTCATCTGGTCCACCAAGAAAATATTATGCGCTTACAGAACAGGGAAAAGAATTAAAAGAACAACTTACTCCTTCTTGGGAAGGCTTATCTAAATCAATTAAGCAAATTAGTAAACGATATGAATAAAACAGTAACAATTACAATTCAAGGAATGGTGTTTACTGTAGAAGAAGACGCCTATATTGAATTAAAAGCGTATCTTGAGGCAATTCAAAATCAATTTGGTTCCTCTGAAGAAAGTAAAGAAGTCTTACAAGAAATTGAATCACGAATAGCTGAATTATTTCAAGAAGAGATACTGAAAGACAGAGAAGTGATTACGAAACAAGATATTTCACAATTAAAATCAATTATGGGGGAAGTTCATGATTTTATTGATCAAGAAGACCATCAAGACCAAAAGCAAGAAGAAAAGAAAAAGCGATTTTATCGAGATGGGGATCATAAAATTATTGCCGGTGTTGCATCGGGTATTGCTGCTTATTTAGGAGTTGACCCTACGCTTGTTCGCATTCTTTTAGTTGTTGGGCTTATTACTGGTGTGTTATCTGGGTTTGTGATTATTCTCTATTTGATTATTTGGTTGGTTACAGAGGAAGCCGATACCTTGGTGGAAAGAATGGAAATGGATGGTCAACCTGTTACCCTGCATTCAATCCAAAACCGAGTTAAAGAAACGGTTCAGGCAGGAAAAGAGCTTGTGGATGAAAAAATACATTCAGAAAAAGTAAAAAAAAATTCCTCTAAACTAAAGAGTGGTATTAATAGTTTCTTTCAGCTTATTGGAGATCTTTTTTGGGGATTTGTTAAATTTCTCAAAATCATTGGTAAGGTCTTCGGAAAAGTCCTTGGGTTTGTCTTCTTATTAGGAGGTGTCGTTGCTATTACAGGTGTTTCATTTTTACTTGGCTTATTAGTATTTTACTCAGATTCACCTTTGGTTGATTTTCCTTTTGAGATATTAGGTACTACGACAGAATATTATCTACTGGTTATTTCAGCTGGTTTTATTGCTTGTGTCCCACTGCTTTTCATCGTTTTATTGGGAATACGATTCATAAAAAAACAATTTGTTTTGCCTCTGTCATTATTTGTTATAATGCTATTTTTATGGGGGGCTTCTATTGCAACGGCGGGGGTACTTGCTGTTAAGACGATCCCTGACATCCAAAGTGTTGTAAAAGGAAATCAAGATCAAGCGCTTGCTCGAATAGATGATTATGCCATTATCAATAAAGAGCAAATAGTAGAAGACTTTACACGATTATCTGTTCAAAACGATTTAAATGTTGTTTTAGAAAAAGGAGATAAAAATCTTGTTCGGATTTCTGGTGCAAAAAAAGATGTAGAAGAAGTTCTCATTAATACAACCAATGGTAAATTAACAATTCAAAAAGATCGCTACTTTGTGTTTTGTATCTTTTGTCTAAGAAGACCTGTTGATATTGTGATTACAACTCCTATGGAGGTAGAAGAAATGCAACTTTCCGGTTCTGTTACTTTATCAGCCTCTGACTTGAGTCAATCAGCTCTGGCATTAACGACAAGTGGTGCGGTTGAGGTGTTTTTACAAGGGAGTATTACAGAAGTACTCTTACAACAATCGGGGGCTTCAGAGGTAACATTGAATGGAATTAGTGAAATAGTAAATGCCCAGCTTTCTGGTGGAAGTGAATTATATGCTCTTGATTTTGCGATTGCTCAAATGAATATTGAAATGAGTGGAGGTTCAGAAGCTCGTATCTTTGTAAATGACTATTTAGAGATTAAAGGGTCAGGCGCTTCCGAGTTGTCGTATAAAGGTAAGCCACAGATCAAAGAATCTTTGTCGGGAGCAGCGACAATTAAGCAATTACTTTTTGAAGTGTTAGGTGAGCAAGAAGTATTATTGCAAGAAAACTAGTCTGATTGCTTGTGAAACGTTATACTAGTAGTGAACAAAGAACACTATGAAAAAACGATTCATCAATTTTGTTTTCTTGCTTTTAGCTGCCATCAGTTTGTGGTATCTGACAACTATTTATACTGAGGATATACTGAACAAGTTTATGACTCATTAGTTGTTTTATTGGTAACATATTTTGTTTTCAAGGTTGTTTTAGCAAGCGTTATAAGTAGCAAGGTTCAAATTCAGAGATCAAAGTATTCATTGAGAAAAGTCGCTGATACATTTTTCTGGTTAGTGCTATTATTTTCACTTTCAAAAATCTGGATTGAAAGCCCACAAACTCTTTTAGTCTCTTATGGACTTATTGCTGCTGGTGTGGCAGTTTCTTTACAAGATTTATTTAAAAACTTTGTTGGTGGGTTTCTTATTTTGGTGCAAAATATTTATAAAGCTGGTGATCGGATTGAAATTGATGGTAAATATGGTGATGTTATAGATGTTGGGCTTTTCTATACATCTGTATTTGAAATTCGTAATTGGATTGGTGGAGATCAATCAACTGGACGAATTACCTTAATTCCAAATGGTGGTGTTTTAACAAAAAATATCAATAACTATACAAAAGACCATGAATTTATTTGGGACGAGTTTACTATTTCTTTTACCTATGACAGTGATATTGACTTAGCAATGAAAGAAATTTTAAAAATCACAAAAAAAAGAACAAAGGCCTATGCTGAATTGGCGACTAATCAAACAAGACGATTAAAAGAGAAATATTATTTTGTTGATAGAAAAATTGAGCCAGTTGTTTATGTTGACTTACAAGAAGGTTGGGTCAATTTGAGCGTGCGTTATGTTGTACATGTCAAAGAACGAAGAGAAGCTGCCAATGATTTAAAATTGAAAATCTTGCAATTAGTAAAATCAGAAAAGAAATTAACAATCGGAAATATTTCAACCGTTCTTGATATCGAAAAAATGCCCCCAATTAAAATAAAAAAATAAATCTATGGTTTCAAGCAAATTAAAGATGACGATGATTTTTAGTGGAATATTGCTATTAGGTTTGCTTGTTAGTGGGTTTTGGTTACGAGCCATTCTTCTTGAAAATTCAGATGCAAAATTATTGATAGCAGATAGTGAGCAATTACAGGTCATTAAAGGGGCTGTGAATGATGAGTACAATCGTTGTGCAGGATTTTTATTGCAAGATAGCGGGGATTTTGCTCAATTTGAATATTGTAAACAATATATTACTTGGGTAGATAAAACATTTTAATTGTTCTCTTTATTGAGTTTTCTTTAAAAAAAATAGAGAAATACTAGCTTTTTGAAACAGTTCGTGGTACATTATTTTCTTCTCTATTTTTGTGTTTTTTATGGTTATTCAAGGGAAAAAACGCGTAATTGTGTTTGTTTTTATTCTTCTGGTTTTAGCGGGAGGATTTTTTTGGTGGCAAGCAGATGGAGCGAATAATGCAGAAGGAGCAATTATTGCTTCACATCAAAAAGAAGTTGATTCTGCTTTAGAAAAACGAATGCTCGCTCATACGATTGCTGAGGATGAAGATCCATTTGGTGACGACGATAAAGTGACAATTCTTTTACTTGGAATTGATAGTCGAGCTGGTCAAGAATTTGGTCATTGTGATGCCATTCAATTTTTTGAGCTAAATAGAAAAACAAATCGTGTACAAATTACCGCTGTTCCTAGAGGAACCTATTCGCCTTTGCCAAGGGGAACAGGGAAATTACCTAGCGACTATTATGTATCAAATGCTTGTGCATTGGGAGGCTTAGAATATGGTATTGAGCAAATGGAAAGAATCACGGGGAAAAAAGCAGAATATGTTGCTATTGTTGGTTTTTCTGGTGTCCTAGGGATTTTGCGAAATTTAGATTTACCAACGACTGAAACATTACAATGGTTACGCCATCGGCAAGGGTATGCAATTGGTGAGCCACAACGTGCGAGAAATCACTCTAATTTTTTAAAACAATTAATTACAAAGTTTACACCGACTGAACACTCGCAATTAGATGTGCCATTGCATTATTTAGTGTATTCAATGCTGCAAAGTGATTTAAGTTTTGCTCAAGCAAGAGAGGTAAGTAAGTTTTTAACAGAAGCGAATGTAAAAACGGAAGATTGGCGAATCACCTTAGCTATGATGCCTTCTTTCGAAGTAAGAGATATTAAGTATGACCCAGAAGAAGTAGAGAAATATTTAGGTTCTATGCTTAATTCAATTAAAAATTTATTATCTGACCAAGATTACTCTGAAAAACCAAAAGAAGAAATTGAATCAGAATTACTAGACCTTGTTGAAGAAAAGAAGGATGACCAAGAGTTTATAGACTGGGCTTTTCAAAATGCCCTTTGGCATCAAATTGAAAATGACCAAAGACGCTTACAATTACAATATGATTTAACACTCATGCATTTGAGCGTTTTAGAGGAAGAGGAGCAAAAAACAATTTTAGAAAATTATATTTTAGAGATGCAGTATTATGAAGCCGTTGAATGGGCAGAAAAAGGGAAGTATGAATTAGAGCAGTATTTTCAAAAGGAGGACTAAGCCGATAAGCGCTGGTAGGATAAATCCATAACTAAAACTTGTGCCAGTCCAAAAAGCAAGCGAAAAAAGAAAGGAAGATTGTAACCATTCAACTTCCTTTATTTTTTCTTCCCTTGTAGATACGTATAGGATAATTCCGGCCAAAGTACTAGAAAAAATCCAGCCTAAAAAGTTTGATAAAGGTGCTGAATACCAAAAGCCATCAAATTGATAGAGCCATAATCCTCTTGCTATTGCTGAAGGTTCTAAAACAAGGTCATAAGCAATCAATAGACTTATCATCATCAAAAATAAGGAGAGAGGTTTTGTGGCTGTTTTTTTTGCAAGTGCAAAGGCACCAATAACAAATGGGCTCCAAGCAAAAAAGACTGTCCATGGGGTTGTCCCAAAAAGTCTATAACCTATTGGCATGCCATAGATAAAATCGCTGTATGGAAAACCTGTTTTTAGGCCAATTGTCTCTATAAAAAGACTAAAGAGGCCTAATAACAGAATGACTCCAATACCTTTATGAAAACCTAGCCATTTAATCAGTCCAATAAATGCAGGCAAAGCAAAAAGGAGTATGGCTAATATAGAAATATTTTCTTGCATAAGCTCTTGTGGAATTGAGGGGAAAGCTAATCCCGCGATGAAGAGTGCCACAAGGATAAAGGTAAAAGATTTTGGTAGGCGCATAATTGGTTTGTTTAACTTCTTATACTATACTGGAAAAAGTAAAGAAAGATAATAAGAGATTTATGAAGATAAAAAATGAAGTAGAACGTCTCTGGAATTGGATCTGGGGAAAGCGAAATGAGGTAAAAGATCTGGATCATCGAGATGTTTTTATGGGGCATATTGTTTTAGAAATTTTACAAACAAGCACAAAAAATGAATTTCAATTAATTCCTCTCTACAATCTATTGCCAATACATCCGGTTAATAATCGTGAATCAACAATTCAAGCAACAAAAGAAAGAGCTCAGAAAGTTGAACATTATAAAGCGAAAATTCTTGAAAAGAAAAAGATGACAAAAGAAGATCTTGCTGAAGTTTTGCCTTCTGCTACTTTTATTCGTGCGATCGAAGACAAAGATGGTACTTATGCAACGTTTGAAGGGAATGGAAGAATTGCTGCTTTAAAATCAGTCTTTCGTCCACAAGATGAAATTGAGATTGAGGTTGATGTCTATTACCCTAAAAAAATAAAACGATCACAAAAAAAGCTAAAAAAACTTAGAAAAATGTATAACCTTTAGGGTTGACAAAAAATTGAAAATGGTTTATGTTTTCTCTACTGACCTCCTTTCGGGAGAGCCATTTTTTTACGAAAAATTGCTCTTCCCAAAGGAGGTTCTATGTCGGGATTGAATGTCGAAAAGGGAAGTACGTCAGAGCGATTCACGGAGGATGAGCGCATCACTCTTCGTGGGGCCTGTGACTGCTGTGGGCTCGGTTTGGCGGGTGTTTTCACAACCTGCACCACTGTTGTCGGGGTACAGCCCGTTCCTCGTCAGCGCATTCGCACTAGCCGTGAGGCTCGTGCGGGAGCAAAGTCCGAGCGCTTGTCGCTCGTCATGGCCTAGCGGCCGCCTAGCACCACGAACTCGTGGGCTGCATCTAAGTATTGCAGTCCTCCGGGGATGTGGTGCTTATTTGTTTTCAGCTAAAAAAACGAGTAGAATTGATCTATTAACTGAAATAAATTTTTTTATGCAAATCATGATTTTTGTCTTCATGCTTATAGAAATTGCATTTGGTCTATTAGTTTTTAAAAGTGGTTTAGAAATGATTAAAATTAAATCACTTCAAAAAGAATTAGAACAATATAGAAAAACGGATAAGGACTTTACTCTTGCAAAAGATTGGATATTTGGCTGGCGTTTTGCTTTTGGTAGGAATTGGTCAAAATCGATGGTTTCATTGTTTGGTGACGAAGTTCTTACTCGTTTTTATCATATAGCGGGGTATTTTTTTCTTGTTTTTTCCATCCTTTTTTTCACAGCCCCAATTACGCAATTACAGCTATTATTTCTGTAAAGACTAGACAAAAAACAAAAAATTAGCTATAAAGAGAGTGCTCCTCGCAAGACGAGGTGCCTTTTTTTATCTCTCAAATAATTCAATTGCCGGAGATAAACCTACCCGAAGCACTAGCAAAGGTGGATAATGTATTTTAAGACATATGGAAATTCGAAATATCGCTATTATTGCCCATGTAGATCACGGTAAAACAACGATTACTGACCAGCTCATGAAACAAACTGGAATGGTTACTGCCGATGAATCTGTGAGTATGGACTCAAATGCTCTTGAACAAGAGCGTGGTATTACTATTTATGCAAAAAACGCTTCAATCGATTATAAAGGAACAAAGATTAATATCGTTGATACACCTGGCCATGCAGACTTTGGTTCAGAAGTAGAACGAGTATTGCGTTCTATTGATGCTGTATTATTGGTTGTAGATGCGCAAGAAGGTCCTATGCCTCAAACCAAATTCGTTTTAAAAAAATCACTAGAAATCGGACTTATCCCATTGGTTGTTATTAATAAAATTGATAAACCAGCGGCTCGTCCAGCAGAAGTAGAAGAAGAAGTATTAGAGCTCTTCATGGAATTAGAAGCGAATGATGCTCAATTAGATTTTAAAACCATTTATGCTATCGGAAAAGATGGTATCGCCAAAAAAACATTGGATGGTGACTCAAAAGACATGAGCCCATTATTAGATGCTATTTTGGAAAATGTAGCACCAGCTCCTACTCCTATTGAAAAACCACTTAGAATGCAACCATTTAATTTAGCTTATGATAATTTCCTAGGCCGAATGGCGGTTGCTCGTATTTATGAAGGAACTGTACATGAAAAAGATGTCGTTCTCATGCGTCGTGTAGATGGAACCGAGCTATCTGGTTCAATTACAAAGATTTATACATTTAAAGGGTTTGCAAAAGAAGAAGTTAAAGAAGCCTATGCTGGTGATATTGTTATGATTGCAGGTTTAAGTGATGTCTTTATTGGAGATACAATTTCAACGGATGACTCTGTTGAATTATTGCCACATATTTCTATTGATGAGCCAACGATCTCTTTAGGGTTTATGGTAAATGCTTCTCCATTCGCTGGAAAAGAAGGTAAGTTTGTTACCAATTCTCAAATTAAAGAACGTTTAGAAAAGGAATTAGAAGTAAATGTAGGATTGAAAATTGATTTTTCTAGTGCTGACCAATATACCGTCTACGGACGTGGAGAAATGCATATTGCGATTCTTTTAGAAAATATGCGTCGAGAAGGGTTTGAAGTACAAGTTTCACAGCCTGTTGTAATTACAAAAGAAGAAGATGGTCAACTTGTAGAACCATTTGAAGCATTAACAATTGATGTTCCAGAAGCAATGTCTGGTGCAGTGATTGAAAAAATTTCAAAACGAAAAGGAATCATGACAGAAATGAAAAATCATGGTGCATTCGTTCGTTTACTTTTTGAAATCCCAACACGTGGGTTATTAGGTTTACGATCTGAATTCGTTGTGGATACACGTGGAGAAGGGATTATGGCTTCTCGTGTTTTAGGGTTTAGGCCGCATGTGGGAGAAATCCAAAAACGTGAAGTTGGTTCTATGGTCTCTATGGCCAAAGGAAAAGCTCTTGGTTACTCATTAAGTAATCTCCAAGATCGTGGAACATTGTATATTGCACCAAATGTAGAAGTTTATGAAGGTATGGTGATCGGAAATGTAAATAAAGGAGTTGACCTTGAAGTAAATCCAACTAAAGGAAAGCAATTAACAAATACACGTGCTTCTGGTTCAGATGATGCTCTTAAACTAGCTCCTCCTGTTGAATTATCGTTAGAAACTGGTTTAGAAATCATGGGGGAAGATGAATTACTAGAAATTACTCCACAGTCTGTAAGATTACGAAAGAAACCAAAAGTAAAAAAGTTCTAATTATGAAAGTTAAAGAAAGGGATATCGTTGCAGCAATGATTTTTTCTAAGGATGGAAAACTATTTTTAGGAAAAAAAGATCCTACTAAGGGTGGGGTTTACAAAGATTGTTGGCACATTCCTGGTGGCGGAATAGAGCAAGGTGAAACGAATGAACAGGCTTTTGTTAGAGAAATTAAAGAAGAGACTGGAATCGATGCTACAGATCTTAAATTAGTGTTGATTGACGACGAAGGAACTGGGCAGTCGGAGAAAGTTGATGAGAAAACTGGTGAGATGTACTTAGTAAAAATGAAGTTTTTTGTTTATAAAATTGAGCTCGAGACGAATGCAGATGAAACGATTGTTTCATTAGATGATGATCTTGCTGAATATCAATGGATTGAACTTTCGAAGTTGAACTCAGTTAAACTTACTCCACCTGGACTAAAACTATTTACGAAATTAGGGTATCTATAAAAAAAACCGCGAGTATTCGCGGCTTTTTTTATTAGGGATAGATTCCAAAACGTTATTATTCTAATGTTCCTTGATCAGACTCAATTGCATTCATTATCAATGTATATGAGTCTTCATGCCCATGTTGCTTAGCTGTTGTTGCTGCGTCTAAGTTAAAGGTATTTACTGGTTTTGGGTCTGCACCAGCTTTTAGCAATGATTTGGTATTTGCCGTAATTTCTTGTTCATCTAAATCATAAGAAGTAAGGGCATGCATAAGTGGAGTTCTTTTTAATGCATCTATAAAATTCACATCAGCTCCTGCATCTATTAATGCTTGAGCTGTTGCATTGTTTCCCCAAAGTAGGGCGACCATTAATACAGAGATTTCCGTTTCTTCTGATGGTCTAATTGCATTTGGATTAGCCCCTGCATCTAAAAGGACTTGGACAGATTCAGTGCTTCCTCTTTGCGCGCCTGCAATAAGCCATTCATTCATTTTTTCTTGTGAAATTTCTGAATTATCTAAAACTTGTTGTAATTTTTCAGGTTGGTTTTTCATGGCAGCAACAGCACCTGAACCTCCGTCCAATTGAATAGCAAGAAAGTAAACACCAATTATCGAAAGAACTAGTCCTGTAATTGTCGAGAGAATAACAGCTTTTTTGTTTTCAGCTAAAAAGGTTTTTACTTTTTCGGTGCGAGCAATAAAAAAACCTGCTTCAATAATTGCACCTAAAATAAAAAAGACCGTGGCACTAAAATAATCAGATGGGACTTCAAACGATTGAGATCCAACAGAAATACCAAGATTTGTACCAAACATTGTGTTAATAAATGCAATAAGACTTGCTAATAACATCGCTGCACCTGTTGCAGCTACAACAACTTTTGTAAACTCAAAAACAGTTTTCATTTTCATAGTTCTTTTTTAATAGCTTTTGCTTTTTTTCTAGCAATTTTTCGCATATCAGTATAGCGGTCAAATTCATCTACAATTTCACTTCCTACAATTTCTTCTAAAATATCTTCTACAGTAATTAGACCTTCTACTCCACCAAATTCATCTACGGCAATAAATAAATGGTGTCTTGTTGTTAAAAAGAGGTTTAAGACATCATCTAATGTGCTAGTTACATCAACAAAGTGAACTGTTTTTGTATAAACATCGTTTACTGTTTTATTGGAAACATCTTTTCCAGCAAGCTGTTTTACGTAAAGGATTCCTACAATGGATTTGTCTTCTGCTGCTAAAACAGGGAAGCGAGAATGACCTTCGCGCCGTAATTTTTGTAAAGTGGTCTTATTCAATTTTTGATCGATATTAACGGTAGACATAACCGTTTCTGGTGTCATAACGTCGGCAACAGTTTTGTCTGAAAAGGTAAGCGCACCACGAAGTACTCTTCCTTCATCTTGGTCAATGTCACTATGATCTGAGCCTTCATGTTCCTTAATTACACTCATTAATTCTCGTCGTGAATAAACAGTGGCCATTTCATTTCCAAGTAATTTATCTAATACCCATGAAATAGGAAAGGTGATTGGATATAAAACAATAATGATAATTTTTACGAGCCAGGCTGTTTTTGCACCAAAGGCAAGTGCATGTCTAGAAATAACTGCTTGTGGAATAATTTCTCCAAAGAGAAAAATGAGGGCTGTTGCCACTAAACCAGCAATGAGTCCATTTGCAATAGAGCCCAAAAAAATCGCTAATACTGAATTAACGGCGACATTTCCTAAGAGGAGTGTGGTAAGAAGCAAATTTCCTTTTTTTCGAATTGGATAAATCTTGGCGGCTTGTTTATTACCTAGATTCATTTTTCGGTTGAGAACATGTGAGTCTAGTCCCATTAAACCGAGGGTGAGACCAGAAAAAAGTGCTGATAGGATGATCAGGAGTAAGGTGATAAGATATGCCATATTGCTAGAATTATACCATTATTTTTGGTATCTGATACAATCTATCTATTGTTAATAACTTCTTATGAAATCTCGAATTATTTTATTGAGTGTTCTACTGGGGTCATTGCTTATTGGGGGCTTGATTGCAGACAATAAAGATTCTATTTTTGTCTATGCTTCAGATTTTGATGAAGTTATCACAAGAGAGGCTATTCATGCAAATAAAGTGGATCAGGGTTTTGCCAAAACGGTCATAGGAAAAATTTTACTTCAAGTCGAAGAAAATGGAGAAGCTTGGTATGTCTCACCAGAAAATGATCAACGATATTATTTGGGCAGTCCGGATGATGCATTTGCGCTTATGCGAGAACAAGGCCTTGGTGTGACAACAGCTGATCTAGAAAAAATTCCAGAACCGTCTGTGGATTTTACTCTAAGTACTGATTTTCAATTAGCTCAGAGATTAGCTGGGATGATTCTTTTACAAGCAGATGCGCATGGTGAAGCATGGTATGTCAACCCAGATAATTTAAAGCGGTATTACCTTGGTCGCCCTAAAGATGCTTTTGAACTTATGCGTGAACTTGGATTGGGGATCACGAATGAAAATTTGCGCAAAATTGGTTTAGGGCAATCTGTTTCTCCACCAAGACGCTAAAACAAAAAACCTCCCATTGGGAGGTTTTTAATTTGTTTTGTTCAAAACATGCTTACGCTTTTGGTTGAGCAACATTTACAGCAATTGTTCGACCCATAAAATCTTGGTCGTGTAATGCATCGATAGCTGCTTGCGCTTGTTCTTCAGTCGCCATTTCGACGAATCCGAACCCACGGCTTTTTCCAGTGAATTTGTCCATTACGATATTAGCTGATTGTACTTCGCCGTAAGGTGCAAAGTGATTTTGAAGGTCTTGGTCTGAAGCAGCCCAAGGAATTCCTCCGATAAATAGCTTGTTCTTCATAGTGTATGGAGACAAGTAAAGAATAAATTCGCCCCCCATAACAAAAGTACTATAGGTAACGTTGACTCAATAGTAGCTTAGATAAGCGCCAAAAGTCAATCAAACGAAGTTAAGAAGCTTGAGAAATAAACCATTCTCTAAATCGATCAATGTCTTCAAAACTTGCTTGTTTTATTCCAAAAAGAAAGTTTAATAATTCTTTTGGTTGCCGTTTTCCAATGCGACCATGAACGGTTCTAATATTATCATAGACAAGCATTTGACCCGGTTTGATTTCAATTTGTTCTTCTGCTTTTTGTAGGTCTAAGCCTGCACAAGCAAAAAAATCTCGTTCTTGTTGATATCCATTTGTACCTGCGCTTTCTGTATCATAAGCAAAACATTGACCAATCATATCTTCTTGGTTTTCACAAAGTTTATTTTGTTGTGAGATGGCATCAATAAAGCGAGCAAAACAAGCTAGCCGTAAGCTATTATATGGTTCCGGTTCTGTCCATCCGTCGCCATATCTTTTAGTGTAGTTCACTAGTAGATCTTTAATTTCTTGGCGAGATCCAAAGGATTTTTGTGAGAGAAGTTTTTGAACGGAAACGATTCTTGTTTTTGCCATAGGGTTTCGTTCTCCCAGTGGTCGATATAAAGCTCCAATGGTATACATGGTTTGTGGTAAATCTTCTAAGATTGGTTGTCCCATGTCATAATGCAGGGCTTGAAAGCCTGTTGAGACTATTTCGTGACATTGTGGTATTGCATCTAACTTAGCTAATTGCATGCGCTCTTTTGCATCTGGTGAGAAAACTGTTTTTTCTAAATTAACAATATTTACAAAATCGTATAATAAATCATGAGCTTGTCTAAAATCAGTTATTCCGCCTAATAGGCAATACCCGTTTTCATAAAAAGAAGAAGGGACACGATAATCTTTATTGGCTGGGGTGTTTTTTATAAGAGAAGAATAGTCAAAAAGAAGCATATTGGTAATATGCTCAGCGCTGGCTGAATAGTCGAGATAATCAAGTTTTTTCATAGGTTTAAGAGCTTTGATTGTAGGGAATATCAACTTATAATTCAAGCCTGCCATAAATACGTGTATTCTTGCGTATTTACTAATAGGACATTATCCTGACTTTATGGATGAAAACCCCTTTTTAGAACAATCTGATGAACTATTAGTAGAAAAAAGCTTGCATGAACAACGAGCTTTTGCTGTTTTAATTGATCGCTATCAAAACAAGTTATTACGTTATATTCATCAAATTACATCTGTTTCACATGAAGAAGCTGAAGACATATTGCAGGAAGGATTTATTAAGGCATACTATAATTTAAATAACTTCGATCGTCGTTTGAAATTTTCTTCTTGGATTTATCGAATTATTCGTAATCAAGTTATTAGTGCTCATAGAAAAAAGTCCGTTAGGCCACAAGGAAATTCTGTTGTTTTAGAAGATACGCAATTGCAATTTCTTGCGTCAGAGCTAAATACTGCTAAAGATGTTGACATTGCCTATCTAAAAGAAAATATTGATCAGGTTCTTGCAAAGCTTGATGTTAAGTATAGAGATATTTTAGTCTTGCGTTATTTTGAACAAAAAGAATATAAAGAAATTTCTGCAATTATAAAAAAATCTACTGGAACCGTCAGTTCATTGGTAAGTAGAGCAAGGAAACAATTTAAAAAAGAAGCAGAAAAATTAGGGTTAACCTTTTAAGTTTATGTCAGAAAAGAAATTATCAAATACCATCTTAGATGAATTAAAAGAACAACAGGCAAAGCCTAAACCAAAATGGCATTTCCTTTTGCATGAATGGTTACTTTGGTTTATTGGAGCTGTTTCTGTTCTCATTGGTGGCTTGGCAATGTCGATTATTTTTGTACAGGTGCGATTAATCGATTGGGATTTACTACAAGTACTTGGAAGAGGTGGGTTGTTTCAAATTATGCCATATCTATGGTTTGTCTTGCTTATTCTTTTTGTCCTTATTGCACAGTATCAAATAAAACATACAAAACGCGGATATGAGTATTCATTAGCTGCGGTGGTTTTCCTGCTGATTTCTTTAAGTCTTTTGATTGGTTCTGTGTTTTATCAATATAAAATTGGTTATCTTGTGCATAGTCATTTGTCAGGCGCATCTCCTATTTATCGTACAATTGCAGATCAAAGATCTAAGCTTTGGAGTCAGCCACAACAAGGAAGACTAAGCGGTGTTTTGCTAGATGTGATAAATCAAGATGAGATTGTTTTAATAGATGAGCAAGGCAAGGTTTGGACTGTGTTTTTAGAAGAACAAGGTTTACCACAAGCACCCTTTTCTCGTGGTATTCCTCAAGAATTTAAATTGCGTATAAATGGGGAAATGATTTCTGATAATGAATTTAAAGCAATAAAAATTTCTCCTTGGGTGCCGCCACGAGATGCTTTTCGAGAACAACTTCAAAGACCAAGTGCAACAAATAGAGATTCTTTGCGTATTAGATAATAGAAGCTTCGAGAGACTACTTCTAGTGAGCTCCTAGAAGTAGTTTCCAGAAAAGATGGAGAACCTATTATAATATTAAAAAGAATCAATTACTATGAATTCAACAAATAGACTTATTGTCGGAGCCGCTGTGCTTTCACTTGCGGCAACTGCAGGTATGACTGCTTTAACACAAGCCGCAACACCAGCAAAAATTGACCATGTCCGTGGGGAACGTTTAGATGCTGTTCACCAAGCCTTAGAAAATAATGATTATACTGCGTGGTCTGAAGCACTTGCTAATCATCCTAAAGCAGAAGAATTTGTAAGCGAAGAAACATTTGCAAAACTTCAAGAAGC
>CAYGRO010000001.1:0-9479 GCA_964352335.1 uncultured Gammaproteobacteria bacterium | reverse complement strand
CATGCTTTGGTGGAGGCAGGAGATAGAGAAGGGGCCAAAGCTTTATTAGATGAAGCAGGTATTCATCCTCCAAAAAGTGGTCGAAGATAAGAAAGCTCTTACCATATTTGTAGTAAAATAGCCGTCTCATTGACGGCTATTTTTGTGTTATCATTAGAACAATTAACCAGAAACATATGCCTAAAATGGAAATAAACGAAGATGAGTTAAAACAAAAGCTTTCAGAAAAGGAATATACTATTTTGAGAGAAAAAGGAACAGAACGTCCGTTTACCGGAAAATATGATGAATTCTTTGAAGATGGTATGTATGCTTGCAAAGCTTGTGGGGTGCAACTTTTTGATTCGAGTAAAAAGTATAATTCGGGTTGTGGTTGGCCAGCCTTTGATGAAGCAATTGAGGGTGCTGTTACCTATACAGAAGACAATACCTTGGGAATGAAGCGAACTGAAGTAACTTGCACAAATTGTGGTTCGCATCTCGGTCATGTCTTTGACGATGGTCCAAAAGAAACAACTGGAAAAAGATTTTGTATCAATTCACTTGCTCTTAATTTTGATAAGTCAGATGAAGGCAATAATAAATAAACTATGAAAAAAACGATTATGATTATAGTTCTTGTGCTTGCAGTGATTATGATTGTTTGGGCTATTGCGAGTTATTTAGTTATTCGTTCGATTGAGAAACCTTCGTATACTGTTTTAGAAACGAAAAAGGAGTTTGAAATACGTGAGTATCAGCCCTATCTACTTGCACAAACTGAGGTGGGTGGGGAAATGAGAGAGGCTTTAACGAGTGGTTTTAGTATTGTGGCCAATTATATCTTTGGAGATAATACAAAAAAACAATCTATTGCAATGACCTCTCCTGTTGTTGAATCTGAATCAGAAAAAATAGCTATGACTTCTCCAGTATTAGAAGAGGAAAAAGAGTCTTCCAGATTAATTTCTTTCGTTTTGCCATCAAAATATACATTGGAAAGTTTACCTGAGCCCAATGATTCACGTGTAAAGATTGTAAAAATCCCTAAAAGAAAAGTAGCTGTTTTAAGATTTACTTGGTATCCAACAAATTCTCGTGTAGATGCGAAAAAAGCTCAATTACTAGAATATGTTAATAATGCAGGTCTTCAACAAGTGGGGCCTGTTGAGACAGCTCTTTACAATCCTCCTCTTTCATTTCCACTTTCATTACGAAATGAAGTCTGGGTTCCTGTTAATTAGGAGGAATAATTTGAACCTATTTTTTAGAAGCGGTTTTGTAATACAATCGCAATGACATTGGCAACATTGAGTGATTCTAGGTTTTTGTTATGGTCGATAAAGATTGATTGGGCTTCTAGTGGCAGTGAAATCCCATTTCCTTCTGAGCCAGCGATAATGATTGCAGGTTTTTCCTTTGCTTTTGTAAAAGGGATAGAGTGTTCAGTTTTTTCTAATCGATATACTGGCTTATTTAGTTTGGAGATAAATTCTAATCCATCTTCTGGATTCATTTTCAAAAAGGGAACAGAAAATATTGCGCCGACAGAGGATCGTATAACTTTTGAATTTGTAGGATCAACTGAATCTATTAGTAGAAGTGATGCGTTGAATCCTAAGCATAGTCGGAATATTCCACCAAGATTTCCAGGGTCTTGCACGCCATCAAGCACAATAATTGTCGGATAATCTTGAATATCATTTTCTTTCCATTGTGGGCTTTTTGCAATCCCTGCAATATTTTGAGGTGTTTCAGTAGTTACTAGTTGGTCAAAAATTACAGTATCATTTTCTGTAAATGTATATTCAACCGCATTTCCAGCAGTTTCAATGACTTTTATCCCTTCAACCAAACAAAGCCCTGATTTTTCACGGCCCTTTTTTGTATGGAGAGATTTAATGAGTTTTTCTTGTGCTTTTGAGAGCATAAATGGAATGGATCAATTGGCAAATATAGCTTCAATATCTCATAAATTCTAAGGTCTGACCATATTAATTGAAACATAACTGACAGGGTAATAGTATTGACAAATAGTTTGAAAAGTGTATAATTAGTTTTCCTAACTATTTAGGTGCGCAAGTATTATGTCTAAAAATATACAAAAACTCCTAAAATTGATTGAATTAGTCGGTCATCAAATTCAGAATAAAACCTGTGATATGACCCATTTGGCAGATAAAATGCGACTTTCTCAAATCAAAGTATTAAAAATAATTTCATTAAATGAGAAGTTGTCGATGGCAGATCTTGCAACCAGTCTCAAAATCACGCCAGCCTCAGCCACAAGTTTGGTAGATGGTATGGTCAAACAAGGTTGGTTAGTACGCATTCCCGACTCTGAGGACCGAAGAAAAGTCTATATTGAAATGTCTCCAGAAAAAAAAGAAATCTGGCAGAAATTTCATCTAGAAGGGATGGAAAAGATGACAAATTATCTATCAGTCTTAACAGAAGAAGAACAAGAACAATTTACCTTAATTTTAGAAAGATTAGTTGATCAAAACTCATAATTCTATGGATGAATACTTACAACAACAAAAAACATTTCCAAAGAAAATTTGGCAAGGAGTTAAAAAACATAAAGTTAAATCAATTATTGGTTTAGTTGTTATAGTTGTTATTAGTGGTGCATTAGCGAAAGGGAAACCAGAAACTGAACAAGCGCAAGCTGTTTTAAAACAAGTAGAAGTTATTGCAATTGATTCACTTGTCAGTGATGGTGGAACGGTTCCTGTTGTAGGGACTTTGCAAGCAAATGAGCAATTAGATTTACGACCACAAATTGGTGGTCAAGTTTCTCGCGTTTTAGTAAAGCTTGATCAAGAAGTTCGAGCTGGTCAAATTCTTGTTGAATTAAATCATGCAGATTTAGATGCTCAAGTAGCTCAAGCTTCTGCAAGTGTGCAAAGTGCGTTGGCAAGTTTAGCAAAATTACAAAGTGGAGATCGGCCAGAAGATGTTGAAATTGTTCGGCAAAATTTAGCACAAGCTAAACAACAATTAGAAGATATGAAAAATGGAGGTCGTCCAGAAGAGGTAGCCCAAGCACAATTAAGTGTGGATCTTGCAAAATCGGCAGTAGATGATGCATTTGAAAACCACAGAAATACGGTAAGTCAAAATACGAATAATCATAATTCAAATCTAGAAAATGCAGTATTGTCTGTTCAATCGGCCCAGTTTTTAGAAGATGGTTTATTAGAACAAAACTTAGCAACGGTCTTTGATTCAAACGATGATTATCGTCCATTTCCAATTATTAAAGATAAGTCATTAGAGACGGACGTTATTTTTGCTCGTCGTAATGTAGAAACTCGTTTAAATAAATGGCGAGATGAAACAGCTTCACTTGATGCAAAAAATAAAGATACGGTTCTTGCTGCATTAGATAAAGCCAAAGCAGAATTAACGATCTTTTTGAATTTTCTTGATTTAACCGGTGACGCTCTTGATAATGCTCATCCTTCTTTGAATTATGATCAAAGTCAAATTGCATCAGCGATTTCAACGGTAAACCAAGCACGTTCATCTGTTAAATCACAAATTGATTTGATGGTTTCTACGCGCCAAGCTGTCTTTAATCAAGATATTACAAATAAGAAAGCATTAGATGCTGCACAAACTCAAATCAATCAAGCAGAAAGCTCTTATAAAAATGCAAAGGAACAATTACAAATTGTACAAAAAGGGGCAACATCAGAACAAATTGCAATTCAAGAATCTGTTGTTCGGCAAGCTGAACAACGACTACTTATTTCAGAAAATGGAGCTCGCCCAGAAGATATTCGTTTACAACAAGCTTCTATTGCTCAAGCTCGTGCTTCTTTGGCTCTTGCTTCTGCTAATCGAGATAAAGCTATTATTAAAGCCCCTATTGACGGAAAAGTTACCTATTTACCCGTAGAAATTAGTGATATCGTAAACTCTTCTGCCATTATTGTTTCTTTAGCTAATCAAGGTGGTTTACAAGTGGAAGCATATATTACTGAAGATGAACGGTCTTTTGTTGAAATTGGTAATTTGGTGACAATCAATGAGAATTATGAAGGTATTGTTCAAGAAATTTCTCCTGCATTAGATCCTGTGAATAAAAAAATCGAAGTAACAATTACTGTGACTTCTGAAGAAACAACCTTAACACTAGGAGAAACAGTTCGATTAGAAATTCAAAAAGTATCTCCAGATCAATCTGTACTTAAAGTTCCTCTTTCAACGGTTAAGTTACAAGCAGAAGGAGCACTTGTTTTTGTTGTAAATGCCGAAGGCCGATTAGAAACAGTAAATGTAGAAATCGGAGATGTTACTGCAAATAAAATTGAAATTATTTCCCCATTGCCAGAAGGGTCACTGCTTGTGCAAGATGCTCGTGGTCTTAAGGTAGGGCAAGAAGTTATTATAAAAGAATAAATTAGTAAAGCTAGTAGAGCAGTAAAGAACATCTTTACTGCTTTAATGCAATACATCCATATGTTGAAAATTTGGTATTTTTTTCTAGAACGGTTTCGGTTTACTTACTTGGTATTAGCCGCGCTTATGTTGGCTGGTCTTGCTGCTGTTTTGACTTTGCCAAGAGAGGCTAACCCAGAAATTGTTATTCCTATTGGGATTGTTACAACGGTTTATCCAGGTGCTTCACCACAAGATGTTGAAAGACTTGTTACAGATGAAATTGAAGATGCAATCGAAAACTTAGAAGAGTTAGATAATTTTACTTCTTCTTCTCGTGAAGGTGTTTCAACAATTATCGTAAATTTTGAGGCAAGCGCTGATGTTGATGATCGCATTAGAGCTTTACGAGATGCGGTTAATACTGCTGAGCCAGAATTACCAGAGGAAGCAAATAGTCCATTTGTTGCGGAATTAAGTTTTACTGATCAGCCTATTGTTGTATTTGCGGTTGCTGCAGATGTTCCAGAAGCTGAATTAAAACGAATGGCCGAAGATTTTCAAGATGAAATTGAATCAATTTCTGGTATTTCAGAAGTCACTATTTCTGGTGCACGAGAACAAGAAGTTCTTGTAAGTGTAGATAAGCGTCGGTTAGACCAATTTGGTGTCAGTATTACTGAGCTAACTTCAACCATTCAAGCTGCCAATACGACTTTTCCTATTGGGGCGATTGAGACAGATGCTATTAGATATACTGTTCGTTTAGATGCAGAATTAGTTGACCCAGATCTTATTGGGAATTTACCTATTAAACAAGTAGAGGGGGTTCCTGTTTATATTCGTGATGTTGCTTCTGTTCGATTTGATTTGGCAAAAGCAACGAGTATTTCTCGCGTAAGTGAAAATGCGCAACCTTCTATTAATGCCATTACGCTTTCTGTAAGAAAGAAAAGTGGTGGTGATATTACGAAGCTGGTAGACGAGTCTTTACTGAGAATAAATGAGTTAAAAGAGTCTACTTATCCAGAAGCGCAAATTATTACAACCTTTGATACAGCAGAAGAAGTTGCGAAATCATTAAGTGATTTAGCAAAAAATGGTTTGGCAACAGTAATTATTATTGCCATTTTGCTTTGGATGTTTTTAGGGGGAAGAGAAGCCTTGCTTGCTGGTGCTTCGGTTCCAATTACCTTCTTGATTGGTTTTATTGGACTTGGATTATTTGGTTCAACCATTAACTTTCTTTCGTTATTTTCCCTTATTTTGGCATTAGGGATTGTTGTAGATAATGGGATCGTAATTACAGAAGGTCTGCATGAATATGTAAAAGCAGGAATGGCGCCATTTGATGCTGCTAAAAAGACCTTAAAAGAATTTCAATGGCCACTTATTTCTGGGACATTAACAACTGTTTCTGCCTTTGTTCCTATGTTATTCATGGGTGGGATTATGGGACAATTTGTTCGTCACATTCCTATTACAGTAAACCTTGTTTTAATCGGTTCGTTATTCACGGCATTGGGATTGCTCCCATTACTTGGGTCTCGCTTTTTAAAAGTGTCTGATAAGGACAAGCCAACATTTAAAGAAAAATACATTGATCACAGAATGGCACGTGTGCATAATTGGTATGAAAAAACATTACGGTCAGTGCTTCAGTCACGAAAGAAAAAAAAGCAACTTGGTTTGATTCTTTTGGGTCTTACAGCAATGGTTGTTTTCTTTATTGCCTCTGGAATGCTAAAAGTCATTATGTTTCCAGCAAATGATGCAGATTTTTTCTATGTTGATGTAAAAGCTCCTATTGGGACAACGTTATCTACCACAGATATTGCAGTAAGACAGGTAGAAGACATTCTCTATGAAGACCCTCGGATTGAATCTTTCTTTGTTGATATTGGTAGGGGAAACCCTTTAGCTGATTCAGTGACTTCAGGTGCACATTTGGCAAGTTTTACAATCAATCTTTATGAAGAGAGAGAAGAACATACAGAAAGTATTCTCGATGAGTATCGTCAAAAATTAGCATTTATTACGAGTGCAGATGTAAACGTTACTCAAATTGATTCTGGGCCACCGACTGGTGCTCCTGTTGTTATTGCCTTTCGTGGCCCTGATTTAGCTGTGCTAGATCAACTTGCTGCAGATGCTGCCAATATTTTAGAAGAAATTGATGGGACGGTTGAAGTAGATACGTCATTAGAAGAATCCTCTTTTGAATTTGTTATTGATGTTGATCGTGATAAAGCCATTCAACAAGGTTTTTCACCAATTCAAATTGCATTGGCTATTCGTACAGCTGTTACAGGAACAGAAGCAACAAATATTCGCTACGAAGGTGATGATATTGATGTTGTTGTGACTCAATCATTAAATCCAAATTCTACAAATGTAAATGATCGTACAATTACAACAATAGATGAAATTGAACAAATGGTATTAACAAATCCACAAGGACAACAGGTTTCGGTTGCTTCACTTATTACAACCAAATTACAACCTGGAAGAAATGTTATTCAACATACAGATGGTTTACGAGAAACGAAAGCAGTAGCTGAAGTTTCTGGGACAACACCAAATGAGGTATTCGATGCATTTGACTCTCGTATGAATGAATTAGGTATTCCAGAAGGGTATACAGTAAAACTTGGTGGGGAAGCAGATGATCTTGCTGAATCTTTTAGAGATTTATTTAGAGCACTTTTTATTGGGCTCTTCTTAATTGCATCGATTTTGTTACTACAATTTAATTCCTATAGACAACCATTCTTTATTCTTGCTGCCTTACCATTGGCATTGATTGGAGTATTCATGGGATTGGCAATTGTACAGTTACCAATTAGTTTTCCTGCTTTCATTGGGATTGTTGCTTTATCTGGAGTTGTGGTAAATGATGCAATTATTTTAATTGATCGAATCAATTCTAATAGAAAAGATCGTGGATTATCTAAATATGAAGCCATTGTAGAAGCTGGAAGATCTCGTATGCAACCTATTCTTTTAACGACTATTACAACAGTTGCCGGTATTTTACCGCTAACTTTAAGTGATCCTATTTGGTCTGGATTAGGGGCATCGATTATCTTCGGGCTTATCTTTGCTACCTTATTAACTTTGATTGTTATTCCTATCCTTTATCTTAAATGGGCTGAAGAGGTCTTAGATTAAGGAATTCTCTTTATTGTAAAAAAGCACTTTCACTAAGAAAGTGCTTTTTTGCTTTATATTAGCCAAATAAATGGCATGAATATTGACAAATACGCAAAAACATGCTATTCTATTTAGTCACGATGAAAGGGAAGTAGTCGCGACATAACCACTATCTGAGGGGATAGCTATGAACGTTTCGAACCAGAACAACGACCTCATCAACCTCAACGACGCCCAGCTCGCCAAGCTCTGGCGGGTCGAGAAGAAGGAGATCGAGGCGCAGCTCCTCGAGTTGGAGGACAGCCTCATGGAGGTCGGCCTCACCAAGGGCGCCCGTCGGCGGGCCAAGAAGAAGATCAAGGTCCTCACCAAGCGGGCCGAGATCCTCAAGGCCGCGTCCTCCCGACACATGTCGGAGGTCGGCAAGAAGGGCGCGGCCAAGATGTCGCGCCGTGCCAAGCAGAAGTGCCGGCGTGAGCAGAAGGAGCTCGCCAAGATCGAGCACGAGGCGAAGATCGCTGAGCGGCACGCCAAGCGCGAGGCGATGCTCGCGGAGCGCCAGAAGCTCCACGAGGAGATCCAGTTGGGACTCGATCACCAGCGCGAGAAGCTGGCCGATAAGCTCCGCGCTAAGCGTGAGCGCATCAGCGGGTTCAAGCTCGCGCGGATGACCCGGGCCACCGCCTAGGTCGTCACGAGCTATCTCACCGAGAGCATAGCTCAACAAATTTCCGGGGTCGGACGTCTTAACTGATGTTCGACCCCGGCCGAGATAAAAGTTTAACTGAATTGATTGAAGTTTTATCTCGGTTCGCATCAACATGTCGTTGGTGAAAACTGCAACATTGTTCTGAGGGGAACAAAAGATGAAGTATAAGTGCACCGGGTATCAGCTCGTGCAGGAGGAGGGGCAACCTGATCGCAGGGTTGACTGCCCTGAGGTTGCTGACGAGGAGGATCTCCACGTGAAGACGTGGCTCTTCCACGTGAAGAAGCCGGCTCCTGAGGATGTCATCGAGCATGCATTGTGTCGAGGGTGTGTTGATCGCATCAACGAGCACCGTGTCGAGGTGATGGGCAAGCTGCCCATCACGTTCAAGAGCCTCATGTTCTACATGGGGCCGGCTCGTAAGCGAGCAGAGAGGTCACAACAGGACACGAAGGTGGTGCCGTCTGGCTCGACCAAGTGCTCGTACTGCTGTACGGGATATGACCACAAGGACTTGGTTTGTCAGACCATTGAGTCGTTGCAGGAACGTCTCAATGGTGATCTGCCGACCATGAGCCAGGTCAACGAGTCTGCGGTTTGCTACCAATGCGCTCGTCACCACAGCAAGATGCTCGGCGTTCTCGTGCCGATCTCGCAAGTCATGTCGAAGGTCCGTTTGACTGACGCAAAGGTGAAGGCTTCCTAAGCCTGATCCAACAACAACTACTGCAAGGTATTGCCCGTCGTGAGACGCGCGGTACCTTGCTTTATTTTACAAAAGCATTTTGGTATACTATAAACGTAATCATTCAGTTCATTTTTTGTATGGCAAAACCTGACCACACAACTCATATCTTCATTTTAGCAGTACATTTGCTTGTTGGATTAGCTATTTTAATTACGTATTTTGATATCAAAAAAGATATTCATGAAATCCGTACGGTAGATTTACCAGAATTACAATCTCAATTAATGCAGGGATTATAAAATACTCTCAATTCAAAAATAGGAACCTCACTAGTAGTGGGGTTTTTTGTTTACCACCCCCTAACCCCCTCCTAACTCAAGAGGGGGAAGTAACGTGATGTTATTCCTCCCCTCCTTGCAAAGGGAGGGGCGGGGGAGGCTAAGTGATTATCTTGATTATGCAAACACAGAATCACTAAAACAAAACTTATCAACAATTGCGCACAAAAATAAAAAGAGTTACATTGACTATAGAGTTCATTTTTTGAACACCTTTCTCGTC